>JAHQWJ010000138.1 GCA_029856125.1 Promethearchaeia archaeon | reverse complement strand
ATTTGAACGACATTACTACTGATTTTATTTATCCTAATATCTCCTTCCTTAGCTTCTTTTACAAACAGATTGCTTGTATCGTTCGTGAAAGTGAAAGGTGAAGAATCAACCGCAACTGATTGAGCCTCTACTTCAATGTTTACCACATCATTTATTTCAAAAGATTTTCCACTAGATTTAATGTCTACCCAAACTAAATCTTCTTCGTTAGAGTTTAATTTATTTGTCTCGATGCCTTTACCCAGGTTAAAATCGTAACTCTCACCGTTTATCTTAATATCGCTAATCGTTAAATCTTTCGAACCTGTGTTTTTCAATTTGAAAGTAGCATAACCAGTATCGAATACTTCTGGATTTTGTATTTGAAAACTAGATTCTAAAGCAGTATAATCAAGTTTAAACAATTTTACCATTCCATTTGTCGAGATATATGCGTACTTAAAAACATTGAATTCATATAATCCATCAGGGGGTATATGTGTGGTATACGGGTTTCCTTGGTCGTCTGTTAATGTATTAACTTGATTTTGGTAGTATTCAGTAAATGTTTGTAGGTTATTAGGATTTGGTGGAGGAGCTGTTGGATTTCCATAGAGCATTAATTTAACTAACTGACTTTGGAACCATTTTGGAGTGGGTCTTCCCGTAGTTGAGTTAAAATATTCTTCTTCTACAAATACAGAATTCGGAGCCCAATTATCCTCTTCCATGCCAAAATTCTTATAGCTTTGGTAGTTATCGTTGCAGATCCTTACCATCCAAGGCCATTTACCTTCGTCACCTCCTAAGTTAGGATACAGCATTCCAAAATAGACTAAGACATAGTCTGCTTGTAATGCTCTAAACACTTTTGCACTATAAATCTCGTTTGTTTGCATCATCGCCATTCCTGTCAGACCCATTCGAGTTTGATTGATAGTTCCATTATCGTTAACCGAAGTCATGTTTCCTATGGGGGTTATCCAATAACCATAATCCCACCACGAGACTACAACGGATGTACCAGGCAGATTTGTTTTCATCCATGTTAGAGTTTCTTCCCAATCGTGTATTTGTCCTCCTGGTGCCAATTGACTTTGCGATAGTTGAGTTAAAGCAATGTTAGAAGCGTGCATAACTTGAGCCATACACATAATCCCAACAATGAAATAAACAGCACCAATTTCAGATTTTCCAACCATCCGTTTGACTTGGCGCTTTCGTTTTCTACTAACACCTGTTCTTTTTTCTCCATAAAAACTGCCAAAAATTTTTAAAACATTAACTAATCCATACGCACCCACTAAGCATGCTGCTGGCGCAAATAATAATATTATTCGAATCATGCTGCCAGTAAAATAAAAAATTAAAAGTAAGAAAGCGAGTAATAGGATATCAGCGGCATTAGCTCGTTTAAATAAGAAAAATAATCCAAGAGGTAAAAGAGTCAGAGGAATCAAAGTATTATAGTAAAACACACTCCAAGAACTTGGCATATGTTCAGCCACGGAAGCTGTAACACTCAAAGATTCTCTAATTAAAGGACTTAATACACTTACTAATCGTCCACCGAACCCAAAAGGAATTAAATCTGGAGCAACCCATATAATTACGCCTAAGATGGCGATTACGGGTATCAATCCCCACTTTATGGTATTTATTAAACCATTATATAGACGAGAAAGCTTGTTCCTATTTGTATATAAAATATGAAATATGCTTAGAAAAATAGTAAAATAAAAAATTGCTCCAAGCTCCACACTAGTAAAGAAAGAACTATATGGGAACTTAGAACTCAAAGCATAGACAAGTAATCCAACTCCTTCGATTCCCGCATAGGCGATTAAAAGATTAGAATCGTATTTCTTTAGTAAAATCATAATGAAAACCACAATAGGAAGAATTAAAAAAACGAAGTTAAATCCACCCCAACTTAAAGCTAAATAACCAGAAAAGAGTCCACCTAAAATCGAGTGATATAATTTCCCTGTTCTTACTGTTTTAATAAAGAAATAAAAAGCCATTAAAGCAGCAAAAACACCGATAGTTTCATTATCGAAAAATCCTGCCGTAGTTCGTTGCATGAAACCAGGGTTAAAAGCCAAAAAGAATGCAGCAAGTAATCCGCATCTTCGATCGAGCGCTTCTTTCCCTACCAGATAAATAGCATACACAGATGCTCCCCCCATAATCGCTGGAAAAAAGTAGCATATATCATATAATGATATTGGAATCCCTATAAAATTAATAGCTTGATAAATTGCTACTACAGTGAAAGTCAGTCCAGGTCTGAGATTTCCACGAGTAATTCCTTCAGGAAACCAACTTTTTATGTCGTGCCAATTAAAGTATTCAAATACAGAATGCGTTGATAAATATTCTGCGTTGTAATATTGAATCCATGGGTCAAATGCTTTAATAAGGTAATTACCAGATATAATTGGTGAAAGTCTTATGAAGATGGCTAAAAACACAACTAAAAAGAGAGCAAAGAAAAACACGATGTTAAACGTTTTTACTGTTATTGTTGCTCTTGCGCGATCTCTGAAATTTTTTAAAGATGAGTAAATAAAGGACATATTTTTTCTTCTATATTATTGTTTGACGGTATAATCGTTATGAAATTTAAAAGATTTTAAAACATTAAAAGATTGTTTTTTAACAATTCAATTAATCTTAATATTATAACACAAACAAAATTCACTTATTATAAAAATCCTATTTCAAACATAAAATTATTAAAATTTTAATGCTGTAATTAATAGGAATGGAAAAAACGAGGTATATCTTTAAATTCTATTACATTGGGTCGAAAAAATACCATGGTTCTCAACGCCAACCTGATTATCTAACTGTTGAAGAATGTCTATTGAGCGCCTTAAAGGAGCGAAAATATATAAAAGATGATAAGTCATCGGGTTTCGAAGTAGCAAGCAGAACTGATAAATACGTTTCAGCCCGCGGATCTACTTTTTCTTTTGAAACTGAAAAAAAACCTATTTTAATGGAGATCAATACAGCACTCCCAAAAAATATTGGAATCTGGGGGTATTCCGAGGTACCAAAAGATTTTTTTTCAAGATACAATGCATTGTATCGACATTACAAGTATATAGTGCCCTATTCAATTAACTTTCGTAGAAAAATAGGCTCAAATAACCTAAACGAAATGATCAAAGCGTGTAAAACATTTGAGGGAAGACACGATTTTAAAAACTTTTTCAAACCAGAGAAAGATAAAGAAAAAACTATTAGAGATATTATATTAGCATCCTTGAGATTAGACGGTGATTTCCTAATTTTCGATTTCAAGAGTCGGGCTTTTTTAAGGCAACAAATTAGAAGAATGGTTGCTAAAATCTTTGAACTTGGTTTAGAAATAATTACATTTGAAGAGTTTTTAGATTTATTTAATCCCTCCAGAACTTACTCCTATCAACCTGCTGATCCATTAGGATTAATTTTATGGGATATTAACTACGGAAAAAAAACTCAATTTACAATTGATGCCAAATCAAAAGAGAGAATGAATAAATTCTTCCTGCTACAGGAAATAAAATTTTCGACCAAACAGAAATTATTCAGTATCATGCAGCGTAACAATATTAGCGAGAAGGGCTTGTAATTGAATTTCTTCCGTGCCTCCTTGACTTAAGCGGTACTCGAACTCCGCAAGGATTTTCGTTAGCTCTATTTTTACATCTTCTGACACATCCAAGTCGTAAATTTCTCGATGTAAATTCTTAACGATGTTTATGCCAGACAATCCATACTCTCTTGTTATATCGTTTAACAATTTTAGTGAAAATTGTAATTGCCCCTTAAGAGCTGTTTTAAGGACCTCTCTAATCCGTTCAGGTGGGACTTCTCCAGCAACCCGGAAAACCACATCTTGGTCAATATTTTTCGAGATTGTTCCGCATGATTGCAAGTAATTTATTGCTCTGCGGCAATCTCCCTTAGATACATCGACTAAAGCGTTTAAACCATCAGGACTAACGCTTATGTCTTCTTTGTTTGCAACGAATTTGACACGGTTTTTAATATCTTCGTTTCTCAAAGATGAAAAACGGAAAACCACGCATCTAGATTGAATAGGTGGAATAATTTTATTAGAATAGTTACAAATTAATATCATTCTACAGTTACGCGTATATTTTTCCATTGTTCTCCTTAAAGCTTGTTGGGCTGGTGCTGTCATATTATCTGCTTCGTCTAAAATTAGAATTTTAAAGAATATATCGGATGGAGGTTTAGCTCTGGCAAAATCCTTGATATAAGTTCTTATAACATCTATACCTCTGGCATCACTTGCATTCAATTCCAAATATGTAATATTAATTGCCTTTTTATTACCGTATAATTCTCTGACCATTGCTAATGCAGAAGTAGTTTTACCAGTACCGGCGGGACCAGCGAATATAATGTGTGGCATTGATTTATCCTTTACGAATTGCTTCAATCGTTTAATAATTCCTTCTTGGTTAACCACATCATCTAATAAGCGAGGTCTATATTTTTCCACCCATGGTTTGTTTTCAGCTGACATTCTAACACCAAATATAAATAGATTTGCTAATAATAAATAAAAAATACTATTAAGAATTAAAGTTTCTTTATTTATTATTATTATACAACTTTAAAAAATGGACAAAGAAACGATACGATGACAGATTATAAAATCACGAAAATTAAATCTCGATGGATTTTAGATTCAAGGGGAAACCCTACCGTAGAGTCTGACGTGTTTGCGGGGAAAGTTTACGCAAGAGCAGCAGTTCCTTCAGGAGCATCGACGGGAATTATGGAAGCTTTAGAATTACGAGACGGAGGAGATGCTTTCTTAGGTAAGCATGTTACTAATGCAGTATCTAATGTAAACACTACAATAGGCAATAAACTACAAGGTTTTGATGTTCGAGAACAAACCAATATTGACGAGGAGATGATTGCAATTGATGGCACGGAAAACAAAAGCAACTTAGGTGCCAATGCAATACTTTCAGTATCTTTAGCTGTTTCAAAGTTAGCTGCGCTTCTATCTGAGAAACCATTATATCAATATCTCTACGAATTAGCATATGGAAAATCAAGGGAAGATTTCTTATTACCTATACCGTCATGTAATATAATTAACGGGGGAGAACACGCTGGAAATGACTTAGCTATACAAGAATTTATGATATTACCTATAGGTGCTGATTCATTTTCAAACGCAATACAACATGTCGCGGAAGTTTATCAAAACTTAAAAAAACTACTGAAACAGAATTATGGCCCTTCCGCAATTAACGTAGGTGATGAAGGGGGATTCGCTCCAAATTTATCGACAACTACGGAGGCGGTAGATATAATCATAGAAGCTATCGAAGCGGCAGGTTTTATGATGGGCGCCGATTTCGTACTTGGAATGGACGCAGCAGCAAGTGAATTTTACGAAGATGAAATGTATAACATTGACGGGAAAAAGCTCACGAGTGAGGAACTAATGGAATATTACTTGAATTTAATACACGAATACCCATTTAAATCCATTGAAGATCCATTTGATGAGAAAGATTTTAGGTCTTTTTCAAACCTAACAGCTAAGGTTGATAGATCGATCCAAATTGTCGACGACGATCTTACCGTTACGAATATAAAAATATTGAAAAAAGCGATAGATGAAAAAGCAGGTAACGCCCTATTACTTAAAGTTAATCAAATAGGATCCCTAACGGAAGCAATAAAAGCGGCTAAAATGGCATTTAATAGTAGGTTCAACGTAATGGTATCGCACCGTTCTGGGGAAACTGAAGACAGTTTTATTGCTGATTTAGCTACAGGTCTTTGTACGGGACAAATGAAATCAGGTGCCACATGCAGGAGCGATAGAACCTGTAAATTTAATCAACTACTCCGTATAGAAGAAGCACTAGGTTCTAAAGCAAAATACCCCAAAAATTTTGATTCGTGGAAGAATTACATGTAATTTTTCTTAACTCTCTCTTTTTCTTTTAAATCTGTAAATATTTACATTAATTGATTTAGTTTTTTGTTTGTGAAATTCATATGTCTTACTAAGTTTCAAGTGATAAGGAAATACATAATCGATCTCCCAATTATATTTTTTTATAAATGTCGAGATAAATTGGTGTACTTTTGGATTTGCGAGATGTATTGAGTATACAACATGTGAGATGTTAAACGCTTTCGCTAAAAAAAAGCGATCAGCAGTTTTTTTTTGGACTCCAAAAGGAGGATTCATAATAGTAGTAATAGAAAGCCCCTCGGGATTCACATTTCGAAAAAGTTCAAATTGATTTATATCCGAACAGATAGGGAAGATAACAGCTTCTAAACCGTATTTATGGACATTATTTTTTAATATCTTCAAAGCGTTGAAATCTATGTCTACACTTAATACATAATGAGCTTGGAGATACGCACACGCTATTGATAATCTTCCGGTTCCAGCGCCTAAATCCAAAATCAACCGTTTTTTAACATCATTAAATTCGACTCCTGCGAAGAAAACAATGTCAACAGCACTTTTTGCATCAATACAATATTGTTCTAACTTAATATTTGGATTCGAAAATCCTTCAGTTTGCTGAAGTAACGATATTAAATCTCTCTTGTTTATCTTAATCGCCTAAAATCTGTTCTCCATAATTTATTTTATGAAAAATTATGAAAAAATTTAATTATTTTAATTAATAATAATTAAATAGAGAAATTAAAAGATTTTTGTTGAAATTTATGAAAGAATCTAAGAAAAATAATGAAATAGCTCTTACGGGTCAATATTTAGGCGTTGTAGAAGAATACTTACCGGATAAAAAGTCAACTTTCGTAAGAGATGGTCAAATTTTTGCCACTAAAACAGGAATAGTCAGTATCGATAAAGAACGAAGAGCTATAGAAATTAAAGGTCACCAAGACGAAGATCGAAAAATAATAAAAATTAATGATATTATAATAGGAACGATTCAATTTCTAAGACTTTATTCCGTTGGCATTAGTTTTGCTACCATCAATAATAAAATTCACTTTAATAGTTCTTACTTTGGCAATATCCATGTATCTCATATATCCCATAAATTTATTGAAAAAATCGCAGATGCATTTCAAATTACCGATATTGTCAGAGCTAAAGTTATTAAACAAGAACAAAATGAATACAGCTTGAGCACCGTAGGTAATAATCTAGGTGTTATCCATGCTGATTGTAGCATATGTGGATCAACTCTTGAGAAAATAGGACAAAATAAGTTGAAGTGTTCACGATGTGGAAACACTGAAAATAGGAAATTAGCTAGCGATTATGGAAATGTTACTGAAAATCTAAGATACTGAATCTGTTAACTTCTTTTTAACACATGTTTAGATTAATATAAATAATTATGAAGAGGATTTATTTTGGGTAACCGTGGAGGCAGAAAAGTTATAAATTTCAATAATTCAAGCGGAGAGTTAACGAATATTGTAAAATTTCTTGAAGAAGTTCAAAAAAAAATAAATTATCTTAATCTAAATTGTAAAGTGGATGGAAATGTAATTAAAATCACATTATTTGGACCAAGAGACCTTCAATATTTAGCAAGTGAAAGATTAAGAGAGCTAGCTAACCAATATTTATAAAGATGCTTATCTTGTTATTGTTTTAAAACCAAAAAACATTTATTTAATTTTAGATTAGAGAACTTAGTTTTGGTGGATTATTTTGGCAAAAAAAAAAGCTGAACCGAAAGAAGAAAATTTAGATACTGATGATAAAGACCTATTTGATGATGAAAAGATAGAAAGTCACTATCCAGATGTATCAGATGATTCAAAACCAAAAGAAGAATCAGTCTCTATAGATGTAGTTGACGATGAGGATGAAGAGGAAGAAGAAGAAGGTTTTGAAATTGAACCCGAACCCGAACCAACTTATAAATTTCTAACATTAGGCTTAAAAAAAGGTTTTAGGGACGATGATTACACGTTATCCGTAGAAGGGCAATCGCACGGATTTTGTAACATTTTTGTACAACTTCTATTAGAAACTGAAGGTGTTAATTCAGCAGCGTATAAAATCACCAAACTTGTTCCTCCAGAAATATTCATTAGGTTGGAAGATGGCTATGAAATAAAAAAAATTCTTTACAATACGATAGAAACCTTAAGAACAGAAGTTGGAAAAGTTGAAAAAGTATTTAAAAAACTCATGTAAACCTCTCTTTTTTGTATTTGTATGAAAACTTTATAAGAAATTACTGCTCTTCTATTCTTAATGCCGTATGAATTTTTGCTAAAGGATATAAATTCCACTCTAACTTGTAAGTCGATAGGGACAGATAAAGGATTAGCGAAAATAGGAGATGGTGTAGTTAATCTTACTTACTCAATAGCAAAATCTATTTTTTTAACTAAAGTTAACAAAAACAATAAGAGCATAAGAACAGGATTAAAAGTAAGTAAAAAAATTCTGGCCGAAGCTCTAAAAAAGGCCGATATGAAAAAATTTTCAAAAAGTAGGGCAGACGCACACGATCTTGCTGACACCGTTGAGGCTCTTATTGCTTACATATGGTTTTGTGATAAAATGACTATAGAAGATATGGTTAATTTTCTCGCCGATTCTTTAAGTGGTGACCTATACAATAGAAGCGAGGAAATTCAAAACGCAACGATTGCTTTCACTAAACTCCTGATACACATTAAAAAGTTTCTACCCGAGAGCTGAACATGAAAGAATTCCCAATAACAATTGGAGTAGACGATGCGAAATTTAAATTTGATTCTGAATCACTCACGACCGATCTAATTGGAATAGTTTGTCAAGGCACGAGAATGGTTCGTATGGTCAAAAAAGAAATTACTATTGATGGAGATGATGCTACAGAAGTTTTAATCGAACTTATAAGGCAAAATGAAAAACATGTGCAATTCATACTTACAGATACTATTACTTTTGGTGGTTTTAACATAATTGATTTAGAAGAAATCTACAAAGCTACGAATAAACCAATTATTGCTGTAACTGAAAAAGAAGTGGATCTTGATGCAGTTAGAAAAGCGATTTTAAAAAAATTCCCACAAAATAACATAGCTAAATTACGAAAAATTGTAAAAGCAGGCAATTTATATGAAACTGTTACTGAAACAGCGGGAGGTCTTTCAAAAGTGTTTTTTCATTCTAAAGGAATTTCATATGCAGATGTTAATGCTTTATTTCAAAAGGTGTGCATCGATTCTAAAATCCCAGAACCCGTACGCCTTGCTCATATAATAGGAAAAGCGTTATAGTAGAGTTTTATTTGGTATGAATCTCATACTCTAATATTTCTCTCATCCTTTGTTGTAACTCAGGTCTAATAGCTGACATTCCGTACGTTTTAACACCGCCTAATTTTTTCTGGATTTTTTTAGCACTTAAAGCACCAGGTAGATCTTGCTTATTCGCGATTGCGATGATTTTAGTTCCTAAACTACGTTCAAATCTATTGTAGATTTCCTTTGTTTGCTCTACATTTTTTTCAGTAGAATCACACACGATCACTGCTAAACCAGCACCTCTGAGAAAATCCTGCCACATAAACTTAAACCTTTTCTGACCTCCTAAGTCCCAAACTGAACAATTTTGACCGTTCAAAACGGAATCTTCCACTTCTAATCCCACCGTAGGAACTCTTTCTTCTTGGACTTCCCTTCCCTGTAATAAGGATAGCAGTGAACTTTTTCCCACCGATTGCTCTCCAATAAAACAAATCTTTTTTTTAGTTGTTAACAAAATTAACCCTTTCTAACTACGATTTATGATAATTAGAAAAGGCAAATAATCTTACAAAAATGAAAATAATATTCACATAATATGAAATTATAAAACTAATAGAAAATAGCAAATAAAAATAAATTAAAAATTAATTAAAAAAATCAAAGAAAGATTGTGTCTTTATTCTTCTTCTTCTCCTATCTCAAGGTCTTTTACAATTCCCACGCAGGATGTTCTGGACATATCCCTTACCGCAAATCGCCCGAGCTCAGGAAAATCTTCGTACTTTTCAATACAAAGCTTTTTAATTGGCTGTAGTTTGACGATCGCTGCTTCATTCTTTTTGAGAAATTTCGGATTGTCCTCGATTACGGCACCAGTCTTCTGATCTAACTTTTTGTTTAACTCGATAAATTTAGCGGCTACTTGAGCTGTATGAGCGTGAACTACAGGAGTGTATCCTTGAGCAATTGCTGTTGGATGCCAAATAACAATTATTTGTCCAGTCCAGTTCCCCTTTGGAGTGATTACAGTCGGAGGATTAGTAGGATGACCCATGACATCGCCACGACCAACATCCGCCAGAGTAATTCCTCTGATGCTAAAACCGATGTTATCGCCAGGTTCAGCAGAAGCTTGTTCTTCGTGGTGCATTTCGATGCTTCTTATTTCGCCTTCAAAGCCGGTTGGCATGATAACAATTTTATCATTCTGCTTCAATACGCCTGTTTCAACTCTTCCAACAGGGACAACTCCGGTACCTTTAATACTATATGCGTCTTGAATAGGAACTCGTAATGGTTTGCCAGTAGGTTTTGGAGGGAGATCAAAGGCATCAATCGCTTCAATTAAGGTTGGACCTTCGTACCATGAAAGTTTATCATCTTTTTCCGTCAAATTCTCTGCTTTAATACCACTAACGGGTACAAACGGAATTTTTTTGACTGGAAAACCGATATTTTTTAGGAGATCAGAGACTGCGTCTTTTACTTCATTATAACGCTGTTCGCTATAATCATAGGCATCTGCTTTATTAACAGCAACAACTAATTGCTTAACACCTAAAGTTTGGGCTAAGTAAGCGTGTTCTCGAGTTTGTCCATTTGCTGCGATACCGACTTCCATTTCACCTTTCTTTCCAGAAACTACTAAAATTGCGGCGTCAGCTTGAGAGGCACCAGTGATCATGTTCTTTACGAAGTCAGCATGACCAGGAGCGTCAATAATGGTAAAGTATTTTTTACTCGTTTCGAATTTTCGGAATGCTAAATCAATAGTAATACCGCGTGCTCGCTCCTCTTTTAATCTGTCAAAGACATAAGCGTATGACCAAGATTCTCTATCGTATTCTTTTGCTAATTTCTCAAGTTCTCGTGCTTCTCTGTCGGTTACTGCTCCAGTTTTAATGAGCATTGCACCCATCATGGTGGATTTGCCGTGATCTATATGACCTATTATAACAAGATTTAAATGTTCTTTATCAGTTGGCATTTTAAATCAATTTCCTCTACTTATTATTAGGTTTGATAATTTAATATGAAATTATAAAATATAATTTTAGATTAATGATATCAAATATATAATCCTTAATGATATCAAATATATATTTTTTACTATAATTTCTAGCATTAGTTCGAAAGGAAGCACTAGATAAATTTGTTGAGTAAAGATTGATTTATCTTTTCCAATATTCTAATTAGTAAAATATCCCCCTTTAAGATCTGAGTATAATTCTTCTTTATTTTTTCTTAGAACATCGAAAATTTGATGAATTTCTTCCAAGAAATTAACTTTATTCCCTTCAGCATTTATGATTTCAGTTTCAATTTTTTCTTTTAAAAATTGATCGAAGACAGTTTTTATCTCATATATGTTTATTCGCGTTTCTCTAAAGTAATCTAATAAGTGATGCAAGTAATATGCTTTGACATATGACTTGTGGCCATTTTCTTTTTCTAAGTCTTTCTGATAAAAAAAATTCAACTGCTTTGTTTTAGTACTTTCGAATTCCTCTACGGGAAAATCGTTTTCGTTTTTGGTAAATGCCCAAGAGGTTCCATAATCAATGTTTCTATTTACAAAATCAGCGATAATTTTGTCAATTCCCGCTTTTTTTGCCCATTTACTATGCACGATCCAGTTTGGTATTTTTAGATCACTTTTTATTTGGTTCTATACTATAAATTTGATAAAGAATAGTAAAAAAAAACCTTTTTCTACTATTTTCATAATAAAAGTAAAAAGTTATTGTTTGTTAAATTACATAGTAATAAAAAAAAAATAAAAAGCTTGTAGATATCATGGTCAAGAATAGAAATCCGTTTCCTAAAGAAGGTGCGTTTATCATGGCGCGCGTTGTCGATATCCAAAAACAATATATTTATGTGGACTTACCGGATTATAATGGCCTCCCATCAGAAGAAACTGCCAGAGGAATGATTCATATTAGTGAAATTTCAAGTAGATGGGTTAGGAATATTAGAAGTATTGTGAGGGTTGGTCAGAGAGTAGTATTGAGAGTTGTGAAAGTTGTTCCTGATAAAGGACAAATTGATCTCTCTTTGAGACGCGTCAATTCTGCCCAGAAAGCTTTGATAGCAAAAGAACATAAATATGCAAATAAATTTGAGATTCTCCTGCAGTTTTTAACGGAAACAGAGGGAATTGATCTTACCTTAGATCAAGCTTACGAGTTAATAGGTTGGCCTATAAAAGAACAATTTGATTTTTATCAAGAAGCAATTGAAGCGCTTAAAGAAGAGGGAGAAGAACTTTTAAATGAACTTACAGACATTCCAGATCATGTTAAAGATGCTTTTTTGAAAACAGTAGACGAAAATGTTGAGATTTCTACAGTAAGCATAATCGGTAAAATAAAACTTATTAATAAAAGCGGAGATGGAATTACTAAACTAAAAGAAACTTTGGATGAAGTTGTTAACATAATCGATAAACCAGTAGAAACGCGAAAAATAAGTTTATTATATCTGGGTGCGCCCTATTATAGATTAGAAATTGTTACCAAAGATTATCTCGACGCAGAAAGTATTCTATCAGATGCTCTTGAAGTCCTTGAATCGTCCACTCAAAAAACTGATGGTTCATTTGAATTTATTAGGGATTAAAACTTAACAATTTTTTTATAACTAGGACGATGACGAAATACCTTCAAAAATGTAGTAAATGTGGAGAATATGGATTGATTAATGAAAAATCTGTGTGTAAACACTGCGGAGGTACTTTAATTAACCCATTTCCTCCAAAATACTCTCCTATTGATAAATATTCAAAATATCGAATGGTCTACTTTAAAGAGGAGTTTAAAAAAAAGTTTAAAGATAATTAAGATAGCTCAATCTTTTCTGCTATTTTTTCGTAAATTAGGATTTTCGCATTCTTATAGGGCATATTAGTGATATCATTTACTTGAAAGGGCCCATAATTAATAAGATCAATCCCTACTAAAGGTGGAGAAGGCTCGTTAAATCGAATAAGCATATAATTGTATTCAGCCTTTTGGTTAGGTTGATCCTCTTCCACTTTTTTAAGTTGAGCGTTATCACTTGTTTCAATTGAATATTCCTCGGTGGATTCCTCTGTAAGGGGAATTTTATCCGGTTTTTCTTCGTCCAATAAAATCTCTTCTAGCTCAATTGGTTTTTTATCATCGTAGAGAGCAAGCTTTTTAAGTTTTTTATATCCTTTAATCGTGCTTACTAAATTTTGAAAGAATAATCTCTCTGCCTCAATTACATCGTTTAGATCAATATCTTTAAGAGATAATGCTGAATTAAGTATTTTTACTTCCCGGATTTTTAAGAAATCGTTAAATAAATAAATGAAACGTTTCTTGTATGAGTTAAATAATGAGTTTTCGACTTTGGGTTTTTCCTCTATCTGATATTGAGTGATATAACTTGAACTTTTTTTGTAATTGTCAAATATTTCTTGGGTTAGATGAGTCAACTCGGGTTGCTCAAATTCTTTAAGCCAATGTTGATAAAGTTTATCGTAATCTTTTTTTAAATCCATAAGTCTCAGACAATTGAAATATGTTATAATAATGAAGGATAGGACCAAATATTATTTTATCCTAAATCGTTTTAGCAACTTCTTTACACAATAAAAAAACTGCAAAGTGGTGCGGAACGTCTATCTTTTCACCTTTGATATAGGGGCCAAACGATTCGCCCTTGATTGTAGTGATTGGTAATTTATTTTCCACTATTTCTAATTTATAGATCAAATTTTTCTTACTTTTAAACACTATCGGATCTAACTTCTCGTTAGGTTCATCTAAAGGGTTAAAGTCGTCAAGTTCATTTAATTCAAGTTCTTGAACTTTAAATCCCGTTTTTCCATGTAATGATCCAGGGTATCGTATGAGTCTATGTATATCTATAGACACGGGTTCATCTAATTCAATTCCTATTAATGCAACAATTCCTCTTAGAAGTTTTTTCCAATTAATTAAACCGAAGCCTTCAATAGACCAAACATTTCTTTCTCCTTTAGTGATTACCTCTAAGAAATCATTCTTATATTTTAAAAAACTTGTAACTACACTAATATTAAAGTCAAAGTGATTTTTGTCTAGAAGTAAAGTTTCGATTTCATGTCTCGGTTTATTTAATACTTCGATAATTTTTTTCATTATTTTTTGAGACCACCCAATGTTTTCCTCCAGCAATCCATAGATTCCATTAAATCTTTCATTTAATCCTAAAATTTCAAAATTTACATTTTTTCCACTAACATAATCTACAATTTCTCTTCTTTCCTCACTGTTGAGCTTTCTAAGGTCTTCACTTTCAATTTTCAGGTGATATCCCCTGTGTCCTGAAAAAGCAATTTTCAAATGTTTTTCGTCAATTCCAAAATCGGGGATAAGAAAATTAAATACTAACTTATTGATCTCATTTTTCGCAACATCTAAACATTGATCGCATACCCAGCTGACTGTAGTAAACTTTGATCCCTTACAGTTTGGGCAGGTTTGGGGCATACCTGCCCCCTCATTTCCACATTCTTTGCAAATCCACAGATCGTGCTCTTCTTTACATGGAGTATAGAAGTGATCAACATCAATATCAATAATAAAATCACACCCTTGGTATTCTTTTTTATTCATGTCTGGTGCATCAGGTTTTAGATAAAGAGAACCACTGGAATACAAATGTCTCGGAGCATCAGTTATCAAGTAACTTCTTAAAACACTTGGGTCATCAAAACTCATATGCCTCTTCATATAAACTTTTTTTTCCCAGGGGATTAAGCCAAATTCTCGTAAGTTGAACGAGCTTACTTTCGGGAATTCAAATTGTTTTTCTTGATAATATGCTTGGAATAACCTTTTTAGATACGTGTATTCATTCATTTTGCTTCTGTGAATCCTCCCGTTCTCTTTTTGCCTTGTTTTTTAGGTACTCTTCTAGTTTCTCATCTCTGTATTGTTTTATCCTAATGTAAGATAATGGATGTTTTAATTTTTTTCTTTCAGTTAATTCTTTTGAACCATACCCATCTTGACACAGTTCATCTTTATATTTTTCTTTCATGCAAAGATTAATTGATTGTAGAGTAGAACACTGATAAGGAACATATTTTTTTTTTTTGGCGTATTCTACTTGATAATTAGTTTTATCTCGATCAAAATCTGGTAAAGTAGCAAAAACATCTACAACCTTTTCAACTGGATAATCCAAGGCGAGCAAAAACCAAACTATGAAGAGTCGTTCATGATGCACTAAATTTTGTCCTTCTTTAGCCTTTTTTAAAATTTCAAGCACACAGGGGGGAAAAAGCTTCAAAATATCTGTTTTACTAGTAATATCGAATTTAAAAGTAAAATCAAAATCATCTTCTTTTTTTGCCCAAATACTTAAAATATGATCGTATAATTCTTTAAATTCTTGAATTTTAAATGCTTTATCAAGGAATGACTTTAAAGAGGCTTTATCTTCCGTTTCTTCAGTTAGGATTTTATTTCTAACATACTCTTGAATCAACCGCATTAAATTTCTATTTTGAATGTAAACAAAACCATTTTGTAATGAATTGTGTACTAGTTTTCTGTAATCATCTCTTAAATTTGAGGCAAGCTTAAGATAATCAATATAGTAAATAGTAAAGTTAGTTTCTAGTTTTTCACGATGATCTTTTATCATTTTATTCCCATATTTAATGGGGGGATCATAAAATTTTACTTCCAAATCCAAATCTAAACATATATTGTAAAGATCTGATTCACTGTTATCTCTTTCCATCTTGCTATATGCATCCTTAGAATACAAATTAGCGATTCTATTCGTTATCATCTTATTATTTAGGGCGTAAGTTAAAATTTTGAGCAAAAGATATACTTGAATAGATAAATTTTCACCCTTTGGATTAGGAATGTCTTCCAAATTATTGAAAGCAGATTCAAAAATTAGACGAACACGCTCAGAAATTTGCTTAGTATTGCTCCTAGAAAAAATATCAGTAATAAATTCAGAAGGTTGTTTATCAGCAATCTCAGAATACTGAACTTTCAAAGAAGGAAGCCATGGATAACGGTTTACTAAATCAGTTGGTATGCTCAAAGCTTCTCTTACCCTACATTTTAGATTTAAAATAAGTTCATATAATTGAAACAAGAATTGTTCGGATTTAACCGCAAAGAGTTAATTGGTTTATACTTGTTTTTAAAAAAGTTGGTGGAAAATTCTTAGAATTCGTCCATATCTTCGTCGTCAAATTCAGCTTCTTCAACCCGAGGAGCTAAAAAGTAGTTTAATTCGCCGCCCTCTAGTAAGTTAAATATCATTTTAAGAGGGTGATCCGTCTTTAGTGAAATTTCTAACTTTTCGGTGATTGAAGCGATTTTTAATATAGCCTTTAGAAACGTCAGACTATAAGCACCTGTACATGTTTCCTTAATATCGCTCTCAATTAGATCATCGATGCTTAAGTCGTATTCCATCTCACCAATTTGTCCCGTAGAACTAAAGACTAATCCTTCGTTAGCAGCCGCCTTCATGTTCAGGATTTCAGAATATATTTCTGCGTCCTTTATAGCCTCTACTAGAAAGTCGGTATCGATCACCCAATTTGAAGGATATTCAATTTTTAACAGATTATCCATTGGAATTTCTTCTCTTTCCAGATCGATCAAAGCTAAACTAAACGTCCGTTTACGAGTGTTTCCTTCTCTTTGCATAGTGATTTTGATTTTTTGTTCCGATTCTTTAAAGTCAATTTCAATATTGTCGTTCGTGGCGCTTCTTCTAAGTATTTTGTCCAAATCGTCCAAGTTTAAACCGATTTTTGATTCTTTACTACACTTGTAGTCGTCAAAATTCTCTTTTTTAATCGACAATTTTAATAAGCAAATTCGACTTGGGTCCATTGCAGTAATGACAAATTCTTTAGGAGATACTTTGAATTCTGTCTCATCGATGATGCTTGAAAGAGTTTCGACTATACCCTTTAATATCCTACTATTATCCAGCTTAAGTGTAAAGCTCATTATTTATCAGCACTTTAATTGATTACTAATTTATATTAATATTGTTTTATTAGCAATATTTATAAAATTCAGTATTAGAGGTTTAATAATACCTATTTGTAATTTTTGAATTAAATATTTATAGTCATCTTAAATTTTTTAAACTATATAAATAAAAAAAAATTATTATTATGTCTCGCGAACACGCAACCCAAAGAATTATTCAGGATATAAAAAGTTCCGACAGTCGAGTTCAAATTATAGGTTTTATCAAGGATATCGTTGATAATGACCATATAATTCTCAAAGATAAGTCTACTAATATAAGTGTTGACATTAAAAAAGTTGATTTTACCTTTCAAAAAGAAGATTTAATTAATGTTATTGGTGAATTAAACATCAGTATGGAAGGTGAGAAGGAAATAGAAGCAGAAATTATACAGGATAAAAAGAATCTGAACTTTGATTATTACTTGAAATTGTACGAGATTAAAAAAGAGTTAAAGTTAATTTAGAGGCAAAAACAAGCTCATTATCCTAATTTTATTATAAACTTGCTCTCTTAACTTAATCTGATTTAGTAGATTATGCGGTTTCTTGAAATAATGAAAACTATATTAAATATAACGAAAAAATTTATTAGACACGCTTATTTTTTACTGTTAAGGAAAAATACTATATTCTAAAGTTTTAAAAATGGTTGAATTTTGCCCAGAATGCTCAAATCTCTTACGAAGGCAAGTTATTGGCGAAAACAAAACATTAGTTTGTAGGTGCGGCTTTCAAAAGGATTTATCCACAAATGCAGAAGACATAAAAAATAATGCTAAATTGAAAGAAGAGGCTTTAAATAAGAATCTTATTATAGTCTCTCAAGCAGATAAAATATCCGTTCACCCGATCGTAAAAAAATATTGTCCTAAATGCACCAGCAAAGAAGCTGAGGCTTGGCAAGAACAAACTCGAAGTGCGGACGAACCAAGTACTTCTTTTTTTAGGTGTGTTGAGTGTAAATTCACCTGGAGAGAATATTAAAAATACATTTTTATTTACAAATTACTTTTTATTAATATTAATGAATGAAATTAATCTTTAATAGATCTTTAAGAAATTGGACTAAAAACCATAAAAAGAAAAAAGAATAATTTATTTTATGTTTGAATAATCAAATTAATTAATTTAAACTATCAATCTAGGAGTAATTAAAGAAGATACCATGGCTGTATGGAATTCTTTTAAACGTATTGAATCGGTTTTTAACGCGGAAATCCCTGATAGGGTACCTATATTTGAAATTTCAATAGAAATTCCGGAATTAAATCCGCTTGTAGATGGTCAAGAGGTAGGCTCCGGTATTTTATTTTTTCCTCCACAATTAATTGAAATGTTTCATGAAAAACCATCATTAATATCGCAAATGGAACAAATTGTAACAAATCCCCGTACTCTTGAGACCATACTTGGTGGATCTCCCAAAAAAACTGCTCGAATTCATGTGGAGTTTAATTATGACATGTTCCTAACCTTTCCTGGCGTTCCAATGATTTTCAAAAATAAAATCTTTGAGGATTTCCATACTGAAGAGGATAACAAAGTTGTAAGAGGTCCAGACGGGAGACTTGTTTGGCGAACTAGTCCTGATGGCGCTCACACAAGACATGGTTTTATACAATCACCCGATGATTGGGAAAAATATATAGAATTTGATGTTGATCACCCTGGAAACAGTATTTTGGTTAAAAGAACACTAAATACTTGTAAGAAGATTGATCTTGTTCCAACTTTCTTCTTATTCGGAAGTGGATTTTTTGAAGAGTTATGCGGTATGTTTGGGTTTGAAACTATGTTTAAACTGTTGGTAAAGGATAAAAGCTTCGTTAAAGATATAGTTACGCAAATGAGTGATTATAGTATTGCTTTAGTAGAAAAAGTTATTGAAAAGGGAGGAAAATATATCTACATGTCTAATGATCTCGGTATTAAGGGAACTAGTATAATATCACCTCAAATGTTTAGGGAATTTTTTAAACCAAGCATTAAAAAATTCTGTAACAAAGTACACAGTCTTGGAGGTAAAGTAATTATGCATTCTTGTGGATATGTTTCAGAGTTACTACCTGATTTTGTAGATATGGGATTAGATGCTCTTCATCCAATAGAAAAAGCATCTGGGAACGATATAGTTGAATTAAAGGAAAAATTTGGAAAAGACATTATTTTCATTGGAAATGTACCTATTCCCTTGTTATCTCATGGAACTCCAGAAGAGGTTACAGAATACGTGAGGTATTTATTAAAAAATGTATCTAAAGATGGAGGTCATATTTTTTCGTCATCTCATTCTGTAACAAAATGGTGTAAATTAGAAAATTTTATAGCCTATAATGAAGCTGTTCATAATTATGGAACATATCCCATAACATTCTAAAGATTATACTATTTTATCTAGATAATCCCAGAATCAAGGATAACTAATTTGATTATTTATGATATAATATGCTAAAAATATCTTGCTATATATGTATAATCGTGAAAGAGTGGTTTCACGATCTGAAATCATTAAAAATTTAGCGCGTAGCTATTTTTTAAGAAAGGACTTCTAAAATTTTAGTTAAAATTCGCGCCTTACCACCAGTAGATTGAAGCAGAGTCTTTCCACATACTAAACATTCTACATCTGTAGCGGAACAACCGAAAATTATTTGCTGGTTTCCACAATTTAAGCATTTAACTCTTAAAAACCTACTTTGGGGTTGAGGGATTAATTCCTTATTTGCTTTTTTTTTTGGTATAATATGACACCTTTAAACTTCTTGAAGTTCGAATTTTTTTACTCTATATGATTTAGAATAATGTTTTTTATTACACTTTGGGCATTCTAATATGGGTAATGACCGTTTATTTACCTTTGAGTTCTTGTGAAAAATTTCTTTAGGAAAAGACCCGTAACCCCTTTTTTTTCTTTCTAATCTTCTTCTTCCGTGATTGAGTGATCGCTCTTTTCCCTTTTTATAAAGCGAAACACTGTGCTGAGTATGAGATCTACAGGAAGGACAATATCTATTGATGGTTTTAGGGTATTTCATTTTTCACACAACTTCAATTTAGAATTTAACTTAATAAGTTATTTATAAATTTTAAATTTTATTAGTTCTGCTTTATTCTTAATTGGAAAAGCAAAATTTAATAAAAAATAATTTAAATGGTATTAACATAATTTTATTAAAAGTTTTATTTAGAAATATGTCTTTTAAAGAGAAATTTAGAGAGGGTGTCATATCCGCAAAGGACTTTTCGCGAGAGGATATAGATTATATCTTAAAAAAAGCTAAGGGTATGATACTTAACAAAAAGGGCACAGAAATCTTAAAGGGTAAGATTTTAGCTACTCTATTCTTTGAACCCTCCACTAGAACCCGCTTAAGTTTTGAATCCGCGATGTATCGCTTAGGTGGAAATGTGATAGGTTTTCATACTGGTGATGTTTCTTCTATAAAAAAAGGAGAAAGTATTGCTGACACAATTCGTACTGTAGAAAACTACAGCGACGGCATCGTAATGAGGCACAATTTAGAGGGAGCAGCCAGGTTGGCAGCAAAATTCTCAAAAATACCTGTTGTAAATGCAGGTTCTGGAAGTGGCGAACACCCAACTCAAGCGTTATTAGATTTATTAACAATTACTGAAGAGGGTCATAGTTTAGACGGTTTAAATATCGGGATAATGGGGGATCTTAAATACGGAAGGACGGTACATTCTTTGTCGATATTGCTTTCAAATTACGATGCAAATATCTATTTTATTAGCCCTAGAGACTTGATGCTGCGTAAAAGAGACAAGGACTTCTTACAACAACGACAAACCAAATACAAAGAAATAGAAAAATATAGAGAAATATTAAGTATTTTAGATGTTCTCTATGTCACGAGAATTCAGAAAGAAAGGTTTGCTGATGTTGAAGAATATGAAAAAGTAAAAGATTTCTATGTATTCGGGAAAAAAGACTTGGAGGAAACAAAAGACGATTTTAAAATTATGCATCCTCTACCAAGGATTATAGAAATTTCACCTGAAATCGATGGTTCTCCTAAATCAATTTATTTCAAACAAGCATATTATGGAATACCTATGAGGATGGCAATCTTAGCGGAGTTATTATCTGATTAATCTTTCGTTATTCTATTTTTAATTGAAATGTGTTTACTTTTGAATAAGATAATTGTGCCATTAATTCTTTTATGGGTTTGTTATTTACATTAAATATAAAAACACTACCTCCATCAATAATGCTTTCAAAATTTTTATAAATCTGAACTCTTTTCTCTAGTGATAACTTTGAATTCCCTCGTACCATATCTATGCAATATTTGTTAGGACCAGTACCTACTTCGCCCATATTACTGCACCAATGTTTAGAAAGATAACTGTCATTATGGGGCTGAGTAAGGATATAATTTTCGTTTTGGTCTTTGTTAATTTCGTTAATCATATCTTTCATAAACATTAGGAGATTGTAAGCAAACGATTCGCTGTTTTCTATCCTATCGATTTCAATACCGCAATGAGTCTTTATGGCTTCATTTAATCCGAAAAAACTAACTGATTTTAATGAGTTATCTATCCAACTAAGGGATTCTGGTTTAATGAAATCAGATATAATTCTATTCCATTCTTTTGAAGTAGACAACCTTCTATTTATTAAATCTTTTTTATGAGCAAAAATTTCAAATACTGAATTAAGCTTTTCTTGAACATTTTCTAAAAATAAAGAATCGTTCTGCTTAGAATTATCGGCAATATTATGTAAATTTATTAAAATTTTATCTAAAACAACCCTACTTTTTTGTTCTTCTTTAGTATTATTCTTATTCACATTTATTAAAGTAGAATTTAGTAAACTTAGATCATTATTTAAAGAGAATATTACATCGTTAGAATGACGTGAATTTATGGTTTCCCTTAAGAATTCATATCCAGACTTATTATCAGGCAATAAAGAGTAATCAAATACAATCTGAGGACAACTAAATCCATCATTTTGATCAATTTGGTTAAATAATCTGCCCAAAAAGTAAGAAATAGAGGGTGTTTTCGAATTCAAGTCGTCAGAATCTCTAAATATGTCAGAAGAAGAGAGTTCTAAAGAGAGATGAGACTTTTGGTCATAGATTCTATTTGAATGATTCATAATCTTTGAATTTAGGAAATTAATAAGAGTTTCTGAATTCTCGTTGGAACTAATGCTCTTGAATAAAAAGTCAGAAAAATTACCTAGCAGAATATCTTCAGAGAAAAAAGGCTTTATCTTGCCCAGGACATCAAAAAAATTAGAATATAGTTTAATCAATTCAATTGGCTTGTCTGAATTATTAAAATTCACTAATTTTCGTTCTGAAAGATAAGATACGATTGAATTTGAGTCTATATAGAAGCCCAATGGTCTTAGACTCCAGTAATTTAAGTTCAGTAAAACTAATTCTCCAGACAAATACATGTCTGCTAAATTCTTCGGTAGCAAGTTTAACAATAGAAATTGCTCTGAAACTTCTGATCCGAGTTTAGAAAGAAGCTGTTCAGGATTAATTCTGTCGTTATCAAAATATCGAGAAACTTCATAAGGAGGAGTACCTAATCGAGTCAACCTATGTCTAATCTCTTCTTGACCATTTTCCAATAGAATTCCGTTTATATATTCCCTCATTAAAGGAGCCGTTAAATATACTATGTTCGTTTTAGATAAGCGTTCTTCAACTTCTTTTGCAATCTGTTTTGCTAAATGACCATCTACTTGACCTTCCTTAATTAGATAATTTTCGATTTTACTTGAATCAAATGGCTCTTTGGAATATTTAGAGGTCCTAATCATTATTGTTTTGTTCTTTTCATTTAGAATTTTTTCAATAGAGACAATATTCTTTAGAATCTGACCCCCTAAGGCACTCAAAGCATATCCATCGTCGGTGATATACATTAAGTCGCTGTTTTTCAACGCCTTTAAGTGAAATGAAAAATTAACGGAATTTGGATTAGTTCCTAAAACTTCCTTTTGAAGTATAGAATAGGGTAAAGGATTACTAGTAAGACTTAATTTCTTTAAAATGTCAATCCTAATCTTTTGACCTAATGTTTTAAGCTGCTTTTCTAAAACATCGTGATTTTTGTCGGAATTCAAGTTAAGTTTAAATCTTCATAAATATCATTAATTCTGCTTAACTAAATAATATACTTAAGAGATATATAAAAATTAGGAATTTTATTAATCCAAAGTAAGATTAGATATTATGTGGGTGATATCGGACGATTTTTTTTGATAATCTAGCCTAGTTAGGTTAATAATTAAAGAAGACAAAGAAAATTAATAAAGAGGGTTGAATTAGATTCCTAAATTATATCTTTCTTAACGAGCTGAAACGGCTATTCTTTCTACCTCGTCTTTCCTTTTTATTGCTTTAGATTCTTGAGAATCTTGAGAAGCTAATACTACCTCCTTAGAGATGTTCGCAGCAAAAGCTCTTTCGTTTGAGTGAGAACTTGAGCCAATTGCTTGGATCAAATACTTAATCGCTAAATCTACTCGACGCTGTGGCGAAATATCTACAGCAGAAGCATAGGAGATTCCACCCATCGCGATACGTGTCGTTTCTTCTCTAGGCGCTGAATTACAAATTGCGTCAACTAGCACTTGAATTGGATTATGACCCGTGTTTAATTCCAATAAAGTAAAAGCATTTTCTAGATTCCTTAAGAGTTTACTTTTTTTGCCAGAACTGTATGAACTTTTATGTCCTTTAATTTTACTGCCAATAAAACCGGGTGCTAGTAATCTATTTACAAAACGCTCAATAATAGATATTTTAGTAGTTTTCCAAAAGCGCTTATGCTCGTGCCTTCCTGCGGTATGAGGAATTATAACCGGTTTTAGATTAATATAATTTTCCAAGGTCCAATCTCTAACTTCAATTTTTTCAAATGACCACTTGTTAAAAAGTTTAATGTCTTTTTTCACTTTACTCATATTTTACACCTATCTCAATGGTTTTTCTTTCTTGCCTGAGATTAACGCTTGTAAGCTTACACCGTTTACCATAACTACGCGCCATCGCACACCAGGAAGATCACCTACTGCTCGACCCTTAGCTCCTCCAATCCCTTCCACAAGTACTCTATCATGTTCTTCAATGAAATTAAGAGCACCGTCTCCTGGAAGAAAAGCAGTGATAGTTTTTCCATTCTTTTTTAACTGAACACGGACGCACTTTCGAATAGCAGAGTTAGGTTGTTTACTTTCTCTCCCTACCTTTTGAAGCACGATACCCAATGCTTGAGGAGATCCCTCCATGGGGTCAACTTTCTGCTTTAGTTTAAGCTTGGTTCTTTTATATTTAGTTTTACTCCATCTAAGCTTCTTTCGGTTATTTTTCAGTTGTCTTGCTGCGTAAAGACCTTTAGGTTTTGCCATGAAAAATCAATTTATTCTTTATTTTTAAAATCTTACTTAATGAGATATAACTTAACATCTACCTTAAAACTTAAAATTTTTGAATTGAGAAAAATATGAACTAATTTTTTGTGTTAATTATTACGTTATCAACTTCAAAATGACGTAAAACGAGTTCTTTTATCTTCCTAATCATTGAACCCTCTTTACCGATAGCTTTTCCACGATCTTGAGGTCGTACAGAAATAATCACGGTTTTTTTCTCATTTCTACTTTCTTTTACTTCTATGTTTTGAACTTGGATTGAATTCTTAGTAGTATTTAATATGAATTGAATGAATTGTCCAAGATCTTCTGACCAAGGAATCACATCGATCTTCTTTTGAAGCTTATTCATAAGATCTTTCACATGTTCCCCTGCTTTACCAATTGCTTTCCCAACATCTTCTTTTTTAACTAAGAATATAATTATTTCAGAGTTATTTTCAGGAGATTCAAATATTAAACAATCTTTAATAATAGCTCCAGAAATATTATTGAAAAGCGATATTAATTCCATTGATTTTCTGTCGAGTTTGATATTTCTATGTAACATCATTAACGGTTCCATTTAGTCTTTAATTATTTTTATCCTTCAAAGTTATTAGATCCGAATCTCCAAAATCGTTGATTCCGATAACGGAGATCATGTAAGGTTTGCCCATCGCTAACCCTAGATCCCACGAAGAACCTTTATATTTGTGTATATATATGTTGCTTTTTATAAGAGAATTATAATAACTTAATTGGGCTTCCAATTCGGCTGGACAGTTATTTGCGATAATAATCATCTTAAAAGGATCTTGTCTTAGTTGCCTTAAGACTTGGGTTTTACCAAAAATCATTTTACCGGTCTTATAAGCAACTTTTATATTCGTATCAATATCGAATTCTTTTACTTTCTTTCGGGATAAGTCGATTGTATCGCTTATCTTTTTGTTTTTCCTTGCCATCGTCATAACTTGTTGTGTCAGTTTTAAAAATCAAAAATAATGTAATAAAAAAAATACACAATAATTTAAATTTTTATCGCATGTTCTCCTATTTCTTGTTTTCAAGCAACTTCAAATTAGTATTGCCATTTAACTTATCTTTTTTTAGTATTGGGTTTAAAAAGCGTTAAAACCATTGGTTAGGATTGTAATCCGTGCTGTATGCCTATTTTATGTATTCTCGGGTTTTTTTAATTGATTTAATATTTCGAGGTTAGCATCCAAGTCGAACATGACATTTACACGACCCGTGCCTATGGGAGATATCTGACCTATGATAACATTTTCGGGAATTCCAAGTAATTTCTCTTCTTCGCCATACAGTCCTGCATCTAGTAATTGATTTACTGTGACCTCAAACGCTGCTCTGGCAAATACACTTGATTTAGAACCTGAAATTCCATGCCTTCCAATTGATTGAATTGAGCCTTCTACGCACATTAAATCGGATAAAATAAGGAGGTGCCTTTTATCAACATCTAAACCTTGTTGTTCTAAAACTTTTTGAGCCTCTTTAATTATCATGTTTCGAGCTGCCTCGATTCCATAGAGTTTTTCGATTTCATGAATATGATTTGACACAGTCCTAGTAGTATCTACTCCTTCGATTTGAACGACGCCGTGCATATTTGTCCCTTCAGTTTTAATAACCCATTCCTTTTTATCGTCTGTTGGTGTTAGTAAACCTCTTTTAATACCACGTACACCTTTAACTACTTTTTTAAGTATCTTTTCTCTTAATTTTTGCAGATTTTGAATATCTTCAATCTGAGGATCAATAATTATAGAATTACCTTCGCGTTTGATTGTTCCCTTCTTTTTGTAACGTTTCAATATTTCAGGAATAGCTTCAATATCGATACCGCGTTTCTCACAGATTTCGGGTATTAAGTTGATGATGATGTTCCAGTTGACAAAGTCTAAGTCGACATCATGAGTTATTTGTTCAATGCGAATTTGTTCGATTCTTTTGTGAACTTCAATAGCCTTTTCTTCGCTTTGATTATACGGTTCTTCTAAATAAATTGTTTGTTGAGGTGTACTTGGAAAACGTCGAGCATCTACGATTTCTATGAGTCTAGGAAGACCTTGGGTTACTGAGAATTCTTCTACGCCCGCGTAGTGAAATGTTCTTAAAGTCATTTGTGTTCCGGGTTCTCCAATACTTTGAGCTGCTACTGTTCCAACAGGTTCATGAGTTTCGACAATAGCATTATTAAAATTAATATAAATCTTGTTTAAGAGGTATTCTAGCTGTTCTTCTTCAAGATCTTCATCTTTGACGCGGTTTCTGATTCTGTTAATGAGATCGTTGGGAATACCATCTTCTTTGAGTATTTCTAAGTTTTCCTCTAAAATTTCTTGAGTTACTTTTGCCATTTCATTTGACCTTTATAAAATTTAATAAATTATCCTAATCTTTCTTTTTTCCACTCTAAATATCCTTTTGTGAGCTTCCCTCTCCATTCTGCGTTTTTACCTGTCTCTGTGTTATACAATTCCCTCAATTCTTCTTCACTGAGCGCTTGATCTTTCTTATCTGCTTTTTCTTGTTTTTCAGGTGAATTCTTGATAGGTTTTTTAGGTGTAGGTTTTTTAGCGGGAGGTTTTTTAGCGGAAGGTTTTTTGGTTGTTGTTGTTTTAGATGTAACTTTAGGTTTTGGATTTTTTTTGATTTCCTCACGAATTTCGTTTAAATCAAGTGCTTTAGCTTTGAGCAGAAGAACATCAAGGTTTACCGCATCAGAATGATCGGTATGCATAGGATCTATACCATCGTCACCATAGTGGAATTGGATAATATTTTTATCACTATTTCTTACAGTCCCATCATTTTCGACAATCATGTCTTGTAAAGCGTTTACCAACCGTCTTTGCATATACCCACTAGTAGAGGTACGAACAGCAGTATCTACTAAACCTTCTCGACCACCCATAGCATGAAAAAAGAATTCTTCGGGATTTAGTCCTTTTCGGTAAGAACTCTCAACAAAACCTCTTGCTTTAGGTGTTAAGTCGTCTTGTTTAAAATGTGGAAGAGTTCTTGAACTATATCCTCTATTGATTCTTTCACCTCTTATTGCCTGTTGGCCTACTACAGCGGACATTTGTCCTAAATTTAAGATGTTTCCTCTTGCTCCCGACTTTGTCATAATTACTGAATGAGCTTCGTCTCCAATATGGTGAGCTGCGGTTTCTTCTGCCATTTTTCTCGCTTCTGCTAATATTTGTCGTATTCTAAGTTCAAGTGTTTCGCGCATAGAACGTCCGGGGGCTCTTCTCAAAACCGTTGTGTCATCTTCTCTATACGCTTTGATAAGTTTTTTTGCTTCAATATCAACATCTTTTAAAATTTTCAGAATTTTGTCATAAGCTTCACCATAGACATAAACTTCATCCAATCCCATAGTCATTCCATTCTGACGAATAACGTACAATAACATTTTTGTGGCGTTGTCTAAAAATTCTCTTCCTCGCGCGTTTCCATGATCCTTAATTACACGCTGTAGAATACTATTAGATTGCATAGCACCGAATGAGTTTTCGTCAATAGTTCCCGTTATAAGAATACCGTTTTTAATTACCACATAAGCATCGTATTCACAACCTTCTTCCTTACAAACTTCACATTTTTTACAAAATTTCGATTTTACTTTTATATTCAAATCGTTCGGAAAAAGAGTGCTAAAAATTTGCTTTCCCGAGTAATATTTCTCAGGATCGGTTTTAATTGGAGTAACATCGTCTAAACTAAATTCTGGTTTAGTAGTAAAGACATCCCCCATATAAAGTAATTTTAACGCGTCTTTTCTGTTATAAAGTGAGTCTAAACTAGTAAATTGGAAAACAGAGGAAATAAAGTCTTGAATTCCTCCCAGAATTGGACCGCCAAATCTCGGAGATAATATATGATTTTGCACTTTCAGTAGCAGTTCGGCTTCAGTTCGAGCCTCTTCGCTTTGTGGGACATGCAAGTTCATCTCATCACCATCAAAGTCGGCGTTATAAGGTGGGCAAACCGTTAAATTTAACCTAAAAGTTCGACCATCCATTATTTTAACCTCGTGAGCCATAATAGACATTCTATGAAGGGATGGTTGTCGATTAAACAAAACCAAATCACCATCAGCTAAATGCCGTTCAACGGTATATCCTGGAGCAAGCATTTCTGAAATTATTTTACGATTCTTGACGTATCGTAAATCTATCCTTCTACGATCGCTTCTAATTATGTAATTTGCTCCTGGATGATGAAAGGGTCCATTAAGAACGAGTTGTTTCATTTCTTCGATGTTCCAATCGTTTATATTTGTAGGTATAGTTAAAATTTTAGCAATTTCCATTGGTACACCTACATCATTAATGCTAATGAAAGGGTTTGGAGAAATTACAGAGCGTGCGGAAAAATCAACTCTTTTTCCACTTAAGTTGCTTCTAAACCTTCCTTCCTTCCCTTTTAATCTTTGTGTAAGAGTTCTTAACGCTCTCCCTGATCGATGTCTCGCTGGTGGAATTCCAGAAACCTGATTATCGAAATAAGTTGTAATATGATACTGAAGTAATTCCCATAAATCCTCAACGATTAGATGAGGTGCGCCTGCATCAATATTTTCTCTAAGTCTTTGGTTAATACGAATAACATCAACTAACTTGTGAGTTAAATCATCTTCAGATCTAATTCCACTATCTAACGTAATAGAAGGTCGAGCACAAACAGGTGGAATTGGTAATACTGTAAATATTACCCATTCAAGTCTCGCATTTTCAGGGGATACTCCTAAAATCCTAAGGTCGTTGTCTGTCATTTTTTTAAGACGTTCTAGTATTTCAATAGGAGTAATCCTTCGAGAGCCCTTAGTTTCTTCTTCTTCATAAAAAGTAGTAGGTTTTTCTATTACAATTTTTTTCTTTTTTGCACCACAATACGGACAAATTTTACTTTTTCTTGCCTGTTTAAACACATTCTTTGTAGCTTCTTCATCATCTTCAAAGAAAATTCTACGGTGCTTCATTTGTCCTTGCCGAAATGTTTCCATTTCTTCATCTGTTAACATTAACCTTGAACATTCAGGACAGATGCTTCTTAGGACTTTAAGGACTTTTTTCGAATAGCCGACATGAATAACGGGCCTTGCTAATTCTATATGACCAAAGTGCCCCATACAATTACTAACAAGGTTACCACAAGTCTGACACCTCTGTCCCGGCTCTATAGTCCCTAACCGTTGATCCATAAGGCCACTGGGAATAGGTAAACCATCTTCATCGTAAGTATCTGCTGTAATTATCCTGGCAGCAGACATTTTTCTAATTTCATCGGGACTTAATAATCCGAATTTAATTTTTTCAACTAATTTAGTTCGACTGAATGAATAACTCATAAATCTAAAATAACCTCAATTTTTGAATTAATACAATAAAACAATAAAGAATAAGTTAACAAGTTCTGCACTATAAAGAGAATAAATAAACAAATATTAAAAATTTTTCTATTTACTTTATATCAAGTAGTTTATTTTATAGATGTATATCAAGTAGTTTATTTTATAGCTCAAGCAATGATGAAGATAAAGTCGCTATTTAAAAGTAAATTAATGGTATTCTGCATTCAAATATTGATTTTACTGATATCTAGCGCGATATTCAACTATCGGATTCAAATTAATTTTGATTTGAGTATTGACCCTAGAGCAGGGGAACAACAATTTATTATCCAATTTCTTGCAAACATTATTTTATATAACACAATTCATGGTTTTTTATTCATAAACATTACATGGGTAATTGTATCGTTATTACCTATTCTAATTTTTAACAATTTCAGAAAAGTTTATTCAATGAATTTAACAACGTTCTTTTTTCCTAATTTCTTTTTTTATGTTTTCTATTGGAGGTATTCAATAACATCATTTAACTCTATTTTCCCAACTTTTTTAGTCGAAACTATCGCGCTAGCGATTACACTCGTAATAGTTTCCATAGGATTATCTTTACTCTTAAAATTAATTAGAAATGAAGAGAAGAAAGTAGATATAATGGATATCGAATTAAAAAATAGATCAGAATGCCCTCAATGTGGAGCTAAATTCGATTCAAAACCAAAATATTGTTATAACTGTAATACTTATTTAAAAGAAGAATTAGGGGAAATAATTGGAAGTAAGAAATGAAGAAATGTCATTTGAACGATTGTTTAAACCAAAAAATGTCCTAATATATGATGCAAAGCCCAAAATTTCTTTTTTTGTAGATGGATTTATTAGACAAGGATACAATTTGGAAAATCTCTATCTCGTTTCTACTAAAGTTGAAGAAATTTTAGGCTTAAAATGTTTAAAATCTGTTGATGATGTTCCTGTTGATTCGATCGATCTCGTTATTTTATCCGTTAGAAGAGACAATTTGATTAAGGAATTATCATATATATTATCCCGTAAGACAATTAAGTTTATTCATATTTTTACAGCGGGCACTGGAGAATTTGACGAAAAAGGTGCTATTATTGAAAGGAAAATTAAAGAAATCCTTAATGCCTATCCCTCTACGAGAAGCATAGGTCCAAATTGTATGGGTTTGTATTGCCCACGAGGAAAAATAGCATATTACTCCTCTTTTCCTACAGAAAATGGGGATGTAGGATTAATCTTTCAGTCCGGAGATTTACATTCTAAGATGGTTAAATTTGGTACTCGAAGATACAATTTAAGATTTTCGAAAGGGGCAAGCGTAGGAAACTGCGTTGATATTCAAGTTTCTGAATTCTTACAATACTTAAATAATGACAATGAAACGCAAGTGATTTGCGTTTACTTCGAGGGTTTGCCTGTTTTACAAAAAAATGAGGGAAGAAGGCTCTTAGAAGTTTTAAAAAATATGAAGAAACCCGTACTCTTTATGCGCGGAGGAAGAACTGAGAGAGGTCAGGCAGCAGTTTTAACTCACACGGGCTCCTTGGCTTCAAAAGCTAATATTTGGAAAGCAATATTCAAACAGACACCAATTATTGACGTTCCACCATCTTTAGATGAGCTAATTGATTATACTTACTTATTTTCCACGAATATACAAAATTATAAAGAAAGAAAAAAAGAGATAGAGTATCCTAAATATAAAAATGTTTTAGTAGTTTTATGGTCTGGAGGTTTTGGAATTTTAGCTACTGATATTTTAACTGAATTAGGTTTGAGCCTACCGATTATATCAGGAAAAAAGTTAGAGGCACTAAAACAGATATACCCTATTAGGGTTGGGAGTTTATCTAATCCTTTAGATATGCCTTGGATTATTTCAAGTAAGGTCTATTTGGAAGTCTGTAAGGCAGCAATAGATGATACGATCGATTTAGTAATGATAGTAACTGATGCTTGGAGGGATTTGGAGGATGATAAATTTAAGAATTTTTATATCAATTTACTTGGAATTAGGAAGCATGCAGAATCTTTAGATAAAATATTTGTGATTATATTGCCACAGTATCCTAGCGAATCCCGGGAGATTTTATCCAATAAACTAAAAAGTGATGGATTTTTGGTATACGAATCAATAGAACGCGCAGCTAGATCGTTTTTGAAGTTGTACGAATATGCTAAAAAGAGGAAAGTAATTTTATGACTGGAGAATTAATCGCAATTCTCGCAGTCTTAACTTTTGTAGTATCAAATGTCCTCTTTCGAAAAACTGAGCGGTATGCTAGCCCTGTTTTTATTAACTTTTTTCGAACAGCTATTGGAACTTTAACATTTATAGTATTAGCTGTTATTTTAGGTATTTTTACGTATATATTCTTATTGCCATGGAATTTATGGGTAATAACTTTCCTAAGTTTTCTTTTTGGACAAGTAATTGGAGACACAGCGTATTTTAAAGCGCAAAAAGAACTTGGTACTACGCTTGCTTTAGCGATATCAATGACATTTCCTATATTTACCGTTATTCTATCACTAATTTTTCTAAATCGTGCTTTTGAATCTAAGATAATTCTATCGATTGTTCTTATTGGGTTAGGGATCATAGTGATAGGGAAATCCAAAATGAAAGCTGAAAACAAAAACCCACTAGACTCGGAAATTCACCCTCAAAAATTAAGTTATCACACTTCTTTTATCCCGATTGTTTACGCTTTAATTGCTTCGCTTGGATGGGCTATTGGTCTTGTCATAATTGATTATGTGACGAATCAAATTGATCAAATCTTAGTTACAAACGGAATAAGTTCGATTATTAGTAATGTCATTCGCTTTCCATTTGCTCTGTTGATTTTATTGTTAATGGTTTGGAGAGAAAACAATTTTGGGAATAGTAAACAAAACATTTACTCATTTAGAAAGCCTTCTAAAACATGGTTTATTCTGCTTATAGCATCTATTATTGGTACTTCTTTAGGAGCATATTTATACACTGAGGCGGCTCACACGGCTGGAGCCATTGTGATGTCATTATTAGCTAGTGCAAGCCCATTATTTTCACTTCCACTAACATATTGGTTGAATAAAGAGAAGATTACTAAATACGGTTTTTTGGGAGTACTTACTACGATCTTAGGAGTAATTGTGGTTATAATATAAAAATTAAGAAGTTTTTTTAGAGCAGTTTATCGTATTTAAAACCATGAGTATCCAAGATGTTCTTGGTCATCTCTACGAAAATTTCCCTTATGTTATAGTTTTTCTTAGCAGAAGTTTTAAAAAAATCAACATTATTATGTTTTTTCCTAAAGCTTTCTATAACTAACTCGTCAACTTTTTCCAGTTTTTTTGTTAAATCACTTTTACATCCAACTAGTAACTTTGGAGTTTTGCTTTGCTTCTGTTTTATGAGATGTTCATACCACCAATCCAAACCAATTAGAGTGCTATTTAGGTTGAACAAGCTAAAAATCATAAATATTCCGTTTGCGCCATGAATATAATAACTAAACATTTGCTTGAACTGTTCCTGTCCACCGAAGTCCCAAAGAGATAAGCGGACATATGTTTCCTTTCCGTCAACAATAATCGGGAGGTCATAGGTGTAAAAATCAATCCCTATCGTTAATCGTGTGTTTGCATCGAACGTATCAAAGCATAACCTTCTCGCTATACAAGTTTTTCCTACACCTCCTTGACCCAGCAGACATATCTTGAAGATATAATGTGGTTGTTTTTCTTGTTCAAATGACATTGATTTTCAACTGCTATTTAAATTGCTTTAAAAATCTATTAGATTCTAGGAATATACATCACGATTGGTTTTAAATCTTTATGTAATAAATAGAGAGAAATTTTTATTATCGAATTGAAATATAGAAATTATGAACGAAAAAAATATGTTTCCTGATTATCGACCAAAGATTTCTCCGGACTCACTTGAAGATTACCTTAGAAAGCCAAGCAAAGTATATAAAATCCTTGGAGAAATCGGAGAACCTAGTATCAATAATCTAAAAACTATTGTAACTCATCTTATAAAATATAAGAATGCCGCTGAAAATAATCCTGGAGAAATTCGAACGGGAAATGTTGCGATTGGAGCAGATGCTGACCAATACTATCCTTCGGAAGACGAATTGTTAGTTTCAGAGCTAGGAAAATTAATAATACAAGTTACTGAGTCTTACTCCAAACAGCAAATGAGAACATTAAAATTAAGACACCAGATTAAGTCTCAACAGTTTACATATCACGAGATAACATTTAGACATGTAGATGTTATGGGATCAGGACGTTTCTTTTACGCAGAAAAAGCTACTACCGAAACAAAAATTGAATTGTAAAACATTGGATTTTTCTTGATTGACCGAGACTTGGTGATTTAATTATAAGTGACGAAGAAAAATTAATTGATAGAAAAGATGATATAAAGAGGATTTGGAAGATTAGAGATTATATCCAAGAACTCGAGGATATAAAAGATGGTATCGTAGATTTTTTAAACTCCCGTAAGAAATTGGACGATGTAACTAAAAAATTATGGATTTCAGATGTAAACGGTATTTACTCTAGTACCGTGTCTGCGTGGGAACTATTATATAACATGGTTGCAAAAGGAAAATTAAAGCATGTAGATAATTCTAGACATTTTTTACACCTCGCAAGAGGTCGATTAGCGAAATCAATAAGCGAATTAAAATATTATAAAGAAGAAATCGTATTTTCTCTTATAAAAGTAATTGAAATTAGGTTTGAAAAATGCTGGAACGCTTTTTATTTTGAATTTGATAAGTTAATACCAATTGTTAAACCTATCACAAAAATTATTAAGGTATCTAATTTTGAAATCACATGATATAAAGCATAATATCAGAAACAAGGCTTTAAAACATTAAATATTTAAAATCTCATATTATACTCTACTCTATTTTTTATTAACAAGAATATTTTAATCTCCTACGCTAAGGATGTTAGCCAGATTAGTATGAAACTTAATTTGACTTTGGGTAAACATTGCCAATCGATGCCAATAATTGATCATTTTTGGAGATCGGAATTCACTACTAAAAAAATCGTGCTATAAAAATTCAAATTTTTTTTGTCGACCAAAATGGGATGATAAAATTACTCGGATGCGCATCATCTACCAACACATTTATATAGGAGTAATGCCAATTTAACATTAAATACTTTACATTTTTAAACAAAAATTAAAAATTAAAGAGTTTAACCCAAACTTGTAAAAAGTGCGGGAAAATAACCAAAATTATACATCCGTGGAGGAAATTAAAAAAATTATGGCAGCATTCGCATGGAGTCCGCTTAGAGCTTTAATGAAAAAAGCGGGAGCCGAAATCGTTAGTCGAGCCGCAGTTGATAAGTTAATGGATTATTTGGAAGAATACGCCAAAGAACTTACAGGTTGCGCGCTAGATATAGCAAAACACTCACGTCGTAAGAAAGTATGCTGTTCTAGTATCTAGAATGCCTTTAGACTCAAGCAGATATGAAAATCGCAATCAACTTAATTTAATTGATCGATTTATCTGTTTGGACTTGTTTGTTTAGCAAAAAAAAAAAATACTTTTTTTTCTTTTTTTAAATACCTTTTCCCTTACAATAATCTAGATAATCTGCCTTAACTGTCTTATATGAGTTGATATATTGATTAACTGCTATATCCGACAATTTTTCCTTGTCATCTAGAGAAAGAAGTTCATTAGTAAATGACGTTGGTAAGTTTTTCTTTCGATAGAATAACTTTTGGATTGGAATTAATCTCGTTAAGAAGTTTAACAAAAGGCGATAGTTCGCCCTCTTCGTTGAGGGGAGAGAAGTTATAGACGAATCAAAATACAAAAGGATGGACAATTTTTTTTGAATATTTTTTGAACTTCTATAGATTAGAAGTAATAAAAAAGTAGGTTAGAATATGTGGCTCAAAAATACTGAATATTTGAATTCTCATATTATAGCCTACTCTATCTTTTACTAACAAGAATATTTTCTGAAAACTCGTCAAGGATCTCAACAATATTAATAGGTCTTAAGTTCAACTTCAAATCCAAATTTACAACCGAAGTCAACATTTGATCATTTTTTACGATCTGATTTTGCTATTAAATTTTTTTTTTCTCAGCAACAATGATTCTTTTTGTCGACCATAATTGGATGATAAAATTACTCGGATAAACTATGATCAACCAACACATTTATATAGGAATAATACCAATTTTAATTTAAATACTTTAAATTTTTTTAAAAAATTAAAAATTAAAGAATTTAACCCAAACTTGTAAAAAGTGCGGGAAATTAAACAAAAATAATTAGTGGAGGAATAAAATCATGGCCGCGTTCGCATGGAGTCCGCTTAGAGCTTTAATGAAAAAAGCGGGAGCCGAAATCGTTAGTAGAGCCGCAGTAGATAAGTTAATGGACTATTTAGAAGAATACGCAAAAACTTTAACTGGCTGCGCGCTAGACATAGCAAAACATTCAGGTCGTAAGAAGGTTACACAAAATGATATGAAAATCGCTATCAACTTAATTTGATTGATCTAACCGATTTTCTGTTTGAACCAGATTGTTTAGCAAAAAATAAAAACTTTTTTTTCTTTTTTTTTATATATCCAATTGTACTGAAAATTCTTGTTGTATTGAATCGTTAGACTTTAACATATCTCAAAATGAATAATCGGTAGTCGCCTTTTTAGTAATTATTCTTTAGAAACGGTGCTTCTTTACAAGATAGGTCTGTAATTATAAATTTACTTGAAGGAGTCAAAATTCAAAGTCAACAGCCTAGTTTTGTTAGAATAATTTCAATCCGATCTAATCTATCAAAGACAACATTAATTGAAATTTGTATGTGTGAAAAATCTCAATTTAATTCAAACAAAATCAGAGAAGGTTTAAATAGGAATATAATTCATTTGATGAATAATCAATTTGTATATAAAAATATGAAAAGATAATAAATATGAGTTTACTAAAAGCGTTTTTGTTTAGTCTACTAACATTGATGGTCTGCAATCTATTATTAGTAATCATACTTTATGTTAGTTTTGGTAGATTTGACGATATAATTAGCATATTTACAGCAGGAGCTACGACAAGTCTCATTTATAATCTCTTCTGTTCGATGGGACATGCGATTTGGTTAACTGTAGATAGAATAGCATACCAAATTGTTAATGATAATCTATTTAGCTTATTTTCGATTCTTATAATACTTGTTGCTCCTTTGATTGCGGCTATAGTTGCCGGAAGAGTTGGGGAGAAAAGGATACATTCGTTTTTCGGAGTCTTTTTGACTTCTTTAGTCAGCATGACTGTTTCATTGATACTAATATTTAACAGTGTTTCTTATCAAATAATTATCACTAGTGAATTTCTCGGTAGTGGTGCGTTGTTTATTGTTGTTGGAGGAAGTCTCCTTAACGGCCTAATTTTTGGACTTTTAGCTTTCTTTACAACAAAAAGAAAATAAATTTTTACATCTTTTTTCTTTTAATTACAAAATAAATTCATATAAGTATCCAAAAATATTTAATATATTCCGGAGATATCTAGTCAAAAATTGAGGAATGAATTCTTTTAAGATTCTAATAAGATGGAGACATTCCTTAATGTATCTAAAATAGTCATCTCAAGAGGTAAAATTTATATAAAAAAGGCATTCTAATAATACACAACTAAGAAATTTAATCTAGTTTATACATAAAATCAGAAGGAAAGGATATGAGTTTTGGAAAATCTTTTATAGTTAGTTTCGTAGCATTAGTAGTCTTAAATGCTGTAGTTTTTACCATAATCTATGCTATCGGCTATGGTTTTGATAATTTCATAACAGGTATATTACCAAATGTGCCCTATCTTCTCTACGTGTTGTTCTCCTCAACTGCCCATGCTATTTGGTATTTAGTAGATCTTTTAGCTTACTCAATCGGGACTGATCCTATTAGTTGGAATTTTTTCTTCCTTAATCTTGGATTTATAATTGCTCCATTAATTGCTGCTGTGATAACTGGAAGACTTAGCGAAAAGCGGGTTCATGCGTTCGCAGGATTTTTCCTATCTGCAATAATATGTATGCTTGTTAGTATTATAATACTATATCAAGGATTTGCTTATCAAGTATTGCTTGCAGGGGAATTTTACCAAACTGCGGCTTTAATGAATGTGATCTTTGGGAGTTTGGTAAATGGATTAATCTACGGTATAATAGCTTATCTTACTACAAAAAAATAAATTCTCCTTTTTTTTATTTATTGATCTTTCTTTACTTTTTCAAGCTTAGCTTGCCGTTTAGAGAGTAAAAAAGAGCTACTTATAATGAGAATAAATCCAATTATCAAATAGATTACTGAAAGAATATTAGAGGGCGTAGATAGAAATACAATAAAAAAAGCAAATACTGGTATTATCTGAATCGGGACGCTTGTTAATGGGATCAAAATATTAGCTTGCCCGTATTTAAGCGAAATTTGTCCTATAGTGATTCCAATAGCTACAATTAGGAGGAGGATTATGCCAATTATAATTCCAAATATTATTTCTTCTTCAATTATAATTCCTTCAACTACGTGAGTTACAACTGTAGTTCCCGGACTCGCCCAAACAGTATTCAGAGAGAGGATTAATCCCGCCTCGATTGCCATTAATAAGCCTTTAAACTTTTTGTGTTTTCGACGCAAAATTTCAAACAAAATTGCTAAAGAAAGAATAACAATCGTGAACAAAATAATTCTAAAAATGAAATCATAATCAAGGATAATAAATGTAGAAACATCAATTGATAATTGGCTTAAGCCAAGCAAGGTAACGCCAATAATCATTAAGATTATACCAAAAATCTCCACTTTTCCTAATGTTTCTTTTAAAATTTTAACAGAACCTAACGCAAGAACAATTAATCCTGCAGACATTAGACCTGGAACCAAGGCAGGTCCTATAAAAATAATCGCTATAAAGTAAAAAATAAGCCCTCCGATAATAATTTGTAGTAGAAGCCCCAGGAACCATACTGGGCTTTTAACAAGACTTCTGATAAACTTTGGGTCATTAGAGTGTTTATTGATAACAGACTTTTGAATAAGAGCTCCAATATAGACCACAATTCCCGCAAGGAGTGCGAAAATAATTCCTATAAAATAAGTTAAATCAGACGTGTTTTATTTTCACTTTATTGGATTGAATAATTAAAATATTTTATTTTCTATTCTTAATTATTTTTTCTATATTTTTTTAAAAACGTAGTTTTTTAAAGATGACGTATAACACTAATAAACGACCTTTTAATAAGCTAAAGCCCGTTTCGTTTGTAGATGTTAATATTAACGATAGTTTTTGGTCAAAAAGACAGCAGATCAATCGAGAAATATCAATTCACCATCAACATCAAATGCTAGAAGGTGATTTTCACATAGATAATTTTAGAGTTGCTTCAGGTCTTAAAAAAGGAGTTCAAATAGGAGAATTCTACTTTGATTCGGATCTTTATAAATGGCTTGAAGCAGCATGTTACATCCTTAATATTTATAGTGATCCTGGCTTAGAAGCAAAAGTGAATGAGGTTGTTGATTTAATAAAGAAATCTCAAACTATAGATGGATATGTTAATACATTCTATTCGACCAGGTTTATAGAAAAAAGGTTCACAAATATATACCTAATGCATGAATTGTATTGTGCGGGTCATTTGATCCAAGCAGCTATAGCCCACCATCATGCTACTAAGAAACAAGTAATGATAAATGTAGCCATTAAGTTTGCAAATTTGTTAGTGTCTCAATATTTGGGAGGAAAAAGGAAGGGCGTTCCCGGTCACGAGGAAATCGAAATGGCTTTAATCGCGTTGTATAGAATCACTGAGAACTCAAATTACTTAAATTTAGCGGAAGAATTTGTTAACCGAAGAGGAAATGTGTCGAACTTTAAAACTTATGTTGCTAATCAATATATAAACATGCTAGCTACCCTAGGAATAGCAAAAAAGAAAAATAAAGAATTTTTTTTGTCAGTAGGAAAAGAAAATATTATTAAAGAACAGGAGAGCGAAGTATCAGAATGGGCTACGAATCTTACACTAAAAAGTCAATTAATACTCTACAAAGAAAACTTGAACGGAGCTTATATTCAATCAAATGTTCCAGTAAGAAAAATTTTCGAACCCGTTGGACACGCTGTTAGAGCAATGTATTTATTTTGTGGGATGGCTGATTTATATTCTGAAATAGGAGATAAAACATTATTAAAAGCCCTTCGTAGAGTATGGTTGAAAATGGTTAAAGCCAGAATGTATATTACTGGTGGGACTGGATCTGAAAAAGGCACAGAAGGTTTTAAAAAAGATTTTGCTTTAAAGAATGAAGATTCATATTCTGAAACTTGTTCCGCGATTGGAAATATGATGTGGAACTTGCGAATGCTCCAAATAACCGCCAACAGTAAATATGCAGATTTGATAGAAAGGGTGTTATATAACGCGATGTTGGTTGGCCAATCCATTGATGGTAAAGAATACACATACGATAATCCTTTAGTTTCATATGCTAAGGATAAAAGAAGCGAATGGTTTAGATGTGCTTGTTGTCCTCCTAATGTAGCCAGAACCATCGCTTCCTTAGGAGATTATATCTACAGCACTTCGAAAGAAGGAATTTGGATTCACCAGTACATTGGAAATAAAGCAAATATTGAATTGGGCTCAAACGTAGTCAAAATTATCCAAAAAAGTGAATTCCCTTGGAAAGGGGAGATTACCATTAAATTTGTATTGTCTAAAAGCCAAAAATTTTCTTTATTCCTTAGAATTCCAGATTGGAGTTATGGCACGGACATTAATATCAATGGCCAAAGGCACTCAAATATAATAAATAAAGGAAAATACGTTGAAATTTTAAGAAAATGGTTAGATAATGACGAAATTGATTTAACTTTTAAAATGATACCAATTCTTGTTGAAAGTGATCCGAGAATCAAAGGAAACAGAAAAAGAGTATCTATATCTAATGGGCCGTTAATCTATTGTCTTGAGCAAAAAGATAATAAAAATAGTGATATTTTTAATATTGTTATCTCTAAAAATCAGGATTTACGTGTTAAGTTCGAAACAGAATTGTTAGGGGGTGTCAATCTCATTACCGGGACAACTAACAGTGCCAGTAAATTTACCGCAATTCCATATTTTGCATGGAATAATAGAGGTGCTAATAATATGCAAGTTTGGCATCTAGCAATTTGATTAGTTTTAATTCCTTTCTTTATGAAAAAATGTTAACAAAGATTCAAATTTTTTTCCGCTATAAACTAGGTTTATATCTTTCAAAAAGAGTTTCAGTTATTACATCAAATGCTTTCTCAACATTTTGACCCGTCTTAGAAGACAATTCTATAAATGAAGATAAATTATATTTTTTAGCAGCTAAAATCCCTTCCTCCCTTGTAACAGCTCGGAATTCCTTTAAATCTACTTTAGAACCAATTAGCATAATGGGGATATCTCCAGCATGTTCTCGGATGATTTGAGTCCAATCAGGTAAATGGTCCAAAGATAACCTATTAGTAATGTCATATAAGAAGAAGGCAGCGTTAGCTCCTTTACAATATTGATGTAAGAGAAATCTAAATCGTTCTTCTCCACCAAAATCCCAAATTTGTAGTTTTACTTTTTTCTCTCTATGGGTGGTAGTTTTTGAATAAAAATCTACTCCAATCGTGAGTTTCAAATCTTGTAGGAAAAAGCCCGAAATATACCTTAATGTTAAGGAAGTCTTCCCAACAGCCGCGTCCCCTAACATCATTATTTTCCAAGTGTAATCGTAGCCTGCCAAAATTCTTTACCCTTATTGATAGATGGTACTAATTATTTTTCTGTACTCCAATATTTAATATTGATAGGTTTGACTTAATTATATTTATCTTTGTAAGATTTTTTAAATGTATGTTTTTATTTATTTTTCAATACTTTTAAACCTTCTATCCCAACGAACCTCTTTTCCTCAAAATATTAGAAGTAATATGTTTAAACTAGAATGAGCAATTGAGCTTGGGAGAAGAGAGCTTTTAAACGCGACGAAAACTAAAGATAATAAAATTCCAAAAGTGAAGTAATATCCAAAAAAAGTTATGATTGTAGTCAAAGGTACGAGAAAAGGAGGAACATGATATAATGTGAATAAAAATGAAGAAAGAATGATAGAGTAGATTAACTTCACCTTATTTTTGCTTTTATTGATAATAAAACCCCTAAAAAACGCCTCTTCACATGGCCCGATAATAGCGATTTGAATCGCTATAAGAAGTGATAATTGAATAAAATTAGGATTCACAGGTGATGTAGAAATCGCGTTACCTATAGCCTCTTCAATAAAATGTGCTCCAAACAGATTTTGAATTATAAAGCTCATATAAAAGGTTAATAGTAAATCACTAATGAAAAAGAATAAAAATCCAATAAATATTCCCGCACAAATTTTTAATAGGATATTCTTGAGTTTTGGATTTTTTACATTAAAACCAAGTTTTTTAACTTCTACGATGAATGGAGTTTTTTCTATTTTTGCGGCAATTAATGAAGGAACAAGAACGAACAAAATTTCAGCAAAAGATATTAATATCAATATATTCGGATCGTTTCCTAAATTGATAGCCATTTTTAAAGTAATTATCTGCTGATTCTAATTATAAAAATTATTAATTTTAATCTCTCTTCATTATTATAATTACCTCTCTTCATTTCAAATCTTGATGACAGTTAGAAATAATACATCAAATCAGAGGAACATAAATCTAAATTCTAGTTCCTTTAACTCCACTAGCTCCGGTGACTCCGGTTTTACCAAAGAACAGATTTTATTAACAAATTTAAAGAATCTCGCTCAAGAATATATTGGAATCGAACGAATGAAAAAAAAATTTGTAGAAATACTTTTAGGTAATCTTGAAAGTCTGGATTTTAAAGAATTACTGAAATATCCAAATTATGATATTAAAGAAAATTTTATTAGAAAACTAACTTCGGCATCTAACATAAGAGGTTTAAACATAGTAAGTGTGGATGGAAGTTCTGTTGTAAAAAAATTCATGAATGTAGATTTTTCTTTCTTAAAGGCTATTGCTGTGAAGTACTATTTTTATGAAAACCAATCATCTCGAATTGAGTACTTTCCTGACTTAGCAGGGTTTAATAATTATAATGTCCAAGGAAATTATTTGAATCGGAAGGAAAATGTGGTAGAAGCCAAGACTTCGATGGACATGACTTTTATGGAAATTAATCTTTTAAATAATTTAATCGAAAAGAAGAGCGAAGTAGACTTAATTATTTTAGATGGGTCAGTAGTAATAATGCCCATAAATCTGATATTTACTAAGGATTTAGAAATTTCTAAGAGATACGATAAATTGTTAAAGGAATATCAAAAGCTATATTCTACTTGCATTGAGAAGGGAATAATTTTGATCGGTTCGATAAAAGATACGCGGACATCAGCGTTAACTAATCTCTTAAGAAGAACCATACAGATGTTAAAACCGAATGTTACGAATCTATCTGATTTCATAAAAATTAATTATCGTCAGATTTTAGACTACTTTTCTGATTTAGATTTATACAATAGAGTATTGCGGAAAACAGAGAGAAGTTGTATTTTCAATTGTAAAAAAGAAGTAGACAAAATAAGGGATACCGGGATAAAAAAAGAGATTCCATACTATTTTCCTTTTAATTTTTATGCTTTCTACTTAAAAACTGCGACTTACGATACGCCATGTAGAATTGAGTTTTTTATGGATGAAAATTGTGATTTAAAAGAAGCTTCCGAAAAAGCTGATTTAATATCTTCAATCCTCCTTCCGATCTCAAGCCTTAATGAATTTTACGGATTGCCAATACCGCAAATCGAAGCACATAAAAGAGCAGTATTTAAGCCTCAAGAGATCGATCTACTGTTTAATAGTTTATCTAGAACTTTGAAAGTTCATGGAGTTTCTTTGTTAGAAAAGCGTAGAACGAGGAGACCTTTTAAGTAAACTTTAGAGTTCTTCCAGTCGATTCAATATTATATCTTCGAAAAATATATGCCTTTTATTTAAAACACTATTCTGAAACCCTAGTATTTCCAGTTCTTCGTTTAACTCACTTAAATCCGTTGAACTTGAACTGATATAATAAATATAATATTTCTGTTCTGAATTTAGAAAATCTTTTACTTGTCTTAAAAATTCAAGGAAAACTTCAAAACCACGCTCTCCTCCATCCCAATTAGAATCACTACGCCTACGAATGATATTATTTTCTTTATCACTAATAGAGGGTAAATAAGGTGGATTAAAAACAATAATATCAAACGATTGTTGAAGATTTGGCGGAAATTTTCTAAATAGATCAGATTTGATAAAGTTAATATTATTTTTGTAATTAATTGTTTTTTCATTTAACGTAGCACATCTAATAGCTGCATCTGATATGTCTGATGCATATATTTTGGATGTGAAATTTGATAAATATTTTTTAATTTCTTGAAAGAATAAAGCGATTATCCCAGTTCCAGTTCCCATATCTAAGATCTTTTTAATACTATTGATTGGTAAGCCATCAAAGAAGTTTTCGTTAATTTCTTTTTTAAAATAATCAATAATTAAATATGTATCATCGGAAGGAGGATATACTTCATCAAAAGTATAAAGAATACTTGGATCTGGAAAAGAATTAATATTTTTCACCATCTGAATAGAATTAGTTGTTTATGAATGTAAAAAACTTGCTACTTAATTCAACGATTTCATCCACACTAAAACTAGCTAGTTTATCATTTTTTATTTGATTTTCATGCAAAAAATCTTCGATATGTTGTTTTGAGTATGTAAAATTTTTATCATTTTTTATGAAATAATATAATGTATTTGCCATATTTTTATTTTTATAGGGCATTATTCCAGCAACAAACTTTAAGAAGAAGGTCCTCCCATCATCGGATAATAACAATTTATCGATATCCTTTCTAGGCTCGACAATAACTAAAGCTAATTCAATTTTAGGAGGGGGAAAAAAATCAAATCTAGAAATCTTAAATTTTCTCACTGGTTTCATGAAAGCGTTAAAGGTAACAGTTATTCTTGAGAAGGATTTATAACTTTTTTTATTAAAAAGTCTTTCGGCAATACTATTTTCAATTACTAAAGCACCACGCGGAGGTTGTGCGTTATAAAAAACTTTTTCAAATATAGGACCTGTAATAGAATAAGGTATATTTGAAATTATAAGATCGTGCAAAGGAATTTTCGCTTTTAGAATATCTTCGTTAAATAGCTTTAAATTTTCATAGCTGGAAAACTTATTTGAAAGATAAGAAAACAAAACAGAATCTATTTCATAAGCATAGATTTGGTTTGATTTTTTGACCAAATCTTCAGTCAGTGCCCCTAAACCGGGTCCTATTTCTAAAATTGATTGTGTTATTTTAATGTGTGATTCTAAGATTATTTTAGAAACAGTATTTTTATTGATGAGAAAGTTTTGACCTAGATTTTTTTTTGGTCTAATTCCTAATTGTTTTAAAATAAGTAAAACTTCGCTTTTATTCATATTATTCATTCGTATTTTTGAGTCTTCGAGAACAAGTAGTACTTTATTCCCTCACGTTTCAGTTCTTTAATGATTCTTAAAGTAAGTTGTTTTGCTGGATGCGATAAGCTCGTCCGATCAGAAATATCTTGAAAAGTAGTGAATTTTTGTCTTTGTCTAGATTCTAGTATATCCCACATATGTTTCTGTCCTATTCCAGGCAATAATTTAAGAGAATGCATTCGGGGAGTTATAGAAGTGGAGTTATTAAAGAAGTTTATGAATTCCTCCTCATAATTTAATATTTCTTTTTCAAGTATCGGTTGAATTAGGGCTTTTGCTGTATTTGTAAGGTCTTGATAATTAATTTTTTTTAAAACTTCCCTCAACTTATTTTGTTGCTGAAAGCCCTCATACAATCCTTTTTCTTGTATCTTTATATCTGAATCTCTGTTGCATTTAACTTCATATAATACAAAATCTGGAAAAGTAAGTACTTGTGCAATTGGAGTTTTTGACCAGCTTGGTTTATCTTCTTCAGGATGACCATGGAGTAATAAATCTAAGACGACAAGTTCTCGAAACTTCTTGATGAATTGTTTCTTTTTTCTTGGGTCTCTTCTTTGATATCTGGGTCTTTGAGGAGGCCTTCTGTATCGATCTCGATCCCGATTCCTGTCCATACCAACCACTCTTATAATTATTTACTATCCTGAAGTGCATAATATATTATTTTTAATATATTCCTTTTTTAACAAGGATTGCTCATTAAAATTTAAAACAATAAGAATTTATAAATTCTTCGTTGTTTAATACGCTTTTAAAAAAATTTATAACTTATTTTTTTTTAAGAAGATTTAAGTTCTTCTATTTGCGCTAAAAGATCTTGTAATTGTTCGTCATTTAACGATTTTCCAGTAAAACTTTTCTCTAAGATCATTCTAAGTTCCGGAACTGTGTGTGGATCAATGTTTACAATGGTTATTGCGTAATTTTCTTCGATTTCGTACTTCTCAATTAACAATTTCTGAACTTTTATCGCATCTTTTTCACTCATTTTAGAAAATTTGTTAACATAATTATAAGTAATTTCTTGAAAGTGAGATAAACCTTCTTCACTGTCAATTTTTTCGATTTTCTCCTTGACAGCTTCCATAATTTTTTTTACTTCTGGTATAGAAACAGTTTTTTCATTAATTTTGCGTCCAGACATATATTTTTTCTCCCCTCAAATTGATAAATGCGTTATTGGGCTGAACCTTTATTAGAACGTAAGTGTTCTTTGCCAATGATAAGAAGTTTCTTTGAATTGCCTAATTTAACTTCAACTTCGTAGCACCTTCCTCGTATACCCTTAACGGTTCCGGTTTTTCCATGATATCTCCTGTGAGGAAATCCTCTTTTATGCTGAGAAGGATCGGTAATAACGTCTACTTTATCATTTATTTCATAATCAATTAAATATTTCTCAATGGAACCTAAGCCCCGGTCTCTTACGTTTTTTCGGTGTCTTTGGCGAGACTTGTTCCGGTAACCTTTATGTAATGTCAAATTAATTCCCTAAACTATTTTGAATTGTATTGATAATTTATTTAATTTATAATAATTTATTTATTTTTTGATTTCACTTCTTTAACAAGAGAATTAATATATTTCAAGAACATCTAATTTTTTACATTCTAAAGAGAATCCGTATACATCAGAGAAAGAGGGTGTTGTTCTTCCATTATCACCACTTATAAGTTCTTTAATATATGTTCCACCTTGAGCTTCTACGATGAATTCTGAAACATTTGGTTTAATGAATTTGCCTTCTACTCGAAAAATCTTTTTTTCTCTTATCTTATCTGCACGACGATGGGATACCCTTATTGGTGTTCTTTGTTGAAGTTTTTGTTTTTCGTAAACAGTCTTCAATTTTTTTAAAAGAACATCGAAAGTGTCTTTTGAAATCTTTTCTTTAGAGATTACTATGGCTTCGTAGACTTTCTTTGTGTTTTCAGCACTAAGTTTCAAATTTTTAACTCGTTCCTTACTACTATATATTAAATCTGATACTTTAATTTTTTTCTTATTACTTTTATTTACTTTATTTTGAATTTTTTTCAAATTCAGAGTTCTGATTTTGGGGTTTTTTAATTCTAGGACAAAGGGCCTTCCTGTGCCTAACATTCTCACATCAATATCTTCTCTCCCAGCGCCATGAAACTTTGAGCCATCTGCTTTAGCTTTATTAACAAATTCCGGGCTGATAAGTTCTTCTACACTAGTTTTGTATTGCTTTCCTGTAAATTTACAGGATTCGCACCCTTTTCCCCTGCATAACCGACAATCCCAATGAGTTTGAGGAATTCCTCTAGCAAATTTGTTATATCTACTGTAGATAAAAAGAGATCTTAAGAGTAAAGTAATATCGAAGGAGCCAAATTTTACTGAATAAATAATAGTTATATCCGGCATCCTAAACTCTGCGGGTTTACTCAATATTAAAGATAACTCTTTACCCACTTCTCGGTTAAAATGATTCTTAAACGATTCAGCTTCCAAAAGATTATGAATGGCTTTGAAATTATCTTCTTTATTAATAATTTGCGCGTCGAGGGCAGTACCTATGAGGAAATTAGTGAATTCAATACCTTTTAAGTATTTTTCTGCTCCTTTAGCATAAACACCTATGTCGTTAAAAAGATCATTACACAAATAACATTTTTCTGCAAAATCAGGTTTGCTATATTCAATACCCTCCTTTTCTAATACGCTTTGAGCGGGTGTATACTTTGCTTTTTCAGCTAATAATTTTAATATTTGACTAGCATTATCATGGTTGTCTTGTTGGGATAAATAGGCACGGTGTTTATCCATGGTGATTGCGAGTAAAAGAGAATTACCCCTATCGTGATTGGTAGTGTCTGTTCCTAATAAGGAAAACATCCTACCTAAACAGTGAAAGCAAATATACTTATCTTGGTAAATCTCTATAACTTTGTCAAAAATAGTCATACTTTAGTAAAATAATTGAGTATTACTTTTGTTTTTATTGGTCTTTCAGATAATGAAAAAAAAGGAATATAGATTTTAAGTAATAGATTATTTTTTTTCCCAGTCAAAATCAAGTTTTACGAACTTTTTCGTAAAGAAATATGCTACAATAAGTATTAAAGAACAAATTGGTCCCCATAAAACTAAACCGAAAGAATAAGTTGAAGACCCAACCGTAATATCTTGTAACGATAAAATAACTCCTATAACCAGCGGACCAAAGGCTTGAAATATATTAAGAAGTATACTGGGGAACCCAGCATATATTCCTGCTTTTAACTGTCCAGTTCGTTTTTCGTCGTCTTCCGCTAAATCTGCCATATATATATATGGAAATAGGTTCCATCCACTTAAAACTGCCGCTATAATAAGAATAAAGATAGTTCCAAAAATAGCATTCGCTGCAAGAGGGATCATCCCTATTAACGTCGTTGGTAGAAGAACTATTGCAAAAATAAACAAATACAGAAGCGTTTGCTTTTTGCCTTTAGTTTGGATAAGTCTTCTCCACACGTACAAGAAAATGATAAACCCAATTATTAGAAATACTGCAACAATATAATATATTAATCCTCTCAACCCTAATACGATTTCTACGAATGTTAACATTACAGTAGTAATTATTGACCATGCAAAACTAGATATTCCGGCCATTAATAATATAAAGAAATAATTTTTATTTTTTATTATTATTTTTAAATTTGTAATTAAATTCGTAGATTCGGTTGATTCCTTCTTAAAATCTGGCTCTGTGGGCATCGTTAAGGCGATATATAAGTAGAATATAATTACAAGTAGGCCAAATATCAGAACTGGTACTGAAACTAGGATGGGTGTTACTTCGGGTGTTAAAGCAATATCTTCAAATGCAGGTGTTAAAATCAATAATGTAAAAACAATCATAATTGCATTTCCAAGGTACCCAAAGATATTTTGAAATTGAGAAACCTTTGGCCGCTCCCCCACAGGAAATTGTTCTGCCATCCATGCTTGATAAGGAGTTGTTACCGCATATGATATTCTAAAAATAATATCCCAAACTAATAACCATCCAAAAAGAGCAGTTTTATCGCTAAGATCTGGTAAAAAGAAGCCAGGTAATAAAAGAAATATGAAAGAAATTCCAAGCAATGGAGCTAATATCAAAATATATGGTTTTCTTCTGCCCAACTTTGTATATTTTGCATCACTTACCCATCCAAAAAAAAATTGAGAGACTGCAATGCTAAGATATCCCATCGACTGAGCAAAACCAACTTGAAGTGGTGGTACTCCATATCCAAGATAATACAGCGCAAATAAAGCAAATTGTTCAATTCCAAGAACAATGGAGCTTGAAATTCTAGGTGCTCCATAATTAATTTTTCTAATAGTAGTAGTCTCGTTTCTTTGGAATCTTGCCGTTTCATTCATTTCGTTTCACTATTTTTATTTTTATTTTTTAAATAAATTTAAAGTTAATTAAGATTAGATAAAAATCTATTTAATTTTTATTGAAAAGATGAAAATGATAGAAGAACAGATGATTTAAATAGTGAAAATTAGAAGCTACTAAACAGATTTGCTGGAAAAATCAATTTAATCTTCTTCCTCGTCCCATCCTAAATCTTTTAGAACGGATTCAAAAGCTTCGGATTCCTTATCGAGTACAAATTCAGTATCGTACTCGGTGGCGGTTTCTTCAAAATCAATATTAAAATCTGGAGGAGGTAGATCCTCGAGCGATGGAATAGATCCCTGTAAAGGTTGTTCTTGGACGATTTGAGGCTCATGTATGCTTTCGTCTTCCTCGATCTCCATAGGAGTATAATCCTCAAGCGGAACAGGAGGTATTTCGTCATCGTATACTTTAAAATGCGACTCAATAATCGGGGATGGCTCTTCTGACTTTAATGAAGTTTCTGAGGCCTCAATACCTTTTTCCATTTGTTTTTCGTATTCTAAACCAACAGATTTTGGAATTGCAACAATGTTATTTTGTACTTCCGTTTCGGCATCTTCTAAATCCCCACCTTCGCTTTCCCAATCGTCTAAAAAACCTAGCAAATCATCTAACGCTGCTTTATCTTCTTCAATGCTAGGTTTCATAATTGATGTCACTTCCTCTTCTTCAATATTTAGCTTAGCTTTTTCAGCATCATCTAAAGAAAGTGTCATGTTAGTAATTTCATCTCCTGAAATTAATTGACTCAATTTTTTAGCTAATTCTCGTATATATCCAAGGTAATATCCAATTCGATATACATTTTTTAACCCACCAAACACTAGATATTCGTCGTTGATTGCTAGAATTATACTATAACCAGAAGTATTGTGAAGAATTATCTCTTTTAGGGCGCCGTGTGCAGTCGCTACGCTTAATCTCAATCCTAAATCAATTAGCGCAGTACTTGAAGCGGATGTTGCATCAGCATCGAGCTCAGAAGAAGAAGCAGACGCAACTTTCATACCAACTCTCGAAAGTACTGCTAGATTTTCTAAATCTGTTTTATCTTCTTCGAATTTTAAAATCTTCATCATATTATCTCGAATACCTTGCGCAAGAGACACATTTCACACCAAAATCTTTTTTATATTAAAATTAATTAGAATCAATACAATATTAATTCTCTTAATGTATATCATAAAATTTACATTAATATATTTTATCATAATTACTTACATAAATTCTTTTAATATCTTCTGTGTAGAGGAAGAAATATCATATTTATTGAAGGAGTATCCAGACAATTCAATAACTATGTTTTTAATCTCCTCTATCACATTTTCAGCAGTTGAATCATTAGTATCGATTGTAAATACTTTTTTAGTTTGAGTTTTAGGAAACAGAAATTGATTATAATAGGAGAGAATTTCTAATAGGTATTTCTTGTCGTCTTCATTCCAATCCTTTCTGGTATTATCAATTGAACCTCGTTGAATTATTCTTTTTAAAATAGTATCTGTTTCAGCAGTAAGATATATAATGCAATCTTCTTTCCACTTAACTGACTTATACATATCAAGGATTAGATTATAGTCTTTTTCTTTAAGGTAAAGACTTTTAGAGTAAATTAGCACGCAGATTGGCGTACGATCTAGAAAAATAACTCTCCCGTTGTAATTATTATTAAAATTAGTGATATTTTTGTTTCTCCGAATTAGCTGTTGGAGAAAGTGAATTTCGCTTCGAAAGGCGATTTGTTTGTCGTTGGAACCAAATGGAAAAGGAGGAATTTTGATGTATCTTTCGGAAAAAAACTTAAACTTATTATTATCTCCCAATTTTTTTTTTAAAAGATTAAAGATTGTGGTTTTTCCAATTCCGTGTACTCCTGCAATAGAAATAATTATATTATCTTTGCTACCCTTGTTTGTATAATATTTTTTACCCAATCTCTCTTTCTCCACGTTGTAGACTCTTATCGTATTTTAAAAAAAATAAGTTACTAATAATAACTCTAGAGATATTTGATTTTTCTTATTATTAAATTTATATATTAAAAGATAATGGAGATTTATGTTTAAATTAGAAATAGATAATTAAGATAATGAGAGTAATGTTGTAAATCAAGCTAGCCATTATTGTACTTACTAGGTTCTTATTAATTTCATAGACTACCCCCAAGAATATAGAAACCATGAAGTTTGCTAAAAAGAAATATATCCCAACGGGTAATGTAAAAAATAGAAACAGAAATGAGTAAATCAAGGCTACGATAACAATTACTGAAAATTTTCCCAGAAATTTGCTGTCAAAATGCGCTTTTAAAGTTCTGTGTAATACACCTCTAAATACTAGTTCAGTGGAAATTACTGATAAACTTAAAAGAAGGATAAGTATTATTACCTGAATTATATTCGAGTTTTGAAGGACAAGATATTCTTCGTCTAAATAGGCAACGATATCGTAGAAACTTATACCCGATTTGTACATAAAATCGATTAATAGGGACGAAAAATTATCAATTAAAACTAATCCAATACTTCCGGCGATGCCAACTATAGTGGCAATTACTAACGATTTTTTATTAAAGATCACCCCTAATTTTTTGAGATTATGTCTTTTTGAATAAATATAATACAAGGGATAGATTCCTAAAACGATATCCGGAGCTTGACTTAAGAGAATTGTTGTCATGTTTAAATCTAATGTTTCAGATGGACCTAGTTGTAAAGTTAACAACATAGTAATTACTAATCGAACTGTGATATATACCATAAGAGCATTACTAAATACCCTTACCCCCTCTCTGAAATTCCATTCGCTTTTTTTCAATACAAACTTTTGTTCTGGAACCAATTTTTTATTTTTAAATACATACCCTATTCTACTTTGATGTTTTTTGCTTTGGATTGCGATTTCTTGTTCAGGAATTTTTTCTAATTTTGAATCACATATAGGACACTGTTCTAATACCATAGAAGTTATAATCGATCCACAATTCGAACATTTGCGCGATATAGGTTCTTTTTTAATTGGTTTTGGCATAGGTTTCGCTTGATCGATTTTATCCTTACTTGGTTTAATATTGACTACTGATTTCCCACATTTAGGATTTGGGCAATAAGCTAAGTCCTCTTGGATTGTAGTTCCACAATACACGCAAAATTTTGTTACCTGAGGTTTTTCAGTTTCTTTTGACATTACTCTCAATAAAATAAGAAATTTAATTGTGCTAAAGCGTACTTAGTTTAATATATTAAATTTAAAATTATATATTTTATTGTTATTTTGTACAACTAAAACAATATATTGACAATAGGGAAACTTTAAGCGCGCTTTACCATTACTTTTATCGATTACGATTGAATCTTTTTATTTCTTTCTTCTCTTAAGTTCTTTAGTTTTTGAATAAAGTTCCATGAGCAATAGATTATGGTAAAAAGAAATAGAATCGAAGTAACCCTCTGCTATATCGGATTGATTAGCATGTACTAACGCAAGTTGGGCGTTTAGGGCAGATTTCATAAGTAATTCTATTCCTTTGTAAATTAAATTTGGACTCCAAGTCCCTCGGTTAGGATTCCCCCACCAAGTTGTATCGGAACATATTCCTCTATCATAAAACCACCGGGAAGTATTATAGTGTCTCTCTGCGTCCCAATTTTGATTCAGATCTAAATTATCTAATAAGTTCATTAGGTTGTTTAAACTTTTCACAATTTTCCAATATAATGTATGAACTCTATTATCGGGATGATCCCACAAAGGATACGGGATTTCTGCCTCCATATCATTGTTAGAAGTGCTCCAACTTGAATCTCTTGGAACTATTCTTTCTTTATGAATTGGAAAATGCTTATCTAATTCGGAAATAAACTCTAATTTTATTTCACTCTGATCGTTAATAAGTTCAAGAGTTTTACTAAGAAATTTTCGTTCAAACTTTTTGTGGTGCCACCCGAAAGTCTCCCCATCTTGGGCTGTAATAACATATTTTTCATCGCTACCGTTCTCTTGAAAATTCGATAATTCTTTTAAACTTTCAACAAATTCTTTAGCATTAATAGTGTTGAAAGATACTTTATTACTCAAAATATCGTCTCTAAAAAATAACTGTAATCCATTGGGGGAGCAATAAATTTGATCAGTAGGCCAATCTACAGGACAGGCTATACCGCTTACAATTACCCATTTATACCCTATTTCTCGGATATACTTTGCAACTTGAGAACTGATTGACATTTCAGGAGGGAAAAATCCCAATCTTTCCCACTGTTCAAATTCTTTTTTAATTACTTGTTCGTTGATTTTTATCTGATGTTCAGCTTCATTTTGTGGAATAAGTGGAAGGATCGGATGGAATTTTGCGGTACCCGTAATTTCAATTTTACTATTCGATTCTAAATTATGTAAAATTTCTATTGTATCACTTAGATCAAATTCATGTAACATTTCTAGGAGAACTGCATTGATATTAAGACTGATCTTAACATTATCATGCTCCTCAAACATTTTTAACAAAGGTTTATAGCATTCTTTATCAATTTGCCGCAATACTCTAATATCCTGAAAAGCGGGTTGATACATATGTAACAATGGAGCCCAATATATCATTTTTACATCCAACATTTAATATTTATATTATTTTTACAATTTATAAAATGGAATTAAATAAAGAGAGCATTTTATTTTTCAATTATTTTTTCTTTAATTTTTATACCAAAGTGAGTTGCTTCGGGACCAATATGAGTCAAAACTTTGTCTCCAACCTTAATATCTACTATGGATACAGGTGCTCCAATTGAGTTAACTAATCGAATCGTTTCTGCATTTTGACCAATGTAATTAAATCTGATCTTCTTTCCTCGTTTATCAATTTCTAATTCTAATCTTAACATAGGACGCGTTTCAATTTTAACTCGACCCACTGTTACCCTTTTGGCTTCACCACTAGTATTTACCACTAGAACTTGATCGCCCCCTTTCAATTCACTTAAGTATTTCGTCCGATATCCTTCCTCAGAGTCATCGCTCGGAACTAGAATATACGCGGAAACGTCGCCGGCATTTACTCTGAAAGGTCTTGAGGAAACAAATTGAGTTTCAAAGACTTCAGCATGTACTAACACAAATCCTTTTGCAGTGCTTCCAACAAGCATTCCCTCTCCAGGTTTCAATAAGGATGTAGTATCGACGCACACTCTTTCGCTTTCGGGGACATTTTGTAAGGCAATAACTTCTGCGCTTGTTAATCCAACCTTAAATTCGGTTACTATTAATTTTTTTAGTTCTATGATATCATTTACTTCTTTGGGAGTAATTAATATTCCATCGGTGCCGACTTCAAGGGTTTTTAACATCAATTCTGCCTCCTTTATGCTTTCGACTGAAGCAATTAATTCTGTCTCATTTTTATGCATTTTTGCGATAAGATTTTCAAATGGGATGACCTTCCAGTCCTGCGCTTTAACTATAATGAAGGCAAAAATACCTTTTTTTGATTCTTCTACAATAAATTCTTCATCCTGTTTTGATTTCAACTCGTAAATGAGCCCAATTTTTACTCCTTTATCAACTCCCAATGGCTGCTCACCTACATTATTTAATATTAAATTCTGCGTTTTAATACTCAAATCTCTGCTATAAGTAGTTATACGTTCAACATTCTTGAAATCTGAATAAGTATCTCTCGAAACTAAAAAATCAAGGAAATTCATGTTAAATGCTTCTTGCACTAACTCGTTAAAAATTTCCGATTTTTCAGCGAAATTTAAAATTATTTTTTTCACTTGTAACATCTCAATCTTTGGACTATTAAACCTTTAAGATTAAAGTTTCATTGATAGGAATTATTAAACTAAGTTAAATTCTATTAAATATTTAAGGTAAAAAATTTATATTAAATATAAAAGAGATTCTAGCACTAAAAAAAATGGCAATTAAAAAAAAACTTTTTCCTAGAAAAGGTAAAGAAAAGACTGAGCTTGTTATTCAAGCTAAAGCACATATCAGAAAAATTGCATTATCAAATAAAACCTACAACAAAAGAGCAGAAATCGCCAGAAAGAACGCTAAAATTGCGATAAAGAGAGGAGAGAGAACCAGGGCTAAGAATTACCTTATTCACCATAAACAGTATCAAATGAAGGTGGATCGTCAAAACAATATTCGATCTAAGATAGAACGCCAAATCGAAGCAATTTCTGAGGGCAGGATGATTTCCATGACGGGAGACTTAATGGGCGGGATTAGGGACGAACTACAGACTATAGCTACTACAGTTGCCCCCGAAAAGATTGCTGAAATCGCAGAGGACTCTGAACTATATGTGTCGGAAATAGAAGAGTCTGCGGAAATTCTTGCTGGTGATCCTGAAATTGATTTAGCAATTGATATAACTGACGAGTTAAACCAACTTGAAACTGAAATGCTTTTAGAACAAGGTGGTCAAATGCCAGAGGTCCCTGACGATGAACTTGCCTATATTTCAGATTTTGAAGAAATAGAAGAAGAACCGGGAGTAAAAACAAAGGCAAAACTTGAAGATGAGATAGATAAATTGCGAAAAGAGTTGGAAGGGAGCTAGATTCAATATAGCCATATTGAATTGTATAAGTAGAACTTAAGAGTAATATCTTTTTCTGTCAATTTCTTTTGGTGTATTCCTTAAAAACTCGTCATTTTCCATGTCATCATCTAAAACTTCAAGGTTTTTCTCGATTATATAAATTTCCTTTTGTAAATTCTTAAAGTTTTTAAAGAAATCTATTTCGGAGATATTTCCGGATTCAAATTTAGAGTCTAAAGCTTTTAGCGTTTCTTCAAGGCTGTATTTCTCTTTTTGTAGGTCAAACATTTTTTTACGTCTTGTTTTACTATGCTTTTTTGAGTAATGTTTTGACCTTTCATCTGGATAATTTGAAATAGAATCACGATTGAATAATTCAGATAGGTGATTTTTTGAATAATCGTCATATTGCGGCATTCGTCTACCCCTTTCTATTGGCTCATAGTATGCCGGATTGTTTTTCAAAACATCAAAGTTATATGAGTTATTGGGTGGTGTGTTAGGAAAAATTCTGCCATATTTTTGTAATTGTTCTAATTTTCTCATCAATAAATTTTTTTCCTCCGCGTTTGTAATGCGATTTCCGAAACCATTGTTAAAACTTGTGGGTTTGTAATTTTGAATCCTATTGTTATCGATTAAGTTTTGTAAGAAAAATTCGTCCTGATTATAAATCGGTGGAGGATTAATCGGTACGTTATTGTAATTGTAATTTGAATTTCCAGGGTTTTTTATGTTTCCAGGATGGAATAATGGATTTCCGGGTAAATTTTGATAATTCGGATTAGAATAATAGGAAAAGTTTGGATCATTGGGATTTCTATTTTGATAAGGATTATACAAAGGCTGACTTGCTGTGATATTAGACAAATAATTCGGGTTTTGATTAAATGCCTGCGATACCTGACTGTGATTAGCCAATCCATTATTTGGATTAACATTATTATATTTACATTTCAAACTGAAGAAAGAATTGATGGCTTCCTCAATAAAGTTCGTTAGATCACTCAAATCAACCTCAATATTAAAAAGTTTTTGAGCAGCCTCTTTATCGTAAACGATTGTCTCGTCAAAACTTCTTGCGAGTAAAATATAATCTAATACTCTAGAAGCAGAGTTGGGAGGAAGAGAAAATTCATATCTACCGTAAGGAAACTCAATATAAAGTTTCTTGAAAATTTTTCCTCTGATTTGAACTTTGGTTAAATCCTTTACGGGAGCTTTAAAGATACCCTCTTGCTTCTTCTTTCGCTTCCCATATTCACGAACAAAAGAAAGGTCAAAATTAGTTATAAAAAGAATTCCTTTATCTTTTTTGAATTTATCTTGAGTATTAAGGCCGTTAGATAGTTTTGCATATATTGCATATACGGGTTTTTCTTCGTCGGCTAGATTCAGAAACTTTAGATAATTTATGAAATAAAATGTTATCTTATCAATAAAATTGAGATTTTTTGAAAGAGTCTCGACGCTCGTACTAATTGTTTTTACATTATTGGCTATAAAAGAATTTATTGAATTATAGCTTCTCGTTAAATTCTCTAAAATATCTTCAATAATCTTTATATTCGAATTTTGTTGCGTGTAAATATCAAAAAAATATTCTTTATTAAGCGATAGATGTTGAAGAAAATTACGAATTTTTTCTATAAGATTTTCTTTCGCATATATAAATAACTTGAAGAGAGCTAATAGATCTAATTCCATAGTAGGGTAGTGAAAACACCTAACAGGGGGAGCTCTTGCATCTATAACTTTTTGTTTTAATCGATACAAAGACCCTAATAAATCTCTTAAGGGAGTTATGAAACCTCTTGAGTTTTTAATTAGCTCCAAAAAATGTTTTTCTAAATCTTCTTTTTTTTCATAGATATTAATAATTTGGTTCGAATGGCATTTTGGACATGATTTTAGGAGCTGATTGGAACTTTCTATGTTCTCAGCACCGCAATCTTTACATATCTTCTTATCTCCTGATTCAGAAATAGTTATATCTGTTGAGTCACAATCTTGACAAACAAATGTTTTAATTTTTTCTTCGTGAAGACAGTCCGAACAACAGCTGGTCCCACAACTTTCACAATAATACGCTAATTTAACATTTCTTTGACAGAAACGGCAAATTTGGAAGTGTGGCTCCGACATAATAAGTTTTAAACCCGAATTATTTAAATTTAAAAACAACCAATTTTTGATCGCTTTATCAGAAGAATAAGAAATTCTAAAACATAAAAAAAGCTATATTATTCCCGTATCATGTAATATTCAGATATAACTAAGAAGAAAAATAAGAATCGATTGAATAAGAACTATTTAATTATTTTAATTTTTGTGCCTAACGCCTGCCCAGGAACGCCGGCTTTTTTGAAATGAGCTCTAATAGCACCATTATTACCATGTGCTCGTGTAATTATTCCTTTCAATTGCTTTCCCGTAGAACTTTCCCATACAACGGTCCTTCCAATTAATTTATTAGCCTCTTTTCTGTTAATAATATTTGGAAATACGATTATACAGTGCTTTAGGTGAATTGTGTGACGACCTTGTTTGTAATTGGAAATGACCCCTTCAAGTCCTAGTAAATCTAATTTATTCAAAGCCATAAAAAAACCATTTGTTATATTTGAATTACTAGAAAAAAATATTTGAAAAGATAAAAATTTTCGTAAATGCAGTTCTTTTTATCGTAGATTTTAAAAAAGAAAACTTTTTGAGCAAAACCCATTTAATATAATCCAATGAAAGTTGCGTTTAATAGTACAAAAATTACACCAAAGGATTTTATAGGAAAACCCATGGCAGGTTATTCTCGTAAAGACCCTTGCTTAGGAAAGTTGGACGATATTCATGCTTATGGTGTTTTACTAAACATAAATAATGGTAATAATAATAATTATTTATTAATGATTTCGGTTGATATATTAAAATTACCCCTTTCGATTGTTGAGTATATTAAAAAGAGATTGATTTTAAAATTTAAGTCGTTAAATCCAGATGAAATATTTCTGCATGCCACTCACACCCATTCCTCATTTGATCTTACGGGTGAGTTTTATTATCCCGGTGGAGCATTAGGATTCATAAAAGGGGTGATGTTTGCCGATAACAAAAATGATAGATTTATCGTACGGATAACAAATAGAATTGTGAGAATGGTTAGTAAATTATTTGAGGATCTAGAGCCATGTACAATAGCTTGGAAAAAAGAAAGTTTTAACCCTGATATTGTACTTAATCGAAGATGGCCAACTCGGAAAGTCTTACCTGATTTAGGGGTTATTGCTTTTAAAAAATTAGAAGACAATAAGATAATAGGGATTATAATTAATTATTCTTGTCATCCGACCACGCTTTCATATAAAAATGATAAGTTATCTGCTGATTTTCCAGGGAGGGTAATTTCTATAATTGATGATTTAACCAGCGGAAGCATTAAAGCTATTTATTTTAACGGTCCGTCAGGAGATTTAAATCCAATAACAACCTCAGGGACTAACCTAGAAAAAATAGAAAAAGACAAGACAATATCCTATGATCAGCTTGGAACCTACAAACATACTAAAAAAATAGGTTATTCGATTGGAGAAGAAGCTTTAAAAGTTGCTAAGTCTATTCCTAAAAAGGATTACTCTACGTTGACAGAAGTTGATATAAATACGAAGAGATTTTTAATTCCCCAGAAAGATGCGAAATATTATTCAAAAGTATGGTTTTCAAATAAAGCAAAGTGGGTATTAAAAAAATATTTCTTGTTTAAAATAGCCAAGTTTGATTACAAGTCTGTTAACTTTCCATTTTTTACGGTTGAACGCAAAAATTTAAAGAATTATGGAAAAACAGTAATTCATTTTATTAAATTTACAGCTGGTAATGGTAATACTTTTGGAATAATAACAATTCCCGGCGAATTATTTGAAGATATTGGAAAAACTCTAATTTCTCATGCCCCAACTAAAAAGGAAAACACGCTAATTTTCCAGAATACTCAAGATTGGATAGGTTATTTATTCCCACTAGAAATGTATATTAAGGAAGGCGGGTATGAACCATTTATGTGCTTTAGTCCTCTGTGTGGAGCTTATATCGAAAATAATGCGAAGAAATTACTAAAAGAAATTAACGATAAATCTTAGAAATAAGTAAAGGATATCTATTCAATCTGATTTTTACATTGATCTTTTTATTCATGTTATTGTTTCAAACAATAATCACTTTTGATTAACCTTTTATAAAAATAACATTTTAAGTCAAATAATTAGATGAATACAATTATTGATTACATAGGCTTTTTTCTGTAATTCATGTTTCAAAAAAAATGAGTTAAATTGATGGAAAATAAGAAAAGCGTGTGGATTTTCTCATTTGAGTATGCCGGTGTAGCAAAAGTTGGAGGACTTGCAGAAGTACCAGCAAATCAGGCTAAACATTTATCTAAACAGTTCAATATTACCGTATTTATGCCCTCACATGGAAAGGTTGAGGATTTAAAGAATAAATACGCTTTAGAAAAACTACCCTTCACCTGTGTTGGAACTATAAACCCTACGTTGTTTGGAATGGAAGAAAGAGTAGCGAGTTATAACATCTCGTTTTATAAATTTAAAAAAGAAAACGTTGAAATAATTTTATTATCCGGCGAAAATTCATTTACCTCAAAATTTTTAGATGACAACACGGTATATAATCCAAATACCATAATGGGGAAAATTGCGCTATTTAGTCTAGGAATTCGTTGTTTGGTACGCTATTTCATTGAAAATAAAGAAGAAAGAATACCAAACATAGTACATTTACACGATTATCACGTAGTATTGCCCTTTTTCGGAATGAAACAAGTGTTAGCAAGAAATGGGTTGAAAGTTGCATCAATACTAACTATACACTTAATGACAAGGCCTAGGTTTGAATATAATTTTTACAAAATTTGTGCGATAGATGACACTTCAATCAGGGTACTGCTTAGCAGCGGATTTAAAATGTTAAACTTGAACCAGATTCTACAAATATCTCAATTCGACGAAAATAAAGGAACAGAATTTCGAATGCCTATTGTTGAAAAAATCGGAGCGATTATTTCGGATATGGTGACTACTGTAAGCGAGTCGTATTTAAATTCGGATATCATTCCAAAATGTGGAAAGGGATTAATAGAATTTAAAGCGGATTTTATTTGGGATGGTTGCGATTGGGATTATTATGAAATTTTTAATCAGGTTATTGAGATTCATGGGAAAGAGATTCGTAGTTTTCTGCAAATTACCGACAATACTGAAATTAATCAACAGAATATGAAGAGATTTCTGTTGGAATATAAAATCGGAAATCTCAGCCAAAGTCCACTAATTAGTTCCCAAAACGTGTTAAACACTATAAATGAAATTTCGAATGGAAACCCACTCGTCAAAAACGGTAACATTAAAGCTTTTTTGGATTCGGGCCCATTAGTTTTAACAACAGGCCGAATTTCACCCCAAAAGGGATTTGATACTATTTTTGAAGCTGTTCCAGAAGTTTTGAAAGTACTACCTAACGCTAAATTTCTTTTTTTGATACTACCTACGGATTATAGTATAAATGAAATTAAAGCTTATTCACAATTCGTAAAACAATATCCTCAGAACATCAGAATCATTTTTGGTGTAGCTTCAGACATTTTTTTATTAGCACATTTATCTGCGGATGTTTATTGTGCTCTATCGAGATGGGAACCTTTTGGTATTATGGCGCTAGAAGCGATGGCATGCAAAATTCCGATTATCGCCACAAAGGTAGGAGGTTTGCAAGAAACTATGGTTGATGCTGTAATGAATCCAAAAACGGGTACGGGAATTTTAATTGATAAAGATAATCCTGATCAATTCGCAAAAGCTCTAATATCATTGTTTAAATCTCAAGAAGTCGCTCATTTGGTTAATATTTCTGAAAATCACACAATATTTGACACAGATACGCTTGAGATCGTTAATCAAATTCCTGACGAGGTTATAAAATCACACGTTCTTCTAAATCCTCAATTTTTTTATACTCTAAAAGAAAATTGTTATAAAAGGGTGAAAGAACACTTTACATGGAGTTTGGTTTCCAAAAAATTAGCTCTTTTATACGAAAATTTAAATTCCTAAGCTTTAACTGTTATTTGAACAGAAAAGGAGTATATGTAAAGATAATCAATAATAAACTTCTCTCTCCAATTCTTTACCCCTCAATCTTTTAATGGTGAGAAAAAACTAATTAGATTTCCAGAAGACTTTTAGATTTTGGAAGAGAATTTTAGGTTTATCTGGAATAATTTCTAACTCCTTTCTTATCCACTCAGCAATCCATTTGGATTTTTGTTTAAAGCGAAAATCCATAAAAATTATAGCCCCTTTATCTTTTAACTTCCTTATCGGGCGCCCAGCAGCTTGATTTGCCCGTTGAATAGCGGGATAAAGATATGCAAAATTCCATCCTTGATCGTTAAAAACCTTATCGTAATATTTAATCTTAGCGTCAACACGAGGTGTAGGTAAGTGATAAGGGAAGCCAGCGATGATTACAGAGTTCATATGGTCACCAGGATAATCTTCTCCTTCTGAATTTCGTCCGCCACACACGCCTAACAAAATTGCTCCATTTCGGGGCTTAGAAGCTGTTGATTTAAAATCATTTATTAAATAAGCGTTTTCAGAGGCAGAAAGACCAGGTTCCTCTATAAATAATTTCTTGTCGTAATTCATAGCAATGGATTCAATACCGTTATTAGCTAAAGCATTTAGAATTTTATACGATGCACAAAATATGCCTACATTTGCTGGGGTGCTACATATAACTTCTTCAATTTTAGAGAGCATCTTTTTAAACATTGGAGGATTTCGATTTTTTCTACGAGTATCAACACCTTCAGTTATAATAGCCTTAATATGTTGTCTTTGAAATGGAGAATCCGCTATTATGCCCTTGTAACTTTTTCCACTCTGTTGTAAACCCATCAAATTATTATATACGTACGGATTTACGGTTCCTGAAAGATGTAAGCTGGTATAGCATTCTTTCAAAATAGGAATAGCAATTTCTCGAGGATCTAATGCAACTATTTCTATAGAGATGGTAGATTTCCCTTTAATCTTCTTGATATTATAACAAAAGAAATAATTTTCCAGTAGATAACACCTTATCCATTTTATCCAGAAATCTGCTAAAGAACCTAAAAAATCTCTTGAAATGTCCCCATTAGCTAATTTCTCTTCGTGAATAGATTCACTAAAATCAAGCAAATCATTAACGAAATTTTCAAACTCATTTAAATTTTCGATGCGCAAGATAGAATACACTTGAACTAAGAATCTCTCAGCGTCTATTTCTTTCTCAAAACTAAGACTTTTCTTCTTTTTTTCTAAGTGACTTATAAGAGCCTTCACGAAAGTTTGCATAATAGTTGGTGAACGATATATCTCAAGATCTTTTAAACATAACCTAAGCGTATACGGGGTTATTCTACGGGAGTTAACATCAGTTGCTACATCAATAATATTATGGCATTCATCAAAAATTAAAATGCAGTTAGTTAATTCTTTATCTATAAATTGCAAAAAATTCTGCTGGATAAATGGGTTGAATAACCATTGATAATTGCATATTATCAACCTCATATCTTTTAAGAGAAATTTGCTCAAAAAATAAGGACACAATTTTTGGTCGTCACAAAATTTGATTAAATCTTCAGCATCTACGGGTTTATTGAAAATTTCAGGAGCGATATTAATTAAATTATCGTATTTATCTCTCTTTTTAATTAGGTTGAGAAAAAACTTACAGCTCCTATTTTTTCTTAAATCTGAACACACAGCCATTGATTCTCTGGGATTAAGTTTTAAACCTAAAAGTACTTCATTAAGGCACATTTCGTTCCTTCCCCGAATAGAAAGTCCGTTAACCTTAATATTAATATCATTATTTCTCAAGTTATTAGAAATTTTTGTAAGTTCCTTGATAATACGAGTGTTTTGGGAGTGGGTGCGACATAAATATATTATCTTTAAATTTTTTTTAATTGCTATGGGCAACATGGCGCTTAAAGCTATAATGGTCTTACCTGTCCCGTTCGGTGCTGCAAGTAAAGAATTTTTTTTTTCCAGCGAAGCTTTTTCGATTTGTTTAATAATATTCTCTTGCTCACTTCTAAAATGCTCATAAGGAAAAAAGGTTAGGTAACTGGTTTTTTGAGGATTTGAATTACTCGTATCTTTATCTGATTTTTTTTTATACTCCGCTTTAGAGTTGTTATCATCAAAATTTACATGATTAATTTCGCTCAAAAAGTCGTTGTCATTGTTTACTTCTAATCTACCCTTTTTCAGGACATAATAAAGAGAACAACCTTTACAATAAAGTCGATTATTAGTAGGATATAGTATTTTTTCGCAATTTGGGCAAAATTTCATAATATTATTCGTTGGTTATCTTGTATTCTTAATTTGAAGTAAGAGTTAATATTTGTAAAGAGTTAATATTTGTAAAGACCATATAAGTTTATTTATTAATGCTTAATTTTATAAAAAAATGAGAGAAAAGAATACTAAGCAAGAGTTTTTGCTTTTAAGAGAATTACTAAATGAGTCTTTACTCCGCGATTTGATTATTTTTGTGATATTTTACCTCTTTATTTTGGCTCAGTCTTGGAAAAACATCTTTTTATTGCTTTTTCCGTTAATAACATACACTTTTTCTCTATTTTTTCGATTAATTAATGCTAATAAATGGAGATTATCAATTTTTGATAACGCAATCACATACAATCCTCTTGGATTAGAAAGAAAACATGCTAATAGATTGATTTTTACTACGGTATTACAATTGATATTACTTTTTTGGATTGGGGCTGAATCATATTATCATCCCCAACTCATTCAGACTTATGGGGTTTTTTTTAATATTATATTTAATTTCATTTACACATTTGGATTTTATTGGGTCTTAATTGACATTTGGAAATATTCTAAAATAACAATTGAAACCAAAAGCAATATTGAAATAAATTCGGAGATATTAGTAAATAAACTAGATCTTAAAAATTTTAAGCTAATTTACCTAATAAACCTAGGTACATTTGTCCTTTTAAATATTTTAAACATAGTAATAGTAACCCTAACTGAAATTAATGGCTTTCTTGGAATTATGTACATCCTTCCAGGGACTGGAATCGAAAGTTCATTACCCTTGAAAATCTCACTAAGTTCACTTCTAATTGTAGTAATTTCTCCACTGGTGGCTATCCTACTTTTTTACCTTATTTATAAAAATATTTCGAGCATAAATCCCTCTGAATTAATAGAAAAGCTCCAACTATTGCCAGAAAGCAAGCAAAACAATATTATTGAAACATTAAAAAATATAAATCACAAATACTATAGAGATTTCAGTAGTGAATAAAATATTGAATAAAAGTTTTTAAAAAAAAAACATATTATTAATACAATCTATCTCAAACAAATTACAGTAAATTTCTTAAAAATGTCGCAACAATCAGATCAAAAACGCCAGTTTTTATTTAAAATCCTTGTAGTAGGTGATGGTGGTGTTGGAAAGAGTACTATGATACAGAGATTGATTACTGGCCATTTCGTGCCAATGCGTTTGACTATTGGGACAGATCTATTGACCTGGAGCACAGAGAGAGACGATATGGATGTAAAACTTCAAATATGGGATTTTGCTGGGGAAAAAAGATTCCGATTCTTCTTACCGAACTATTCAAGAGGAGCCCAAGGTTGTTTACTTTGTTACGACATTTCGAGATATACTAGCTTTCAGAATCTTCAAGAATGGTATGATATCGTAAAAGAGAATACGAATGATACAATTTTCCTTATGGTTGGAGGAAAAGTCGATCTTTCAGACTCTAGAAGGACGGTTCAAAAAGAAGAAGCAGAAGAATTCAAAAAAGAACACAATATACCTTTTCTGATAGAAACTAGCTCTAAAACTGGAGATAATAATGCTAATGTTTTTGAAACTTTAGTAGACGCAATGTTAAAAAAAAGAGAGTTAATTTAACTCATTTATAACTCTTATTCAAGAATATCTCTAAATTCATCAATATTTAATTGAAGATATTTAGCTGTAATTAAATCTTTGCCTAGTAAATTTATAAAGTTTTTCCTTCTTTTCCTATTAAGGAATTTCTTCATCTCGCTAAGGTCTGGTTCCTTACTCGTTATGTCGATCAATTTTTTATTTATCGCATGATCTACAACTTTTTGCCCAATATCCGTTCTTATTATTAAAAATGCTTCTTCTGAGCCTTTTGGAGCGCCCCAAGGGCTATAAGAAATATCTGAAAATTCACCAGAAAAATCAGTACAATATTTACAACCTGCCATTCCACCAGAGGAACAAGCAAAGGCTATTTTTAGAGTTGTTCTTTCCGCTCCTGTGTTAAAATCGCTTGTTAGTATCTTAGCAAGCCCTTGAAGATGGCAAGGGTTTCCGAGAATACCAATATCCCGTTTCCGGTCTAGGTAAGCTTGACCAATTCCTGTAACCAAAGGACCGGCCAGGTCCATAGTTTTTTCGGGAATATATTTTTTCGCATCGTTTGCATTGTCAACAACCACAGGAAAGGACACAGGTGGTTTTTGGCTTTTAGGTTCTCCTAAAACAAAATGTTTTGTTACTCCAGATTCGAAAGCAGCTAAGACTAAATTATAAAGAATTTTATCTTTATTTTTAGATTTTACCTGGATTATATCTTTATAAACTCCTACTCCTAAATCAACGCGTGTTTGACCGAACATTTTTTGCTCGATTTCAGAAATCGGTAGAAAACTGCGGGGACATGCATTATAACACAAACCTACAGTCTCAGCACACTCATCTACAACATATGCTAACCCAGTTTCTTTATTGAAATCCATGTGTGGACAGAAAGCGTTACAACTTCCGCAATGAATGCACAATCCTCCATAAATAACTTCATTTTCAAGATCTTGACTTGATTTTTCAATCTTCATTCAATAATCCCACTTATACGATTAAAATTCTATTAGTAATTCAATTATTATTGAGTAGTAAAATAAATCATAACATTTAAACCTTAAACGAAATTTCACACTCTCCATATAATGAACATTCAAGAATAATACATTAAAATTTGTGGCGAATTATATATAATTGATATATTTAATCTATTGAATTTCATAATCTGACGAAAACCTGCTTCACTTTTAAAAATCATTCTCAACACAAAGACATATATATCAAAATTTCTTAATATATTCTGGTTAAATAATTCTAAGCGAAAACCAAGGTTATGTTCATGAATTCTGATTTAGCAGAATATTTAGAATATTTGTGTAGTGAAAATGATGAAATAAACGATCTCATTGTTGTGAATAATGAAGGATTACCAATTGCTCTCGCATCGTCTATTACTGGATTTACCGATCAAACTCTTGTATCCGGAATGTGTACGGCTCTGAAATATATAGGTCAAGAACTTACTAGTGAGATAACGGAGAGCAATTTAAAACGAATTATGGTTGATTGTAGTAATGGATTAATCTTAATACAACAAATCAATCAGGATGGCATCTTAGTAGCATCGTGTAAAAATGCTGCTGCTTTAAGTAAGCTCGATATTCCTTCTATTCAGATATATTTTTCGGCTAACCCACCAAAATCACTTAGTAACATTGTAGATTAGTCTTTAGAGCCTTATGAGATTAAACATATTTATTTAAATTATACACATGCTTTTACCAGTTAAAACACTTTATAGAATTATTTATTTAGTTTTCTATGCTTAAAGATTCTTCTTTACCACGCAATGTAACGCTCCACTTAACCGAGAACTGTAATCTAAGATGTAAGATGTGCTATTTTTGGGGAGAAACGGGCACATCTTCCAATAATTTGTCAGGAAAGAAACCCGCTGTTATGGATTTCGAATTAGCAAAAAAGATAATATCAGAATTAAGTTCTGTAACGCCCTTTTATAGTTTATTTGGTGGAGAACCTTTAACATATCCGTTCTTAGAAGAATTAATAATTAGGATCAAAAAGACGGGCTCAATTGTTGACACACCTACTAATGGAACACTCTTAGCTAAAAATGCTTCAATGTTAGTGCGGACTGGATTCGATTCAATAAGAGTTTCACTAGATGGCCCACAAGATGTTAACGATATCCAGCGAGGAAAGGGAAGTTATGCTAAAGCCATTAAAGGTATAGAAACGCTGTACAATGAAAGAGAAAAAGCGGGGAAAAAAAAACCAACTATCAGTTTAATATACACGATAACAAATGACAATTACACCTCACTTGAGAAGTTATTTCTTGAGGATCTCGACCTCAACAAAATAGATTGGGTTACAATTCAGATGCAGAACTTTTTAACTGAAAGTATGGGTAAATCTTATGCAAAATTCCTAAAGTCTGAGTTTGGAATTAGTTCTGATAAGTATTGGAAAGCCATGGTCCGATCGCCCGAAGATTTTGCAAATATAGATACGGAAGAATTATCCCGCCAAGTTAAGAGAGTCATTGCGAAATTATGCTCTATGCATAAGAATTATTTACTTCTACCACCAACATTTTCACAAGTTAATATTAAAGCATATTTAGGGGCAAAATGGGAAGAAATGACGGATATTTATAAAACCTGTTTAAGTCCTTTGACTTCGATTGATATAACAGCTTCAGGTGATGTCGCACCATGTCACATTTTTTACGATCTTGTTCTAGGAAATTTAAACGAGAAAAAAATTTGCGATATCTGGAATGGAGATAAATTTCAGAAATTTCGAAGTTATTTTAGTCAATATAACCTCCTCCCAGTCTGTTCTGGTTGCTGTATTTTATACTTGTCGGGGAAAAAGTTTAGAAAGCTCGCGAAATCTAAAATATGACTTAGATTTTAGCATTCCTCTTCATCATCTACTAAAAATCGAGAACATGTTTCATCTAATTTCTTAATTATATGGTTTCGGTCTTTCCATATAATCCACGTACTCCCCGATTTTTCGAAGTAAAATCCATCGTAATCGTCTTTTATCTTAGCTAAGGTCTTTTTCACAAAACTCCAAGAAAATCCAGTTCGCTCAACAACTTCTGCGATTGCGATGGGATGATTAACTGCGAGATTATTGTTAAAGAAATCTAATATTTTATCAAATCCCGTTTTAGGGGTTGTATTTTTCTCGCTCAAAATATAGAATTAAATTTAATTTTTATATACTTCAAATAAAGATTTAGGATATTTAATTTTCATACTTTAGTTTTATTTTCGTTTCTACCGCTAACTTCAATTACAAATTAATTACTTTCTAAGTTTAAGAAAAGCTCCAGATTTCATCATGTCACACGGTTTAAAATAATTTATTTGGGTTGTTTCAGCGAGGTCTTCTAGCATTAATGACCATTTTTCGTAATTATTTTTCCCAGCCCCAAATGGTCCTGGCATATCCATTCCTGCTAACATTGTATCATCAATTATTTTATATCCAGAAACAATTTTTTCCTCTAATAACCTACATCCTTCGTTTAATTGAATTGCCAAATAATGTTCTGGGTTGAATAAGCCTGCTTTTTCATTAGTTTTACGATTAGGTTTTCCTTCAACCCACTCATAAATACCTTCACCCGATTTTCTTCCCAAATTACCTTCTTTTAGAAGGTTTGTAAGCGTTTTACCGGGAGCAAATTCAGGAGATATTTCTTTGACAAAATAATTCATTACATCGCAAACAACATCTAAACCTAAATAATCCCACTTAGCAAATGGACCTAATTCAGGAGGAGCCACGAAATCGTTATCGATTTTCTCGTAGAGAATCTCTTTTTCAGTAGCCATATCTAAAATCCAATTAAATAAGAGATTGGCCGTAATAGTTAGGCGATTTACTATGAATCCTGGACTTTCTTTTTCTATCTTTGCGATATATCTTTTACCCTTGATTGCGGGTAACCTTTGACCGATTGCTACACCTAAATCAAAAGCTTCTTGTGATGTTTTTTCTCCTTTTATCAATTCAATTAGCCTGAGCAAAGGAATAGGAGTAAAAAAATGCATTCCAACTACTCGTTCAGGTCTTTTTGATGCCTCTGCGATTTTGGTAATGCTCATAGTCGATGTGTTTGTCGCTAATAAAGCGTGCTCTGGAGCGTATTGGCCTAATTCTTCGAACAGTTCTTGTTTTAATTCCATTATCTCGGGTATTGCTTCAACAACAATATCTGCGTCTTTAATTGAGGATATTAAATTTTTTTCGAGAATTAATTTTTTAATTAATTCATTCGTTGTTAACCCCTGCGCTAATAAACCCTTGGATTCCAACTTGTTAAGGCCATTTAGTATATAGGTTTTAGCATTTTTTAAAGCGTTGTCGTTAGTATCGTTTATGTAAACTTTATTAAATATATTTGACATTAGAGCAACTTGAGCGATTTCCCTACCCATTGTTCCGGCTCCGATAATTGAAATCGTTTTAACCTTACTTATATCTACTATAACTTATTACACCTCTATGATTGGAAAATAATGAGATAAATGAATTTTATATAGGTTTATGATAAGAAATCACAACTCATATAAAAAAGATTGTTACTATTAATTGAGATAGTAAAAAAGTGCCAATTCCTAAAAATATGGAAATCGGAAGTCCTGGTAAAATCCTATTCTTTTTCAATCTCGAGATAGTAATTCCTGTTCCAATTACGATTGCTACTGTAGTTAAAGCTGCAATTATAATATTATTCGTAAATAATAGTACACTGGAAGTAAGTAAACCATAAAAAGCTAAATCTCCAATTCCAATTTCTAAATTAGTTGTATCATAAATAGCATTACCACTTTCAATTTTCTCTTTCAGTTCTGCTTCTTCCATCTCGTCTTTAATGTCATTTTCTGATATTAATTCTATCATTTCCTTAATTGGCCCTTTTTTATAGAGGACAGCAAAAATATCCCAAAAAGATATCCCAACCAAAATAGCGAGAGTGCTCCAAAAAGGTAAAACAATACTCATAGAAGCACTTATCAAAAGACTGATATAGAGGACGATAAAATTTTTAGTTTTTATAGATTTTGAAGTGAAGTATTTATACAGAAGAAAGAAAACAGAAATAGCTGTTCCAATTGGTATATACAAATTCGTAAAAAGAAGGTACAGTCTATAAACAAATGTAGTCTCAGGAAATTGGATGAAAATTAAGTAAATAATAACATCTAAAAACATTAAGGTAATGAAAAAACTAACAAAACCGAAACTTATTCCAAAAAGGTACTTTAAGACACCCATCCCGAGCTTTTTGATAAAAAATACAATTAAAAATCCTGATACAACCGCAATTACTGTAAAAATTACACCGTTTAATAGAACAGCTAAAGGCCCCAAATCATCTTCAGGAAAGTAACTTTCTTCTACTTGAACTCCTGCAACAAAGAAGGTGAGATACGCTAGTATTGAAGCTAAGATTATTACGACAACAATAGGAATTGAATAATAATTGAATTTTATTCGGTACGTTGGCAAAAAGTGTGGAATAATATCCTTTTTGATAATTCCTTTTTGTCCTTCTTCAATTTCTGAAAATTTTTGCTCTTCATCTTGGTCGTCCTTTCGAACTTTTACTGAATTTGGGTTATTAGACATTGCTTCAATGATTATGTTTATTGAAAAAATAATTTAAATTAATAAAATAATTAATAATTTAAATATATAATAATAATGAATTATCAAGTTGGATAAACGTATTGTAAAATAATGAAATTATGCCAAAATATCAAAACACTAAATATTTTTTTATTAATCAAGAATTATCATTACCAACAAATCAATATCCCTCTATAAAACACGTTTATCCGAGCTATTTAGGAATTATTTTTATTGGAAAGATTTCACCATCCATTTTAACGAAAATAGATTTTTATATTAATAAAATATTCAACTCATTTTTTTATGAAATTCTATTTATTGGCGAAACCAAAATTCCCTCAGTTTTGTATGAAAGTGAGATTAGAGAAGAAAATAATTTGTTAAAGCAAGCTTCTAAAAAGGTAATCCTCCAACCAACTAATAAATTATACAATATTATTAAGAATTTGATGAAAGAACACAATTTTAATGTAGGTTTAGGACTTACAGACCTACCTCTCTATTCAAGTAACGATAAGAGTTTACTCTTCTTATTTGGAGAATCTAATATTAATCACCGGTGTGCTATAGTATCTACTCATAATTTGATTCCTCACTTAAATGAAGATTCAGGATATAACTTAAAAGTTAGAAATAGGATAATTAAAGAGGTAATTCACGAAATTGGACATCTAATTATTGGCCTTGAACACTGTCTTACCACAGATTGTGTTATGCGATATTCAAAAATTATAGAAGAGATCGATAGTAAATCAGTAAAACTCTGTAAAAAATGTCAGTCTAAATTAAATGAAGTTAGATTAAAGAATAATTTTTAAAAAGTAACATGAGGTAATTGGTGTATAAACTCTTTTACTAATTCAACACGAACTTTCCTATCGGCTTTATTGTATCGTAATGGATAAAGTTGATCAATTGTAAATTTGTATAGTTTAATCCAAGTTTTTGCGATCTCATTTACTCTATAATCTTGAGCAATTTTTTTTGCGTTTTGTCCAAACTCAGCCCTAAGATCATCATTTTTTAACAATTTAACAATGTAATCTTTAAACTGATCAAGATTATTGGCTAAATAACCAGTTTTACCGTGTCGAATTATATTACTGATTCCGCATGCATTAGCTCCAACACTTGGAGTTCCTTGAGCCATTGCTTCTAGCAAAACAAGTCCTTCAGCTTCAATCCACGACCATAAACAAGTTAAATCCGCAGTATTGTATAATTTTAATAAATCGGGAAAAGGAACTCTTCCAGCATAAGATACGAAATCTCTATACGGTTTCTTTTTAATTATTCTTTTTACTTGGTCCTTTGAAGGTCCAGCACTCCCAACTAACAAAAGATGAGCATCAGGGACTTCATCATGAACTCTTTTAAAGGTTTTAATAACATCTATAGGATGTTTTTCAGGAGATAATCGTGATGCGTATAAAAGAACTTTCTTTCCTTCTAATCCATATTTCTCCCGAATTCCATTTTCTTTTAAATTTGTGTAATATAAGTCGCGAATTCCGTTGGTCATGCAAACAATTGGTTCCTTGAACCTATAATCTCGGAGTAAATCTTTTTTGGATTTTGTAGCGACATGAACAAAATCATATTTATCGACAATGTGGCGTTCGTATCTCCAGATCAGGTCGCCTTTTGTTAATAGCTTCCCAATTACGGGAACATACTGAGCAGTATAGTATTGCATTGGGCTATTGTGTGTCCCTATCATTGGAATACCCAAATATTTAGCCCAATTTATAGCCATTGTCCCTACAACAGCATGTGTATGAATATGGGCAACATCTAAATAGTCATGTTTACAGAAAAATATTTTATGTATAGGAGCACTAAGAACAAAACCGGTATTATGACCAATAATAGCACCTCCAATTTCGTGAAAATGCAATGTTTTCGGTATTTTGTAACCATTTTGAATTCTTGGTGCAAAGACATGAACATTGTGTCCAAGATTAGCGATTGCTTCGGATAGAAATCTTACTGCGTGAGCGGTCCCGTTGATTTGGCTATACATAGTGCTGAAAAAACCAATATCAAGAATATTTTTAACCACGACTGTAGACCCCTAATAAATATCATTAATAGTATTACATATATTTAGACATATATCTAGTTAAATTGTTTCTAATTAAACTCTTTCTTTTATTAAAATTTTCACAGTTTCTTAATAAAATCGTTAAAACCGTTAGTTTTATATGTGATATTTTTAAATTGAAACTATTTTTTTAAATATTAGTAATATCCAGAGGAATTATTGCTAATCAGTAATTTTTAATCATGGTTAATTTCGATATTAAATTTGTATATTTAGGTGAGTAATAGCTATGCAAAAATATCATATGGAAAAAAAGGAGAGGGAAATTTTAGATAAAAGAATCTACTTGGAAATTTTGAAAAACGGAAAGTTTTCAACAATTTCTATGTGTAGAAACGACGAACCATATATCGTAACGCTTAGTTATGGTTTTGACGAGATAAATAATTGCTTGTACTTTCATAGCGCTCAAAATGGATTAAAACTAGAGTTTTTAAAGGAAAATCAAAAAGTTTGTGGCACAATCTTAGAGGATTTAGGCTATGTTAAGAGTGCTTGCTCTCATAAATACCGCTCCATTGTTTTTTGGGGAGATATGACTTTTGTAGAAATCTTGGATGAAAAAAAGCATGCATTTGATATAATGTTAACACATTTAGAAGATAATCCAAGTAAATTAAAGAAAAGATTCTTTAAAAGTGAAGAATCTTATAAAAACACTTGCTTACTAAAATTAGAGATTCACTTAATTACAGGAAAGGCTTCGGAATAGTAATAGTAAAATAAAAGTACTAATTCTATCAAAAATCAAAAAATTTTTTTTGATTGTTTGATAATTATAGATATGGATGCTTTAGAAGAAAAAAGGATTGTTGAAGATATTCTAAAAAATAGAAGAATACCATATTCGATAGAATTATTAGAAGTTGACGATACTAAATATACGGTTCGTAATAATTTTGGCTCAACAGTTGTGTATATTAAAAAAGATGAAAACTATTATTTAGAAGAGGAATTAGATTAATACATAAAATAATTTAATACCATTGTTTAACGGTCCTTTCCTATATGAGCTAATTTTTCCTATCTATATTTTGAGTAGAACTATGTCGTTCTCAGTTTTAAGAAGCAATTAATATAATAGTAAATTAAGAGTCTTTATTATTTTTAATAGAGAGAAATTAAGTAATTAATAGAGCTAAAAGACCAAATTAAAGACTATTATAATTCCATATACATAAAATTATAAGAACGCTATTTTTTTACTTAAACAGAGAAAGAATAAATCATTCGTTATTCGTCGGTTGCGCTTATGGGAAAAAGAAAACTTAAGTCTAAAGGATCTGAAGAGAAATCCACTGAACAATTTCGGGCGGTTATTGACAATTCAACTACTCTTTCTATGTATAACGAAAAAAGGAGAGCAATCTGTATCGTTCGGAAGAATTTAGCAAAAGACTATGATATTGAAGTAGATGCATCTGAAGCACCAGTACTAAACAAAATTTCGGAGAATCCCCAACCATTTGAAAGTTCGATGGCTACTCTTAACATATTGGAAGAAGAAGTATTTCCACTAATAGATGCGTTTAAAATTGTTTTTGGAGAAGAGAAAGAGTTAAAGCTACGTTCCATCAAATTGGCAGTAGGGGGAAGTAAAAATGATTATGTTTCAATCAGAGAAAAAGATTTAATAAAATACGATGTTAAACCAACTTTAACCGGTTTGAAAAATTTTATCAAAGAAAATGATGAAAGTATCTTAGGCTTTTTAGATAGTGAATATGTGAGTGAAGAGGGAAACGTGATTTACTTAAAGTGTGAGAAGAGAGATGTATCTGACGATATTTATTCTATCAAAATCAAAATTCTCGCGTCTATGCAACAACGAGGATATTTTCTCCAACAAGAACATAAATATTACGGTTTGCAGTTATTTATAATAATAGAATCAAGAAAACCAAACAGCAATAAACTACTTGAATTTTTAAAAGAACTCGGTATAGATTGGGAATTGATTTTTTTTAGAAGAAGACTAGCAATTCATGATTGGACTGAAATCGAATGTCAAGCAAACCCAGATAACCTAAAAAGTTATTTAAGAGTTAAATATGATACTCTAAATTATTTTGACATCAACAACATGATAAGATTGATAGTGCATAATGACCTACCTTTTAATGTTGCTGATAAAATGGGGTCTTTATTGTATAAAATGAAATCTGAGAGGTCATTTCAGCTAAGAGAAAAGAAAAACCATGACGTATCGAATTACGAGGAAAATTTTCAAACTAGAGGTACTCTTCGTCGAACAAATTATGAAGATCCAGTACAATCAGTAGATGAATATTCATTAACATTAAAAAAAGCGGAAATCGCTGCTGCTGCTAAAATTGCGTGTGCATACTTGGGGGTCCCTCAAGAAATAGAATTTGACAAAGATATTTCTGATGCAGAGATATTAAAATATCAACACGAGTTAACTAATTTTTAAATTTTAGTTTGATTACAAATAAAATTAAAAGAAATTAGAAGATAAATTTACAAAACAACTTCTAGTTTAAATTATAGGACTCCTTTAATAATTTATGGTTAATTTCACCAACAGTAGCGCTCTTTCCGGTTTTTATATTTGTTACAGTATAAGTTGCCGGAGCAAATAAACCAGGATCAATTGCATAGAAATCGTAATCAGCTGCTTTAAATGTCTCTAAAAATGGTCTTCCATAACTTTTTGAGGTATTAGCAGGAGCTTTTTTCAGTAATTCGAATAAATCATCTTGTTCGTCTTTTTCAACTTCTATAGTATAATATGTCATACCCGCAGCTATGATGGAATCATTAGTTCGCCCCATGGCTCCAAGGTCGTCTTTCGCAATCGGGGCAATCGTTGTCGTTCCAAAACCATCCTTAATGACATCAAGAGGAAATTTGATTTCGTGTAATTTATGCATTCCAGTTTCGACTATTCTCGCAGCTACTTGTATAGAGCCGGTTAAACACGCTGTAGGAGCACAAAGTGCATACGTTTTATCGGGTCCAACTCTGCATTTTTCGGCTACCAAAGCCATTACTTCTTCAGTTGGTAGTTTTGGAGTTTCAAAAACGATAATGGCACAATCAGATTCATCATCATAGTTAATTTCATCAAATAATTTCTCAACTTTACTTTTTGCTCGGGCTGGTCCTGATCCCAAAGATTCAAATACTTTTTTTTTTTTAATTTGTCCGTCCTTTTCAACTTCTTTTTTTAATTTTACATTCCATCCAGCTAATTGTGACGCCATACAAGATATCAGTGGTTGTGAGGTATGAACATTAACACACGGTATAAAATGTTCGTTTAATTTATAAGATGCAAAATCGACCGTTCCTAACCCACCCATACAAATTTCTCCAACTAATTTTCCTCCGTTCCAAGATGCATTTGTCATATCTAAGACGGTTGCTCCATTATCATATTGAATTATTTCTGTTTTATAGTAGTCTTTATTTCCTATTATTTTGTTAACAATTCTTAAAGCTAACTCGTTTATTTTAATGTGGTGTGTCATATTTTTCACTTAATATTTTTTTTAATTGAGTATTTATTATTAAAATCTTATTTTAATATATTAAATTAAGTTTATTTTAAAATTTTATAAAAAATGAATAAAAAAACAAAAAACCTTGAGTTATTAAATTCCGATCTTAAAAAGACTAAAAATTGGTTTATAGACCATCTACAAAAATTAGAATCAACCGTACATATCTATACCCATCTTGATGCTGATGGATTATCTGCTGGAGCGATTCTCGGAAAAGCTTTATATAGAGATAAAATTCCATTTCAGATAACCGTTTTAAAACAATTGGAAAGAGAAGAGATAATAAAAATTGCAGAAAATTCTAAAGATAGTAAGAAATTCTTAATCTTTGCTGATTTTGGAAGCGGTCAGTATTTAGAGCTCACTGAAAAGCTGAATAATCTCGATAATAATGTTCCTTTTATTATATTGGATCACCATTTGCCTCAAAATGTCTCAGATAAAAACGATAGTAAAATTAAAGAAATTTACTCTAATTCAAGACCTTGGCACATCAACCCTTATTTTTACGAATTTGATGGTAGCGGTGAAATTTCAGGGGCGGGGATGTGTTATTTTTTTGTAAAATCTTTAAATCAGAAAAATTTCGATTTATCTCCTATTGCACTTGTAGGAGCAACGGGAGATGTTCAATGTCGAGGCCCTAATAATTCTTTTATTGGATTAAATGCTGTAATTTTAGAACATGCCACCAAAGCAGATTTACTTGAAGTAAGCAACGATTTAAATTTTTCATCGATTAAGCCTTTAAATGAAGCAATCTCATATTCAAGTGAAATAACTCTTCCAGGATTAAGTGATAATACAAGTAAAATGCTAAAATTCTTAAAATCATTAGGAATTTTAATGGAAACTTCGCAAGGAGATATAAAAACACTGAACGACCTTAATCAAGAAGAAAAACAAAAAGTTTCTTCTGCTATTATAGAGTATATGTCTCTTAAGTTAGATATAGAGCCTTCTGAAATTATAGAGAAGCTTATCGTAAGTAAGTATGTATTAAAGAATGAAATTGTGGGATCGCAATTGCATGATTTAAATGATTTTGCGTATCTTTTGAATTCATGTGGAAGGAGTGATAACGCATCTTTAGGAATTGCTATAGCAATGGGAGATAGAAAAATTGCTTATAACAAAGCAAAAGATCATTTATTAAATTATAAGAAATCTTTAGGTCAAGCGTTATCGTGGTTAAAGGATGAGAATAAAATCCAATACAAAAACAATATCCAATATTTTTTTGGCGAAAATGTTATCTTTGAAAACATTGTGGGTACGATTGCTTCCATGTTAATATTTAGTAAAAGTGGTATTATTGACATAAATAAACCAATTTTTGGGTGCGCAAAAAGAAAGGACGAGGAAGTGTTCAAAATATCGGGGAGAGCTCACAAAGATATTGTGGAAAAGGGTGTAAATCTTTCAGAAGCAATTAGAGAAGCTTTAGAACTTTCGAATTTAGAAGCGCTTGGAGGTGGGCATCCCCCAGCAGCAGGTACGAAAGTACCAATAAATAAAATAGATGTTTTTTTAGAAAATTGTGATAGCGTGATTGAAAAACAATTGCGAGAGAATTAGAAATTTGATTTAAAATATTACTTTTTATAAGATATAGCTTTCTCCTATCTCTGGTGCTACAGAATTATAATTTTTTTTTGATAAATTGTGAGCAAAGGAAGTTGTTGATTTCTCATCTCCGTGTACGCAAAACACAAATTTAGAATTATTGCGGAATTTAAGTTTATTAATATAATCGTTTATATGGACTTTATCTGCGTGACTTGAGAAGTCAAAGTATTCTATTTTACACTTTGCTTTGATAAACATATCTCGGGATGGGTAGTTTCTTTTGCCTTTCTCTTTAAACTCAAAGATTTTTTCATCAACTAATTTTCTACCAGGTGTCCCCTCTACTTGATACCCAACTAAAAAAACAGCAGATTTTGGATCATCTAAAAAAGTTGGGATATAATCTATAGCAGCTCCACCTTTTAACATACCCGACGGTGATATAATCAAAGCTTGCGACTTTCCTCCTATTTTCTTTCTCTTTTCTCTAGAAACAAATTGAGCTTTTTTCGCGGCTGACTTATAGCGAGTAAAATCCCGGAAAGATTCAGGAAATTCAGAATACTCTGTTAAAATTTTCCTTGCTAATCCGTCGATGTAAATGTCATTTTTGTAATTGTACTTTTCTAAAACAAGTAAAATTTCTTGTGATCGAGCAACTCCAAAAGCAGGAACTAAAACACTTCCACCGTTATCAATGATGTTTACTGTGTCTTCTATAAATTTTTTTTCGAGTTCTTCTCTTAAGGGATGTTCTCTATCAGAATATGTGGATTCTGTAATTAGAGCATCTATCTCGGGTATATCCTGAGCGTTAGCTGGAGAAATTAGGTTTGTTTCTTGGTTGTTGATGTCGCCGGTATAAAGTATTTTCTTCTTATCGACTTCAACTAATATAGAAACACTTCCAGGGATATGTCCTGCGCTGAAAAAAGTAAGATAAAATTCATGATCTATTTTTTGGCGTACTCCATTTTTTAAAAATAAAGCGTTTTTTCTAGTTTTTTTAAGCTCCCTGTATCCGAAAGGGTAGGGATAATTGGAAATTTTAATCATATCTTCAAGTAAGATTTCTGAAACTCTTAGTGTTAATGGATTGGTGAAAAACGGGACATCTCTATCTTTAAATAAAAATGGTACTCCTCCAGAATGGTCAACGTGACAATGAGAAAGAGCAACTGCTTTAAGATTATGGATTTCTCCGTTAAGTGGTAACCGTTCTTCCCCTTTAAATCGAATCCCGTAATCTAGAATGCATTGCGCTCCATTTTTTGATTCGATTAATATTGCTGAGCGTCCAACTTCTCTACAACACCCTAAAAATGTAATTTTTACCATGTGAAAAAACTCTAGTAATTTTTAATAAATATCAAAAAACTTTTTACATAGTTAAAACAATCCAAAAATATCAAGTTTTTTATTTAGTTAAATTCAAACATAAAAAAATAGGATATAAATTATGAAATTTGAAGGTAAAGCTGAAATTGGAATAATTGGCGGAACAGGATCGGATATAAAACTCGAAAATGTTGAAGAGCTGAAAATATATACACCTTATGGCCACACTTCTGATTTTGTTCAAGTTGGAGAGTTTAAAGATAAAAAAGTTGCATTTATTTCGCGCCATGGTAAAGGTCATACATTACCACCACACAATGTAAATTCTAGAGCTAATATATGGGCATTGAAAGAATTGGGAGTTAAGGGTATTATCTCCCCATCAGCTGTTGGATCTTTAAAAAAGGAGCATGATAAAGGTAGATTTATCATGGTAGATCAATATATAGATAGAACCAAAAAGAGGTTAGATACTTTTTATGAAGGTGGGCAAGTGTGTCATATTAACCAAGCTGATCCATATTGTAGCTATCTTAATAATCTATTTTACGAAACTGGAAAAAATATTGAAGGATTAGATATTTTAAATGGTGGTACATATGTTTGTATTGAAGGTCCTCGATTTTCGACAAGAGCCGAATCTAAAATGTTTAGACAATGGGGAGGAGATATCATAGGAATGACAACCTACCCTGAAGTAGTCCTCGCAGCTGAAAAAGAGATTTTTTACTGTTGTATTGCCATGGTAACAGACTTAGATGTATGGGCAGGTGAATGCCAGAACTGTGGAGTCGTGGAAATTAAAGAATATTGTGAGACATGTGGAGGGCCCGTAAAGAAACTTGCTGTGAGTATAGAAGAAATTTTAAATACTATGGAGAAAAACTCAGTAAACTTAATGAAAATGTTAGAACTAACAATACCCAAAATTGATTTTGAAAACGAGTGCACATGCAAACATTCTCTTTCAGGTTCAATAATTTAAAAAAGCAACTTCATTTAGTTTATATTTTTTTATAATTATTATTACTACTTTCGATATAGATTTTTAATTGTAATTAATCGTGCAATATCGGCTTTCTGGCAGCATTTACTGCGTCAAGGCGTCCAATAGGTGTATTAGATGGCGCATTTTTTAGTTTTTCTGGTTTATTTAGCGCTTCGTCGTGAATTTGGTTCATAACTTCAACAAATTTGTCTAAAGAGTCTTTTGATTCTGTTTCTGTTGGTTCAACCATTAGAGCTCCATTAACAACTAGTGGAAAATAAATTGTTGGAGCATAAAAACCATAATCCAGAATCCGTTTTGCTATGTCTTCAGTAGTAATCTCATTTGGTAAGTACTTATCAGATAGGACAAATTCGTGCTGACAAATTCTGTCGTATGGAAGATTATATTTTTTCTTAAGCAGAGTTTTCAGATAATTAGCATTTAATACCGCAATTTGTCCAACTCGTTTTAATCCATCACCACCTAGAGAAATGATATAAACATAAGCCCTTAAAACTATGCTAAAATTACCCCAAAAAGCTTTAATTCTCCCTATTGATTCGTGGTTTTCATGATTACAGACTAATCCTTTATCTGTTGATACAATACAAGGTATAGGAAGATAGGGAATTAATTCGTTAATAACTCCCACTGGTCCAGAACCAGGCCCACCACCACCATGAGGCGTAGAAAAAGTTTTATGTAAGTTCAAATGAACAATGTCAAATCCCATGTCTTTGGGGCGACAAATCCCTAACATAGGATTCATATTTGCTCCATCGTAATAACACAACCCTCCATGTTCATGGACGATCCTTGTTATGTCTTTAATTTGCCTATCAAAAACTCCAAGGGTATTTGGATTCGTAAGCATAATTCCCGCTACATCTCCTTGCTTCATCGCATATTCGAGGTGATCTAGAGGAACTTCACCCTGTTCATTTGATTGTAATTCAATTATCGAAAATCCAGCCATTTTTGCAGACGCAGGATTAGTACCGTGGGCTGAATCTGGAATAATTATTTTATTTTTTACAATTCCTCTAGTTTCAAAATATTTTTTTATAATTAATAACCCTACTAATTCTCCATGTGCTCCAGCCGCTGGTTGTAAAGTAAAACCATCCATTCCAGTAATTTCACCTAACATTTGTGAAATTTCATACAATATTTCTAAAGCGCCTTCATTCTCACCTTGAAGGGGGTGTACTTTTGAGAAGCTAGTCATTCTTGCTACGATTTCATTGATTTTTGGATTATATTTCATAGTGCATGAACCTAGGGGATAAATTCCAGAATCCACACCATAATTAATTTTACTTAATTTTATATAATGGCGTACGATTTCAACTTCAGAGACGTCAGGAATCCGTAGTTCATCTCTAATAAGATTTTTGGGTAATATTTTTTCTATATTCTCAGATTTAATATCTAGTTTTGGGATGAAATTTTGTTGAACAAGCTCATTCCCCTTATTAAATATTAAATGCTCATTAGCATCCATTAGTCAGCACGCTCCTCTTCGTTGTTTATGGCTAGTTTAGCAGCTTTAATGAATTTCTCAATAGAACTACTCGAATTTAGCTCAGTTACACAAACCAGAACAACATCTGACATTTCAGGGTAATAGGTTGATACTTGAAGAGGAGGAAGTAAGTTCATTTTTTTGCATTCTCGAATTAAACCATTAATGTTGGGACACCTTACAATAAATTCGTTATACGTTGGTTTTTTGTTCAAAATTTCGTATCCCGGGATTAAAGCTATTGCGTTCTTAACATAATGAGCTTTTTGAAAATTTTGGGTAGCAATTTCGCGCAACCCCGTTTTTCCTAATGAGACAAGATAAATAAGCGCAGATAGTGAGCATAATGCTTGATTTGTACATATGTTCGAACTTGCTTTTTCCCTCCTAATGTGTTGTTCTCGAGCTTGTAATGTTAACAAGAAACCTTCCCGGTCACCATTTATCTCTTTAGTTTTTCCTACTAATCTTCCCGGTATTTTCCTCAGAAATTTCTTTTTTGCTGTGAAAATTCCTAAGCCTGGGCCCCCAAATGAAGGATCTATTCCAAAGGACTGACCTTCTGCCACAAATATGTCTATGTTAGTTTTTCCAGGGGGTTTCAAGAGACCTAAACATGTAGGGTCAGTCATACACTGGATCAACAAACAGTTGGGATATTTTTCCTTCACCTTATTTGATATCACTAAACCATCGGTAATGTCTCCAAAAAAATTGGGGCTTTGAAACATAACGGCGGCAATATCTTCGTTTAGCACATCATTCAATTTATCTTCAGAAGTAATTTTAAGTTGGATGTTTTGTCCCCAACAGTAGGTTTTCACTACGTCAATATACTCGGGATGGACGCCTTCTAATAAAATTACTTGATTTTTCCCCGTTATAATGGAAGCCATGATAGCTGCCTCTGCAAGGGATGTTGATCCATCGTACATACTCGCGTTAGCAACTTCCATTTCAGTTAGTCGAGAAATTATGCTCTGATATTCGTAAATTGCTTGTAAATAGCCTTGACTAGCTTCTGCTTGGTATGGTGTGTATGAAGTATAAAACTCCGATCGACTTATCACAAAATCAACTAAAGAAGGTATATAGTGATAATAACAACCAGCTCCTAAAAATGAATGAGGATATATTTTGTTTT
>JAHQWJ010000137.1 GCA_029856125.1 Promethearchaeia archaeon | reverse complement strand
CGGTCCATGTGTAATTATCCGTTGTTACCGTCCCATTACTTAACTGATACCATACTTCTTCTAAATTTGCGTCTGTAACATTTAAAGAAACAGATGGAGAATTCTCACCGAAAAGACGGTTTGATTGAGGTGAAATAATATCTATTATTGGAGCTTTAATATCCTTATATAATGTTAAAACAAGGGTATTATTTAGATTCCCCACAGAATCGTTTGCATAAAAATAAATAAAGAATGCTCCTTCTTCTGGTAAACTATCCCATATAGCTAAATTAAGAAATTCTTCAGTATTGTTAGTTAGAGTTATGTTGGTATTCCCTACTCTATACCAAAGGGTGTCAAAATAAGAATCAAAAACAGTTACATTGATTGAAGGTTGGGAATCATAAATTGTTCCATTAATCGGTAAAATTATTATCAAACTAGGGGTAATTATATCTTTGTACAAGGTTAGCACATATGAATTATTAACATGACCAAAAGTATCATTAGCAAATATTTCTATATTAAAAGGGCCTTCTTCTAAATCATCCCAGATGGAACCATTCAATAATTCTTCTATACCGCTTGATAATGTAATGTTAGTTATCCCTACTCTATACCAAATAGTATCAAGGTTTGGATCGATCGCCGTTATATTAAGAGAAGGGATTGAATTCCAAAACGTGTTATTTACAGGTGAATTTATAGTTATAGAAGGAGCATTTGTATCTTTATATAAAGTTATTGTAAGGATAGAAGATTGACCCAAATCATCAAAACATGTAAATTCGATTTGAAACGCCCCCTGGGTTAAATCATCCCATATATCTGGGTTAAGAGAAACTTCGGTATTGTTTTTATCAGTTATCCAATTATCTGTTGGAAAGTAATCAATCACAGTGTATTTTAGAAATGCTAAATTTAGTTCGTAGACAGTAATATTAATTGAAGGACGAGAATCCCAAGAAGTGTTATTTAATGGAGAATTAAGGATTAAAATTGGATTTGTGGTGTCTAAATGCAATTGGGTGTTAGCAAAGTTAGTACGATCGATATTTCCAACAGAATCGTTTAGCCAAACGTACACATCGTGCACGGCATCAGAAGATACAGAAATCCCTAAAATTGACTCGATATCCGTACCAGCTACGTAGATTCCATCGGTGTCAGAAAGTGGGGCGGCTCCTAATTTGTAATACGCACCCACAACGCCGGAAAGATCAACTGGATTAGTCCAATACAAGTCAAAGCTGTCTGTATTCGTCCACGATAAAGGGTCAGCAATTAATGAAGTGGGAACTCCAGGGTTAGTTGTATCCTTTGTTATTTGCACAAGATCAGAATTTTCATTATTAACAGAGTCATTAGCGTAAAATGTGATAGTAATTAATTCGTCATTTAAATACTCCCAACCATCTATAGTTCCATTAGAAGTAAAAATATGTTTTGTTTGATTAGTGTTTAAGGTGTACCATGTAGTATTCAAATTTGGTTCTGAAATTTCGATATTAAAATCTGGGTTTGTAGAATTGAAAAACCCACCAGTGGGGGCAATGATATTGATTATTGGATCTAAGAAATCAATTCTTAGAATGGCATCTAAATATCCTAATTCACCTAAAGAATTATTTACATAAAACCTAACCGTAGCAGTTCCGTTATCTAAAGAATCCCACATGGTTTGATTAAATGGCTCTTCGATATTTTCATTTGGAGTTCCTTCTAATTCTATTGGAGTTGAATTTACTCCTACTCCTAAATCATACCATGTAAAATTACCTTCTGTTATTGTCAATGAATAATTTGGAGCTAATTTACCGAATAAAGAGTAATTAGATGGCGAATCAATTGAAAATGTTGGTGCTGCAGATGTTTTTGGAGATCTATCTACGACCATTGTATTATTAGTGGAAATATTATTAGAGGAATAACTGCTACCTAAAAGTAAACAGGCGATAATTACAGTAAGGATCGATATTATTCTCTTACTCCTCATAATTGAAGATAAATTAAGCCTAAAATATTTATACTTATTAATGATTATCGCCCTTGAAATATTAAAATATATATTTATGTTTCTCTAGAACTTTGGATTACACTGATCCCTTAGACATTATATAAAGCATGCAAAACCCAATTTTATAAGAGGTTATTAATACCTCATTAAGATATTATTCTATGTTTTAACACAATATATATAATTTTTCGGACGGTTTGTCCCGTGAAAAAAAGGAAAATCAAAAATTTGACCGTATTACATGTTTTCATGCAGAAATTGGATATATCTTCTGATATCTTCCCCAATTTTAATAAGTAATCTTTGATCTAAAATTTCAGATTGTATTAAACTCTTATAGATTATAAAATTTATACTAAAATCTATTATAATTCTCAATTTTATTTCTCATGGTCTTATATCTAAAAATAACGACGATTAAATTCAAAGATTTACTTAATTTAATATGAAGAAGGTAGAATTAGGAAATACAGGGGAAAAAATTCCTATCCTTGGTCAAGGTACGTGGGGAATTAAAAGCAGAAAGGGAAAAGACTATTACGAAACATGGAAAAACTCATTAAGGCGAGGGATAGAATTAGGTTTGACACACATAGATACTGCTGAAGTCTATGGATTTGGCACTTCCGAAAAAGTTGTTGGTGATTTAATATCTGAATATAACAGAGATGATTTATTTATCACAAGCAAGTTGTTTCCGATGCATATGAGTTTGAGAACGATGAAAAAAGCCGCTAGTAAAAGTTTAAAGCGTTTAGGAATTAATAACTTCGATTTGTACTTAATACATTGGCCTTCCCCTTTCACCTCAAGGGAAAAACAAATGAAGATATTGGATCATTTAGTAAAAGAAGGGAAAACTAGGTATGTTGGTGTAAGTAATTTCTCAGTAGAGCAGTTCGAGGAAGGTTTAAGCTTTCTTAATACCGATTTGGTAACGAATCAATTATATGCAAACATCACTAAGCAAAAACACGTGTCTGATTCTTTACCATATTATCAAAAAAATGGAGTAACCTTAACGGCTTATAGCCCTCTCGGACACAAAGGTTATTCCAATTTAGAAGGAGAGTTGATAGATAAATTAAACAGCATAGCTAAAGCACATGATGCAACAATTCAACAGATTGCTATAGCATGGCTAATAAACCATAAGAATGTTATTGCTATACCTAAAGCATTTAAAATCGAACATGTAGAAGCTAATGCGAAAGCGGCAGAAATAATTTTAAGTGAGAACGAATTAAAACTTATTGAAAACGCAGAAGCATCTTAAAGTCTAATATCTATTCCTTTTTTATTGTTTTATTAATGCTTATTTGGTGACATTAATTATTCAACATAATTTCAATGTGAATGAGATTATAATGGATTTTGAAAAGTATTGGTTAGGAAAGTTCTCTGATTGCTTATCTGAGATTGCTGGAGATAAAATAAGAGGCAAAATAATGGAGGGAAGCGAGGAACTTTCGGATAAATCTTCCATAGAAGAAATTACTAGTTGGACAAATAAAGCTATGAAAAATCTTACATCTCTGCTTGAGCCTGAAGCACAAGTTGATATTATGACGGGATGTGCATGTCATTACCCTATGTCTGAATTAGCCGACATTAAAGTAGTGTATCAAAAAACAAAAGACATTAAAGTTGCTCATATGATGTTGCAACAGAAGTTCGAGGCACTCCTCAAAGACACGCTTAAAATTGATAATGAATTAATTACTACAATTCTTAACAAAGGTATGGGATCTGCTGGTGTTTTAAATGGCAATATGATAATTGCTACTAAAATTCCAAAAAGTGGTTTTATTCCGCAATATTTTCAAGCTACTAATCTAGATGAGAAAAGAGCACTCTATTGCCATTGTCCTCGTGTTAGAGATGTAATAAATATACTAATTAAAAACATACCAGAAATTTATTGTTATTGTGGTGCAGGTTTTTATAAAGATATATGGGAACAAATACTGCAAAAACCTGTTAAAGTAAAAGTTTTAGAATCTGTTATGAAAGGTGATGATGTATGTAAAATTGCAATTCACCTTCCTTTAGATTTATAAAAAAAAGGGAAAAAAGACACCTGAGATTTATACCCGCCTTTTTGTTCCATTTCTCGTCACCAAGAAATAGTCGGGGCATCAAACTATGCGGCCTACCTAAAGCTCGTTCCAAATCCTCATTACCTTCATTTGGCCTTGCACCCAGGTTTTAGCTCGTTCCAACCGTTCCCGATTACAATTTCTCTGGCTTAATCCCAAGTCATTAATGTGCGTAAAAGGGCAGTGTCGTTTCAGTTGCTAAAATACGATTTTCACCGTAGTAGTTATCTACTCCTAGTTTGGAAATGTGAGGCGAGGTTCCTCAGCGAATCAAGTTCACCGTCAGCCCCATATCTCATGTGTCACTGAAGAATTAAACGTTTTTTTTATATAAATTTTTGTATCTTATTTTATAGGTATTTAGCATAGAGGAGTTCAAGAAATCTCTAGCACATCGATTCATCGTTTTTTCATATTCCACTGAATAATTAATAATCCAATGACAGTCACCATAAGAAATAAAGCAAATAACCCTCCAAAGGAAATGGTAGGCTCGTTGATCACATTAATACTTAATGTGGATACTAATTGACCAGCTGATTTTATTTCTTCTCTAATTAATATTCCTTGCTCGCTATATTTAAGAATTGCTTGATCATTATTGATATCAATCGTAATTGTATTTTCCTCTACACTAGCAGACCAAGTTGTATAGGTATCAATGTAACCCTTTATAATGTTTATGTTAACTGGATCATTTGGCACCATATAAAAGCCTCCAAATCCATTGATTAATAAATTCTCCATATTTTGATGATATCGAAAGTATTGTTCTGTTTTGTTATATAACAAACAGGTTTGGTTGGCAAATTCTATAAAATCCACAATTAGTGCTTCATAAATATTAGTGTCTGGATTTAATTTGCTAACCGAAAGATTCACAACCAATAGGGGAGGAGTGTTATTTAATTGATGGATATCGATAACCTTTACCTCGACCTTTGAGAGTGAAGGTGCTACTGATGATTCAAAATCATATACAATGAACCCGTCTTCATCCATAGGTACACACGAATCACCCAATATAAATGTTGGAGAGGTTTGTAATGCTTGAATGGGTAGAATAAAATAACATAAGCAAAGGAAAATTATCAATATCTCCAAGGTTATTCGTTGATATCTCATTAATATTATCTTCGTTAAACAGTCTTATAATTTTTATTTTTTTTTACTTTTTTAATATTTTTTTCTTTTAGAATTGATATCCATTGAGATAAATTCTATGATGTCTCATTTAGAGCATAAGTGAATATATCGCAATATTTTTTAAATCCTAATTTTTTGTAAATAAATTGACCCATTGAAGAGGCTTGGAGGACTCCATATTCATATCCTAGATCACGTGCATCTAACAATGCTCTACTACTTAATGTAAGGGCAAAATTATTATTTCTAAAGTCTGGCAGCGTACTTACTGCATGAAGGCCGGCAACTCCGGGAATAAGATATAACAGTAATGCCGAAACGCAAATATCCTGATATAAACCTATGTAGAATGCTACTTCACTTTGAGTTTGTAAGTGTGTTAAAAGTTCCTGATCTAGTTTTATGTGGAACACATTTGATACGACTTTAGACCAATTACTTAGATCATTTTTGTTTTCAACTTTTTTAACATTTAAAGTATTGTTAATATTCGTCGAAATCTTTATTTTAAATAAATCGAGCGCCATTCCTGCCTGGTGAAATACCTCTGAAAAGTTATGTTTTAGAAGTGATTTACCGAGATTCTTAGGTTTGGTTAAAGGTCCTATCGTCCAATCATCTGGTGCTTTACCTGATTGAATTAAATTTTTAACTTGCTCAGTTTCGAAATCTACATCCAAATCGTTAAAATTTGCTTGAAAAATACAACTTGGCCAATCCGCTATTTTTGCGCGTACCCATTTTAGTTTAGTAGTATCCATAGATTCGAAATTGGAATGTCTTGAACATTTTAAGTAGAACTCGTCTAAATTTTTTTCAATTGAACTTAAGAGGAATTTCGACATAGAAATACAAATGTTTCTAAGAATTAAAATCTATTAGATGCTGTTTTCTAATAATAGTTAATTCGGATCATTAGATTCTTTTTGAGGCTTCTCGTAAGAATATAGGTAGGAATGCTTTCGTAAGTCAAAATATAAGATTATGAATAGTGCAATGCCTAAAATAACTGCTAAATAACCAATAAGTTCGTATTGGTTAAGGAATATCACTCCAATAGTTAAGCCTCCTATTTCTATAAAGCCCGTTGCTACCAACGGCGATATGATTTGTGCGATTGATTGAACATTGGTCGTCATACCGCTCACTACGCCTTGTCTATCAGCATCTACTGCTTTAGTAATATTGCTCTGTATTAAAGAAGGTAAAAACACCATACTAAACACGAACGATGGAATAAACGCAAAAATCATCCACATTTCTGTCATAAATGGGAATGCTAAGAAATTTAATATAAGGAGAACTGAAGCAATTAGTAAAATTCTTTTTTCTCCTACTTTCTTAAATAGTGGTTTCATAAGTAATCCCCCGTATATCATGATTGTCACACCGGCGAGAGTCATAACGAGCCCAATAATAATTGTGGAAGCTCCATACCTTTCATCAAGAATTAAAGCCATACTCGAATTAAACATAACGGTAATTGAGAATAATAAGAAAACTTGAGCAAAGCGAACGATAATTTCTCGTGTAAAAGTCTTTCTTTTGTTTTCTGAAGATAATTCTCTGATTTCTTTTTGTTGTTTAATATCTGAGATACGATCTTTGGGCATGCTCTCTATTAATACTCTTGTTGTTAAGATAATCGCAATTATTGACAAAATTACTGCGAGTAGAGAAGGATACCTCCAATTTAATGCTCCTAATAATCCTCCAATAATTGGTCCAAAAACCATTCCTACTGTATGCCCGATCATTAGCTTACCCATTTCAGAAGCCCGAGTTGCGGGTGTAGTGATATCTGCTATGTAAGCACGTATAACGGGTATTTGTCCTCCAAATACACCATCTAAAATTCGAGAAAAAAGGATAATATAAATATTTGGAGATAAGGCTAAGACTAGAAATGAAATACCCGTTCCTGCCTGTGAGATTAGTAATATTGGCTTACGACCGTATTTATCTGATAATCGCCCCCAAATTGGTCCGAATATAAAAGTAGATAATGCATTTGAAGATACGAGAATACCAACAAAAAGAGCTGAAGAGCCAAAATTTTTTACTATTTCAGGTAAAAGTGGTAATACCATACTATATCCGAAAACATCCACCATTATACTTAGGATGATGGTAAACATCGCTTTTCCCGGATCGATTGAATAATTTCTTAGGATATCAGCATGTTCTTCTTTGTTAAGGAATTTTCTATCAGCCATAGGTGAATCCAAATCCTAAAATTAATGGTTAAACGATAAACTAAATACTCAATTTTAAATAATGTTTTTCGATTTTAATGTCAATTTGTCCACTGATTAGTTTCACAGAACGCGTTAATGATAAAAAAAGAAAAAATTTTATATTATTTTTAACTTATAGCTTTTATTAGAATGCTAATAGACCTGATCCACCATTAAAGAGCATAAGTAAGCCCATAAACATTGATGCTGTTAAGCTCATTACTACTAACAATGTATTGATGCTTGGACCTGCAGTATCCTTGAAAGGATCTCCCACTGTATCACCAGTAATTGACGCTTTATGTGCTTCAGTTCCTTTGCCTCCTAAGTTGCCATCTTCAATAAATTTCTTGGCATTGTCCCAGGCCCCTCCGCTATTAGACATGAACACAGCGAACACGAAGCCCGATAAGATTGCACCTGCTAGAAATGCCGCTAAGGAAGCTACGCCAAATAAAATGCCAACACCAATAGGAACGGTTATTGAGATAATACTTGGTAAGATTAATTCCCGTAAGGAGCCTTTTGTTGCTATGTCAATTGTCCTCTTGAAATCAGCAGGTTCTTCACCAGTTAGAATTTTTGGGTTTTCTTCAAATTGTCTTCGAATCTCATCAACCATTTTTGCAGCATTTCTTTGAACTGCTAGAACTAATAATGCTGAGAAAAGAGCAGGCACAACTACACCAATGAAAGCTCCAATAAGCACTTCTATGCGTAATAAATCCACCACTGTAATCCCTGATTCTTCAGCAAAAGAGAACAATAATGCAAAAACAGTCAAATTAGCGGCGCCAATTGCGAATCCTTTCGTGATAGCCTTAGCTGTATTTCCAGCTGAATCCAAATGATCTGCGGTTCGGATCACATCATCTCCCAATTCACCTTGTTCAGCGATAGCCCGAGCATTATCAACGATAGGTCCAAATGCGTCATTAGACACGATTGTCCCAACAATTGCTAACATACCTACTGCTGCCATTGCAACTCCAAACACTCCAGCAAGAAGATAGGATACTGCCATTGCTACGATAATTCCAAGGGTTGGAGGAACTACACTGAGGAGTCCATATGAGAAACCACTTAAAATAACTACAGCGTGACCCTCTTTTGCTGCGTTTGCAATGTTTTTAGTTGGTTTCTTATCTTCACGGGTGAAGTAATCGCTTGTAAAACCCATAACAATACCAGATGCAAGTCCTATTAAAACAGCAAAATAAATTCGCCATAATAATAGAGTCCCTTCCTCACTTAAACCAATGGTCATTAACCACGTAAATAGAGCAGCAATACTAGCAAAAATTAGTGTTGCATAATAAGTTCCATTATTCAGAGCTTTTCCAGGATTTTCTGCTTTTCTATATTTGATGATGAAAATCCCAATGAGAGAAGCAATTAGCCCAACTCCGCATAAAACAACAGGGGTAACAACAAGAGTAGCCCGTAATATAGGGTCTAGAGTAATGTCTATATTAGTAATTAATGCTATTGAGGCTGCGAGCATCATTGAGGCGACGATAGATGCTACATATGAATCAAATAAGTCAGATCCCATCCCAGCGATATCACCAACGTTATCTCCAACATTATCAGCTATAGTTGCAGGATTTCTTGGATCGTCTTCGGGTAAATTATATTCTGCTTTTCCTACAAGATCAGCTCCCACATCTGCAGTTTTGGTAAAAATACCACCACCACATTTCATAAATAGTGCAATGCTGCTTGCTCCAAAACTAAACCCAAGAATTATTAACGGTGTTCCAAATATCATATACAATACTGAAACTCCGATGAGGGCAACGCCTACAACAGCCAATCCCATTACTGCTCCACCAAAAAATGCAACATTGAACCCTTCTTTGGTGCCTACTGTACAAGCTTGAGCTGCTCTGGTATTAGCTTTTACACCGACATATAAGCCTAAATATCCCGCAACCATGGATCCTGCGGACCCGATAGCATATGCAACAGCTTGTTCCCAATTGAAAAATACAGCAAATCGCTCACTAGGTTGTAAAGGAGAAGGTAATAAGAAGAGTATTATAAAAAATAATGCACCTACAAAAATACCTAAAACCATGTATTGTACCTTGATGTAGGATTTTGCACCATCTTCTATATATCCAGCAACCGTAACCATTTTTTCATTTCCAGGATCCTCTTTCAAGACTAACATTCTAAAATATATCGCCATTCCGATAGAAATAATCCCTGCGATTAAAGATACTATTAAAAACGCTACTGCCATTTTTTTTCACTTTAAATTGTTAAAATTTTTTGTAGATTTTTTATTATGAATAATTTATATTCTATCTATTAGCCTAATTCCTATAAATTTTTTGAATTTTGTCAAATTAATAAAAAAAATGGGGAAAGGACAGCAAAATTTCAAAAAGATTTAAAAAAACCGTTATTTAATGTGATTCTTTTTATTTTTTCTTTTAATATACTCTGGTGTATGAGTCTGCTCACATTTTCTACGGGATTCCCAATTCTTCCATGTTGACTCGAAAATCTTCTCTAATTCTTCGTCGTCAAGCTTGGATTTTTCTTTTTTCTTTTCGTTTTTCATTGGTTTTAACCAACCTATAATTTAATCCTATATTAAAGGCGAATCGTATTGATTTCGTTATTATCAAATCCCCAAGAAAGCAATATAATCTCTGCCTTTTTAATCATTTCCTCGATTAAGGTTTTCATAGGGATTATTTCATTAAGGTGTCCTATTGCCGTTGAAGGTGCCATAAAATTCTTTACATTATAGTTGTATATTTTCTTATGAAATTGCTCGTCAAATATATCTAAGTTTAGCCATTTTTCCTTAATTCTTTCTGGTACGGGACACTCACTAGTGGTCATTAAGGCTGTACCTAAACACACCGCATCAGCTCCCATTGTCAGAGCGCTTAAAAATCCTCTTGCGTCACCAATCCCACCAGCAGCAATGATCGGAATTTTGAGCATTTTTCTTGCTAGCGTTATATTTACCAGCGTAGTGTTTGTTTGAGGATTTTTAAACCCCGTTCCTTCTAAACCAACTAACGTAACTCCATCTGCACCTTTTTCTTCCGCTGAAATAGCATGCTTGATTAAAACACATTTGTGGAACCACAAGCCTCCCGCTTCATGAACTCTTTTTCCTATGAAAGAGGCTTTGTATCCCGAAGTTGTAAAGATGCTACAATTTTCATTGATGGCGATATCGACGTAATCTAAATACCTTTTTTTAGTTTTTTTACCTTCCTCGTTATCATTTAAGACATGATGCGGCAACGAGAGATTAATTCCAAAGGGTTTTGTAGTTAACTTTCTCATCTTTTGTATATCTTTCCTGAAATCTTCCGGATTTGGAAAGTTCAACGCTGCAATAATCCCTAGTCCTCCTGCGTTTGAAAAAGTAGATGCAAACTCAGATTTACCCCATCCTCCAAAAGCTCCCATTACGAGGGGATACTTTATTCCTAAAATCTGAGTTATTTTCGTTTTCCACTTCATTTCTTAAAATCCTGAATCTCTTTTTGGAAACCTGCTTCGAGTCATGGAATATTCGTGGAACATCTTGTCTAATAGTTTTAGTCTTAACTCTTTATCCTTTTCCCATAAATTATTTAATTCAGCCTTGTCGTTATTTCGATCGAAAATGTCTCCATATCCGGGTAATTCCGCATATTTAGTTAATTTAAAATCTTTAGTGATCAAATGAATTATTCTCGTGAATAAGGGTCCTTTCGGACCTACTTCCTCGTCTTCTGTAATTAAAATGGAATCCCGTAATTCAATTGTAGGATGCTTCAAAACAGGTGTCATATCATAGCCTTGCATTCCAGGCGGTCTATGTTTTTCCTTAATATTAAGTAACTCAAGAATAGTTTTAGGTAGATCTACTGAACTTATTAACGCATCAGAAACTGCTGATTTAGTAACGCCAGGAACCCGCCAAATTAAAGGGACTTGCAGGGTACCGTTAAAGGGAGAGATTCCTTTTAATATTAAACTGTGGTCTCCCAAGTAATCTCCGTGATCTGAGGTGAAAATCACCATCGTGTTATCTGTTAATCCGAACTTCTCCAATGAAGCTAAAATTTGACCTACAGCGTGATCGATTAAAGAAACAGAACCATAGCTAAGAGCAATAAACTTCCTTATATTTTCTTCTGTTTCTTCTCGTAACAACGCGTCTTTAGCGGGAGGATGTTCTAAATGCTCTTTTAAATAAGGGTGTTCATATAAGTTCTTTATATTATGGAAATTCTTAGGAAGTATCATGTCCTCTGGTTTATACATATCTCTATACTTTCCAGGTGGTGAGACTGGTTGATGGGGGTCAGGAAAAGAACAGTGTAAAAAGAATGGTTTTTCTCCATATTTTCCTTTAGAATATCGTTCTAAAAAAGAGATTGTATTATTTTGAATGTAAGTGGTATTATAAAGCTCTATAGGAACCCAACTTTCATAAAAAATTTCGAGACAAGGTACTTTATTTGAATATTCATCTGCAATTTTTATCGCAAGCTTAGGATCTCTTTCTTCTATCCATTCGAGATAGTGTCCGATACATGCGTTTCCATGCCCAACAACTAAGTCGACTTCCTCAAACCCATAATAGGGGAGTGGGAAGTTCTCATGTGTTAGATAATCGCCTTTAGGGTTTTTTGTTCTCCAATCTTGGAAATCCTCTGCCGATTTTGTTTTTGGATCGTATCTTACCGTCCAAGTGTTGTAATGAGTTTTACCTACATTAATGGTATGATACCCTCTTTTTAAAAGCGTTTGAGTTATTGTCGGCACATCTATTGGTAAATTTATCCCATTACTTCGTACGCCATGAACATTAGGATAATATCCAGTTAACATCGTGGCTCTATTAGGCATACACATAGGACACACACAGTAAGCGTTAGAAAACCTTATATTTTCTTTAGCAAATCTATCTAAATTGGGAGTTTTAATTATTTGATTGCCATAACAACCCAACATATCAGCACGCTGCTGATCCGTGATAATAAAAAGTACATTCATTTTTTTGCTCATAATAATATGAATCTCCTAAAATTAGGAATAAATAGTAATTATTCACTTAGTTTAGAAAAAACAAAATCAGTAATAAAATTTTCAAAATTTTATTTAATAAATTAAGAAAATGAAAAATAATTACAAGTGAAAGTCAGTAACCTTAGGAACGGATTCAATTTTAGGGTAAATTACTTGAGTAATGGGAGGCGTACTATTGTAGATTTCTTCTATTTCAATAACACCGAATTTAATGCCTCTAAACTTCTTAAAACCCGTGAAAGTCCCTTTTACGACTTGATTGTAAAAATCAAAATTCATTCCAAACACGGCTACTTTTGAATCAACGGGAATTTGATACAAGTCTTCTTTCAATGTTGAAGGAGGAAACACTAATCTATTACGATCAGCAGCTTGAAGTTGAATAGCAGGAATCATAGTTGGATAACCATCAGTAGGGTCTATGTAAGAAATTACTCTAACTGCTATAGGCGTAGCAAATAATTTATGTCCGATAACATTCAACCTTTTTTCCTTTAGTTTAGTCTTCGCACCCCCTTTCCCGATTATATCTTTTAAAATTCCTTTCACAATCCCAAATAACGGCAAATCTCTTACAGGTGTTGCTGCTACAATATTATTGTAATACGCCGTGTGAACTCTAACATATGTGAAATAGCGCATTAACTGAGTTTGGTTAAAATGCTCTAAGTCTTTACCCTCCTTTGTAATATGGTTAAAATCTGCTTTAACTTGAAGGAATTTAAACGGCATTGCAGCAGTCATGTAGAATATTCCTTGCTTGGGTCTCTCTTTAACATATTTTTTTGACGTACCTTCAGTAAAAGCCCCCCATACTATTTTGTCTTTACTTATTGCCCGATTACTTGAAATTAGAGTTATATGGGGCCTGCCTCGATCGTCTATAGTAGATATTAACTTTAACATAATATCTGGCTGCGTAAATTCTATTCCTTCTTCAGATATCTCTGAAGACCATTTAATCTTATTTTTATTTTTCGCTATATTATATCATCTTCTATTAATTTTCTTTAGCTGGTTCAATATTTTCTTCTTTTTTCGTTAATCCAGACCATTGAACATTCTTAACACCTACTTTCTTACCAATTTCAATAAGTTTGTCCATTTCGTCTGAAGATATTAGAGGGATGTCTTTCAGAGACCACTCAATGTCTAATCTTTCGTATTTTGTTGTGCATAAGTTATTAAACGACAGCAAGTCCCATCTTTCGGGAATGTTATGCAATTTGTTAACTATAAAGTCTCCAATTACTTTTATATTTTCTTCTGTAGCAGTATAATTTGGGATAATTGGAGTTCGAATCCAAAGTTCTTTATTATTTTTTTTTACGTACTCCGATATCCAAATTGCGTTTTCTAAAATAAGGGTATTTGGAACTCCCGTGTGTCTTTCATGCTTTTCAGAATTAATTTCTTTAATATCGAGAAGTATTAAGTCAACATAGGGCAATATTTTTTGAAATATATTCTTGGAAGCGTATCCACACGTGTCTAATGCTGTTGAAATCCCGTTTTCTTTGCATTTCTTCAAAAAATCTAATAAAAAATCAGGTTGAAGCGTAGGTTCGCCACCTGAAACAGTAATACCGCCATGAGATTGGGTGTAGTAGACTTTATCTTTTTGAATTTCGTAATATAAATCGTCTAAATCCCATAATTCTCCAAACATATGTAAAGCGGTACTAGGGCATTCTTCTGAGCATAATCCGCAACTATCGCACTTATCTCTGTCGATATGCATTCCATCCTCGTCTAGAGATAATGCTCCCTGCTGGCATGTTTCAATGCAGATTTTACATCCTATGCATTTATGTCTAAACCACTCTAACTGCTTCTTTTTTAGAATTGATTCGGGATTGTGACACCATATACATTTTAATGGACATTGTTTAAAAAAAACCGTTGTTCTAATCCCGGGTCCATCTTCAGTGGACATCTTTTGAATCTGAAAAATCAGGGCTTTAGATTCTGCCATTTTAAGTAGATTTTAAGCTGATTATTAAATAACAAAAGTCTTGGAGCTAATTTAATTTTATTAATTGTAATATGGACTATTAACAATGATTAAAAATTCAAGAAAGTCTGACTAAATTCTATACAATGAAAACAATCGGATATCAATAATTTCTTGATAGAATAGATTTTTCATAAATGTAAAAAAAAAAGTTAATTTAAGGAAATTTATTAACCATTTCCTCTATTTTGGTCAAATTAAATTGATCCATTTTTTCAATTTCAGTTATAATAGAATCCAGATATGATTTTGTCTTGTCCAACTTTTCCATTCTATTTTGCAATCTATTGTACATTTTTTTAAATTTCGATCGATATCCCCTAAAAATGTCTATGGCATCTTCAGTGTTTTTACTATTCTCTAAATTTCTTAATAAACGATTTTTAAAGCTTTCACTTCCAAATGGATTGCCATATTGTTCCGGAGGTGCGATATCAGTCATTCTTAAGAAATTATAAGCCCATTTCTCTTTAAGTTTCTCCAAGTTTTCTTTCCCTTTATCTGTAATTGTATAAATTTTCTGAGAGCGTCCTTTAACAACATCTTGAATCGTGGATAACGATTTATTCTCTTCTAATTCATTTAAACTTCTCATCATGCTTCCACGAGGTAACTTATATTGCTCCTGTAATTGATATCCTGTAATACCTTCATTAATTTCAGACAATAGTGTTAAGATCATTAAATGCTTGATCTCCTTGAATTCATCTCTTGACATTGGCAAAGGTGGACCAAAGGGATGAAAGTGAGGAGGTTGGGGGTGTCTGCGTTTATTCCTTGGTGATCTGGGGTTTGGAGGACCTCGATACGAATTAACAAAATTAGGTGAGAATCTACGCATATCTCTGATATGGAATGGGGCAAAATTGGGGTAATCATCACATCTTTCTGGATCTTTATCTCTAAATTCTTCCATAATTTTTCTCCATATGATTATTGATCATATGATCATATATCAACTACCCTATTTAAATGTGATCATTGATCATATCATGAAGTATTTATAAAATTTTCACT
>JAHQWJ010000136.1 GCA_029856125.1 Promethearchaeia archaeon | reverse complement strand
GGCTCTACCTTATTGATTATCTATTTAAAATATCTTATTCCTTATTCACAGCCTTATCAATCGGCTCCCTTATTATTTTGTTTTCCAATTCAGGTATTAGCGAATACGAGCAATTGTTTACAGATACCACTCAAAAAAAGAGTTTTGCAAATGTGAAGGTTTTAGTGGTATTTCTTTTCGGATTTTTTTTGTTTTTGGATCTAAATAACTATCCCATTGTTGAATTGATCTACACTGCGGGTTTAGTAATCGTAATCTTTACTTACCTCATTAATCTTATAAGGGGTAGGTCAAAATACGGAAGCTTTAAAAGCTACTTTTTAGGTTATTTAATCGCAGCGGTGTTTATTGGTTCAAATGTGATTTTAACAAGTGACGAAATCTCAGAATTTTTGAGGGTATGGAGTTTAGTGATTTCAGCGATATTATACATATTCGTGTTATTTTACACATTCATTACATTAGAAGATTAAATTTTAAAAATAACATCTACTTTCAATTTATCTTGCTTTTTACTCCGTTTAATTATTGATTGTAGAGAAATTATTAAGGACAATAAATTTGAGTATCTGCTTAAATTAACCATGTATTTAATTAAAGAAAATATAAAAATTAAGAATTAATTTAACCGAAATATTCTATGATGCCGTAAAAAGAATAGCTAGTAATACTCAAATTCTTAATTTTAAATTTTCTATTGAATTAGAATATAAACAATTAAAAACAAAAAGTATATTCTTATTCTAAGTACCAAAATTTAAAAAAAAAAAATGTGATTATAAATAATGAAAAAAGTAAGCACTAAAGGCTTAATGGTTATAGCATTAGTAGTAGCTTCTTTTACGGCCACACCTATGATGGTAGCTGGCTACGATTACGACAACGATTATACTTACGACCAAATTGGAGTAACAGACCCAACCGCTCTTATCGGGGGTTTTGGAAGCATATTTGGAATGATGTTTAGGGGGTTAGGTGCCGGGGGCAATGTTTTAGCAACCGTTTTTGAAATGTTGTTTATGCAAACTTTAACTAACTTTAGCGGTAAAGAGATATTACCCGGAGTTTATGCCATAAGCGCAACTCAAGAAAGAACTTTTAATGACACTAAAGATTTTAATATGTTCCCAAGGACAGATTATTATATGGTCCCATACGAATATTATGAAGGCTTAGAAAATCATAGTACGTATGGTTATGCTTACTGTGAAGTTGAAACGCAAGGAATGTACGATTTCAATTTAACCGTAGGGGCCGGAGTCACTTTAATTATTTGGGATAAAGATGGGTCTTTTGTAAATGCAGTGAAACGAATCATCAATTTCTTTACTGAACTTGAACCTTACATGATGAGTCCTTCAACTTCAAGCACCGAAACTCCTGTCACATCGAGTATTGGTGGTATTCCAGAAGAGCTTATTCAAAAAGGGGTCGAACTTATTACTTGGTTCTTGATACATATTAACGACATTTTTACTGGTGAAGAATTATTTGTATTAAATCCAATTACATGGCAAAAATTAGAAATTAGTACGAGCCTAGGTTATTCCATAACAAAGACCTGGAAAGTTACTGGAAGTGATTGGCTTATTGGACTCGGCGATGAATTGATTGAAAATATACCGGGTGGACCAGCTGTACTTGCTCAATGGAATGAATCTGCTAAAGTAAAGAAAGACAGTTATATGGAATGGTTATTAACGGAAACTGACGATGTTTCTCTTCTCGAGAAAGCGTTCACTTCCTTTACTTTTGATCTATTCCAACTATGGATAAAGAATTTTGAAATTCATATAGATGTTGGTGAAATTTTAAGTCTACTCGGTGGTACGGGGGGAGCGCCTGTTAATATTGCCTCAATTTTTCAAGGATTGGATATAGAATTTTTCTTATTCACTCATCACTTAACCGGAGCTTTCTTATACAATGATACCAGTCCTGATGGTGGAATTACACCCCCAGATGGTAAACTTTCAGCTAATTACGTACAAGTTAACGAATCTGGAACTGACACGCCAGTTTTGGTAGATGGCAGACCAATTGAAGTTCCCCGTGGATCAGAACTTACCCATCGATTAATCTTGGGTAATGTAGATGATTTCGACTATGGCTTACCTGCTCGAGATGGCGGTAAAGTTTCTTGGGGATTAACTTTAGACCAAGCTACCTTGACCCCAGTCCCAGTAGGAGTTGATTTAGACTCTTACTTAGGAGCTACTGAAGAATCACTTGCCTATGTTCACTTTGGATTTACTTTCGAACCAAAAGAGATAAGTTTAGCAACAACTGACGGTGGTACTGTGCCTGTTTTGCACGGTGCTGTTAAGTTAGATCAGTTTTTTGCTCCTTGGAATGGTCTTCTGGGTGCAACTAGTCCTATTGCTGGATTAGATCTCGCTATAATTTACGTATCAACGGTGTTACACTTCCACCTTAAAATCGCAACAATTGGAGACGACCCAAGCGCAAGATTAGATCCCGCAGACGATTACGACGAGACTACTCGCTCACTTAAGATTGGTAATTACTTACCTCGTAACATAAGAGATAAACTCGATTTTGTAGACATTGCGGGACCTGATTATTCGTATGGACTAAATGAGGGAGATAATTACGCACCAGCATCTACGAGTACACTTCCAGTTGCTTTGTTCGAAGCTGAAAAAGACGCACATCAAACATATGAAGGGACCCCAGGTGAAGTAGATACTTTTGCTGCTGATATTGGCTTAAATGTAACTTTCAGCGTGATGGTCTACGCTGTCTGTTTCCCAGAATTCGAAGATGGAAATGGAATTTGGCACGATCCTGTATTCAGCGTGTTCATGGTATTCGAAGCCACAGGATTCTGGGCGTTAATTCTCTTGGTTGCTGGTGTAGGTTTGCTTGGTGTTGCTACCATTTTAATTAAAAGGCGTAAAGATTCGAGATTTTAGGTCTCAATCAAATTAAATAACACTCTTTTTTTTATTTTTATCTTTTTATTTTTCTGGCTTTAATATCGTGAAGGATAGTTTTAAATTCAGAGTTATCAAACTGATCTTATCAAATTATTATTAGAAAAAAAAAGGGTAAGATACGATATGTGTACTAGCACAAATAAATCATACCAAATTGACGAGAATAAGCGCTGGTTTCAAACGTGGTGGCCAAAAAATGTGCCATACAATGTAGAGTTTGAAGAAAAATCTTTAAATGAGATGTTAGATGCCCAAGTTGAGAAGTATCCAGATCACAATCTAATCTGGTTTCTCGATACTTGGGTAACTTATAAGCAATTTCAAAATTACGTAAAAAGGTTTGCTACAGCCTTAGTTGATTTGGGAATCAAAAAGGGGGATGTTGTTGCGATCCATCTACCAAATTGCATTCAATATATCGTGTCTTATTATGCTATTACGCGGATCGGAGCAATTGCTAGTGGTGTGAATCCAACATATCAGCCTATGGAAATACTACATCAAATAGATATTGTAAAACCTAAAATGTTAATCGTGTTAGACGCATTATATGAACCTTACATCAGTCCCATAATTGGAAATACCGATATTGAAATTGTAGTTTACACTAACCTCGTTGATTTAGTTCAGATGTTTGGAACTAAGAAACTTCTTGGAAAGTTCTTAAAAAAAATTCCAACCGGAAAATGTAATTGCGAAGGGGCGATTAAATTCAAAGATCTGATGAAAACTGAACCAAGAGATGCCGATATAAATGAAAGTATTGACGTAAAAAATGATGCTGCTACATATATTATGACGGGAGGATCTACAGGTTTACCGAAAGCTGCAGTATTAACCCATTTCAATGTCGTATCGAATGCAGAACAATGCAAGCTGTGGTTAGGAGGGGAGATGCCAGGTATAGGAAATATAGGCATTCTCCCATTATTCCATAGTTTCGCTCACACTATTATCATGAACACTTCTATTGTAGTAGGAGGGTGGATGATGCTTTTCCCATCACCACCATCTCAAGACGAGCTATGTGAACTAATAGAGAAGCTACCATGTTCAGAAGGTTTGATATACGCGGGAGCAGAAATTCTGTTTATAAAGCTTGCTGAATTAAAACATTTGAATAGAAGATATCCAGGAGTAATGGGAAAATTAAAATTGTGCATTTCTAGTGCGGGCCCTTTACATAAACAAGTACGGGTCGCCTTCGTTAAAAACACGGGAGGACGAATTGTAGAAGGATATGGATTAAGTGAAGCAAGTCCCGCAGTAAGTGCAGGTAATTTATTTGGTGAAAGCCCGGTAGGAGTAATAGGTATGCCTTTTCCGGGAACTGAATGGGGTATTTTCCATGCGGAAGATTTCTCGAAAGGACCGATTTGTTTGGGAAATCCCGGTGATTCTAATTTTGGAGTTGAAAATACGGGAGAAATATGTGTTTACGGTCCTCAAATAATGAAATGTTATTTAGATCATCCTGAAGAGACTGCTAATACCTTACTTCAATATGAAGGGAAAATTTGGCTTTTAACAGGAGATATCGGCTTTATGAACGAGGATGGGACAATTGAAATAAGAGATCGTAAAAAACAAATCATAAAGTTTAAGGGATTTTCGGTTTTTCCAATAGAAGTAGAAGAACTTCTAATGAAACACCCCGATATCTTAGAAGTGGCGGTTTCGGGTTTGCCAAACGATGAATACGGAGAAATTATAAAAGCATGGGTTTCGATAAGGGATGATTCTGATTTATCTCCACGATCAATTAAAGAATGGGCTTTAGAAAATATGGCTCATTATAAAGTTCCTCACCACATAGCAATAATTGGAGAGTTACCAAAAAATATTATTGGGAAAATACAACGAAGAGAGCTTCAAATCAACGATCCTATCTGGAAAGAAAAATATGGAGAATAAAAACAACTTTCTCAACTTCGTTACAGTTTGAACCTTTTCATTTTAAAATATGTTTCTGAACTACTTTAGTAAGAAAATTCTTGCTTTTTAGTGTAGTAGGTAAAATATTTTTTAATTTCTATAACAACGAAAATAATATACAATGATGCATTCATATATTTAAACCAATTTAGATAACAACGAGAGTGAGTAAAAATACCTATTATAAAAGAAGATACTTATCAAGTAAATGAAAATAAAATATGGTTCAAAAAGTGGTGGCCGGATAACGTTCCAAAGAATGTTACATTCGAAGAAAAAACGATAAATCAATTTTTAGACGCTCAAGTGGAAAAATATAGCGAGCAGAATTTTATCTGGTTTTTGGAGACATGGGTTACATATCGTCAATTCCACGATTATGTTTTAAGCCTTGCAACAGCGCTTCACGACCTAGGCGTTAAAAAAGGCGAGGTTGTAGCTATACTTATGGGAAATTGTATTCAATATGTAGTTTCTTATTTTGCAATAACAAGAATAGGAGCAATCGCTTCGGGAATTAATCCAACATATAAACCACTAGAGATATTGCACCAATTAGATGTAACTAACGCTAAATACTTAATTGCTTACGATGCCTTCTTTGACGAGAAAAGCAAATCTAGAATAAAGAAAAATTTACCTTATATTGGAGGGATTCTGGGAAAAAGTACCGTTGAAAAAGTCATCTATACTAATCTTGCTGATTTAGCACACGGTTTAGGTATTAAACGTGCATTAGGAAAGAAACTAGGAATCATTCCTAAGGGAAAAGTAAATGTCCCCGGCGCAGTTAAATTTATGGATTTATTAAACACTAAACCAAACGTTCCGGAAGTTAAATTCGATGTCAAAACGCACCCAGTTACATATATAATGACCGGTGGAACAACAGGAGTACCAAAAGCGGCTGTATTGACTCATTTTAATGCAGTTTCTAATGCGGATCAGTCCAAATATTGGCTTGGTGGTGAAAAACCAGGAATAGGAAATATTGGGGTACTTCCATTTTTTCACAGTTTTGCTCATACAATAGTTATGAACGCAACTATCGCATTTGGAGGATGGATAATGATGTTCCCAACCCCTCCACCCACAGAAGAACTATTAGAACACATTGAAAAATTACCAGCCCCAGAAGGATTAGTGTATGCCGGTGCTGAAATTTTGTTTAAGCGATTAGCCGATTTTCCAAATGTCAAAGGGAAATATCCGGGAGTGATGGGTAAATTAAAATTATGTGCGTCAGGAGCTGGACCTCTACACCGACCGGTACGAGATGCTTTTGTAAATAACACAGGAGGTAATATAGTTGAAGGTTACGGATTAACAGAAACTTCGCCTCTTGTTAGCGCAGGCAATCTTTTTAGTGAAAGTCCAATAGGAGTTATAGGATTACCCGTCCCAGGCACTGAATGGGGAATATGGCCAACGGATAATTTTGACGATGGACCTATTTGTTTAGGCAATCCGGACGATACTAAATTTGGAGAAGAACACACTGGTGAAATTTGTGTACACGGTCCTCAAATTATGTACGAATACCTCAATCAACCTGAAGAAACCAGCGACACTATTAAAACATATAAAGGAAAATTATGGCTCTTAACTGGAGACATTGGTTTTATGAATGAAGATGGAACTATTGAGATCAGAGACAGAAAAAAGCAACTGATTAAAGTAGCAGGACATTCGGTTTTTCCAAAAGAGGTGGAATCGATGTTAATGAAGCACGAAGCAGTGTCTGAAGCAGCAGTTTCTGGTCTACCTGATCCCGCAGGAAAAGTCGGCGAAATCACAAAAGCTTGGGTTGAATTGAAACCTGAATACATCGGTAAGATTACTGAAGAGGAATTGATTACTTGGACGCAAGAAAACTTAACGAAATGGAAGTGTCCAGCAAAAATCGAGTTTATCACGGAAGTTCCTAAAAATATCCTTGGTAAAGTTCAGCGTAGGATATTACAAATCAACGATCCAATCTGGAAAGAAAAATACGGTCAATAACCGTCAAGATAGAAGTCGTAAAAAACTAGAATTCTTTTATTTTTTTTATATTTTTTAATTTTTTAATATGATTATGTAAAAATTACTAAATTTTCCATTTTTATAGGAGTTTTATATGTTGCATACAATATTCTAGTTAACTAGAATAAATATTATTAAAAGTTTACATTTTTTTTAATAATTTAGAAAAAAAATCAATTTTGAGGATTGTTAGAAATTACTGAATTAAATGTTTACATATTAGAAAAAATAATTCACGAAATCGCTCCTGAATTAATTGATATTTATAACATTAGGGAAGACGAGAACGAGCAACAACAGATAAAAACGGGGAGACTTCACGAGAATCGAATTTTAGGTATCATGCTTAAATTTTTTCTCGAGGGTAAAAAAAAAGTCACTACACATGAGGTAGAATTAGAATATAAGAAATTTTTTAAAGATATCGCTCGTTCCACTATTTCAACCTATTTAAACATCCTCAAAAGAGAAACGACGCTATACAAAGAACGAGACGGAAGATTAGTATACTATATCTTTCACGAAGATCCACCTCACGAAATTAGCCCATTTTGGTTTACACGATTGTTCTGTGTTGACCCTGCTTATTTTTCCAGAGCCATATATTTCTCAAGTTTATATTCAATTGCAGAAATTATCGTGAAGAAATACATGAAAAAAGGTATATTTAATGAAGTAGTCGAATCTTTTAGATACCTAATTGGCATTATAATACTTTATATTCTTAAAAATAGAAGCTCGAAATGCGTAGTATGTCAGTTCGGCAAACAAGAAAGATATAAAAGTTTGCTTGATGCCATAAATTCAGCATTAAAAGATAGAACCGATGTGTTACCCGGTGAGCTTCAGGAAATTCTTAAGAAGAACTATGCTGAAATACACAGTTTTGGAGGGTATTTTATTAGTGATGCTGAGAAAGAAATTGATATAATCGAGCAGTTAATTTCGTATGCGAACCAATATAGAAAGGACATGGAGTACCAAACGATGGTGTTGAATCGGAGGATTACTACAAGAGTACCTGAAAAAATTACTGAAATCATAAATAGATAACATTTTTTTAAGAAACAGTGCTTCTTTTGAAAACAAATGATTTAATATAATAGAGTTTGATTATTTAAACTCTATTTACATCTTTAAGCATTAAACTCGTTAATGCTTCAAAGGTTTTTTCTACATTTTCTCCCGTTTTAGAGCTTGTTTCAATAAAGCCGTTCACTTTTCTTGATTTCGCAATTTTAATACCTTCTGCAGATGAGACTTCTCTGCTTTCTACTAAATCTGCCTTTCCTCCAACAGCTATAATGGGAAATATATCTTCAACTCTTATTTCTTTTCTTATAACGCTAAGCCAATCATCAATGTGAGCAATTGAGGAAAAATTAGTTATATCATATAAGAACAGACCGCCACGAGCACCTCTCACGTACGTAGGGAGTAAAAACCTAAATCTTTCCTCCCCTCCAAAATCCCAAATTTGTAACTTTACTTTTTGTTCGTCAACTTCTAGGCTTTTTACTTCAAAGTCTACTCCGATCGTCATCGTTTGATCTGATACAAATAAATTCGTTAAAAATCTTTGAGTTAGTGTTGTTTTCCCACAACCTGCGTCTCCGAAAATTATTATTTTAAAGGTAGCGTCGTACATTTTTGTTCATTTTTCTCCTAATAAAGTATCATTCTTGATTGTTTTGTCTTCTATATTAAATTAATGTGACAAGTATATATTTTAATTTGATTTCAATTATAAATAATCGTTCTAGTATATATAAATGTTTAAATGATTGTATTATTAAAAATTCTAATAACCTTAAAAATTTACTAAAAGAATTGTTTTAAATAATTATCGAAATTGAAGAGTAAAATTATCTATTTTTTGTAGTTCTTCAAGATATTAATTGGAAAAATAGAGAGTTAATTAGTATTGAGATAAGATGAAAGGCGCAATTAATTGGTCAGATTATTATAAAACCGATCCAGAAAAAATAACAGCATTAAAATCTGCTTTTAAGGCAAATAAAATTTATGCAATGGCATTAATGCCGGTAAGAGGTTCACAAGGATTTAGAAAGTTAGATTACGAATATACTGAGAAAGAATTGAATGTAAAGGAAGTTATGGATAAATTAGAGGAGAGCCATTTTAATGTCTTTGGACTTGTTATTAAAGACACCGATGGAGCGTGCATGTGGGATACGAAAATTGGATGGAATCCCATCAATAGAGATATTTTAGGGGAATTCTGTGATGTGGGTAAAGATAGAAATATAAGAATAATGGTTTCGTTCACAAGTATGAATGATGCTTACCAAGGTGTTATCCACCCTGAGCGTGTTAGTATCCATGGGACAACGGGCAAAAAATCCGGAATTTACTACAAGAAAGGGGAAATATCGACCCACAACGAGGGCGAGATGAGAATTGATTTGCCTGAGGGTGTGTCATTTAAAGATTATAAAAAGAAAGTACCCTTTCTCACTGAAAAGATTGATGAAAAAAGGGGAAAAGTAAGGGGAGCTAGAGGAAAAGGTTTTATTCCTACTACTAGTTTTATGTGCCCTAATAGCAAACATGTTGATTATCTTTTAAAACTAGTAAGAGAAGTAGTAAACCAATATTCTATAAGCGGATTTTTTGCTGATTATATTAGATATGACGGCGCATTCAAGGATTTGTGCTGTTGTGATCGTTGTTTAGATAAGTTTAGAAAAAACCATGGAACTAAGGCTAAAATTATTAAAAGCTCTGAATGGTACGATTTTAAGTCAGACACGATAGCAGAATACGCCCAAAAGCTTCAATCAGTCATAAAAAAGACCACTAAAGATTGTACTTCTGGATGGTTTTGTCTTCCCGGGCCTAAAAAGATGTTTACTCGGAAACGCTTAGGTCAAGATTGGACGAAACTCTCTTCAATTTTAGACGTCTCCTCACCTATGGAATATCCTTATTTGATGGGAACTCGGGATGATGGGTGGTATTGGGGTAAGCTCGGCAATTTTTTCTATTGGTATTTTATAAGGAACATGAAAAAACGAATACACGAATTTAAAAGTCCAATATTAGCGGTTACAAATTCTGTTGAATGTAACGCTATTGAAATGCTGAAACAAATGAGAGGTTTTGATTTTGGTTTAGGTATTTCCGTTTTTAAATATTTTGGAACTACCGATGACCAGTGGCTTGCCTTAAAAAAATATGCAGAAGAAGAGATTGGCTTAGAGAATTTAACTTAAATCTAAAGCGAATTAAATAATTCTTTATATCGAAAACAATCAATCGTGTGATCGTTTATAACTCCAATGGCTTGTAAAAAGGAGTATATAATAGTCGTTCCAATAAATTTAAATCCTCTTTTTTTCATATCTTTGCTAATTCTATTAGAAAGTTCAGTGTTTGGAGGTAAATCTTCTAAATTTTTCCAAGAATTATGAACTGGTATATTATCCACAAAATTCCATATATATTTATTAAATGAACCAAATTCTTCTTGAACGTTAATAAAAGATTTAGCGTTTGTGATTACGGATTGAATTTTTAATCGATTTCGAATTATTCCCTTGTTTTGCATCAATTCCTTGATTTTATTTTCTTTGTATCTTACAATTTTAGTGTAGTCAAAATTATCAAAAGCTTTTCTAAAATTGTTTCGTTTTTGAAGCACTGTGTTCCAGCTTAAACCAGCTTGCATTCCTTCCAAAATCAAGAGTTCGTAGAGATTTTTCTCATCATGCTCAGGTGTCCCCCATTCTTTATCGTGATATGCCTTCATTAAGTCATTGTAATCTGCCCATTTACATCTCTTCACCATAATATTGTTTCCCCATATATTGTCCTTATTTCTCTTTTTATAAGATCGATACAGTTACAGCCGCATTACAGACAATTATTTTATTAGTTGTATCTCCTAATTCTTTAATCATTATCCCTGCCGCAACTAATCCTCCTTTTTCTATCTCAATTGATTTGGAACCAAATGGAATAGCTTCTAAAACTTTTTCTCTTTTAACATTTTCGGGATAAGGTGCTCCAATCTTCACATGTACGACCATTTTTTGAAGATCATTTGGTTCTTTTAAACCACAAATCTCCAATAAACCAGTAAGACAGTTAGTTGAGATTGCGTTTTTAACCGCCTTTATTGCGGCATTAGTGCAATCATCATTATGTCCGTGTTGATCTACTCCTGATCCTATTTGCACTATAAACCTCTTCATTAGTGAACAACACTTCTTTTACTCTAAATCTTCCACTAATTTAAGAAATTCTGTGTATTTAATAGCAGTCCAGCTTTCAGCAAAATCAGCCCCTACAGTTCGGGAAAGTAAAGAAACTTTCGCCGCTTCGTGTTCGTTATCAGCTTCGAAAATATCTATAAAATCATATGGTCCCAATATTGCGTAATGTGCAATCCATTTAACATTCGGAACTTTTTCTTTAACTAATTTTAAGAATTTTTCACCGTGTTCTTTACGATCTATTACTAAATTAGGGTTTTGAAGTTTAGTTGCAAGAATAAATATTGGCATAGTGGAAATGATGAAACTTTTCCTTATAAATTTCTTCTTAAAGTTTTATATTTCATGCCCTAAAATAATATTTAATAGGCTGAACTCTTTTAAAAGAGTAGTAAAAAAAGAATTTAATTGAGAAAAAGGATTGAGATGCAAACCAAAAAAATCTTTCCCTACGAAATTGACGAAAATTCTTACAGTCGCTTCGAGCAGAAGTATAACGTGCTTTATAGAAGATTATGGGATAAATCGCTACCTACTTATGGGAAAATGTTCGAGTATAATATAGACAGTCATATTAATTCGGGAAAGGATGGATATTCTCGGATTGATTTTGCGCTAGTTGCAGCAGGATGGACTGTTTACGAAAATTTTCCTTTAGCTTTTAGTTGGCATAGAGAAGAATTAACTGATATAGGATACGGAGTAGACTGGATGAGAGAAAAATATCCTGTTAAAGACTTAAAAATTTTTACTGAAAAGACTAAAAAAGCGGCAAAATTTTATGGAGCATCACTAGTGGGTATTGCAGATGTTAACGAGAGATGGATATATAAAACCGGTTTTGTAAGACCTACATTAACCAGCGAAGCAGATTCAAAAGAAAGGATCAGAAAGGGTGAAGCGTCTAATTCTATATTAGAAAGTCCCATTAACTTGCCAGAGGGGATAAATAAAGTCATTGTTATGGCTATCGAAATGGACCAAATTGCAATTTCTACTGCCCCTGCCCAACCAGCTTCAGCTGCTTCAGCTGTAGGTTATTCAAAAATGGCTTTTACGATCGCCTGTTTAGGAGAATTTATCAGAAATTTAGGATATCGAGCGATCCAGTGTGGTAACGACACTGCACTCAGTATACCTCTAGCAATTGACGCAGGTTTAGGAGCATTAGGTAGAAATGGATTGTTGCTCACACCAGAATATGGTCCAAGAGTTAGAATTTGTAAAGTTTTTACGGATATGCCATTAATAGCTGATGAACTGAACTTAGATTTTATTAAAAAAGTTCAGAATTTCTGTAAAACTTGCTACAAATGCGCTGAAGCTTGCGAAAACGACGCAATTACCAAAGAAAAAGATCCCACTTTTGAACCAGCTACGATTTCTAACAATTCATGTGTTAAAAAATACTACGTCGATGTAGAAAAATGCTTCGAATTTTGGATCGAAAATTCAGGTGATTGTGGGAATTGTATTGCTGCTTGTCCTTTCTCCAAAATTAAAAGGTTTAGTTCTTCTTCGGACTTCTGGAAATAAAATCCAACTACAATTATAAAGTTAAAAACCTAAATTATTATTAATTAGAATTATTAAGCGAGGATTAAAATGAATAAGATTAAAGTAGGCATTATTGGGTCGGGTTTTATTGCTGACCATCATTGCTATTCGTATTCCTCATTACCAAATGTAGAAATTGTGGGAATAGCGTCAAATAATAAAGATGAAGCCAATAATTTAATGAAAAAATATAATATTATCAATAGCTACTTTACTGATTATAAAGACCTATTAAAATTAGAATGCGACGCTGTTTCTGTCTGCGTCCCAAATAATTTGCATAAAGAAGTAACCTGTAATATCTTGCGCTCAGGAAAGCATGCACTCGTAGAAAAACCATTGGCTAGAAACATTAAAGAAGCAGGCGAAATGTTAGATGTAGAAAAAGCTTCAAACCGGAAGATTTTTTATTGTGAAAACAACATGTACGCTCCTTCATTTAGTAAGGTTAAAGAAATTATAAAGGAAGGCGCTTTAGGAACAATATATATGGGTCGTGGTAAAGAACAACATTCGGGACCACATTCTCGATGGTTTTATAAGTTGGAGGAATCCGGAGGTGGTGCGTTATTAGACTTAGGAATTCACGATATTGCTTGTTTAGTTTGGTATCTTGGATGTGAAGTTAGCGAAGTGTATTGCCAAACCAGGACAATACAAAGCGATCGAGGGATTTTTGGAACTTGTGAAGTAGAAGACAACGCTGTAGGAATTCTTTATTTTGAAAACGATGCGCAAATAGTAATCGAAGAATCTTGGACAGCACCAGGAGGTTATGACATGCGCTTTGAACTATTTGGCACCGAAGGTCAAATTAAAGTCGCTCCAACTTTTTCTGATTTAGTGAGCGTGTATAGTAAAAACGGGTATGGATATGCTGTAGAAAAAGCTGAAACTACGAAAGGATGGACGTTTCCCGTTCCTACTGAGGCTTGGTCTTTTGGTTATCCTCAAGAGATAACTCACTTTATTGACTGCATTCTAAGTAATAAGAAACCACTTACTGATAGCGTTTATGGTTATAAAATATTGAATATCGTTGAGGCGATGTACAAAAGTGCTAAGACTAAGAAAATAGAAGAAGTAGTTTAATCTTGACTAAGGTTAGTATTCTTTAAAGACTTTATAAATTCTATAACATCATCCAGTTTTTCCTTAGAAGCTAATAGCATTTCTTGAGGGAATTCAATACTTCTTGAATAAACATCAGAAACAATTGGAAAATGTACATCATTGCTTTTTTCTCCTCCCCAATTAGCTTTAGAATAATCAATACCTTTTTTTAAATTAGTATGTTTAAAACAATTTAAACTATGTAATGGAGGGTAGCAATCGTCAGTAGGTATGCCTGTGTCATTCAATAAATTATAAAACTTTGATTTAGTGAGATCCCCGAACTTCTCAGGATCAAAAACTATGGGGAAAACATACCAACCAAGGTTAGTCGTACCCAGCGTAGGTTCCATAGTTTTTATCCCATCTATTTTATTGAGTTCGCTCATAAGATATTTTGCATTCCGATTTCTAAGTTTATGCTGCTCTGGGAACTTTTTTATTTGAGTTCTTAATATTGCTGCTTGATATTCTGTCATCCTATAATTAGTACCATAAGAGAAGTGTTTATAGAAATACTCGTTTTTCTTCCTACCACAATCAATGTAAGAATAAATTTCATTAGCTAGATCACCATTATTACATATGATAGCACCCCCTTCTCCACTTGTTATAACTTTTGAAGCTTGAAAGCTAAATGTACCGGCATCGCCCCAATTTCCTACTTTTTTTTCTTTAAAATCTGAACCATGAGCGTGGGCACAATCTTCGACAACCTTTAAATCATATTTCAATGCCAACTCCATAAGGTGGTCCATCTTAACCGGGTTACCCCCTAAATGTACTGGAACAATTGCTTTAGTTCTTTCAGTTATAAGTTCTTCAACTTTATACACATCCATTACGAGAGTATTGGGATTTATGTCACAAAATATGGGAACGGCGTTTGTTGCTATAACTGCAGATGCAGATGCTACAAAAGTGTAATCAGAAACAATTATCTCATCACCTAATCCTACATCTAATGCCATGAGAGCTGCTTCTATTGCAACAGTTCCATTACACACTGCAACGCAATATTTTGATCCTTGAAGCTGAGCAAATTCTTCTTGAAAAGCCCAAACATTATTACCTTGGTGAGCACCAGGAGCACCACACCACCATTCTCCAGATTTAATAACTTCAGTCAATGCGTTTATCTCTTTTTCATTGTAGATAGGCCATTTAGGATAAAATTTTCTAGCTTCTTGTTTGAATGACATGAATAAATCAACCGTCTTAATAATTCACTATCATAAATTTTATGAGTTAAACTAAATATATTTAACAAAACAGATAAAAGTTACAATCAGCAATAATTAGAATTTTATGATACTCTTAAACCAAAAAAAATGATTATAATCGATAAGAATACAATTGCCGAGTATTTAAGCAATTATCTCCCCAACTTTACGCAGCAAGAGATCAAAGATCTCATTGAAATACCCCCTCAAGATTTAAATTATAGTTACGCATTTCCATGTTTCCAACTTGCTAAAGTTAAGAAAAAATCACCAAACTTAATTTCCAAGGAACTAGAAGAAAAGTTAGAATTACCAGAATATTTAGAAGTCATAGAAGCAAATGGTCCTTACCTCAATTTTAAAATAAAACCTCAACCACTTCTTGAGCAGATTTTTACACTAAAAGAAAAATATGGGAGAATTTATGAAGAGATTGGTATAGATCAGAGAAAATCATCAAAAATAGTAATAGAATACCCCGCACCAAATACAAATAAACCACTCCATTTCGGACACATTCGAAATATGTTGTTGGGCAGGACTCTTTCGAAATTTTTAAAATATAAAGGTGATATTGTTTTCGATGTCAACTTAAACAACGATAGAGGCATCCATATATGTAAGTCTATGTATGCTTACAAAAACTGGGGTAATAACAAGGAACCGGATATCAAATCCGATCACTTCGTTGGGGCGTTCTACGTTAAATATAATGAAATGGAAAAGAAAAATACTAAAATAATAGAAGAAGTATACGATCTTTTAAGATTATGGGAAGAAGACGATGCTGAAACTCGAGAGCTCTGGAAGAAAATGAATTTTTGGGCACTCGAGGGGTTTAAAGAAACTTACAAATCACTAAAAATATCGTTCGATAAAGAATATTTTGAGTCTGAGATATATTGGATGGGTAAAGAAAAGGTTTTAGAGGGTTTGGAGAGTGGTATTTTTCATAAGACTGATAACGGAGCGATTATTGCTCATCTGAAAGAAAAATTTAATTTGCCAGATAAGGTCCTTATGAGGAAAGACGGAACTTCACTATATATAACCCAGGATATCTACTTAGCTTATCAAAAAAAGGAAGACTTCGATTATGACAAATCTATATATGTAGTTGCAAACGAACAGGACCTCTATTTCAAGCAGTTATTTACTGTTTTAGACATGATAGGTTTTAAAGAAGATAAATTTCATTTATCGTATGGTATGGTTTATTTACCTGAAGGAAAAATGAAAAGTAGGGAAGGAACTATAGTTGATGCCGATAATATCATCGAGAAAATGCAATCTTTAGCTTATAAGGAAGTAAATAAAAGATATCCTGAACTTTCAGAAAAATTAAAAAAGAAAAGAGCTACCGCAATCGGAATGGCCGCATTGGCTTTTTTTATTCTTAAATTTAATCCTAAATCTGATTTTGTTTTCAACCCTAAAGAGAGCATCTCATTTGAAGGCGAGACTGGTCCTTACATTCAGTATTGTTATGCTAGAATTGAATCGATCATAACTAAATCGAAAAAAGCAATCAATTTAAACATAAAATGGGATTTAATTAACCACGAAAAGGAGCTAACTTTGGTTAAGCAACTTAACTACTTCCCCGAAATATTGAACTCGGTTAGAAAAAATTATTCTATTCACCAAATTCCTCAATATCTTTTAACCTTGTGCCAGGCGTTCAATTCGTTTTATTCTTCCTGTCAGGTATTATCAAGTGATGAGGAATTAGAAAAAGCGAGATTATTATTAATTAAATGCGTTCAAATCGTAATCAAGATTGGTTTACAAATCTTGGGTATAGAAGTTTTGGACCAAATGTAATTTATTAAGAAAGAGGTATAAACAGTGAATTTTTTTGATTCTGGTGAGATCATTGAAAATGATACGAACTTTGTATTTTTTGGAATTCCTTGGGACGATTTAACTTCAATTGAAAGCACAAATTCTTCCAAATCACCTCAAAAAATACGGAGAATTTCAGAAAACTTAGCTTTAACAACAGAATTGGGATTTGAAATACCAAAGTTAAAGTTTGTAGACGCTGGAAATGTTTTGATTGATACCAATAATATTGAAACGAATATCCTAAAAATTAATGATTTTGTTAAATCATTATTTGATAAAAAAAGGGATATAATTCCAGTAATGATTGGAGGTGATCATTTTTGTACTTATCCCGTTATAAAGGCAATAGGAGACTCTATTAGAAATCCCAAGAAGTTAGGAGTCCTTATCTTAGATGCTCATCTCGATTTGTACGGAACATATCAGGAAAGCGCCTATTCTCATGCAACTGTTTCCCACCTCATCCATAGTCTAAAGTTTATCTCAAATAAAAACTTATTAATTATAGGAACAAGGGATATTGATATTCCTGAATTAAAAATCGCAAAAACTAACGAAATTACCTATTTTAACGCTTATGTGCTTCATGATATAGGTGTAAATTTATTCACAGAGAAGATTATTGAATTTTTTGAAAAATCTGATATAAAGGACTTATATATTTCGATTGATATAGATGCATTTGATCCATCTATTGCACCGGGAACAGGTTATGCTATTCCTGGAGGTTTTACTTATCGTGAAGTATGGAAAATCCTCAGAAAAGTCGCAAAAAATATCAATATAATTGGTTTTGATATCGTTGAAGTTTCACCTTGCTTAGATTTACCCAACAATATAACATTAAATGTGGCAGCAAAAATAATAATAGAATTAATGTATTTTATTTTAAGCAACAAAGGAGTTGAAGAAAATGCCAGCTGATGAATTGAAAAAGAAACTGAAAGAAGTAGAGCAAATTAATGTAGACGAGAATGTAGACATCACTACATTTATTCAATCTTTAGGAAACACCGGATTTAACGCAAAGAGATTAGCTGTTGCGTGCGAAATTTATAAGGAAATGATTAGAAATGAAGATTGCGTTAAATTCTTTGGACTTGCTGGGGCAATAGTACCAGCAGGGATGCAGAAAGTTATTCACGATTTTATAGAAGCGGGTTACATTGATATACTTGTTACTACAGGTGCTTCCTTGACTCACGATATAGCTGAAACTCTTGGTTTTCACCATTTGCAAGGAGAACTAAACGTTAAAGATGTTAGTGATTCTGAGTTGCACGACCAAGCTCTTAATAGAATCTACGACGTATACTTACCAAATAAAGTTTACGAGGGTATCGAAGATTTTCTATCCCAGCTGAAAATTCCTAATAATGATATGTCGGTTAGTTCTTTTTTAAAGTACCTTGGCGATAATCTACCCCCAGATAATAACTCCATTTTAAAAATTTGTGCAGAAAAAAACGTTCCAATTTTTTGTCCTGCATTTACTGACTCCGGTTTAGCACTTCAACTAGGTTTCCACCATCAAAATTTAAACCTTAATCACTTTAAAGACATGCTTACTATGGTTAACTTGGCTTGGGATGCAAAACATGCAGGCGTTTGCATTGTTGGCGGGGGGGTGCCTAAAAATTTTATTCTGCAATCGCTTCAATTCTGCCCAAACTCTGCTCAATATGCGATTCAGATAACAATGGATCGACCAGAACAGGGTGGTCTTAGTGGAGCGACTTTACATGAAGCAATTTCTTGGGGAAAGATAAATCAAAACGCAAAATTTTCTACGATTATTTCAGACGCAACTATCGCTCTACCTATAATGTTATGGTTTTTAAAGAAAAGCTTATTATAAAATTGATTCTTTACTTCAAAAATATCGATTACATCTAATAAAACAAACCATCTAGCTTCTGATCAACTTTTTTGGTATTCGATCCGAAAATAATATCTAGGGTTTTTTTAAAAATTTTGAACTGAGATACTTCAGATAGATTTTTACCTTCGTACTGTGCTTTAAAATTCTCCACAACCTTAATTAATAGCGGATTGACTAATTTATTCACATATTTATCAATCCTTTTTTGTTTATCTATAATAGCATAAGAGATTAATAATTCAGGTTCAACGCTGTCATCTGCTAAGATCTTTGCGTTTATGAAAGCGATTGTAAATCTATTGCCTTGAAAGTATTCAACAGACCCCGTAGAAAATGCGGTTTCAGCAAAATTTAAGAGAGCGGTGAGCAAACCACTTCTTAAATCAGAATCTATTTTTCCTAAGGTAGTTTTATGGTAACTTTTCTTTACTAAAGTAAAACCCCTAAATAATAAACCTACTTCTCGAATTACCATAATTCTACAATAAATTTTGTTAATGCGCAATGGGTTTTGGTGTCATTAAGAATATACACCTCTAGATATTTTATTTAAAACAATTCTTTGTAATAAATCTAATGCTGTTATAGATATTTTTTCTTGTTTTAAGCTTATCATTAGTAATGATAGAGAATAAAGAAGAAAACTAAAAATATTATTTTGGTATTTTTTAGGAAGTTTAAAATTAATATTAGAACGAAAATATATTCAAATATGGTTGATAAAGAGAAAATTAAATTGTGCGCTAAAAACATCGTTAATGCTATAAATATTCAGAAGAAGGGCGAAAATGTATTAATAAGAGGAGGAGTTTACGCTCAAGACTTATTAGAAGAAATTGCATTAGAGGTCTATAGAAATGATGGGATTCCTGTAATCACATCCACTAGCGATGACTACAAGGAAGCTGTTTTCCAAGACTCCAGCATTAGTAGTGAAATTTTGGAGGTTACACCTCTTCATTATTTAAAATTGATTGAGAATATTGATGCATATATAGTAATTGAAACAGATGAAGATCCTGGAGTTCGTAGCAGAGCACCGAGAAATAAATTGAATGCAAAAATAAAATACCTCGCACCCATAAAGGATGTTCTTTATGGTATGAAAAAAGAATACGCACCTGGTAAAAAATGGTGCTATGCTGGGTGGCCATCAAAGAAAGCTGCCAAATATTATGGTATTGAGTATGAATTATTAGAAAAATTCATTGTTAGTGGAATAAGCATCCCTCAAGAGACGATGAATGAAATTACGGTGAAATTAAGTGAGAATTTTAAAAATGCAAAAAATGTTTATGTTAGAGATGATTTAGGAACTGAATTTTGGGTAAATATCCAAGATCGTGCTGGAATTCAAGATGACGGTTTATTAACAGACGATCAGATCGCTTTAGGTTTATTGGGGGGAAACCTACCCGCCGGTGAGGTGTTCTTTCCTCCACACGAAAAAATGGGAGAAGGAACTCTTTTTTGTCCCTTAACTAGAGATAGACTTAGTAATAAAATTATTAAAAATGTACATCTGAAATTTAAGAATGGACAATTATTAATTGATGAGGTTACTGCTGATGAGAACCTGAATGATTTAATTAACACTTTTAAACATAGTGAAAAGATAGACAGGGACAACGATTTGCCTGAAATACGGACATATAATGTTGCTGAATTAGGAATCGGGTGCAATCCGGAAATAACAAGAGCAATAGGCTATATATTAACGGACGAGAAGATCAATGGAAGCGTACATTTAGCGTTTGGTTCAAATAAAATGATGGGAGGCACTTCAGTTTCTCAACTGCATTGGGATTTTGTTACGGCTCCGCAGGCTAATATTACGGTAGAATACAAAAATGGAACAAAAAAACAAATAATGGAAAAAGGCAAATTAGTTTTATAATCAATCTTCTGTTCGTCCTTAATGGATATATCAATTCAAATTAATTTGTTCTAAATTGAGATACGATTTAATTTCTTGAAGTAATTCATTAAAAAAAGAATCGATGTTTTCTACCAATCTTTCTACTGGATTATCGAGTAAAAAATCAACATTTAGCTTTCTCATTTAACATCTTTGAAAATTTAGAATAAATTTTTGTAATGTTGTTAATTTTCAAGTTTTATACTTGCTTCCTTTTTTTTTTAACTATTTAAACTACTCATATATCTCATTTTCTTTTCTTTGCGTTTAAATATAAAGTTTCTGAAATAGAGTTGTTATAGAAAAGGTTTATAGAATCGTTATTAGTATTAAGAACGATTTTATTCGTCGCAAGTTTACTATAACAATATTTTTGTTGAGGTAATGCTAAAATGCCAGCAAATTGTGATACAATTCCCTAAATTGTTCTCCCGTTTTTGGAGTTATTTCATAACTCTAAACGGGAAAACCGCATTTTTCTTTTTTTGTAAGGAGGATGCGAATGTTTACTGGAATAGTTATATCGAAAATTGTTCTCCCGTATTTGGAGTTATCGCATAACTCTAATAGGGAAAACCTTATTTTTCTTTTTTTTGTAAGAAGGATGCAAACATTTAGTCTTTGATCAAGTTTTCTAGTATTAAAGGACATTGTGTTTGGCTTAATGAAACCAAGTAATGCACATCATATATTCAGTAAAAGAAAAAAACGATTACCTAAATTCTTTAAAGTGCTTGATTTTATTTACCAACACGAGAATTAACTGAATTCCGCAAGAAAGGGCAAATAAGATTGAAGAGAAAAAAATTAAGCTTTCCACGCTGATAAAAGCAGATAACGATGTTCCTATGGGAGTGAAAACAATTCTTGCGATTGATTGGGACATTAATAATAGCTGATACACAACAGTTTTATATCGCGCGTTCACTGAAATCGTTTGAGCGATAGATATGTAAAAATAATTAGCAATATAACCTGTAAATGCAAGACCACATTGAATCACTAAAAAAATTGGGAAATTTGAGAGCGGTAAGAGAATAATGAAAAATAAATAGAAGCAACAAGAAACAAAGAAAAGTAGCATATTGCTTATCCTTTTAGCGATTTTTGAAGCAAAGTAATACCCAAGAAGAGAACATATCGTTATCACATAATAGAAGTTAAAGAAAATTCGTAACGAAAACTCATTATATCTTGTTAAAACCCACGAACTAATTAACGATAAAAAGAATAAATCTGAGGACGCTAAAAAGAAAGCGATGTATAAGAAAATTGCAAAACAAAAAACCCTTTTCTGGTTCTTTTTTTTACTATTTTTACTTTCAATATCGTTATTTCTATTTGGTGAACTTTGATCGCTGAATATGGTGTAATTTCTCAAAAACAGAACTACAGAGAGCAATGGTAGCGTCAATATCCAACCGATCATGAAGAACAATTCCCATTGCGGTAAAGAGTAGACGTTTTTAATAATAGAATCGAAAAATAAAGATATTATAAGAAAACTAACGCCTTTTGCTCCGTTTATAATTAATATCATAGGGTGTTTAATTTTTGGCGATTCCACGCTAAGTGTGAGGTAAATCTTACTCATAATTGTGCCAATAAACATCCTGCAAAGAAAATATACTGCCAAAAAAATTCCATACAATAATAGGATGTTTTTATTTATAAGAAAAATTGAGAAGCACGAACATAGCAAAATAGCGAAGAGATATACAAAGATTTTATGATTTCGTTCAGATTCTATATGTGCATCAAAAACATAGGCAATAAGGGGCGTTATTATTAACGAAAGATACCCAAAAAATTGGGTGAATGCTAAATTGTTTCGATTAACAGCTAAAATCTCGTAATAATACAACGGAAGGTATAAACCAAAATACGCTTCAAATACTCCCCAAGTAAAATATACTAAGAAAAATATTCCATAAGTCTTTTTCACATTCATCGAAAGGACCTTCACACTTTGTTTCTAACCAGAATAGACATACATTATTTTTAGGTTTTCGATATTTAAAGAAAAAGGTTTTGTTCACGAAAAATACTTCATTTTATACAATAATAAGAAGATAGAACGAGTATCGATGAGTTATTTCATGAAATTCTGTAAAAGTAAAAGGATTTTTTCTAATATTTTAACCTTAAAAGTTACCCGATCTACATCAAAATGATGTTTCTCCACGAAGATTTCATCGATAGTTGAAATCCCTATATAGGCTATCCCCACAGGTTTCTCAGGCGTGCCACCCGTAGGTCCTGCGATACCAGTAATCCCAATTCCTATGTCGACATTGGAGAGGACTCTAATATTATTCGCCAATTGCTTTGCTACCGTTTCCGATACGGCTCCATGCTGATTTATGCTTTCAGGATCAATATTCAATAGTGCAACTTTAGATGCATTACTATAACATATTATTCCCCTCTCAAAAACTTTAGAAGCGCCAGATATATTGGTAAACATATTCGAAATATACCCTCCTGTACAAGATTCAGCAATAGCTAAGGTAATTTCTCTAGTTGTAAATTTAGTAATAATGTCTTTGATTTTTTCTAAGAAATCCATTAGTAATCTATCACATTTTAATTAATATTTTATCTGGTTAATATTTTAAAATTTTGGACAATTTATAGGAATTCATTTAATAATAAAAAGCAATATAAATAAAAAAGACTATTTATAATTTATATTCTTAAGAAGTAAAAGAAATTACAAAGACATTCAAGTTAGAACTATAATGTGATTTTATGAGTGAAAGGGATGAGAGGAAAGATTTCGTTTTCAAAATAACTGTAATTGGAGATGGTGGTGTAGGTAAAACATCCTTAATAAAAAAATATACTAAAGGGAGTTTTAAGAAAGAGTACATCAAGACATTAGGAGCACAATTCTCTAAATATGATGAAAAAATAGGAAATAGCGCAGTGAAATTATTTTTTTGGGACATTGCTGGTCAAGCTGAGTTCTCATTCATGAGACCTACTTTTTACAAGGGTAGCAAAGCCGCAATTATAGTTTTTTCTCATGCTCCAAAAGAAATTGATAACAGTTTTAAGCATATTTCAGAATGGCATGAAGATATTAAGAAATATTGTGGAAATATTCCAATCGTATTATTTGGAAATAAAATCGATTTAGTTAATGACGAACTAAATAAGAGTAAAGTAGAAGAGATTGTTGATAAAAGAGATTTTCTTGGATACTACAATACCAGCGCAAAAACGGGGAACGGTGTATATGAAGCGTTTCAAGCGATAATTAAAGACCTTTATGAAAAATACAAGGATCAATAAATTAGAAAAAGGATTTTTAGGCACATATAGGTGATGTATGTTAGAAGAGTTTCAGCAAGGTTATCCGAAAATTTTATTTTTTTCTTCTTCCCATTGCGGCCCGTGCCTCCCAATTGAGCAGATGTTAAAGAGAATAAATATTTCTATGTTTGGAAAAAAATTGTATATAGAAAAAATTGATGTAGGAAAAAATTACCAATTAACCAATGAATATAAGATTACTTCGTTACCAACAATTATTGTGGCAGATAGGAGGTTATCTGTAAATATCCAAGAGGAAGATATTATTGACGCTATACTCTATGGATTTATAAGCTCCGTAAAAATTGAATAATACAAATTAAAGAAAGAGAGTGAGAATAAAAAAATGGATAGACAATTGCTTTCAAAAATTTTAGTCCAAATGAGGAAACATTTGAAAGGTGGAAAAGAGATTGGAGATATGAAAGTAGGAGCTTTGTTAGCTCTAGGTCATCAGTTAGAAGCTATTTTCTACTATTTAGGCCACGAATTAGGAACAATTCTAAAAGTTAAACAAATTGATGATGTAAAAAATATCCCTAATGCCTTAAAAGAAAAAATCTTTGAATTTAACCTAGGCGATGTCGAGATTACAGAAAGTACCGAAGAAATTGTGCAATTAAAACTTAAAGGGCATTCTTCAATAAAGGATCTCATTAATAAAGGTATAAGAACAGAAGGAAGCTTTTGTTCATTCGAAGCAGGCTTATTAGCTGGACTCGTTGAAAAAATGACAAATAATCATTGTTTTGCACAAGAGGTAGATTGTAGCTTACAATCAGGTAAAGATCATTGTGAATTTATGATTGTGTTTCAAAAAGACTAATTTTCAGGCCCTTATCTTTCAATAATTTCCAATCCGAATTAGGTGTTTTAAAAAATAGATAGGCTTAGCAATTAAGTAATAAGAGTATTTATAATCTTTATCTGGATTAAAATATTGATAGAATTAGAATTATATCCATTACAACTTTAAAAAAAGCGAGTATCCTTAAAAAAAATAAAAGTTATTAAATAAAAGTAATATCTTGGTAGTCGGGATTTCCTAAGTCCTTTTTCGCTACACCTAAATCGCGTACTTCCTTATTCAATTTCTTAACTGCTTCTTTAACTATTTCTTTCTTCTTTGCTCCTGTACAAACTATCCTACCCGTGCTGAAAATTAAGAAAACCGTTTTAGGTTCTTGCATTCTATAGATCAAACCGGGAAATACTTCTGGCTCATACATAGCGTATTCCATAACGATAGCTGCCATATTTAAATCAATATTAGTGTGTAAATCTCCACTAGCTACAATATTTTGAATCGTAATCTCGGGATTGGATACTTTTATCCCTGCTTTTCGAATATTCTTTAACACTTTCTCCACAACCCTATCAGCTTCTGAAGCTTTACGCATACCGGTAACTACCATCTTTCCCGTCGAGAAAATTAAGATAGTTGCTTTTGGTTTTAGAATTCTCATAACTAATCCTGGAAATCTTTCGGGATTATATTCAACATCTGTGTGTTTGCGGGCAATTATATTTAAATCGATTTTTTCTGTGATTTCAACGACGACAGTCGCAACTACATTCTCAATTTTGTAATCTAAACCTTCCTCGGCTTTGATTTCATCTTCTTCGATTTCTTCTTCTTCGATTACTTCTTCCTTTTCTTCTGTCATGCTACATCAAACTTAGTAAATAAAATTTTATGCTAATTATGAAATTTAATTTCTTTTTAGAATGGGTTTTTTTTATATATGTGGTTAAATAAAAGTAATATCTTGGTAATCGGGATTTCCTAAGTCCTTTTTCGCTACGCCTAAATCGCGTACTTCCTTATTTAATTTCTTCACTGCTTCTTTAACTATTTCTTTCTTCTTTGCTCCTGTACAAACTATCCTACCCGTGCTGAAAATTAAGAAAACCGTTTTAGGTTCTTGCATTCTATAGATCAAACCGGGAAATACTTCTGGCTCATACATAGCGTATTCCATAACGATAGCTGCCATATTTAAATCTATATTAGTGTGTAAATCTCCACTAGCTACAATATTTTGAATCGTAATTTCGGGATTAGATACTATTATCCCTGCTTTTCGAATATTTTTTACTACTTTCTCTACTACTCGTCCGGCTTCAGTTGCTTTTCTTAAACCCGTAACCACCATTTTGCCAGTCGAAAAAATTAAGATAGTTGCCTTCGGTTTCTCAATTCTCATAACTAAACCAGGAAATCTTTCGGGGTTATATTCAACATCTGCGTGTTTGCGGGCAATTATATTTAAATCGATCTTTTCTGTGATTTCAACGACGACAGTTGCAACTACATTCTCAATTTTATAATCTAAACCTTCCCTTTTTTCGATTTCGCTTGCCTCGTCATGGGTTTTTTCTTCCTCGACTTCTTCCTCAACTCGTTTAACTTTTTTTGCCATCTTACATCAAACTTAATAAATATGATATTGACTAATTAAGAAAATTAAATTCTTAAAAAAGGGTATTTCTTTATAAATGATTTTTTATTTATAAAGGCATTTATAAATAGCTATAGAATTTAGCGATTTTTTATTAAAAATAATGACGAAATTTATTGATACATAAACTAAAAGGCGTATGCTATAAACTCTTATCAAGAATTGTCTTTAAAACCTTTAAAAAGGCTTCTTCGACATTAGCACCTGTTTTTGCAGATGTGGATATAAATTCCATGTTAAAGCTTTTCGCTAGTTCCAAAGCTTCACTTTCTTCTATTTTAATATTATCAGTTAAATCATTTTTATTTCCAATTAAAAGCAGAGGTTCGTCTCCCCTAGCATCCTTGAAATCTTGAATCCAGTCGTAAAGTTTTTCAAAAGAACTTCTTTTATTGCAGTCGTATATAATTAATGCCCCATTAGCACCTTCTAAATACAACTTGCGAAGACTTTTGAAACTTTCTTGACCTCCCAAATCCCAGATTTGTGCAGAGACATCCCCATATCCTTCAATTTTCATATCTTTCTTTAAAAGGTTTACCCCAAGGGTAGATTTGTAATTTCCTCTAAATTTATTTTCGATAAATCTATACACTAATGAAGTTTTACCAACATTAGCTTCTCCGAGTAAACATATCTTCACAATATAATTCGCTTCGATACTCATGATTGTTCAGTTTAACAATTAACTTGTATTACATTCATAATAATAATTATCATTTTTAATAATTGTGTCTTAATTTTAGGACCTATAATTATATTTAATTGATATTTTTAAATCTATAAATGAGATTTAAGATAGATCTGATTGAGTATCTATTTTTTGAGATATAGCATTTATGGAATTAATATATTCAGAATAAAGATTTGGTATAAGGTTGTTGATCCTAGCTTTACTATAAGCGAATAGAAACAATTGTTTTAAAGATACATCATTATTAATCTCGTAAATATCTCTACTTAAACTGAAAAGCTCACTATTTTGGTCGATAAAGTTACAAAGAATGAACCGATTTTCGTTTGAGAAGTCTAACTCATTTAACAGTCCGTACAATCTTAAAATTAATGGTCCTCTGTGTCTAATCTTACTATTGCTGATATTGTGGAATATTTGGAGAAATTTATTCCTCTTTAAAAACAATGACATAATCTATAATATCGAAATATTATTTATCATCTGTAATAATATCCCTGTAATATCTTCATAAAAAAAAAGAATTTTATTGTTAATTTTCTGAAATTTTTTTCATAATTTTGATGTTTTCATCAAGGGATTCCTTAGATATTTCTGGATGGATATCTAAAGCAAATATTTCTTGAGTTGCTTTCTCTACTATTGGTAAATAAATATCATTATAATTTATTTCTTTATCATAGAAAGGGCACGACCAAGGACATCCTTTTGAGTACGCTTTTTTTTTTTGGAATAACTTTGTTTTATAAAGAGGTTTTGGATATAGAACTTTACTCCTTGGAACTCTTTCTAGGAATTGAGTTTTTGTAATTCCTAAGACATCAGGATCTAACCTTCCAATCCAATAATTAAACGCGGGTTCACAATATTCAGGAACAAAAGGAGGAGTAATACCTTTCAAATTGGAAGTTGCTTTTGAGAGATATTTGGCATTCTTGTTCCTAACACTGATAAAAGATTCTATTTTCTTTAGTTGGACTCTCCCAATCGCGGCTTGAATTTCCGTCATCCTATAGTTATATCCTAATCTATTGTACACATACCATTCTGGTTCGCCGTGATGTCTGAGTAATCGACATTGTTCAGCTAATTCGTCATCATTAGTAGTGACCATCCCACCTTCTCCCGTAGTTATATTCTTAGAGGGGTAGAAGCTAAAACAACCGAGATGCCCTATAGAACCAACTTTTTTATTATTACATCGCGTTCCAATAGATTGTGCGGCATCCTCAATTACATGTATTCCACTATCGCCTGCAATATCCATAAGTTCGCTCATATCAGCACTAATTCCGGCTAAATGAACTGGTATAATTGCTTTGGTTTTCTCAGTAATTTTATTCCTTACAGAATTGGGATCTAAGGTATAAGATTTATCGTCAATATCTGCAAAAATAGGTATGGCATTATTGTGTAGTATTGAACTTGCACTCGCGATAAATGTAAAAGGAGGGACAATAACCTCATCTCCTGGACCAATATTTAACGCTGCAATAGACATGTGAAGTGCTGCTGTACCAGTATTGACTGCTATAGCATGCTTTACACCAATATAACGAGCGAATTCCTCTTCGAATTTCCTGACAAACTCACCATGTAATAGTGTTAGCATCTGAGATTTCATTACTTTTAGAACTTCTTGCTGTTCTTCTTCTGAAATGTTCATTATCAATTCAGCTACTATTAAAAATTATAATTATAAATTAATAATACTAAAAATAATAACAATTTTAATAATGTAATTCTTTATAAAACTGCCATTCAAGATATTCAAATAATAAGGTAATATGTATCCTTTGTTTCATTATATCCAATTATCTTGTTCTTTTTAAGAGTTTCTAAGACCTTATCTAACCAATTTTTGCTAGTGTCAATCACTTTATATAGGTCTTTATGCTTCATTTCGTTATTTACAGCTAACAAGAATTGGATTTTGCTTTTTACTTTAAGATGGTCTGCTCTAGCGATCTTCTCAAACCGTTTTTTCAAGTCGTATTCCATAGTTTTTAGTTGAGCGACTTGATTGCTTAATTTCCCTATTACTTCATCTCGAGTTCTAAACACATTTAAAGATAAGTTATAGATTCTTTCCAAGTGGTTTTTAAGCTCAGTTTCGCTTAGTTCTAACTCGAGCTCTCTTTTAAATTCATCTAATATAACAGTGTAATCTGAACCGTCATCGTACTTATCTAATACTAATACGATGATTATTTCCCTATTTTCGTTATAGTAGGAAATTGAGTTCCAATTTTTTTCTTCAATAGTAATGTAGGATTCAATAAAATTGTGTGAAATTTGGATTTGTTGCACTACATTATCCAGAATCTCTAAATGTTCCGGAAACTTCATGTATATATTTCCACCAAGAACAACATCCCACTTAATCAAACAAATACCTAGAGGAAAAGTAACTCACCTAAAAAACTTAACACTTCCATTAAAAATTATAAAAGTTCTTATTAATAAATTTAATTTTTAGTAGATTAATTTGGTAATAACAAAATATGCAATGTGGATATTTAGATTTTCTTTTAATATGGAAAAAATGCGATAGTTTTGCCAAAAAAAATAAATAGTTGAAAAATTATCTTACAAATAGTGATTCTGCTATGTCCCTTTATTATGTGTATATTTTAGAAACGATTGCGAAGAATAATAAAAAGAGATTCTACACGGGGTATACTAATAATCTGCAAAGAAGATTAGAAGAACACAAAAAGGGGACCGGCGCTAAATTTTGTCGAGGTAAAAAGAGTATAAGACTTAAGTATTTTGAAACTTTTGGAGAAAGAGGAATGGCTATGAAAAGAGAATTAGAAATCAAAACTTTTACGAGAAAACAAAAATTTCAGCTTATAAGAACTTTTAATGAAGATGATCTAGTTGAACAGTAAATCAAACTTTCTAATTATTCTAGTAGGATTACCAGCATCGGGAAAAACTACTTTTGCATTTAAACTAAAGGAAAAATTGGAGTCAGATTTTCAAAATAAAGTAGAAATTATCGATCCCGACATAATAAGAGACGAGGCTTTTCCAACCAGTTTTGATTTTAAAAATGAGCCCCAAATACGAGAAAAAAACATACAGTCAGTAAGAATGCACCTTAAAAAGGGATATATTGTTATCAATGACGACTTAAATTACTATTCAAGCATGCGTCACGATTTAAAATTAATTGCCGATAGTTTAAACATTAAATTCTATATTATACATATCTCAACACCACTTAAACTTTGTATTAAAAGGAATAAAGAAAGAGGAAAATCTATACCTAACAAAGTTATTAAAAATATTTACAATAAATTCGACAACTTTGATAAATATAAATGGGATACACCATTCGAAACTTTCGATATTACCCAAACTAAGGATGAAATTCAATTTATAAAGATATTAAGCAACAAAATAGCTTTAAATCTTCAAGAGCGAAAAGAAATTAAAGAACCATTACAATATAAACATTCCACTTCAATTCGGGAAGAGTTAGATTTAATTACGCGTAAATTTGTTGGCGAACTATTAAAAAATCCAAAATATCATGTTTCAAAAAAAGCAATTTTGGAATATAGGAAAGCATTTATAAAAAGTAGATCAGATGAAGAGTTTGATATTAAAAAAATATTAGTAGATTTTAAATTATTTTTAGACAAGAAGCTAAAAGGCTAAAGTTTTTAATTTCCGTAAAAGCATTGAAACCTTCAAATATGGTTTTTAAACAATATTTAATGAGCTACAACTCTTAGAATCCATAAAATGAGATAATCTGACTCATTATAATAAATAAAGCAAAAGAAAATAAAGTATCATTATTTCTTTTAGAGTAGAAAAGAAAAAGAATTTGAAAAAAATGAGTAAAGAAAGCGTAAAAAGAACAGCAAAATTAAGAGTAGAAAGATTAGAACCAAGCCGTAGTGGAAGAAGTTTATGCTATATAGATCAGACTGTATTGGATAATCTGGGATTATCTACTGGTGATATTGTAGAATTAATTGGCAAGAAGAAAACTGCGGGTATTGTTGTAGCGAGTTTTGCTGACAAAGGAGAAGGAATTATTAGAATAGATGGAATTCAAAGAAAAAATTTAGGATCTACTATTGGAGAATTCATAACAATACAACCCACACTTGCTTCACCAGCTAGAGAAATAGAACTTGCCCCAACTAAGGCAATTTACGATATTAAAAAACAAGCTGACTTAATAAAAGGGAAATTGATTGATAAACCTCTTGTGGCTGGAGATATTATTGATGTTCCTGGAGCTATAATTAGAACTGATCAAAACAATAACCCTATGAATGGATTTATGAAAATGTTTAATATGGGAGGGAGTACAAAAAGACCAACCTTAGGACCATTAAGATTAATTGTCTTAAATACCAAACCTAATAATGAGGTTGTTAGATTTACACGAGACACAAGGATAAAAATAAATAAAAAGATAGCATTACTTAATATTTCGGGTGAAATTATTACATATGACGATGTTGGAGGTTTAACTGACCAAATTCAAAGGATCAGAGAAGTGGTGGAATTACCTATCAGACATCCTGAATTATTTCAGAGATTGAATATTGAACCTCCAAAAGGAGTTCTCTTTTATGGTCCTCCTGGTACGGGAAAAACTTTAATGGCTAAAGCTGTTTCTCAAGAGGCGGACGCTTATTTTTTCATAATAAATGGACCTGAAATTATGAGTAAATTCTACGGAGATAGCGAGAGGAATTTAAAAGGTTTTTTTGATCGAGCTGAAAGTAACGCACCTGCAATAATATTTATAGATGAGCTCGATGCGATCGCCCCTAAAAGAAGTGAAGTTACAGGAGAAGTTGAAAGACGGGTTGTATCTCAGCTACTTACTCTGCTTGACGGGATGAAGGGTAGAGAAGGTGTAATAGTTATCGGTGCTACAAATCGAATTGATGCGATTGATCCTGCCTTACGAAGGCCAGGACGGTTTGATACTGAAATAAGATTTAGAATTCCGGATAAAAAAGGGAGGAATGAAATTTTTAAAATTCACACGCGGGGAATGCCAATGGAAGCTGATGTGGATATTGATTACTATTCTGAAATTACTCACGGTTTTGTTGGAGCAGATATTATGGCTTTCGTTCGAGAAGCCGCTATGGATGCTATTAGAGATATTTTACCTGAAATTAATATTGACGAACCGGTACCGAATGAGACTATTCAAAAATTATTTGTTAAAGATGACAATTTTCTAAAAGCATTAAAAGAAATAAAACCATCTGCCTTAAGAGAGTATCTTACAGAAATTCCCGAGGTTTCATGGGATGATGTTGGTGGATTGGATGAAATAAAACAAGAGTTAAAGGAAGCTGTTGAATGGCCGTTAAAACATCCAAAGCTGTTCAAGAAGGCGGGAATTCGTTCTGTTGGGGGTATTCTTCTTTTTGGTCCTCCTGGTTGTGGAAAAACACTATTAGCAGAAGCTGTAGCGAGCGAAACGCAATCGAATGTTATAACTGTTAAAGGTCCAGAACTAATGTCAAAATGGGTTGGTGAATCTGAAAAAAATATAAGGAGCATATTCGCAAAAGCCAGAGAACTAGCCCCTTCCATTATATATTTTGATGAAATTGAAGCACTTACCACCAGCCGAGGAGGATGGAAAGGATCAGCTGTTTATGACACCGTAATAACCCAATTATTAACTGAAATGGATGGGATCGAGAGTAATAGCGGGATCGTCATTATAGCTAGTACTAACCGTCCTGATTTGGTTGATCCTGCGCTACTACGACCCGGAAGAATCGATAAACTACTATATGTAGTTGCTCCAGATTATGAAGGAAGAATTAAGATTTTAGAAGTTCATACAAAAAATATGCCACTTAAAGAAGGTATTTCTTTGAAAAACATAGCATTAATGACAGAAGACTACAGTGGAGCAGATCTAGAAAATTTGTGCAGAGAAGCAGGCATGCAAGCAATAAGAGAAAAGATGGAAGATTTTGACTTTGTTGAATTACATCATTTTGAGGAAGCGCTTACAAAAGTAGGATCAACACTACAAAAAGAAACTATTGATAAGTACGAAAATTTAGCAAAACAACTCGCTCAGGACCAAAAAGTAAAAGATAGCGATTCCAACTTGTATCAATAAGAAAGTAGAAAGAATTTCTAGCAATTTCTATTTTTCAATTGTACTTTTTATTTTTTATAAGCTACAAGCAATTCTTTTTTTATACTTATATTAGTATTTAAACTAAATCATAACAATTTTAAAATAATGAAATTAAATAATAAGCAGAAAACTAAAAAGAAAATACTATTTTTGTGGAGTTAAAAATGAATGAAATTAGGATTAATTGGGAGGGGCGGAAGTGTTGCCGAAAACTCCATTTGAAGTGGATTATGTGTAGGTTATGATATAAGAAAATCATCGCATGAAAAAACCATGTCAAAACTCGATCTAACAACCATCCTAAAAAATTTAGTCCAAATACCAACGGAAAATCCCCCTGGAAAAACAGATCACATTATTAAATACTTAATTTCCGAAGTGTTCAAAGAAGAAGAGGGATTTCATAACGAAATTATCCCATTTAAGAAAAAAAACGTTGAACTTAAAAACCTTATTAGCACAATTGGCTCAGGAGAGAAAAAGATTATCTTATCAGGACATTTTGATGTTGTACCCGCTGGAGATCATAATAAATGGAAATATCCACCGTTTTCTGCAGAAATCGTTGATGGAAAGTTGTATGGTCGAGGTTCAAGTGATATGAAAGCAGGTTTAACAATGTTAATTGGAACGATGTTGAATCTAAAAGAAGAATTTCAGTTGTTGGATGAATACACTTTCGTATTTCTTGGAAGTGCTGATGAAGAAGCTGGTATGACTGGTGCTTATACATGTTTCAGAAAAGGAATAATGAAAAATGCGATATTGTTAATTGTTGGCGAACCCACAAATATGAATGTAGGAATAGCTGAAAAGGGATTATTATGGATAAATTTAGAGATTCAGGGGAAATCTGCTCATTCATCTACACCAAATTTAGGGATAAATTCCATTGAAGGCGCATTAAAATTAATTCCACTTCTTTATAGTTGCTTAGATGAAAAAGAAAACAAGGTCTTAGGTAAATCTACATTGAATATAGGGAAAATTAAAGGGGGTAATGCTATCAATATTGTTCCTGATAAGACTACTCTAACAGCTGATTATAGATTAATACCTGAGCAAGATGTAGAAAAACTAAGGAGAAATTTGAAAAATATACAGATTTCTCCATGCACCCTGGAGACAAAAGTATCTCACAGTTTGCCAGCGCTTCAAACTGATTTAAATCACACCTTTATTCAAAATTTATTGAAAATTAATAAGTCTAAAATAATAGGATTACCTTATGCTTCTGATACTGCAGTCCTTGTTCAACCCAAAAAGCCAGTCCCTTTTGTAATATTTGGCCCCGGAGATCCAAGCAATATTCATAAAATAGACGAATTTGTTGAATTAAAACAAGTATTTCAAGCAACGGAGTATTTAACAAACGCTCTCCTACAAACATACAACAAAGAAACGGCTTAGAAATTTAATAATTATAAAGTTTTAACAAATTTTTCGATTCTATCCATCGCTTCTTCGAGCTTTTCTAATTTCGTTGCATAAGACATTCTTAACATATATTCTGAGTAAGATCCAAAAATATTACCTGGAACTATTGCGACTGCTTGTTCTTTCATTATTCTTCTCGAAAATTCAGCGCCAGTTAAGCCAAACTCGTTGATTTTCGGCATAACATAAAAGGCTCCTTTTGGTTTAACGACTTCGAATCCCATTTCGCTCAATCGATTAAAAGCTAATAAACGTCTTTCATCAAAACTCTTTAAAATTTCGTCAAAAAAACTAATATCTATCTTTAAAGCCTCTAAAAAACCATATTGAGCTGCATGGTTTGTGCCTGCTACGGTATATTGGTGATATTTTTCCATAGTATCTATTATATCCTTATTAGCAGCTACATACCCTAATCTAAATCCCGTAGCAGAATACAGTTTTGACATCGCGTTTATAGTGATAGTCCGTTCAAACATATCTTTTAACGAAGCTGGACTCGTATGTTTGGAATTGTCATAGAGGTAATTTTCGTACACTTCATCAGAAATTAAATATAAGTCATGAGTTTTAACGATTTCAACGATTTCCTGTAATTCATTTGTAGTTAATGAATATCCAGTTGGATTATTAGGTGAGTTAATTAAAATCGCTTTAGTTTTAGCAGTAATTGAATTTTTTATTTTGGTAATATCAGGACTAAAGTCGTTTTTCCTCTCGATTTCAATCACTCGTAAACCAAAAAATGCACTTAAATAGAAATAAGAAATAAAATTTGGAGAGGAAATTATAATTTCATCTCCAGAATTAAAAATAGAGGCAAAAGCAAGACTAAGAGCTTGAGAGCCTCCGTTTGTAACAATAAGATTATCTTTCCATGCTGTTTTAATGTTATTTACGGATTTTAATTTGCTTTCAAGTCGCTGCAATAATTCGGGAATACCTTTCGTAGGAGCATAATATGTGATATTCTCATTTAGTGCATTGATATTTCCTTTTATTGCAGCTTGAGGAGTGGAAAAATCCGGTTGCCCGATTCCTAAGCTTATTACATCAGATCGTCCAGCGGCAAGGTCAAAAAGTTCACGGATTTTTGATTTTGGGGCATTTCTTATTATGTTTGATAATTCTTTCATTTTTACCATTTAATAAAAATAATTTATAATTATAATAATGATTAGTAATTTAAAAGAGATTGAATTGGAGATTTCTTATTTAATTAGGCTTCTTTATATTTTTTCTCCATAATTTCGTAAAATTTGGTATACTAAACTTTTAAAGGCTTCTTCAACATTTTTTCCTAATTTAGCACTGGTTTCAATAAAAACACTTGCACCGATTTGTTTAGCTAATTTTTCTCCCTCTTCTTTACTAACTACTCGCTGTTCGTTTAGATCGATTTTATTGCCGATTAAAATGTAAGCGCCCTCTTTTTTCACATAGTTTTTGAAATCTTTAAGCCATTTAGATTCAATCGCAGCAAAGCTCTCGTGACGAGTGACATCATACACGAGTAAACTCCCAACACACCCTTGGAAGTACATGCTTCGGATTACATTGTACTTCTCTTGACCCGCTAAGTCCCACATTATTAATCGAACTTTAGCGTTGACTTCATCTATGTTCACATCCTTACGGATTATATTTGCGCCAAGTGTTGGTTTATAGTCTTCTTGAAACGAACCTTCCACAAATTGATTAATTAATGAAGTTTTACCCACGGCACTTTGTCCGAGAATTGTAATCTTGAATACATATTCCTTAGCTTCGTTGGAAAATTCTTCTGCTGGCAATTTTAATACTAATTAAGTTATGATTTTTAGAATTGAATTAATAATAACAAAAAGTATTTTGATTTTTGATATATTTAAGCTTTCGTTATTTTAAGATATAAATGTTTTCTCAATTCGTAATTTCAAAATGAAAGAATTATGATTAGGATTATTAATATTTTCTTTCGTTTCGTATGAAACGACACGATAATCAGAGGGTAAACTTTTTTCTAACGAATGAATTAAAAAACTCTTAAAAAGCTCGCAGGAAACTCCGATTTCCGAACAAAAAATGCATTTGTCAACCCGAATAATGACGGATTCAGCTCTATTTTCCACAATCTTAACATGCCAATCAGCAACAACCATTTTATTTATCTCTTCGACAATCTCTTCAAAAACTTTTCCAAAAGGGAACAAATAAAATGAGAATTTTCTCCCAATTTCCGATAATAAATCAGTTGAATCGTACAGCAAACAATTTTGAGCAGAAATTATCTTTTTAAACGAAAAAAAGTCGATTTCTCCCTCGGGATCTACTTCTCGTATATCTTTTAATTCTAACAGCCCTGCTTCTTTTAAAATCGATTTCATCCCATCGTAATCTAAGTTATCCATATAGGACTGCAATAACGCAGTTAACACTCTGTTTTTGACTGTTCCCCGATATTCTCCTATTATATCCGTATTGCGTTCCATAAATTCCGAATAATAACTACTACTTTATATATATCTAATAAATAAGAGTCTAAATTTATATATTATTTGTTAGTAAGCAATCTTTAATTTCTTAAAAATGAAGAAAAAATAAGTAATAAAACAATATTAAAATTTTAAAAAATGATTATTCTTTTACGGTTTCTAAAAGCTCTTTAATTTCAGCTTGGATAACTTCAGCTTTTTTAGCTTCCTCGCCTTTAATGGCGTTTGCAAGCTCAATTCTTTCCCGATGTAGCGTATTCATAGCACAGAATGGTATTTCGAGTGTCTTTGAGTTGTCATCAGGATCTACTACGCCGTAATGAACTAAACATCTACAAACTCTGTCTAAATCGAAGTTGTATGCGTCTTGAAAATGCATCGCCGAAATCATAAGGTTCTTGTTGTGCAAGAAGTTCGCGGCGCTTGCTAAGTTAGGAGATGCTATAATTCTAGCAAAGCTTTGGTAGGTTTTACTTGTTAAGACTTTTTCTGGATGTTTTACGAACTTAATTCCTCCGGCAAAATAATAAGCTTTCATCATTTGCCGATATCCTAAATCAGTCATCTCGTCTATAAATTTCCCAATAGTACTAGCTACGGCTCCGAAATCTTCCAAGTTTATACCTTTTAAGAACCCAGTGGGTTTCGGGATTTCTTTTTTTTGAACCATGTCATAAACTTTATTTGACCATTTAATTAGTCCTTCTGAATCAAAATAATCATCGAGGGATTCCCATTCGTCTTTATCGTTAACGATAATAATTGTAGCAAATCCACAATCTTTATGGCTCGTCATACCAAATTCGGGCATATTATCGAACCAAGCTAATAAGCGGGTCATTTTTGCTGTAGTTGCGATGGGATAGAATTTTCTAATAGCATTATTTGTGTGTTTATTTATTGCCACCTTGAGATCTGAAGTAGTGTACCTCAAATCCATCAATTCTTCAAAACTTATCCTCCCACAAAGTGAGACAGGTTGGAAAACTACTCCAGAAATCACATCGCTATTATCCTTAGCAAAGTCTAAAATGTTTCCGATTTCGTGGTCGTTAACACCTCTGGCGATTACAGGAACTAACATTAAACCAAAATATCCAATTTTTCGACAGTTTTCAATAACGCGTTTCTTTAAAGGCCATAGATTTACGCCACGAACCTTTTTCCAGGCTTCAGGATCGTCCGTTGCATCAAATTGTAAGTAGATGGCGTCCATTCCCGCGTCTTTGCACTTTTGTAAAAAGTCAATAGATTTGGCGAACCTTATACCGTTAGTTGTAACCATAACTTCAGAGAAACCGAGTCTTTTTCCTTCCCGGATGATGTCTGGAAGATCATCTCTAATTGTAGGTTCTCCCCCAGATATTTGGAGCATAACTGCTGCAACAGGTTTCATAGACCTGAAGTGTTCCATTATTTGGAAAATTTGTTCGATTGTAGGCTCTACAACATACCCTTTTGCGCTTGCGTTAGCAAAACAAATTGGGCAGGTTAAATTACAGCGATTTGTAATGTCGATTAGGCATATATTAGGTGCGCTTTTATGATTTTCACAGAGGCCACAATCGTATGGACAGCCTTCATCACACTCCTTTAATCCTGAACTAACATATTCAGGTTTAGTAGAGTTATCAACTGTAGATCCTATGTCGTCTGTGAACGTTTCGCCCCATTTGTATTCATCTGGATCGATGGAAAGCTTGTCTTTAAAATGTCCGTGTTCTTTACAATCTTTTCTCATCATGACCCAGTTAGTTTTTGGATCAACATAGATCTCCGCTGGAATGGTTTGTAAGCATTCTGGGCAAATACTCGTTGTCCGTCTTATAATTTCTTCTGTCATAAGTATCAATTTCGTTAATTTTTAAGAATCATTTTGTTTAATTAACAATTTGTTTAATTAAAACAACATTCTATTTTAATTTTATAAGAAAATTAATAGTATTTTAAGTATTATCTAATAAAAAAGGATTGCTTTACAACTAAAAGCCAATAAGTTTCTTCTACTTTTTCCAACTCAAAATTTTCTAGTTTAGCAACACATAAAAAAAACAAAATCTAAATTCAAATGTAAAGAGAAATTTTGGAAAACGAAACGGAATAATGGTTCTCCCGACCCAATTATTTCTACAACTTGTTATGAAATAGGTTTTTATTTGGGAACTACTGGTAATAATAAGAATTTACCGGTTAATTTCAGTGTAAACTTTATATTTCATTTTCAACAATAGAAAAATAAATTAATAATTATATCATTTTTTTCTTTTTTCTAATATAATAAAGGGAGACTCCTGCCACCAAGACCTAATAATAAGGTCAGAAATAAAATAGGGGGAGGAGGGCGAAATGAGTGTGTATTACCACACTACCAAAAGACAAAAATCCAGGGCGGGGCAGGAGTCATGGTTTTATGTAAATCCCTATTTTATTTTTTTTAGATTTGTTTTGTGTTATGTATAAACTTCTATCTTCAACGATAATTATATGTTTTACACATATAAATTTTTATCTTATTATACTAATATCTTTCGTCTTATTTAAAAGAATTGTCAATATTTTGAAACTTTTGTCGGAATGTAATGAACTCTACACTTTTCTAAACAAAATTTTCCTAATTTCCTATTAGTTAATCGTCAATTATTTTTTATAATGAGAATTATCTTTAGCAACTTAAAAGAATTTATTTTTTTTTAATTGTTCGGTAAGAAGTGACATTGTTGCAGAAAAAAGCAGAGTCAAATCAAAACGATCGAGATAAGGCCGAGAAAGATTTAAGGATAAATATTTGGACTTTATTGTTCGTAATAATTGGTTTTGTAGCATCTTGGGTAAATATGACGTATATACAAGATGCTCCTCGCTCAATTGAAGTTTTAGCGTTTCTTTCAATCATATTCACGACGATGATTCCTGGTATAATAATAGCCTTAGTTAACAGGTATTGGGGGTATGGTTATTTGATAGGATTTGCGATTGCGGGGATTCCCTTTTTACTTATTGTGGACCTATTTATTGGAGGTTACACTTTCGCTACAACTGTATTTATTTTTATAATATTATGGTTAATTTTTTGGAAGACGTGGCGTAGTTTAAGTTCAATAAGAGCTGGTTCACTTGAGGAGGGGCATATAAAAAAACTATAATAAAACAATCTGTTTACATTTAATACACGATTTCCTATCAGCCTGAGCTTTTTTTGCGCATTCTAGGCAATATTTAGTTTTACACTTAGGACAAGTATAAATTTCTTCTGACAAATCGCCTTTATGAAACAGACATAAATTATCTGATACGGTAAAAGAGGGCGGTAGTGTTGGGGGAGGGGGTATTTTTTTATCGCTCATTTTATGAGACATTTATTAATTATGGATCGGAATATCTTCTATTGAGACATTGACAATTTTCTCAATTGCGAGGAATTTTTCCTTTATAGCGTCTACAGATATGGTCCCCGATTTTAGAGTATCTCCTAACAGATAGGTTTCATAGAAGCAATTTTCTAGCTCATAACAAATTCCCGTAGTATGGAGGATGTCTTTACTTAAGTGAAGATCATTAAGTATGGTCGATATTCCCTTCACTAGATCAGGTGAGAACTCAATCAACTTAATTAGAATTTTTTTTATATCATATGTATTAGTAGGAAAGCAGCTAATTTTTATTGAATCTTCGCGAGAAATGAAAATTAACAAGTAATAAGGAGCTTCGTTTACTTCCACTTTAACTTCTTCTGGAAAGATAGTGGATTTGAAATCTTCTCTTGATAAGATTTTTCCAATAGAAATTTTATTTTTTTGTTTTCCGTAGTTGTTATTTACACCCATGTTCATCAAAATTTAAAATGTGATAAGAAGAGTATATGTCTAATAATAAAATGATTTTATTTTAAATTTTTAGTTTTTTTTTGAAAAGTATATAGATGTCACTAAGATAATATTTACATTTTAAATCGTAATCGTTTTCATTTTTTAGTAGGAATAGTTTTAGGTTAGAAAGTAGTGGAAAGATGTCGTACAAATGGATTAACAGAAATTCAGAAAAAACGTATGGATTTAATATCGATAGATTTAATTCAGACGATAATCGTTTTCACGCGATTTACTTCTTAGACAATATAAGTGGTTCATTACTGCTTAGCAAAAAATATACGCGCAACGCTAAATTTTCTTCTCATGAAGATTTGATAAGTGGGTTTCTTAACGCTCTTAATCTTTTTATAAGTGAGATTAAACCTGAATCAATGAACGATGAGATTCAAGAAGTGAATTTTAAAGAGAGTCGAATTTTATACGAGAGGAGAGGGAGATTATCAGTGATTGCGATTTCGAAAAAAACCAATTTACAAGTAGAGAGAGTAATTTTACATCAAATTATGGAAGATTTTTACTATAGGTTCGAATCTGCAATAAGGAACTTTAATGGAAATGTAGACCCTTCAATTCTACAATATAAAAAAAGATTAGAAAATATGAATTTAAATACTTTATTCAAATTTGATGTCCAATTATAGCTTTAGATAAGAGTAAAGAAGATTTCAACCTTTAAGTAGTATTCTCGTCTTTTTTCTTCTGTTCAATTTTTTCAATCTTTCCTTCGATTAATGAACCAATACCTTTAATATCTGGGTTAAGTTCTATTAGTTCTGAATCGCGTGTTTTTTGTTTTTCGATAATAAATGCTTTCTCCCCAATTGTTTTTTGAATAGCGTCGCTAGATTTCTCAAAGTCTGGTTTTAATTCCATTCTTTTCTGGTTCATCTCTTTTTGCTTCTCAATTCTAAACGCCTTATCGTCAATTGAAGATTTAATAGCTTGGCTCGCTTTTGTTATGTCTGGTTTTATTTCCATTCGTTTAGAATCCTCAATTCTGTGCTTTTCTCTTAAAAAAGCTTTTTCTTCTATAGATTTGCTAATTAATTCTGCGGTTTTTTTTATATCAGGTTTTAGTTCACTTTTTTTTTCGTCAATTTCGCGACTTTTTTCCATTCTAAAAGCTTTTTCAGCTACTGTAGTGCTAATTGCATTTCCAGTTTTTAAGAAATCTGGTTTCAAATCTATTCTCTCAAAATCCTTTTCTCTATGCGTTTCGCGTAGAAAAGCTTTTGTTCCAATAGATTGGGCTATAGATTCTCCGGCTTTGGTTGTGTCTGGTTTCATATCTTTTATTTTTCGTTCTTTATCTTTTTCCATATCAATCCGAAATGCTTTTTCGTTAATAGTTGCCTTTATTGCCTCTCCTTTGCCTTCAATATCTGGATGTATTTCTATTTTTTTCTGTTCGATCTCTTTTCTTTTCTCAATTCTAAAAGCTTTTTCAGCAATGGTTTTGCTTATTGCTTCACCCGTTTTCAGAAAATCTGGTTTGATCTGCATCCTACTGAAATCGCTTTCTCTTTGTTTTTCTCTTAAAAAAGACTTCTCCTCTATGGATTTACTAATTGCATTGCTTGCAGTTTGCGTGTCCGGTTTTAAATCTAGCAATACCGAAGCGCTCTCTTTCTTTTTTTCTATTAAAAAAGCTTTTTCGTCAATATTTTTACTGATTACCTCTCCTGTATGTTCAATGTTAGGTTTGATCTTCATTCTGTGTTCATCAGATTCTCTCCTTTTTTCAATTAAAAAAGCTTTATCGTCAACAGTCTTACTTATTGCTTCACCTACCCCTCTAATATCCAGTTTTAGATCGATCCTTATATGATCTTCTTCTCTGTGTTTCTCTCTCAAAAAAGCTTTTTCACTTATGGATTTTTCAATCGCTTCACTTGCTTTTTCGATTTCAGGTTTGATCTCCATTCTTATTAAATCTTGTTCTCTTTTTTTTTCTCTCATGAAGCTTTTCTCTGATATTAATGAGGATATAAGATTTTTGCTCTCTTCAAAAGCAATTTTTCGTTCTTCCTCGAAGCTCTTGAAGTAATCTTCTCTATCTTCTTTTTCTTTTCTGTATAGGTCATCTACAATCTTTTTCTGTTTCTCTATTTCTTCGGGGGTTAAAGGTTTATCGTTTTCTTCCAATTTTCTCACACTAGGAGTAAATTATTGTTTTTTTTAAATATAATATCAAAATTTGTATTTAATAATTTACTTATCTACGATTTAATAGATTTCAATATCTTAAATGTTCAAATTATTCCAATTTTTAAAAACATAGAATTATGGAATGGAACAACAATCAGAACTTTAAGTTAGGTATTTATTTTATTGGGATAGGTTCAAATGAATCGTCCGATATCGATTCCGTTAAACTAATCATAGTAAGTCTCATTGAGAGCATTTCCATTATTTCCCTGAAAAGTTTTTTGTATATATCAGAGCCTTTAATAATTTTAAAATTACTCGCTAAATCCTCATATTTTTTTCCCAATTCTTTTTTAATTTCATCCTGATTGTTTAATGCAATAGCTTGAGCCTTCAACCAATCATCAATAATGGTTTTAATTTTAATTTCAATCTCATTAAGAAGGGAATAAGAGATTTTTACATCCTTATTCTTATTTGCTCTATCAAGATAATCCTTATCTTGATACATAGGCTTAAGAAGTAACCCTAAATTAATAATTAAAGGCTGAATTTGAAGTTTCTCAAATGAATCTGATAAAAGATTTAATACTTGTCTTTTTTGTGTTAATTGAGCGTAATCAATATATTCCTGAACAAATTTCATCAAGGCATTTTTTACTAGAAGCTCTTTAAAATCACTTACGGATTCAACTCCAAGATCTAAAGTAGTTTCTATGCAATAATATACAGAATTCATAAAAGGTTTGATATTCTTAAAAATTGAAAAATAATAGATAAATTGGGTTATCTTACTTAAAATTTCCATCTTAAGACTATCTGAATTAAAATATTCATCAATCTTTTTATCCAAGTTAAATTCTAGCTCAGAAATAGAGAGGAATTGTCTTATATCAAAATATTTTGATTCAAAATCCATTATTAAATTTATTGAACCATCTTATTAATAAAACATTATTTTTCTTTTACAAAAATGTAAATTTTTTAAGAAGAAGAAATAAAAAAATGTTTTAATTTTATTATTACAATGGAACTAAAGCGGTACTGCCGTGTTCCTTAGCACTATCAATAAGGGACATTAATTCTTCGGTGGAAAGTGATACTAAATCAAAAACGGTCATTTTTGATAATTTGAGAATTGCTTTTACTGTGTCAGCTAAATTATTGCAATCACCAGAAAAAAAAACTTTACGTTTCCCGAATTCGTTCCGAAGTTGTTCACCCACCTCATCAATAGCACAATATCCTGCTACTAAACCTTTGACAAAACCTTTTTCCTTCAAAATTTCTACAAGATTTTCGTCGTGTCCTTTGCCCATGACTAAAAACCATCCTCCTTTGAATTTCTTTTTATGATCATAAGCAAATACTTGTAAAGTAGCTAAGGGATTGTTTTGGCAACCCTCTCTACATAATAATTCAGTGCCCTTCACAATCATAACATTCTCAGGGAACTCTTGTAGTAAATCCCATTGGTATTTCTCTGTAAATTCTTCTAAATTTTTACCAATTACTTGAATTTTACTTAAATCCCCTTCTCCCAATCCTCTCTTGTTAGCTATTTTAAGGTGAGGGACATCGTCTAAGGTTAAACCAAAGATCCTTGCTCCAACGACATCTACAGCTAAGGTGTCTCTTCCACCTATTAAAATGTTAAAATGTTTAACTAGTCGATCCTCCCACGCTGTAGGAGGGTAATGCCCATGAATTGTGCCCTCAATTCCATCAATAATCGTTATGTCTGGTTTAATATATTCATACACATCTACTAATTTTGAATGTAGGTTATAGTTATGATCTTTTCCACGATCAGCATGCTGGGGAAATCCCCATTGATTTTTTATTCCAAGCGTTACTCCTGCCATTGAATGAGTTTTAAGTTTAGGAAGATTTATATAAGTGATTGAATCCCTATTTTTCATGATTTTAATGATGGTTTTAGGCAATCTAAAAGTTTTTAGGTTATATCCCTTCGATTTATCTTTTACAGAAGGTTTCCCTTTAAATTCAAAAATTTCCGTATCCTCTTCGTCTAAGTATATTATATTTGCGCCAGTTTCATCACATACATCTTTAAAGCCAGTGATTGCGAATACAATTCGAGTCATGTTAGCTTGAGTAGAATTCTCCATTACATAAATCTTGGCACCTTTATCTCCAAGATATTTTATTACCTCTTTAAGTACTTCGGGCGATGTGTATGCGTGTTTCTTAGAATCAATTCCATTTACCTTAATATAGACTTCTTTTGAGCTTTTTAAGATTGGTCCAGTTCGCATTAAGTTTGAAAAGATTTCATTTACAGCCTTACTAACACCCATTTTTGTATCTGATATAAAAACTTCGGTCATTTTAATCGTTTAATTATAATTTTAATATAAATAATCGAGATTAATTATAAAAGGATTTCATAAAAATAGTAATATTTCAAAATGAAAAAAATTATATATTAAAGAATATTTCAGTTTTCATAATATTTCATTTTGAAAAAAACTTTCTCATTAATTACTTTTCTACAAAAATGTGGCCAAAAGAATTTAAATTTTTCATAGAATTCTCAGAGGACTTAAAAACGGTTTTTCTATTCAATACAGTCAAAGATTTTCAAGAAGGTTTAACTTACTACGATTTGAAGAAATTTGGAAATATACCACATTCGAAGGTTTACCGAATGATGAAGATATTAGCAGAAGAAGGTTTTTTATCAATAAAAGATGATGTAAGTAAAGATACTGGAAGACCTAAACACCTATATTTTCTGACCGATAAAGGTGAAAGCAAATTAATAGAACTTCGTCAAAAAACTGGAAAGATTTTTGAATTTATTAAGCATAGATTTCCAGAAAGGGGTATAGAAATTGATCATGAGAAATTTCTAAAAGAAGCGACTTTTTGTATATGGTCTAGTCCAGTGGAGTATGTAATGCAAAAAAATATTCCTATAGAAGAAAAATTATATATTCTAAGCTCTATGGAAAAGGATGTGAACGGTATATTGGGAAAAATAAGAAAGGAAAAAGCAAAATTACAAAAATTAAAAGATCTGAAATCAGAGGTTTAGTGAAATTATGAATTCATTTCGTATGATAATAAAATATTGGGCAAAATCGAGAAAAAATTTCATTTTTCAATTTGTATATCTTATACTAACTACGATTTTTTACACTTTTACGCCCGTATTTATAGGGAGAATGGTTGGAGCGTTAACGAACGCTACTGATTTATTACTGAATTTTTTGATAGTTATCTTATTCGCAATATGTGTGTACTTTTCCAATCGTGCTGCCAGACTTAGAGGTGCAGAAGTATCTGCTCGAGCTATTTACTATTTACGAACAGATATTAGTAATGCAATCTATAGACAATCATTTTCATTTTTTGATAAGACTGAAACGGGTCAATTGATATCAAGAGCTACAAGCGACATTGAAGAAACTCAAATGATTTTTGGGATGGGCTTGACATTAGGTTTACAATCGATTCTACAAATGGTAGGTGTTGTTGTGGGATTTTTACTTTTTAGTTTAGAGCTTTCAATTATATTGATAATAGCTTTTTTTGGATCTTTAGTCACATCTTACTATATTGCGAAAAAATTAAAACCTATTTTTTTAGAAACTCGTAGTAGCTTTGGTGAATTAACTAATACGATTAGAGAGAACATTGTAGGAGCTGAAGTTGTTAGAATGTTTAGTACTCAAGATAAAGAACACAAGAAATTTCAAGCAAACAATAGAAGATTCTACAACGCGAGTGTCCAATCTGTAAAATACAATTCACTCTATTTGCCAGTTATATACGTTGTAATGGGATTTATGACAGTTATCACATTTTTCTTAGGGGGAATGTGGTATATTGAGGGAAGAATGCAATTAGAAGAAATTGTAACCTTAATATCTTACATAGCAGTTCTAGGTTTTCCCTTAATGATGCTAGGGCAAATTATGTTAACTTATGTTCAAGCTGATGCTGCTTTAACGCGGGTTAGGGAGATACTTGATTCTGCTCCTGAAATCGAAGATCTTCCAGATGCGCTCCCCCTAGAATCCGTAAAGGGAGAAATAATTTTTGATAATGTATCGTTTGGTTATACATCTGAGCATAGAATTTTGAAAGATGTTGCATTTAAAATAGCCGAGGGTAAGAAATTAGCCATTTTAGGGACAACAGGATCTGGAAAATCAACAATCATAAATTTAATTCCAAGATTTTACGAGATTAACAAGGGTAGTATCAAAATTGATGGCATTGATATCCGTAATTATATTTTGAAGGATTTAAGAAGATGTATTGGAATAGTTTCCCAAGAGACTTATCTTTTTAATAAGAGCATAGCAAAAAATATAGCTTATGGTAGAGAGAATGCTAAAAAGGAAGAAATAGTTGAAGCAGCTAAAATTGCTGAACTCCATGATTTTATTATGACTTTACCGAAGCAATATGACTCAATTGTAGGAGAAAGAGGGACACGGTTATCAGGGGGACAGAAACAACGCCTATCCATTGCAAGAGCCTTAATTGTAAAACCTAAGATATTGATTTTTGACGATTCTACAAGTTCAGTTGATGTTGAAACTGAATTTAAAATCCAAGAAGCTCTTTCAAAAATAATGAAAAATACAACAACTATTATAATAACACAACGTATATCCACAATTCGTAATGCGGATTTGATATTAATTTTAGATAGAGGCCGTGTAGTAGGTTTAGGGAATCACGAAGAATTAATTAATTCTAACGTTTTATACAAGCAAATATATGAAACTCTATTTCAAAAACAAAAATCGAAAAGAGGTATCATTAATGAATAACAACAATCAGAAGGAAAAAAAAGAAGAAGAGAAGGAAATTATTCTACCAAGGGTCGGTGGTGGCATGCATAAAGGTTTTATGATGGATAGTGGCGACTCTAAATTAGAACATCCTCGACGAGAATTATGGAAATGGTTATTTTCATATTTAGGTAATTATAAATGGAAGTTTATTACTCTTATAGTTTTATCATTAGTCGGAACTTTAGTTACTTCAATAAGTCCTATTATTTCAGCAAACATAATAGACAACGGTATAGTAGCTAAAGATAGTATCTATATTGTTTTTATGTCAACATTTTACTTATCACTTCTTGTAGCTATGGCTATAACGACGTATTTTGCAAATTACGGAATGGGAAAAATATCACAAACTATTACATTCGAGATTAGGAACGACCTTTTCTATAAACTTCAAGATATGTCTCTAAGTTATTTTGACAAAAAATCATCAGGAGATATCATGTCTATTACAACCAATGATGTCACTCTATTAAATCAATTGGTTGGGGGCCAATTTGTTATGGTAATTACGAGCGTAATTAGTTTAATCCTTACTGTGAGTATTATGTTTTTACTCAATATATTCTTAGCTTTACTCTCACTAATTATATTCCCTGTTTTTTTTATATTTACTTATATATTTAGAACGGTAGCGATGGGGCTTTTTAAAGAATCCAGAAAAACAATTGGCAAAGTAACTTCATCAATTCAAGAAAATATTGCGGGAGCTAAAGTGGTCCAAGCATACGGGCAGGAAAAAAAGGCATCCTCTGAGTTTGACGAAGCTAATACTGAGAATTACGATGCAATGTTGAAAATTAGGAAGTTCATGGCAACGATCTTTCCTTTAATTGGCCTTGTAACCAGCATACTTACCGCTGGAATTTTGTTTGCAGGAGGATTTGTAATCCTAGGAAATGTCACGATATTTGGTACAGTTGTTACTGTTGGAGTGCTTAGCGCTTATATATCTATTCTAGCTCAATTTTTTAAACCTTTTATGATGTTAATGCAAATTCAAGAAATGATAGCATCATCTTTAGCAGCAAGTGACAGAATATACACCTTATTGGAGGAGAAATCTGAAATTCCGGATAATGAAAATCCAAAACGAATTGAAAACGTTATTGGAGAAATCGAGTTTAATGCCGTAAATTTTGGTTATATCTTAGAAAATGGTAAAGAAAACAATTTAAGATCAGACTCACCTCAAAAAGATCCAAAAATAATGAGATCAATTGAAATGTCCATACCGACAGGTATGCCAGATAATCCTATGATGCAACAAATGATGAAACGAGCTATGGATTTTATGAAGACACTTCCGGAGCCTTATTCTTCTTTTATGATGAAAAATGTCATACTCATGCCTCAAAATATTAGACAAAAATTATTTATGAGTCTTATGAGCCAAAAACCTTCTGATGCTCCAAAACTAATTGATACTATATTAGCTGAGTTTAAATACGCTGTACCAGGCACGGATTTTGCAAATGATCATCCAGATTTGCAGACTTCTTTTAAGCGAGCAGATTTAAAAGTTAATCAAGGAGATAATTCGATATTACCTACTCTACCTCCTGAAGAAATCTTACAAATGACTAAATTTCTAGAAAAAAGTTTGAGAAGCAAAGCTACAATTCAATCTTCAGGTGCCGGAATGGGTGAAGGTGGTGGAATGATGGGGGGAGGTATGCCAAAAATGTCACCTCAATCCATGCTTAGGATGCTAACAACCGCCAAAATTAGTAAAGAAGTATATGAACAAATTCCCAAAATTGTTAGAGATGCAATAGATGAAGAAAAGAAAATAATTCAACATGAACAATCTACGGGTTTCGTCCTTGAAAATGTAGATTTAACAATTCCCTCAGGAAAAACCATGGCCATTGTTGGTGAAACAGGATCTGGTAAAACAACAATCACAAAATTAATTTCCCGGTTTTATGATATAAACGAAGGAGAAGTGTTGATTGATGATGTAGATATTCGTGAAATCACAAAGAAAGATCTTCGAAATATAATAGGTTTGGTACCTCAAGATGCTTTTCTTTTTTCCGGAACTATTCGTGAGAATTTACTTTATTCTTTCGATAACCCTACTCCAGAGATAGAAAAAAAAATGATAGAAGTTTCTAAATTTCTCGGTTTGCATAATTTCATTGAAGCTTTACACAAGAAATATAATACTAAACTTAAAGAAAACGCATCAAATATCTCGATTGGACAACGTCAATTAATTGCTTTTGCTCGAGCGTTAATTACTGACCCAAAAATTTTAATTTTAGATGAAGCAACATCATCTGTAGATCCATACACCGAAACACTCATCCAAGACGCTCTAGACAAAGCACGAAAAGGAAGAACTACTATCATTATCGCTCATAGATTATCAACTATCAAAAATGCGGACAATATTATAGTATTAGGCACAGATAAAAAGGGTATAATAGAACAAGGAACACACGAATCTTTACTTGCATTGAACGGAAAATACAAACGGTTGCTTGAAATGCAGCATCGAGATATTGAGCTCTAAAAATAATTCTACATAACATTTTTTCATACTCATTTTTTTATTACAGATAACTAATTTGATAAATCTAAATTGTTTCCTTCTTTCTCTATAATAAATTTATATTATTAATTGCGATTGGTAAAGATGTATTTTAAAATTGAAGATAAGAAGATCTATTATAATATTAAAAAATCTGGAAGCAATAGAGCAATTATTTTTGTACATGGTTCTGGAGGAAGTTCATATACTTGGAAAAATCAAGTGAAGTTAGATGTTGATTATGATTTAATCGCTCTCGATTTACCTTCTCACGATAAATCAGATAGTTTTTCAGATCTATCTCTCAATTTGTACGTGGATGTAGTTCGCCAGCTAATTAAGGCATTAAAATATGAGGGTGTAATTTTATGTGGTCATTCTTTAGGAGGTGCAATTATTCAACAATACTACTTCACATATCCTAATGAAGTTTCAGGTCTGATTTTATGCAACACAGGTGGAAAATTAAGGGTAGCTCCTTTCATCCTTAATTCTTTAAAAAATAATTATCAAGAATTCATGGATTCTCTACCAGCTGGAGCGTTTTATAGAGCGACTCCAAAAGAAACGATAAAACACTATATTCAAGAAATATCTAAAATTAGTGCTGATGTCACCTACAAAGATTTTAAGATTTGCGATGGTTTCGACATTCTAAACAAGCTAAACTCAATCGAAGTCCCATGTTTAATTATCGTAGGGAAGCAAGACCAATTAACTCCTGTTAAATACTCAGAATTTTTTCGCAATAAAATCAAAAATTCAGAACTCCACATAATTAACAAAGCTGGGCATATGGTAATGCTAGAAAAACCAAACGAAGTTAATCAAGCTATAGAGAATTTTATCTCTACTCATTTTTAGCGATAAAGATAATATGACAAGAGAATATACTTATGGTCCATTTAATTCAAGAAGATTAGGGCTCTCTTTAGGGGTAGATATTTTACCCAATTATAAGTTATGTACTTATAATTGCGTGTATTGCGAAATAGGGCCAACTTATCAAGTAGTCTCTCCAGAGGATAGAATTAAAGCTCCACCGTCTTTGAAGTTTAGAAGAGAACTTAAAGATATCTTAAAATATGTTCCTCATTTAGACTCAATAACTTTTGGCTATAATGGAGAACCCACCTTAAACGATAGTTTATTAGATTTCTACAAAGTAGCTTTTGATGTTAGAAATGAATTGAAATGGGATAAAGACCCACCATTGATAACCCTTTTTACCAATTCAAGTACACTTTATTTAGAAGAGGTTAGGGAAAGAGTGAAACATTTTGATTTTGTGTTGGCAAAATTAGACGCTGCTACTGATAAAGATTTAAGAAGAACTAATAGACCACACAAAAATTGTCCAGATATCGACACTATAACTAATTCTCTTGTTAAACTGAGAAAAGAAATGCCAAATAAGAAATTAGCTATTCAAAGCTTGATTAGTAAATCTCATCGGGATAATTTTTCCTCTAATAATAACAAGGAAAATATTGAACAATTAGCTTATCTAATAAAAAAAATTAATCCGAATATTGTCCAACTCTATTCAATCGCAAGAATACCATCTGAATACTTTGTTTACGCAATTGATGAAAATAGAAAAAGGGAGATCGTAAAAATTTTAAGAGAACTAATTAATAACGATAATATTGAGATTAATTATTACTAGTTTTTGATTATATTCATATTTCTAAGGAAAGTGACGATGAATAAAGAAGAATTTATTATTGGTGTGGATATTGGAGGTACTTGGATTCGAGTCGGTATAAGTTCTATTGATTTAAAAAAAGAGACACTTATAATTAAGACGACTCAGACTCCAAAGATAAATGAATATTCGATCAGTAATGCAATAATCTCTTTAATAACTGAACTACTGATTGATAATAATATTGAGAAGGAACAAATCTTAGGAATTGGTTTAGCTTCCGCTGGGCCGATAAATATCGAAAGCGGAGAAGTTTTCAATAATGCGAACTTGGGTTTTAAGGAAATCCCACTAAAAAATCCAATCCAAGAAAGATTTATGGGCGTTCCTGTTTATCTTATTAACGATTGTAACGCTTCAGTTTTAGCAATTCATTATTTTGAAGCAAGCGACGATGAAAAAGATAATATTGTTTATATCACGATGTCAACAGGAATTGGGGGTGGAGCTATTTGTAACGGTCACCTGCTTCTCGGCAAGAATGGTAATGCTGCAGAAATAGGACATGGAATCGTAAATCATCAGAGCAGCTTCCAATGTAATTGTGGTGCGTTTGGTTGTTGGGAAGTATATAGTTCCGGTACGGGAGTTAGAAACAGGGCTTTAGAAGCAATTAAAACATCCAATTTCAGTTCGAAAATTTTAATGTTCATGGTTGATAACGACGAAACAAAGATCACTGCAAAAGAACTGTTCCAAGCAGCAAGAGGAGGAGATAAATTTTCCAAGAGTATAGTCAATCAATGCGTCTTTTATACTAAGGTAGGGGTTGGTTTAGTGAACAACTTTTATGATTGTGCCTCTATATATTTTGGAGGAGCAATGATGAAAGATAGTGATTTAATTCTACCACCCGTGATTGAACAATTCAAAACAGAACCTATCTTATATACTATTAATACCCCACCTCAACTTAAAGTAACCAAAAATATAGACGAAATAGGAGTAATGGGGGCTTTAACGCTGGTTAAATATAAACTGGAAGGGAATCCATTAATCTTATAAAAGTTTTCAATCCACGATAAATCATGGGAGGGTCCAACTTAATTTTCACTTTTAGCGGAATCCGAGGGATATATGGAAAAGATCTTAACTTTGAAATCGCAAAGAAAATTGCTATTTCGTTTGGTAATCTGGCTGATAGTGAAAATAGAGAAGTTATCGTAGGACGGGACACAAGACCAAGTGGTAAGGTTATTGAAAGGGGAATAATTGAAGGATTAGTTGCAACGGGATTTGAAGTAATCAATGTAGGAATATGTCCCACGCCAATTATTATTCATACAAAAAATCTACTAAACATACCCACCGGGATTATAATTACAGGATCTCATAATTCACCGGAATGGAACGGTCTAAAACTATTATCTTCAATATCTTATTTGCATAATCATGATCTAGATAAAATTTCTCTTTCTTTACAGAGTGATAATTTCAGAAATTATAACGTGAATAACAAGACAATAAAGAAAAATGTTAGATTCATTAACCCTATTCCAAATTACATCAAAGCACTTTATAACCATATAAATGTAAAAAAAATAAAAAAAGAAAATAATCTTAGGGTAGTCCTTGATACGGGGGCAGGAGCAGGAAAATGTGCTACACCCCAAATTCTTGCTGGTCTGGGGTGTGAAGTTAAAGTTATCAACAACGAGCTACTTGTAAACGATACTTTTCCTAGAGAGATTGAACCTGTATCTAAAAACCTTAAAGATATAATAATGGAAGTCTGGCAAGGTAAATTTGATGTGGGTTTCGCCCACGATTCTGATGCGGATCGATTAGCAATTATTGGTGAAAATGGGGTTTGTTATCCTGAAGATATTGGATTAGCTCTTATAACAGAACATTTATTGAAGAATAACCTTAGCGAAGCTAAAGAATTCATATTTGTTACAAATTTAGCTTCTTCGCTAATGTTTGAAGTTATAGCTGAGAAGTATAACGCACAAGTAATAAGAACCCAAATCGGAGAGGTTTTTTTGGTTGAAAAAATGCATAAGCTCTTACATGATCAACCAAAATCTTCGATATTTGGCGGAGAAGGTTCATGTGGAGGAGTTATATTTCCCGATTTTAACAATACTAGGGACGGTCTTTTTGCAGCAGCTAAAATTATTGAAATCATGGTTGAAACAGGAGAAATTTTATCGAAACTTGTCGCTCGGCTTCCAAAGTTCTTTTCCCATCGAAGAAGAATTAAAATAAACTCTAAAGATGTCAGAATAATTATATCTAAAGTTAAACAAGAATTGATTAGCGAAGGTGAAGAAGTTAATCAATATGGTAATGATCTACGGTTTGGTAAAGGAAAAGATTGGTTTGTGCTAATCCACCCGTCAAATACAGAGGCAGTAATCAGGGTTATAAGTGAAGCAAAAAGAGATTCTTTAGCTAGAGTTTATTGCGAAGCAACAGCTGAACTTGTGACACTAGTGATCGACAGTATGTAAGGTGAATCTAATTACTTAACTCTTTTAATATGGTATCAGCTAATTTTTTCCCTACTACCTGAGCTATAGCTTCAGGAACTGCCTTTTTGATATTTTCTACACTTCCAAAATGTTTAAGTAGTTTATTTCTAGTCGCAGGTCCTATCCCTTTAATGTCATCTAAAACCGATCTTTTCACACGTTTCTCCCGTTGCTTTTTATGAAGTTTAACAGCGAAGCGGTGAGCCTCATCTCTAACTCTTTGAAAGATTTTAAGGAGATTTGAATTTTTAGGTAATATTATAGGATTCTTCTCGTTAGGGACAAAAATCTCTTCAAATTTTTTAGCTAATCCAATGATTGGAATGCCTTCAATACCAAGTTCTTTTAAAACAGAATATCCCGCGTTAAGTTGCCCCTTTCCCCCATCAACAAGAATTAAATCTGGTAATGATAAATTGTTCTCAATTAACATTGTGTACCTTCGTTTTATAACTTCTTTCATCATTGCTACATCGTCGGGAGTCGATTTTGTGCGAATTTTGAAGTGTCGGTAGTATTTATTATATGGGTGCCCTTCAAGAAAATAAACCATAGATCCGGTTGCATCTGTTCCTTCAATATTTGAAATATCAAATCCTTCAATAATCCTAGGTATTTTAGGCAAATTTAAAATCTCTTTAGCTTCTTCCAGAGCTTCGTGAATTTTGTTTTCTTCTTTTCTTTTAATCTCTTTCATTAGGATTTCTTGATCTACTATTACTTTTGCGTTTTTATTAGCTATTCTAAGCAAACCATATTCCTCTTCAAGGGGAAGCCTTATTTTTAGGTCTGTTTTATGTTCGTTAAGGATTTCCTTAAACAAATTAACTCCTTCATAAAACTCGGGAATTATTATGATATCGGGTAAATCGTGCGTAAGGTCTTGGTAAAATTGTTCCAATATCAAAGGGAAAATATCTTTCTTTTGAACGATTTTATCTTCTATATTCACAGGAAAAGAGCTTTTTTTAGCGATCTTACCTTCGCGAATGTGAATTATTACCATTGCAATATATTTCTGATCTTTGTCTCTAAAATAGCCTATAACGTCCTTATTTTCTTTACGATCTAATAAAACATTCTGAGAGGTTGTAGAATTATCAATAGCTTGAAGTTTATCTCTCCAAAAACCAGCTATTTCGTAATTTTGTGCCAGAGCCGCAGACCTCATCTTTTCGTTAATCTGCTCTTTTAATTCATCTGTTTGTCCTTTGAGAAACAATTCTATTTGCTTCACATTCTGCGTGTAATCTTCTTCTGTTATGGCTTCGATACAAGGTCCCGGACATAATTTCAATTGGTAATATAGACACGGTCTTTTTTTTATTTTAACTCTTTTTATACAAGAACAATAAGGGAATATCTTGCGTAAATCACGTAATATTCTTGTGATTTCCTTTTTATCAGTGAAAGGGCCCAAAAATAGGTTTTCTTTTGAGTATTTTTCTGGTCCCCTTATAATTCTGATTCGGGGAAATTTTTCAGAATAAAAGATGCCAACCCAAGGATATGTCTTTGAGTCGCGCATTACCACATTAAAACGCGGTAGATGCTTCTTAATTTGTATATTTTCGAGTATTTTTGCTTCTTTTTCGTTTTCTGTAACTATATAATTGATAGAATGAATATTTTTAACGAGTTCCTTAATTTTCTCTTCGTAAAATGGATCGTTATAAATTGTTTTGAGAAAATACTGATTTACCCTTTTCTTTAAATTTATGGCTTTCCCGATGTAAATAATCGTTTTTTTATTATTGAGAAAAAAATATACGCCTGGCTCGTTGGGTAAACTTTTTCGCTCTAGGTCAATTTTACTCATTTTTTTAAAATATTCAGTTTTTCAAATATAGATTAGGAATTTTAGTTTTAAATCGTTTCTACTAAATGGTAATTTATTATATTAATAATGAAAGAGACTAAATGTTATTTATGATTATGGAATATACCTTCCAATTTTTAGGTGAGAGAGAGCAGAAGATTAATTTTTGCTTATTCCTTATCATGCTAAAAACAATCAAAATAAATTAATTAATATTAGTAAAATGGCACGCATTAGAATTTGTCCAAAATGTAAGAATGCTACCTTAAAAAATGCCGTAAATGTTTCTGGTTGGTTAACACCAAATATGTTTGAGTGTATTTCGCCCTCGTGTAATTATATTGGTCCTCTTTTTATTGAAATCGATCCTGAAGATTATAAAGAAGATAATAATTCTCATGAAGGTGATACGAATAATGAATGAATACACTGAAAAATCATGGTTGTTTTAATATTACTTAAGAAAAAATAGGTGATTGAAATTAAACAATTATTAATAGATGCTGAAAAGATTAAATCGCTAGAAATACAAGGAGCGACAAATGTAGCTCTAAGTGCTATCGATTTTTTGAATAGTTACGCCCAAAGGCTAGCGGATTACAATACTGCTGAAGAGTTTTTAAACAAATTAGAAGAGGCAAAGGAAATACTGTTTAAAGCACGCCCAACTGAGCCGGCGTTGAGAAATGGACTTAATTTCATAATAAATAGATTGAAAAAACCTAAACACGAATTCAAGGAAGATCACTTTTTGGAGTTAATCAATCGCTATAAAAATAAATATCAAGCTATGATTCATAATTCTAAAAAAAAAATTGCTGAAATTGGAGCTAGAAGAATTCCTTTTGTAGAATCAGATGATAGTTATCTCATTATGACACATTGTCACTCATCTGTGGTAACAGGTATCCTATTAGAAGCAAAAAAGCAAGGTAAACACTTTAATGTGATAAATACCGAAACCCAACCTCGCCTTCAAGGAAGACAAACAGCGAAAGAGTTATTAGACGTCGGAATAAAGGTTTATCATGTCGTGGATAGTGCTATGCGGTGGGCTGTAAATCACTACGAGGTTAATCTTATTATTATCGGAGCAGATAGCGTTACAAGCGAGGGAACCGTTTTAAACAAAATAGGATCAAGATTATTAGCTCTAGTAGCCCACGAAGAACACGTTCCGTTTTATGTTGCTACTCCCCTTTTGAAATATAATCCTCAAACTTCATTTGGCGTCATTGAAAAAATTGAAATGCGAGAAACTTCAGAGATATGGGAAAATCCACCAGCAGGTCTAGAAATTTTAAATCCTGCCTTTGAAACTGTAAGTAGGAGGTACATAGACGGTTTAATTACAGAGGCGGGAATTTTTGCGAGTAGCCATGTGCATAATTACTTTACAAAGTTATATCCAGATATGATTTAAATAAGTTTAAGGTGATTTAGAAATTAAATATGAAGATTTTTTAGATTTAGCGTATGAACCAAATGAGGAAGACCTAATTTGTTTGTTTAAAATTAAACCTGCCAGCGGTTTTTCAATTGAAAAAGTAGCTATTAGGGTTGCTGCTGAAAGCAGTAACGGTACTTGGACGACACTTAAAATTCCTGAACATATTCGAGCTTTAAGTGCTAAAGTTTATGATATAAATGATAGTTATGTTAAAATCGCATATCCCAACGATTTATTTGAGGAAGGAAATATGCCTCAAATTTTAAGTTCTATTGCCGGAAATATTTTTGGTATGAAAGCTTTAGATGGTCTAAGGTTAGTCGATGTGAAGTGGCCTAAAAACATATTAAATTCCTTTAAAGGCCCTCAGTATGGGATAAAGGGAATTAGGGATTTACTTAAAGTTAAGAAGAGACCAATTACAGCTACTGTTCCGAAACCAAAAGTAGGGTATTATGCAGAGGAGCACGCTCAACACGGGTACGAAATCTGGACAGGAGGAGTAGATCTATTAAAAGACGACGAAAACTTATCGAATCAGAGGTTTAATAGATTCGAAAAAAGGCTCGACCTTAGTATGAAAATGAGAGATAAAGCAGAAAATGAAACAGGAGAAAGAAAAAGTTATTTAATAAATATTACCTCTGAAGTTGACGAAATGAAGCGTCGCGCGAAGTTAGTAAAAGATTTTAACAACGAATATGTTATGATCGATATATTGACTATTGGTTGGGCGGCTGTTCAAACAGTTAGAAAGGAATGTGAAAAATTAGGTTTAGCGATACATGCTCATAGAGCGTTTCATGCTGCATTTGATAGAAATCCAAATCACGGGATGAGCATGAAAGTACTTGCTGAAATAGCGAGAATGCAAGGCGTAGATCAGCTCCACATTGGAGGTTTAGGAAAATTAGCAGGTGATAAAACAGAAGTGTTGAATAATTATAAGAAGATTGCTCAAAATTCTAACAAGGCCGATTTAGAGGTCTTAGAGCAGAATTGGTACGGAATGAAAAATGTTTTAAGCGTATGCTCCGGAGGAGTACATCCAGGAATAATTCATCGTTTAATAGAGCTTTTATCAATGGATATTGCGGTTCAAGTCGGAGGAGGTGTGCTTGGTCACCCCGGTGGTACACGAAGCGGTGCGAAGGCCTTAAGGCAAGCAATTGATGCTTATATGGATAACATTAGCGTAAAAGAATACGCTAAAACTCATGCTGAATTAAAACAAGCATTAGATCTGTGGGGAGCAGAAACACCGATATAATTTTCTTGACATTATCTATTCACTCTTGTTTTTGTTATATTATTATTGGAAAAAGATTAATAATGTCTTTAATTATAATATAGAGTGATTAGAATTTGAGTGAAGATAATACTAAAGAATTAACTATTGACGTAAAAGATTTATCAATCGAAAAGGAACAATATATTGAGGATCTATTAAGGTATCTCGAAGAACAATTACCACAGATAGAAATTTCTCGAAGTGGAAACAGCATAGAATTGACTGTGCCAAGCAAAATGTCAAATAGAGTGATTAAATTAAGGATCAAGAAGTTTCTGCATCGAAAAAAATTAACAGAGAAATATAGACCGATTTCTTATAATAGCTCTGATATTAAGGGTTATCGAATTAAGGAGAAAAGAACTTTAGAATTAACCTATTACTAACTCATCTATAACTAACCTATATTAATTTTAAAAGTAAATATTTCTAACGTGTCTAGTATAGAAATTGCTATCGAGTCGCTCGATGATTTGCTAAGGTGCATAAACCTTTCGAGTTTGTTAGAACTTTCTGGATGGCCAAAACCAGGAAATGTGCACAGAACGAAAAATTTTAAAGGCACAAGTTTTGAGCACTTTTTAGCTGGAATTTCTGCCATTCAACCTAATCTAAGATTACTCTGTAAAAATGTTTATACTTCTATTAATAATGATGAGCAATCGTTTAGTAACATCGAATTAGGTGTATTTTTTAAAGAGTCTGTCATAGAAATGATGAAGTGGCAAACAGGAGGAAATGTAATATTAGGGCATATTCTTATCTTAGCCCCCCTCTCGTCTGCAGCTTCAATATGCATAAAGTTAAAAAAAAATAGACTTATAGATTTTGAGTCAATATTAAGCAAGATAATAGAAGATACTACAGTTAATGACACATTGCATTTATATGAGGCTATTAAACTTAGCAATCCAGGAGGATTAGGCCAAATTGATAAGTATGATGTTAATAATCCAAGTGCTAACAAAGAAATCATCCGAGATGAAATAAATCTTAAGGAAATTTTTAAAAAATCTCAAGATTACGATTTAATAAGCAGAGAGTATGCTACTGGGTTTAAAATCGTTTTAAAGGAGGGTTTACCTTACTTTCTTGATAGTTTTAAGGACAATCGAAACATAAATAAAACAATTGTGAATACTTTTCTGAAATTACTATCTAGTCATTTAGATACCTTGATTATTCGCAAAGTAGGTAAACCGGGAGCAGTGGAAGTTTCAGAAATGGCTTCAAAAATCATTTCACAAGGAGGAATTTCTACTAAAAAAGGATTAAAGTCAACAATTAAATTTGATAAAAAACTTCAAAAACGAAATGGAAAGCTAAATCCTGGTACAACCGCAGATCTTTTAGCGGGTGTAATTTTTTGTGCTTTATTATTTGGTTTGAATTTTTAGATTTAGAAGGATAAATTTTTGTTATTGAAACACTATTTAAAAAATAATAAAATTTCTTAACTCGACCAGAAAAATGCAATTTTGCGATGAATGTGGCTCTATGATGTTACCCTCAACAGCAAATGGTCAGAAAGTGTTTAAATGTAAATGTGGTTACATCAAACCTCTTTTGGAGGAAAATGTTGATTCATATATCTTAAAAACCAAAATTGAACAACCCATTAGGGAAGAAGTCTCAAATCTTGCTGAAGTAATGAAATGGAAGGAAGAAAATTTAAGAAGTTCTATTAAAAATTTTAAATGCAGACGATGTGGTTACGACAAAGCACACTTAGAAACGAGACAAACTCGAAGTGCTGACGAGGGTATGACTCACTTTATTACCTGTTTAAGGTGTGGAAAGATGATAAAAATTGGATCTTAATTAATTTGCTAATTTTTCTAATATTTTTGGTTTAGATATATCTTCATAAAATCTAATTTGAATCGTTTTATTCGCATTTTTCGGTCCCGCAATTATTTTAATCTGATTGGTCGCAATACTTAGCTTTTTACTTAGTAATTTAATTAATTCTTTATTCGCCTTATTTTTTACAGGCTTAGATTTTAAATTAATTGAAATCCAAGAATCTGTAAATTGGTTGTATGATATTTTTTGTACTTTAGAGTTTGTTTTAACTCTTATCTTTAATTTAATTGTTCGGTTTGGGCTATCTTCGAAAAAAACCATGATAATGATTCATTAAACCTAAAATGCTATAAAATCGTCAGCATTTTTCTTAAGTATTTTAAATGAGGGTACAGATAATCTTATACCTCCTGCTAATTTATGACCACCACCCGTTCCTCCAAGTTTTTGTTTAATCATACTTATAACTTCATTGACACCCATGTGATCATTTTCTAAGTATTGCCGAGAGCACCTCACACTAAGTTTAACCATTTGAGTTTTCTTCTCGAGGCCACCTAAAAATAACATCTTATCGGGTCTTAGTAGTCCGTTAACGGAAGTAAAACTTGCTGTGTCTGACCAATTGCTCGGTGGTATTTTACCGTTTCCGGCATCAATGAAAATAGAGCTTTTAGTTTCGTATCGAGGTAATTCATTTGCTAATATTTTTAAATTTTTAACCAGTGTATTGATATATTCATTATAAAGTTCTTTGGCGTATCGCGTAATAGATTTTTGGTTTATGATCGAAATAGCAGCGCTAATATTTTTAAATGATAGGATGTTTAGCAGTATCGCGTGCTCAAACGCGAATCTTAATAAACCTTGCTTTTTAGGTAATAAAGCATAATGGCCAACATCTATATCTATACTTTTAAGAATTTTTTGAATTTCATCCCTCTCTAAATCAACAATTTTTTTATTGGGGTTTATGCTTATGCTACTTAAAAAGGTTTTAATTGCTTGATCATCTTCACCACCATATCCGATTAAAAAAGGCAAAATACTATTCTTTAGACCATTTTTTATAGATTCGTGCATACTTCCGAAGAGAATTAAACCTTCCTTATCTAATACAAGTTCCTCATCGCATATTTCTTGATAAATTTCCTTGTTAAAAGATTGGAGTTTTTCCATGGATCGTAAGGAGTCTCCCGCAATTCCGATAACGGCTAGCCACCCTTGCTTTATAATCGATACATTTATTTTTTTAGCGAACAAATAAGCTAAAGTAGCACCCGATACATGATCTAAACCGTCAAATCCAAAAACCGTAGGATTAACAAAGAATAAATTTTCCGGAAGTTCTTCTAAAGCTAAATCGCAATCGACTTCATGGTGATCAAGAATGTAAAAATGTTCTTTTCGCTTTTTAATAATAGGCACTAATTCAGCTAGATTAGAACCCACATCAGTAAAGATTAGTGCGGTTCTACTGTTTTGAGTTTTTGGTAAAATTCCATTTAAATAATTTCCCCACGAAACAGATCGATTATAGATGAAATAATCATAATTGAATTTCATTTTATGGAGCAAATTTTGAATAATTTGCAAGCTGCTAATCCCATCTGCATCATTATGTGAAATTGCAATAGCATTATTATAATGAGTTTGAGAATAATCCTCGAAAGAGTCTACAGCAGTATTAAGGTGTTTTAAAAATTTAGTACGATCTGGTTTTGGGCTCATAAAAATCATTTAGTAGGATTTTCGACAATAATATGTTTAATCTGTTATAGTTGGAAAAAACTAATATGTCGTATTAAACTTCTTAATTACCTCATTATTGATAATGTGTTTTAAGGTAATAGATATGCCTTTTAAAGACGTTATGAATGATATAAAAATATATTCAATAAATATAAATATTCGTATAAGTAGACATTCACGGAAATTTAAGTAAAAATTAAAATCCTAAGAAAAATTAATTAATTTTATTTAATTTTTTGATTAAAAAATTTACATTTAAAATAAAGATGAAGAGCAGTAATTATAGGAAATCTATTATAATTGTTATAATACTAATGAGCACGATAATCTCGTTGATTCTTATTGATCCATCTTCAAATTTCAGCTCATTAAATCTTGAAAATAATGATAACCCTATAATTCCCGAACTTAGTTCCTTTTCGGAAGATGACTACTCTCCAATTATTAATACTCCTGAACAGGGACTTGGGAACATAACTATTACACAATTTTCATTCGACGAAGAAGGTGTTTTCAATCAATCAGAAAAATACCCTAATCTCGTAGACGATTTAAGCTCTGGAGCGTTAAAGATCTCCTATTTAGAAACCACATATCTCGAAACTACTGAAATCGCCCAATTCAATAATCTCGATGATTCTATCCCTAGATCGAACAAGATAACAGTGTTAATTAACGAATCTATTAGTGTTCAGTTTAATAGCTCCATAGAAAATTCTGAGGGTTATTTAATCTATAATCCCCTCTTATATCCGAGAGTTCTTAATCAAGTACTTGTGAAAAATAATACTGATCCTATTATCGAAGAACTTAATGAAGCCGATTATACGATTGATTCTAATAATTATTTTGTGTTCAACTATCAGAATTTCTTCTCAGCAACTTTTCACAATTTTTCGCTTTACTTCATATTTGAGTATTCTCTAACATTAGAAACATGGGATTTAACACAAAACCCTAACGATGATTTGTCGCTAACGCAACAAATTCAAACCTTCAGCCCTTCATTCTATTATAACTTTACTTTAATTGGAACAAAAATCTCTGGTAACCTAACAAAGCCTCCAGAACCTGCTGATAATCTTGTTTTAGAGATAATTGTAAATCCCCTTGATAAGGATTTGTTTTTTGGCCATATTTTAGATATAGATGATCAAATCAAAGTAAATTTTTTAGAACCAGACAAAAAGATAAATGTAACAATTTCTGCTGACGCAAAATTATTTTCATTAAAATTTAGTGCTAATTTTACTATGATGTTTGAGAATTCGGTTGATTTTAGCTGGGCAATTGATAGATTAATAGGTGAGCGAAATATTCGCGAAAGAATTTACTTTCCATCGCTTATTTCAGGTCCAGAACACATTATTCTCAAAAATATCACACTGGTTGAGAGTACAATAATCGTAGATCAGATAATTAGTAATAGTTCATTATTTGACAGAAATGTGAATGTTTTCGATGAGATCATTTCGATAGGGCAAGAAACCATCGAGAACAGCTTGATTTTTACTAAAAATGCTGTAAAAAGGAAAGGATTAAATCTTGTTATTCCATATTTGATTGCTGGCGAAACAAATCCATGCTCCTTAAAATATTCTGCTACTAATGACCTTAAAATCGTTATAACCGATAGTATTCGCATGCCCTTAGTTGGATATAGGATAGAATTAAAGTATTATGGAAAAAATTATGGTACTTATATATCGAACAATTTTACCCAACCAATGGCTTCTGCTTACTCAGATGAAAATGGCGAGATTCTGATCGAAAATGTTCCTAACGGGAATTATACTGTTAAGGTATATCAAGGCACTGTATTAATTACGGAATTGCAAATTAATACTTTTAGAGAAGTTAATTATTTAATTACCGATGTTATTCATTTTCCACTTTGGATTCTAATATTTGGGGGAATTAGCGTTATTTTAATACTGTTAGGTTTACTCTTATATTTTAAAAATTATAGATATAAAGGCTAATTACATAACCATAAATATCTCAGAAAAATTGATAGTAATTTTCATCGACAACATTGAAAATTTCTTAAGTTTTCTTGATAAGAGAATTATGGATCAAGTGTTTTATGAATTTAAAGAGATTAAGGAATAGAAAGATTTATCTAAAGAAATCAAAATCGAAATTGTACTTCACTATTTAGCAAAAATTGGAGATATTTTAATCCTATACGAAACGAGTCAAAAAATTACAAAAGACATTAATTCTAATAGCGATTCAGATGTAATTAATACTCTACAAAACATTTTTGATAAAGCAGATACATCATTAAAATTAGTAAAAGGGAAAATTAGAGAAATTTTTCTTTCATATTCGCAATAAAAATTATTAGAATTAGTTATTGGTTCTTTAGTTTACCTCTTTACCGTAACCTATTAAACGATAACGCCGATTTATAATTCTTGAAATCGCAAATATTGAATTCACCGGAGCACAAATTGGTGGAGTTAAACTAAGTATATAGGAATTTTTTAAGATTTTTATAACAGTTCCAGCTGTTTTTTCAGTTCCAACGACTAGTAATAACTTCTCGTTGTGTTTTAACTGTTGAACTTTCATTTGTACTTCCGATCCCAGCACTCTTTCCAAAAGGTTTACTTGTACTTCGACTTCAGAAAGTATTTCAGGCAATGTGTCAGGCCTACCAACTAGGTGTCCTATTAGAGAATCTCCCCTCGTCAAAGCAGGATCTAACATGGTCCCTAATCCAATTAGCCCTCCTGGCTTGGCTTCTTCTAATAAATTAGATCCTTGACTTATGCTAGCTATTTTGGTTCTGAGCGGTTGATATTTATTTTTTACTCGTAATCCCGGTCTTATCTCAATTACTTCTCCAACTTGAACCTTTCCTTTTAAAACCGATCCACCAATTACCCCACCGTTTAAATCGTTAATTTCCGTGCCGGGGCGATTTATATCGAATGAACGAGCAACTAAAAATTGGAACTCCTCGTCCTCTTGAATTTTTGGTGATTTAATTATTTCTTCAAATGCTCGAACAATTAAATTAAGATTTGCTCCAAATACGGCAGAAACGGGAATTATAGGAGCATTTTGAGCTATAGTATCCTTCACAAATTCTTTAATCTGTTTATAATTTTCTAAAGCTTGTTCTTTTGAAACAGCATCAATTTTATTTTGTATAATTATAATGTTCTCTATGTTAGCAATTTTCAACGCACCTAAATGTTCTCTAGTTTGTGGCTGAGGACATTTCTCATCAGCTGAAATTAACAAACAAGCACCGTTCATTAAGGAAGCTCCGCTCAGCATTGTAGCCATTAAAATTTCGTGACCTGGAGCATCAACAAAGGAGATATTTCTTTTAAATTCTAAGGTCGCTGAACAGCTTGGACAATTAAATCTAGGTTTTCCTTTTTTTCTAGCAGTCTCTGCCATATAGTATGTTAAATATTCGTCGCACTCAGGACAATACAAAATTGTTGCGTTAGAATAACCCAATTTAATTGAAATTCCCCGTTCTTGTTCTTCAGAGTGTCTATCAGTCCAATCACCCGTTAAAGCTTTGACTAGCGTGGTCTTTATAGGAATTGTCGATACGACTAATTCATTCCATGATCTACATGGCCCACTAGTCCAATATTGCATTCTGCTTGTTGTTTTATTAGTTCTTTAAGGTTAGTGCTTTTTCCTGGCTTTGCCTTTTTTGTTGCTTTTGCTTTTTTGGGTTTCTCTATTACATCTAGTTTTGGAGTTTCTACTTCTGGTGCTTGCTCCTTCAATAATGATTCTGCGCTTTTTATAAATCTCAAGGCTGTTGCATTGCCAATACCTTTGATTTTTAGTTTCACAATATTGTCTGGCTTAGACGAGGCTAAAATTTCAACAGACGTAATGCCTGCTTCTTTTAATTTTTTAGCCATTTCAGAACCGATGCCTTTTACATCTTCTAATTGATAAACCATAATAGATTTAGTTTTTTATTCTTACTAAATATTTCTTAATTTTATTAATTCTCTTGAGAAAAAAAATAACTACTATTTTTTAATTGTAAAAATTAAACTTCCTAATCATCACATAATTAAGATATAATTTGTAAATCAATTCCTATTTCTCATTGAGTTGATTGCCAAATTTAATGGCATTTTTTACTCCAATCCATAATACCTTTCGAAATCTAGCTTGATCGATCACTTGAGCCCCTTGGCCTTCAACTTTTGCTTTCATATAATCTAGTGATTTTCCGCCACTAAAACGAGCTGTACTAAATACGATAGCTTTTTTTCCATCAAAATTTTTCATTCTATTAATGATCTCATCAAAGATTTTTGGTGGTTTGTTTCCGTAGGTAGGCATGCCAATAATTATTAAATCATAATTTAAAGCATCAAGGGTTTCAAAATCAGCCTCTATTGCCGAATAATCATTATTCTCGAATTTATCTAATTTTTTTATTTTTTCTATAAATTTACCCGTTAACTCTACTGGAAAATAGCTCACATCATGATTGGTTAAAGCGCTTGCGATTCCCTCTGCAGTCTTCTTCGTCCTTCCACTCATTGTGAAGTATACAATTAATATTCTCATAATTACAATATATTAACTTTTTTTTGAAAATCTACTATGGTAAGAAATAATTTAATAAATCTATTAAACTCGCTACAAAAATTGTAAAAAGTATTCTAAATTAAATAATCGTCAAATAATAAGATTTTCATAAAGACTTAGGGAGAAATGTTAATCTATTGTTTTTAATGTTTTAATTGCACCAGATTTCTTCTCTAACTCTTTATAGGAAACTCGCAAAAGACTATCAACGTAAAAAGTTGAAGTTTTTCCACAAGCTTCACTCGTATGATGAATATAAATTGGAGCAGGATATTGAGAGGGATTTACATCTTTTTCATCTATCTTAAACACTATTCTTTGATTACAATAAGGACACGTGTTAAATCTAAGTGGCATAATAAATAGTTGAGTTTTACCTTTTTAATCATATACTTATTTTTCATTATTTATAATATGTGTAAATATATTTTTTATTCTGAATATAATTATATAGTAAGTCACTTTCTATTATTTTGATTTTCCATGGGAAAGCGTGGGTTACAGAAACGTGTAATTTTTTCATTAATTATCTTGGTTCTTATTCCAGTTGTTAGCCTTAAGATAGAATTGAGTAATCAAACTGAAGGTAATCAAAATAGTTTTAATAACTTGAGTATTGCTAGTACTATCCCTGAAATTGACTTATCTCAGTTGCCAGAAATAGATAATAGTAAGTGGTACGACTCAAAAATTGAGATGTTAATTATAACACCAAATCAAACTGATTTTATTGAAGCGGTAACACCATTAATGGAATGGAAAAATGAAAAAGGTTTAAAAACTATTATTTTAAGTAATTTTTCAAAATATCCTGGAAGAGATGATGCTGAAAAAATCCGAAACATGATAAAGTCTTTTTATGAAAAAGAAGATATTAAATGGGTACTATTATGTGGTGATGCTGAAGAAAGCTCAACAGGGATTCCAATTAGATATGTTTATAATCCAGATGTTAGAGATGTAGATCTGGGAGATCATGAAGCTGTTGGAGGTGATATATACAAACCGACTGATTATTATTATGCAGATTTAACTGGATCTTGGGATGAAGATAATGATAATATCTGGGGAGAATCAGCTAAGTATAATTCGAATGGAAGAGATGAAATTTCTTGGACACATGAAGTTTATGTTGGGCGTTTTCCTGCAAATTCTGCCGAAGAACTTGAAATCATGGTTAATAAAAGTTTGAAATATGAGAAAGCACCATTTATTGGTGGCTGGATGAATAGCATGTTATTAGCAGGTGGCATCTCGTCAATTACACCTACTGAAGATGAAGCTCGTCTAACAGAATATATTTGGAATAACTATGTAGTTTCTGAAATGAATTTTACTCATTTGCATAAAACAACAGGAAATTTTACACCATCAACACCTCCATCTCCTAATCAAGAAGAAATTTTAGACAATAATAATTTTGATACTCAAATTGACACTGGTTATTCAACCATTATTTTTGCAGGTCACGGTAGTCCTACAAGCTTTACTAGTATTGGTATAGCTTCTCAAGTATATGATAGTAACGATGCATTAACAAGTGCTAATAATCATATGCCTTCTTTATTATATGCTGATGCGTGCACAACTTCGTCATATGATATAGGAGATAATAGTATTGGAGAACTTCTAATTAAAAGACAAAATGCAGGATCAATTGGTTATATTGGAGCTCTCAGAGTTACTTGGTATATAGAAAATGATACCAATCTAGAATATGTAAATCGAGGAAACGCAAAATTATTTTGGAAAGAATTTTTTGAAAAGAAATCATTCCAGCAAGGAAAAGCATTATATAATTCTAAAACAACATATGTGAATTCTGAGATATTCGAAAATTATTATACATCTATGTATAGTGAATGGCAGCGGAAAAATATCTTAACTTATTGTTTATTGGGCGATCCTGAATTAAATATTTATACCAATATTCCAAGGAACGTGTTAAACCCCTTTACTGAGGATATTTATGAAGGTCAGTTAGTATCAATTACAATTAAGGATGTATTAAACAAAACCATTCCATTCGCAAGTGTTCATTTAAACTCAAGTGATGGAAAATATAGAACTGTATATGCAGATGTCAATGGAACTGCAAAATTCCGATTACCCGCTCAACCAAATGAGTTTTATGAAGTATATATTACGGGGCACAATATTATACCGACCCTATTTAATTTTACAACTCTTCCTAATGGGATCTCCCCAGAAATTCAAAACATTACTTGGAGTCCTCTTACGCCTTCAGTTTCAGATAATATTTGTTTTAATATCACTACATTGGATAATCATTCAAGAATAGAAAGTGTTTTTATATTGTTATCTGAAAATAATTTTAAAGAGTATAATTTTTACAGAGTATTGAATGAATTAGATAGAGATAAAATTACATTTATACATGATTTAAACAAATTATATCCAGGAATATACTCATTTTTAATAGTTGTTAGAAATTATGCTAATAATTCAATAATTGCTTATGAAACTAACTTCAATTTTACGGTACCTAAGCCATTTACGTACTTCGTTTTAGTAACTGTGTCAATTATGATTGTAGGTTTAGCAGGAATATCGTCAACAATTAGATTAGTTGGACTTAGAAGGCACAAAAACGACCTTAGAAAATTAGAATGAAATTAAAGCGTCATTTGCTATTCCTTTTAAGTTTAACGGTTTATTATGAAAAAGTTTAATTACTAGCTCGTACTATTCCAATTACTTACAACCATATAAATGAAGCATTTTACGATAATATAGCCAAAGTTATAAAATGGTTGTTAGTGATAGTTTTAACCACATAATCTCGTAGCAATTAGCTACAACGCCGGAAGTTAAACTGTTTTGCGTTGCAGATAGTACTGTAGTTGAAAATCTATGGGAACTTGCAAACTGTAGCTTCGGCTACGGTCATGGTAATACAGGATAGTACCCGGTACCATCCGAACCCGGAATCGTAAATGTGGTTAATGATTATCACGGATTTTGTTATTTTCTTATAAATAATGTTTTTAAAGTATACAATATAAGATATAATAAGAGTATATTAACTCTAAGTTGAAGATTTATATGCCCGGAAAATTTGTAAAAGCATTAAAGACAATTGGAAGAAAATGGTTCATTTTTCTTATCGTTGTGATCATTATCATATTTTTCTTCGAACAAATCGTTGCCATAATTATTACAATTATAACTATAATCTTATTGGGTATTTCCTACGTTCCCACTTTAATGTTTTCTAAGAAATTGAATAAATTTTTAAGTAATATCAACGTAATTGAAGATAAGAATGTTGCGAGAAGACTCAAACGCCCTTTATCTCAAGTACAAGAAAAAATGTACAAGTTATCAAAAAATCAAAATGACAAGGAATGGTTGATAACTTTTTATAACGGACATTATTCTTTTTATAACGAGAAAGTAATTAAAAAATTCAAGAATTTTTATAATAAAGGGCTAGGAGAAAAGGAAATCCTCGAACAGCTAAAAAACTTTGAGATTAATACAAGAGCGGAAATTAAAGCAATCGAAGACGCTTTAGTAAATAACGATAGATTGGAAGGAAGAAAGGTATCAGTTAAAGAATATAGAGATAAAAAAAGGTATTCCTAAGTTATAAAATATCTATACAATTAGGGTTCTTTTTTAAATTTAACCATAGTTCCTTCTACTTCTTTAGGGTTTCCTTCAGGATCCCTTATTAAATGAGAATTTAAGTAAACAGTTATAATCTCTCCGTCGTCATTCGTGATTTGTGCCTTAAAGTTAGTAATATGCCCGTTCTCTGATAATTCATTAAAATAACGCTCTTGTACATTTAAATCATTAAAAAATTGGGATGATTGAAAGCCAACTAAAGACAATGATGCATCTAATCCGAGGATAGTGTTGAATGCAGAATTATGCATTAATAATTTACCCTTAAATTCACCTTTATAAAATCCCACATCCAAATCATTTAATATTTTTTTGTATATCTCTTCAGATATTTTTAATTCTTTGCTCCTTCCTTCTACTTTTTCCATAAGACTTTTATTCAATAGCCTTAAATTATATTCAGATTCATTCAAAGACTCTTCCATCTTTTTATTTTCGGTAATGTCTCGAAGTATCAAAACGGCTAGTTCTCTTTCTCCTTCTATATTAAATCCTGCTACGCTTGATGTACTCCAGTAACTTTTCTTTTTCCCATCTATATTTGTAAAGATTTTCTCTTTTTCGTGTATTTTTCCATCTTCAAATGTTTCAACAGCTAAACATTCTTTACATGGTTTACCCCTATGTGAAAATACACCATAACATTTTTGTCCTGTTAATCGTGAACCAAACATTTGTTTTGCTACATTGTTAGCCCAAACGATGTTAAAGTTATTATCCACAAGAAAAATTACTTCAGTTATAGAAGAAATAACGCCTGCAAGCAATTGGTGACTTCCTTTCAAAGTCTCTTCCGCCCATTTGCGTTCTAAAGCATTACCAATAATCTCAGATGTCGTTTTAAAAATGTCGAAATCAACTTCTTCCCATTCACTTATATTATTAATATTATCGAATCCAATATATCCATAGGATTCCTTGTTTATTGTAATTGGAAAAGCAAGTAACGATTTTATATTAAACTTTTCTAATTCTTCCCTAGTATTGATTGCTTCTTTTGGAATTTCTGATAAGTTCCTAATAAGTATCATTTCATTTTTGCTTCCTATATCAAATATCCAAGGAAACCTATTTTTACTTATAGTTGTTAAGTTAATCAATTGAGGATCAACTCCTTCAACACACCACTCTTGAATGTAAAATTCAAGCGATTCTTCTTCGTTAAATAGTAAGATATAAGCGCGTGCAGCCCCAATATAAACTCCCATTTCGAGAAGTGATTTGCTTACGGCGCTATCAATATCTACAGTACGAATAAGACTTGATGATATCGAGGAAATAAATTTTTCGTTCTCAAGTTTTCGCTGAATTTTTTTTTCGAAATTTCTTCGCTCCGTGATATTCATTAAAAAAGATTGTATCAAATTTTCCCCCCCATAATTAACTAAAGACATTTGATTAGTAATCATCGATTTAGTCCCGTCCTTTTTAGATATTTCTAATTCGACAGGTTTGATTGCCTCGCCTTGTGCTAATTGAGATATTCTTTTTTTAAGTAACGGAATTAAATCAGGAGAATATACTCCTAAATCTAAGTAGTTTTTTCTGTAGAGATCTTTTTTAAGATAACCAAACTGTTGCTCACAAGCTTTATTAAATTCAATAATAAACCCCTCAAAATCAGTAATCACAATAGGAATTGGAGACTTTTCAAATAACATTTTATACTTCTCCTCAGAGTTTTTAAGTTTTTCCTCTGCTAATTTCCATTGAGTTATATCTTTTATATGAACAACTATCAGATCAGGAGGAAGGTGATATATTTTTAGAGATATGAATACTTTTTCTCCTGTCGTTTTCATAAGATATTCAAAATTTTCTGAAATGCTTTTTTTTTCACGATAACATTTATTTATTGCTTCTATAATATCAGGACGATCCTCATGTATTACAGACGCTTTTTCGTGAAGTAGATCCTTAATTTTTCCATTAGTAACTTTTAAAGCTGCGTTGTTATAATCGATCAATATAAAATCGTTTCTAGTTTTCTGCCAAACATATGATGGAATAGGGATACTGTTGAAAAATTGATTAATATTCTCATCCAATAGGAAATGCTTTCTTCCGAGGTTAGCTATATGTTTCATATGTACTTATTTAAATTCTATTAGTTGATTTCGACTTGTCAACCCAATAAAAAATATTAGGATAATAGATCTCTAAACTAATATTTCATCAACTGATTATTTAATGATTTGTGTATTAAAAAGAAACAATAAAAAATTAAAAAAAGAGTAAAATCCTGTTAAATTTTCAGATCTCCAAAATTATAGTATTTCTTCACTTTATCACTTTTGACATTCCAAACACACTCTAATCCTTTAGGGAATTGAACTAAATCTCCCTTCTTAAATTCGAGTTTTTCACCAGTAGAATTATCAGTAACTTCGATTTCTCCTTCTAGAATATAACACGTTTCAGTATCGCTATAAGACCAATCAAAAACGCTTTTCTCTTTTTCCCATATGCCCCAGGATTTAACTCCTAGTTCATTTAACTCTTCCTCAGTAGGTATTTTCTTTTTCATTTCTACCACATTTATTTGAGAGATAATTAATGATTATCTTGATGAACAATAAGCAATAATAAATTAAAAATTAATTGTATATTGCCTTTCGGACTTTATTTAATGGAAGAAATTTTATTATTAATATAATATTCGTATTAGGTACTAAAATTAGTTAAGAAGATAATAAAACCTTAAAATAAAAAATAGAAATTAAATTTATCTAAATCAAAAAGATAAAAAATGAAAATTTTTATTAAATATTAAACCACATTTTTAAACTTTTAATAGAAGAAATTAGTAAATTTTATAATCATAACCTCTAAAATTTCACTTAATATAGCACCCATAATTAAGAAGACGAGAAACTAGAAATATGAAGAAGTTTATCTTAAAAATACTTACTGCAGGAGAAGGAGGAGTAGGAAAAACCACACTTCTTCATCGTTATGTAGAAGGTAAGTTTAGTGCTGAAACGAGGATGACAATCGGGGTGGAATTCTTTCTTAAAGAGGTAAATATCAATAGTAAACACTGTACACTTCAATTATGGGATTTTGGAGGACAGCAGAGGTTTAGATTTCTGTTAGAGAGTTATGTGTTAGGGGCGAAAGGAGCTTTACTACTTTTTGATCTAACTCGTCCGATGACTTTAGAAAAACTAGAAGAGTGGGTAACTCTTTGCCGTAGGGGTGATCCAGATTTACCTATTCTTTTTTTAGGAACAAAAAACGATCTAACTGAAGAGATCATGGTAACCGACGACTATGCTTCAGATTTTCAAGATACTTTCAAATTTTTTGATTATCTTAAGATTTCAAGTAAATCTGGAGAAAATGTCCATAAGGCTTTTGAATTATTGACAACAAAAATATTAGACCGTCAAAGTTATTAATTTTTTAACATATTTATGAAATAATGTTAGAAAATCTTGTCGTAATTGATGCGAACTTCATATTACTTCCATTTCAGTTTAAAATTAATTATCTATATGATATAGAAAGTAATTTAGAAGGGCGCACTGTTTTCATTCTTTTTAAGCAAATTTTAGATGAATTAGAAGCTAAAAGGCTTCGAGAACCAAATGCTACAAAGTTCATTATGAATCTAAAGTCTGGCCTTTCATATTTAGAGAGTAATAATGAGAAATATAATTTTGTTTACAACCGTCTCACAAAATCAGATGAGGAAACTACTGATGATTTTTTGGTGAGAAATTGTAAAGAACTAAAAGAAAAAGAGAAGAGAGTCTATTTAGCATCTAATGACGCTGATTTACGCAGAAAAGTGAGAAAAATTGGCGTCAGTACTATATTTCTTCGCCAGAAAAAGTTTCTTTCTTTTGATTAACACGAAAACTATATTTTGGATAAGAAGAAAATCATATACGATTTACTACTATCTCTTTAATATCTTCAGGATTGAGGTTAACTGGATTATTTTTTAATCCCGTTTTTTTAACGATCTTTTCGACATCTTTAGGTGTAATTCCATATTTTCCTAATGAATCCAGATTTAATTGTTCTGTCCATTTTTCTAGAGTTTCAATAAGCACTGAACAATAATAAGATGCATCCATATTTACCTCATAACCTTTACCAACGATTAATGCTCCTATTATCGCGTACTTCATTAACCCATGCTCACCATCTTGACCAATTTTCTCTAATCTCTTCACATTCATTTTTGTGCTTTCAGCAAGCAACGTTCCGCATACTGTTCCATGAGGAATATTAAACAATCCACCAATTGAAGATGCTAAGCCGTGGACAATTCCCAATCCTGCGTTTGCAAGAACGATACCGGAGATTAAAGAACCATAGGCCATGGCAGATCTTGCATTAAAGTCTGAAGATTTATGGCTGTAAACGGAAATCAAATTTTCTTTCATTTGTTTAATTCCACTATAGGCTAACGCGTCAGTAACAGGACTTGAACGAGGAGAGACGTACGCTTCTAGGAGCTGTGTGAAAGCATCCATCCCACAAGCAGCAGTAATTGAGGGGGGACAGGACACAACGAGTTTAGGGTCCACTAGAGCATAATTCGGGATCAAATTATCGTGCCGTAAAGATTTTTTAAATCCTTCAGGACCAACCTCAGTTATAACAGCGTTTTTTGTTGCTTCGCTACCTGTCCCTGAAGTAGTAGGAATGGCGATGTATGGAATTTTTTTTCCATCGTGTATCTTATCTCCAACGCCTTCAAGATATTGCTTGATTGAACCGTCCTTAGGAACCATCGCTGAGATTGCCTTTCCAGCATCAATAACACTACCACCCCCTATTCCAATAATTAAATCTAAATTTTTCTGTCGAAATTTCTTAACGGCCTCATCAACTAAGGTTGGAGTAGGTTCTCCATCTATAGATATTGAATAGAAATTAATGGTTCTTCTGAGCATCTCACTTGTGATTTCATCCCACTTTCCAGAGGCCTTAAGCGATGAACCTCCGATAACATATAAAACATTTTTTCCGAAATTTGCGATAATATCGTATAATTCGCTAAATTTACCAGCTCCAAAAATTATGTTAGGTACGTTTGCAAATCGAAAATTTGAAATCATTTATTACCCTACTTAGAAGTTAAATTAATAAGATTTTTAACCTATTTTAATTTAGATAATTTGTTTTTAGTAAATAAGATATAGGTTTGTCGGTAAAAAATGAAACGCGTAAATGAAAAAGATTTTCAATTCAGAGGAGGAGAATCTGGTGTTAAATATTTAATGCGTGGACCAAGTATAGATTGGGGATTAATTCTATTAAATCCTGGTGAAAAAATGGCTGAAAAAGCTCACGGACACAATTTACTTGATGAAACATTTTATTTCGTTGAGGGGGATGGTGTTATGATCGTAGATGGCGAAGAATTTGGTGCCTTAGAAGGAAGTGTATTCTTGGTGGAACCAAAAGAAATGCATAATATTCGGAACGATTCTGAAAAACCTGTAAAAATCGTGTTTATTAAAGGAGATTATAAACCTGACGATAAATACTAATATTGTTTGAAGGAAAAAATCATGGCAAAAAAAAAAGGAAAGCAAGTGAAGAGAGGTAAGGGGCCATATGTTCCACCACCCGTCACGCGCGTTAAATTTCCCAATAAAAGGATAGGAGAAATGTTTGCGAGAGTCGTTGAGATATATGGGAATGAACGGATGGGCGTATTTTGTACGGATGGTAAACAGCGAGTGGGCAGAATTCGAGGTAAAATTAAAAAACGCGTATGGGTAAGAAAAGGGGATCTAGTTATAGTGTCTCCGTGGGATTGGGAAACACCAGTGGAAGGTAAATTAGGAAAATGCGAAATAACTTGGAGATATACTAGGGCGGAGATATCCTGGCTCGAAAGAAACCGAAGAATTCCTGAGATATTAGACGTAAATAACATACCATTTTAGTAATTAATATATCAATAAAGTTGATTAAACTTTAAGGAACCTGCTCTCATAACTAAAATCTCCTTAAAAAGCAAAATTTTATAATTTAGAGTTTCCTTTATATAATATCTAATTTTTTGAGAAATCAATATAAAAGCATTTTAAATCTTGATAATTCAAATAAGAAAAAAGTGAGGAAATATGGTCGACCAAGAGGAACAGGCAGAAAACAATAAAAAGGAAGAATTAAATATAGATGTTGATCTTGCAGCGGCAGAAATCAATGACCTCGAGGGGGGTGAGCCTTCTACGACTCTTTTTGCTGTGAGAACTACGATAAACCAAGAAAGTAACATATTACGACAAATTTTTTACCGGTTTAAAATTTTAGACGTAGTTCCAGACATTAGAGCAATGCTTGTATCTCCTTTATTACCTGGTTATGTATTTTTTGAAGCACCTCAAAAAAGATCTGTTCAAATTGCTGTACAAGGGATTCCCCACATAAAAGGAAGAATCGTTCAAAATATTGATTTAGGTGAGTTAAAACACGTCTTATTGCCGAGAAGCGTCACCGAATATTTAGAATCGGGTGATACCGTTGAAATAATAAGTGGTGTATTCGAAGGTTCAAGGGCATTAGTTATGCGTATGCCACACGATACATCTAGTAACGAAGAAGTAGTGGTACGGCTCTTACAAGAAGAAACTCCTATTACGATTAAAATTCACGGCGATTACCTCAAATTAGTTGAAAAGAAAAAGGTAAAGAAAGAAGCCATCCCAGAAATTCAAGTGAGCGAGGGAGAAGTAGCTGTGGATTTAGATAAAGCTATTAGTTTTGACGATGAGATCGACGAGTTTGAAGAAGAATCAGTTCAAGGCGTAAAAGCAGAGAAATCTGAAGTATACTATGAGGATGAGGAGGAAGTCGATGACGACGATGAATGGGCTAAATTTGATGGATTTTAGCCTAAAAAGTATCAAAGCAACAGCGCTAAATTTTATCTGTTTCTGTTCCGGAGAGTGAAAAGTGTAATTTCATTGGTTTTGCATCATTAGAATGATTTATACAAGAATTTTTAAATCTAAACTTTTATTAAAATTATATAAAACCTTTATTTTAGAGTTATTAACCTAATATTCTTTGAGTTCCAATGATCAAAAATATCTTCATCATGAAATCATCGGGCGAACTACTTTTTTATAAAGCTTATGAGGACATTTTTGACATAAAACTTACAAGTAGCTTTTTAAGCGCAATTTTCTCATTTGTTAAACAAACTTTGAAAACAAAAGAGTTATCTGAAATTGAGGTTGGACCTTTTCGGTTTATCTTTGAAGTAGAAAAAGCCAACTCCAGTGAGCTCATGTTTGCTCTTTTTAGCGATAGAACTGATAATCTTGTAGAATTGAGAAACCAGTTACGGGAAATTAAAAGCGAATTTCTATCCGAATTTGACGTGAAAAACTTAACGGATAATTTTAATGGCGAAGTTTCGATATATCAAAATTTCGAGAAAAATGTCGATGAAATAATTGAGAGCAAGAAGTTAGTTTCAGAAGAAATTCAAAAGGATTTAATTGAAGTCTTTAAGGAGCTTCATACATTTTCTTCTTTTGTAATCTCATCCGCATTATTGACTCAAACTGGAAGAGTTATCGTATCATACCTCAGCTCTAATGTCCTTTCAGAGATAATAAGATTATTAGAGAGTAGATTTATAATAGGGAATTCAAGAATTAGTGAATTAATATCACTCGAAGAATACGGGATTTTATCTTTAGTAGGAATTGATAACTATATTTCAATAATACAGTTCAAGAAAAATTGCCCATTCGAGACGAGTTTGATAATATCCAAAAAGTTTTCGAAGAGACTTAAGAAGTTGATAATGTAAAAACGCTTATAACTCCCAATATTTGCTTTTCGTCCATCTGCTAATTTTAGTAAATATCGTATTAAATTCAAAAGAGAAAGATGGTTTTGAACAAAAAGAGATATTGATTGTAAAGAATTAAAAAAAAAATGTAAAATTTATAAAAATTGGCGGTTTTAAATACCAGACATCTTATAAACTTGACGTAGCGACATCGACATGACATAATTTTGGATTTGTCTGCTTCCACCTATGATTTCAGCGATTCTAGACATATTTACTAAGTCTTCCATGAGGGTATTATCGCACAATCCCGCGCCTCCCATTAGGTTACCGGCTTCGTAACAAATTTCTGCTGAAAGTTTAGCAGCGTGATACTTGAACTGACTAGCAGAAGCGATTAAAGCTTGTGAAATGTTTTTAGGAAGCTTTCCTCCAAATTTTTCCATTTTACTGTCATAATTTTTAGCAAACATTAAAAGTCCGAGCGTGACGTTGGTTAATCTTGCCCAAAGATCAGTTAAAAGAAAACCTACTCCTTGAAACTTCAATACAACTTGATCGAATTGCTTTCTGTTATTGACATATATGGCAGCGTGAGCAACTGCATTCCAACACTGAGCGATACAATCTATTGCAATACCTATTCTTTCAGGGACAAGACCCTCGAAAAGGTGTTCGCGCCCTTTACCTACGCCGCCTAAAACGTACTCTTTAGGAACTCGCAAATTTGTTAAGGTTTCCTTACCCAACCATACTTTTGGGACATAAGGAATATTAACTCGTTCACACTTCCAACCATCCCACGAAGTATCAATTAAAAATTGAGCCATGGTATTTCCATTGTTCTTTTCTGCGGTAGCGTAAGCAACTACGTGGCCTGATTTAGGAGCATTGGTATTATATATCTTTTCTCCGTTTAAAAGAAAACTACCATCGCCCTGATCGTCGCACGTGGTCAACATATGCACAGCGTCGGAACCTCTTTCGGGTTCGGTGATTAAGATCGCCCCTATATCTTCTCCAATCACGAAATTTTTTAGAACCTCTAATCTGATAGGAATATTTTCGTGATGTTCGTAAAGAGGGTTAATAGCTAACACGGTTGCGCCCCCAGCTAACGCAAATTGGGGTTCAAAAAAATCTATAGCTAAGCACCTCATAAATTCAGCGGTTACTCCATAATTTTCGTAATTAACATCACACATTTCAAAGGAGTGAGCTCTTGTTATGTATCCTTCAGCTCCAAATGCGGGTATCCAGCTGTAAATATCTTCGTCTGGAGCGTGAGTCACGTTATTCTTCTTTTCAAACCGCATGCAGAATTTTTGAATTTTTTTTAGAAAATTAAAATCCTTTGATTCCAAAATAGCAGTTAAATTCGTGTTTAAAAAAGAATACCTGTTTTTTAGACTTAACTTTTCGAGAATTTCGTCATTTATAGCTTGAGTCATATACCTTTTTTTCTTTTCTTCTTCCATTTTTCTAACTCCGATTTTTTAATCTATTTGAAAATTACTAGAGAAATAGTCTTACTAAGAAAAATATTGTTTTTCCTTTTAATTTTTAGTATTGAATAATGATTAATTTTAGTTTTTGAACTTGAAAAAGATCGATTTGATTAATGCGTTAAAAAAAAAAAAAAAAAATTAGAAGGTTTGGCTTTATCGCTTCTTTTAGATTTCAAGATTCTAAGAAACTGACATTTTGTATAATTGGCGGAGTGAAAGCGACATAACATATTGTTGAATTTGTCTACTTCCGCCTATGATTTCTTGGATTCTCGAAATGTTAAGGTAATCATGCATCATTGTATTATCGCACAAACCAGCACCACCCATAATGTTCGCACTCTCGTAACACACTTTTTTGGATAGTTTTGCTGCTTGATATTTAAACATGCTAGCAGAAGCAACCATAGCCTGAGAGATATTCTTTGGAATCTCGCCACCAAATTTTTCAAATTTTTCGTCATACGATTCGCAAAATTTCAGAAGACCTATAAATAAATTAGTTGTTCTTGCCCACAAGTCAGAGAGTAAAAATCCGACTCCTTGAAATTTAAGGATTTCCTGGTTGAATTGCTTTCTATTGTTTGCGTAGATTATAGCATAAGTAAGAGCACCCCAAGCCTCACTAACGCTCATCATTGTAATAGAAATTCTTTCTGGTACTAGCCCTTCGAATAAGTGTTCCCGTCCTTTTCCAACGCCGCCTAAAACGTACTCTTTAGGAACTCGTAAGTTAGTAAACGTCTCCTTACCTAAATGAAGCTTCGGAATCCATGGAACATTGACACGTTCCATTTTTAAACCTTCCCAATTGGAATCGATTAAAAATTGAGCCATCGTATTTCCATTGTTCTGTTCGGCGGTTGCATAAGAAACGAGCCATTTAGATTTAGGAGCATTAGTATTAAAAATCTTTTCTCCATTTAAAATAAAGCTGCCGTCGTCCTGTGCATCGCATGTGGTCAATTGATGCACAGCATCAGATCCACGTTCTGGTTCTGTAATAAGAATGGCTCCTGGAGTTTTTCCAGTAACTAAATCCTTAAGAGCTTCGATTCTCACGGGGACGTTTTCGTGATGTTCGTATACCGGATTAATTGCCAAAACGGTACCACCTCCTCCCATAGCAAATTGCGGATCGAAAAAATCGAGAGCTATATTTCTCATTAAATCCATCGCTAAGCCCCAATGCTCGTATTGCACATCACAAACATCGAACGAGTGCTGGCGGCTAATATAGCCTTTTTCTCCAAAAGCAGGAATCCAGTCGTAGATATCCTCATCAGGGCTGTGTGTAATTTCGTTCTTCTTTTCGAAGCGCATGCAAAATCTTTGCACTTCTTTTAAAAAATTAAATTCCTCCGTCGAAAGAATAGCCATTAAATTGTTGTTTAGAAACGAATATCTATTTTTTAAGCTGAATTTTGCGAGAATTTCATCTTTTATTGCTTGAACTTCAAATTTTTTACCTGGCATTTTAATTTCGTGTCCTTTTACGATAATTTTTTTTGTAATTTAATTAAATACAAGAAAGAGAATACAATTTTCTTTTTTAACCTTTTTTTCAAATAATTATCTAATTTAATTCAATAAAATAGACAAAGATGATAAATCTTAATTATAATCTAAGCTATATTATACTACCATGAAAATTTTACTAACTGGAAGCTCTGGTTTCATTGGTTCTGCTCTAAAGCAATTATTAGAAGAAAATGGTATTGAAGTTGTACATTTTGATATCAAGGATAATATATTGGACGATGTTCGAGATTTCTCAGCTTTACAATCCAAAATATTAGACATAGATGGCATTATTCATTTAGCAGCAGTGAGTAGAGTGAAAATAGCACATGAAAATCCCTTAGAATGCGTTAATACCAATATTGGAGGAATGATTAACGTGCTCGAGTCTGCAAGACTGATACGTACAGATAATAATTACCCTTGGGTGATATTTGGATCCTCTCGAGAGGTATATGGTGAGTCTGCAATCTTGCCGGTTAATGAATCGTCAACTCGCAATGCAATTAACGTATATGGTGTCTCTAAATTATCAGGAGAGGAATTGTGCAAAGTATACTCAAAGAATTATGGATTAAAAGTAAGAGTATTAAGATTTTCAAATGTTTATACCGGAAAAAACGATCATTTAGATAGAGTCATACCAAAATTTATTTTACAGGCTTTTAACGAAGAAGATTTGATTATTAACGGGACAGGAGAGGAAATTTTCGATTTTACTTATATTGATGACACAATTCAAGGAATTTGGGGCTGTATTCAGGAAATAGAGAGGAATACTCATCTTTTTGACGATTTCAACATATCTACAGGGGTTCCAATTTCATTAAAACAATTAGCCGACACTATTATTAAAAAGACTCGAAGCAAAAGCACAGTTGAATTTACTAATCCACGATCTTACGATGTCAACAAATTTTACGCAAGCCCTAGTAAAGCAATAAAAATGCTTGGATTTCTACCAAAAATAATATTTGATGAGGGAATTGATTTATCTATAGCGGAACTAAAGGAAATTTCTTCCTAAATCTGCATAGACTCTAAATAAAAACATAAATTAAAAAAAAATAAAAAAGATAACAATTAAAGCATGTAGGAATTAATCGTCGTCGTCGTAGTCGTCATCTTCGCTCAAGAGAGATTCGATTTTTTCTTCTAATTCTTCGATTTTAACATTAAGGGCATCAATTTTTTTGTAGGTTTTGCAGGTTTCGCACGCATCATCTTCTTTACACTCTGGAAGCGTATCACAAACTTCTTCGAGCGTGTCCATTTCACTCTTAAATTTTTCTACTTGTCCTTGAAGATCATCAATACTCATTTTTTACACCTATCGTTATAATAACATTATATCTTATTTTTGGTATTATATTTATTTTTTTATAGAGTTAGCAAACAAATGATTGCTGTAATAAAAAAAAAATTGGAGTTTTAAAACTTTTTATTAAGTTTTTAGTTTATTCAATTTATTTTCAATGGTTTTGTTTAATGAATCAATTTCTTTGTTGAGTTTTTTAGCCTCTACAGAAATTTTCTCGAATCTACTCTCTTGATCGTTTAATTTTTTAACATACCGCTCCTTTAGAGTGATGGATTGAGTATCTTCTCCTAATACAGATATATTTTCTCGGAGCCTTGATTGTTCGTCAGACATTTGGTCTCTCTCTTCGTCCAATTTAGATTGCTTTTTCTGCTTTTGGTTTAAATCTTGGATTAATTCTGCGATCTCTTTTAATTGGGTTTCCAACTTTTCATTAATAAATTTCTGCTTAACATAAAATCCAACTCTCTTAAATATATCATCTCTAGACCAATTTCTTAAGTAGTTGCTTGAGTAATCCTCTCTTTGTTCTTTTAATTTAAAAGTTATAGCATCTTTGGGCTTCAAGGTGATTTTAAAACGCCAATAATTAGGTGTTTCTTCGGGATCAATAGGTTTTTCAATAAAATTATAACCATGGGTTTTAGGGTGATCTAGATAGAGTTCCTTCTCTTCGTTAGTTTTATTTTTGATTTTGTAAGTAGTCATCATGTTCGTATAGTAATATTCGTAAGAATAGCCACTTCCTATAGTAATTTTATGTACGCTTAAGCTTTCGGTTTTAGTTTCGTGTGTAATTAAAACTGCTTGTTCTACAGCATAATTTAACAAGCGCGTGTCTTCTTTGTTGAGAAAAGGAACGATGGCTTCACCTGCTAAATTATCGTCGTAAATAATTGTCACAGGGCCTCTTTCAAGCGTTAGATTTGTATTATTTGTGATCTCAAGACACGCGTTAGGATTTTTGTCGTATTCGTTTTTGTTGTACAACAACACTCGCCTCGCTTTAATTACCTCTGTTAAAATTGGTACTAACGCAGATTGTTTTCTTTTAATGGTAACTGGGTTAGATATGTTGTATTCAAAGAGTTCTCCTAAATCTTTAGTTTGTACCTGCGTTTGGGATTTTACCTTGTCCATAAGAGCATCATCAGTCATCACACTCATCATTCTCCCACTAAATCCAACACCTCCTGCAGGTGCGGGTGAAGGTGGAGGCATCCCCCTCCGCCCCATTTTTGCCTTTTTCCTCATATCTCTAGGAGCGGCTTCTACAGCATCCAAATCGTACTCCCCATAATCCTCCATTTCTAATCCTTCTTCGATTTCAGTAGGTTTTACGCTTAAGACTCTCGGAGGGCGTATTACGGGGCGTTGTATAAAAATTGGGCGATAAAATTCGTATTTGAAAGAGACGGGCATTCCAGCTACGAGGGATAACTCTACATTCTCCCAATCTTGATTAGTTGTGTTTTCTATAAGGCTCCATCCAGAAAGGAGACATTTTTCTTCTAGAGCTTGTTCTTTGCTCATTATTAAACGATAAGACGTTTTCCAAATTGGACTTTCTCGGATATAATATACAAAAACGATCCTTTCAACTTCATCGTCCCCTCCCGATTCGCAGTTGATATTGATTTTTTTTGCGTCTTTTTTCTTCCCTGATATAACGGTATCTAAGAAGAATTTAAGATCTTTTTTTATGTCCTCATTCAGAATATCAAAAGATTTGAAGTCAGAAAAATTGAATTTAGAAATTTCGTCATTTTCTTGGAGCAAAATTAGCAATTTTTCTACTGTTTTTTCATTTTTATTCATCTTTTCTATTTCTTCAATTCCAATGATCGTCCCTACTATAGTTTTTCCCCCAGCAACGGTTAACTTAACATCTGCTCCTTTTATCTGCGTGATAAGTGACGATAAAGACCCTCTATCAGGAATATTGAGCATTATTGATTTTAAAAGTTGGGATGTTTCTAAAGCAGCATCGTATGAAATCGAGCTAATATAACCCTTTTCGCTCGTATCTAAAACAAAGAGCGATTTTAACACGTCATCCATTTCGTCAATTTTAAACTCTAACTCAAAAGTGCCGGTTCCTTTAATCAAACCCTCAAGAATAAAATAAGAGATCCCTGATTTATGAATAATTACTTTCTTTATATTCAATTCTTTCATAAGAATAAGATATAAAATCAGATGATAAAAATATTTGCTAGATA
>JAHQWJ010000134.1 GCA_029856125.1 Promethearchaeia archaeon | reverse complement strand
ATCTAACTTAAGGTAACTCCCTAAATCAAGGTAAATCTGAGCTGCTTTCTCATATTCTTTAATCGATTCATCTCCCTTCCCTTTATCGGCTAATTCTTCAGCATAATCAATTAATCTGATCGCTTCAACTTCCTTTTCCTCTTTATCGTCGTTGTTATACATAATAAAATTCCCTAAGATTTTTTGATAAATTAGTATAGATTAAATATTTAAGTCTATTAAGTAATCCAAATGCGATAGTTCATTAGATATTGAATGAAATTAAGCTTATTTAAATTTTGATACTAAAAAATAGAATTCTATTCATATTCTACAAATTGTCAAATAGTTTAATATTCTCCTTTTTCATTACTTTTTTAAGCTCAATAGCCTGATAGACAGACGCAAAGCATTCTCTTGCGTCTTCAATTGCTCCGTAAAAAATAAAATTAGAATACCAAGAAGCAATAAACATTACGCTCGCTTTTCGAGCCTTTGTGTGAAATTTTTTGTTTAATCTTGGCGATGAATATTTAAAGAGAAAAAGAGTTGGTGCTGTACCTACAGGAAGTTTGAGAGCGCTGCTAACAATTTGTTGAGTTTCAAGGATGTGCGAAAAACTTTCAATATCAATAACTCCACCATCAATCCATATTTTTTCAACCCCTATTTTCTTTAAGCCTTCTATTATGTTAGTATTTCCAGGTTGGTTATTCTCTGTAATGTAAGCATATCTCTGACTCGATCGCATGTTAGTAGAACCAAGTATTAAAACTACAACCGATTTTATTTTGTATTTCTTGATTAACTCAGTTTCTTTTGTATTTTTAAGATTTGATATAGAATTGTAAATATAATCCTCTGGTTTTATCCCTCGTTCGACTAAATGTTCAACTCCAGCAATTCTTGCTTCGAAACTACCACCTAAAACGAAAGGAGGTTCATAAAAATCTAAATAAAAATCTAAATATTTAACCATTGCATCAGGTGTTGTTGCAGAAATTTCGACTAAATCTGAGAGTTTATATTGAGAGGCTAGACTCTTTTGAGCATCGATTCTTTTTCTTGCTTTAGATTCATCAAATTGTAGTCCATTTTTTCTATCAACCAATGTTTGACCTTGGTAGAACATCGTGCCAATTAAAATTGGAGATATTCTAAAATTTCCATATCCTAGCTTAACATTGCCGTAAAGATAATAGTCCTCATTCATGGTTGGTTCAAAGCGTAAATATCTATTTAAGAAATTATATTTTACATCAATTATAATTTATCTCATTTAATTGAGTAGATACAATAAAGCTGTTGATGTTAAAATTGATGTAATTTTACTCCACAGTTTTTACAGCGACTATCAGTTAAATCTTTAAAACAGTGATCATGGTAAAGGGTTTTACAATTGTCGCATCTTAAGATAATTTGTCCCTCCTCGAAAATAAAATTACATACAGGGCAAGACTTAAATGTATCCTCCGAATCTAAATCGCTAAATTTGAATAGTTCTACATGAGAAAGTTCAGGCGGTTTGGGCTCTTTTTTAGATTTTATTCTTGGTTTGACAAGAGATGTGAGCTTTTGGACTTGAGACACTTCTGTTGGAATTTTCAATAAATAGAAGCAATGGGGGCATCGAACTGTTCCCGCCTGTTTCATTTTTCTGTCTTTTTGGGAATTAGCCCATGAAGATAAACAATGGATATGATATGGTGCTTGACAATTAGGGCAATAACGACCGCTAACATAAAAGGAACTTTTTGTATAGGGGTTTAAATCTGAAAAGCAGATTGAACATTTTTTATAATCTGCTAAGCCTCTTATCTGTAACAGTCGTTGTTCTTGATCTCTTGTCAGATCTTGAACTCTTAAAACATCTGCTGCTATTTTTCTAAGAAAAGCGGGATTTTCAATAACGGAAATTGCCCCGTCGCCATAAGTTTTAATATTAGATCCTGCTAAGTCATGAGCTGCTTGCAGTAAAGATTGAGCGTCATTATTGTAATAATAGTTTCCTCCTGTGAGGTCGCTCATCCTTTTTAAGATATTGAGAGGAGAGAGTTCACCCAATCGAAATGTATCTATTTTTACATTTAATCCTTGAGCTAACCGTGCCATTTTCAATGGATCAATAGATGATGTAGTAAAATTACCATCCGAAATAATGAGGATTCGAGGAACCTTAGCGGCGATCTTTCGTAATTCAGAAATGATTAATTTAATAGAAAGTCCTAAGGCTTCTCCCAAAGCTGATTTCCCAGAAACTTCTAAATCATCTAATACTTCAAAAAGTTTATTTTTATCGTTTGTAAAATCAATTATTTTATTTGGTTTATTCGAAAAATTTACAATTGCAAACGCGCTTGAGGAATCTTGAACAATTCTTTCACTAATTAACTTTTTCAAAGCATCAATACTACTTACAAATCGATTTGGGGTATAATCTGCTCGGTACATAGATCTAGAGGTGTCGATGCAAACAACAATATTCTCAGGGTGCCGTTCGGACAAATTCAAATACCATTTAAGCTCTTACTAAAGCCCTTAATTATTTCTAATTATAAGATACAAAAAAAATAATAAATAATTATGTTTTTTCACAAAACTAAAATTTTATTAATTAGATATTTTACTATAAAATTAAGTTACACTATAAATTAAAGTAAAATTGATTTTAAATCCGATGTATTATGTCTGAAGAGGAGACAAAAAGCGTTGTGATTAAAGACTTTTTCAAAAGGTCTGTAATAATCAACGAATTAGATGAAGCGTTAAAACTCAAGCCAGATTCGTTAATTGGAATTGATCAAATTTCCTCAGACAAATTAGTAGAAAATAACGTAAAAAATATTGAAGATCTAGCGAAATTATCGATCGAGACTCTTCCAACTATTGAAGAAATTCCTCCTAAAATTCTTCAGAAATGGGTAAAAATTGCTCAAGTACTTGAAAAAGCCATCAGAGAGAAAATAAAAACGCATAAGAAAATTTTAATGATAGGGTTGGATAATGGGGGAAAAACTAGCATTTTAGCAATTCTTCAAGATAAATTTTCAATTATTAAGTCTCTTCTCCCTACAAGGGGCGTTAAACGCGAAAAACTGGACTTTTTTGGATATCCAATACTCTCGTGGGATTTAGGCGGTCAGGTCCAATATCGAGAAAAACTTTATTTTAACAGACCTGAATTATTCTTTACTGAAGCTGATTTGGTACTTTACGTTATTGACACACAAGATAATGATAGATTTGCTGAAGCTGCAAATTACTTCCGTCAAGTTTTAAAAGCATTGATTGAATTAAATGAATTCCCTCCAATCCACGTAGTACTCTCAAAAAGCGATAAAGATATTCGTACATCTCTCGAATGGCAAAATAATGTATCTGCCATAAAGAATAAATTCAATAACATAGTAGGCGAATATGAAAATTTAGTAATCAGCTATTCTGATACAACTATTTATCAAAAAGAAACGATCATGCAAATGTTTAGCGAAGCCTTGAAATTAGTTTCTGAAACTTCAGAGATAATCGAGAACATCTTAGAGGATTTTACTCAGACTATTGAAGGTAAAGCTTCGAGCTTAATTTCGATGGACGGTTTAATCTTTGGAAGCTTCACGAGCTCAGATATTGATGAGGCTTTACTAAATAATACAGCATTAATTATGCAAACACTTTCGAACTTTCATAGCTCGATAGGATTAACTAGAGAACCTTCTATCACTCTTGATTTTCCCTTAAATGGATTTGCCATTCGAGGAGAGAAACTTTTTGAATATTCTGAGCTAAAAATACCGGTATATTTATGGATACTTAGTGATAATTTCGATCTACTCAGGGAGAAAATCGATTACTTTAAACAACAACTGCTACCTTTAATTAATTTATTTCTTTAATCAACCATTTTTTGTAAGTTATAAGTTAATCACTATTCACTCAAATCTTCTTTTACTGAAATTAAAATGTCATATTTACTAAATCGAGAATAAAAGAATTGAAAAAATAAAAAAGAGAAATTATATCATGGTGAAGCATAGAAAAACAGGAGCATATGCACATTTTTGTGTTCTTATTTTCGCACAAGGAACTTGGAAAGAAACAGATAAGGAAAGTGTGAGAAATTTAATAAAGGAAAGAATAAAAAGTATGAAAAAGGCTCCCTATAATATATTCTATAAATTAACCTATCGAGATAAGATGCCAATTTATGCGGATTGCCATATATGCCAACCTATCTACAAAATGTTTGAGGAATTTAAGGGGAATAACGATGGGATTCTGTATCAAGGCCACCATTATCTTATTCCAGAAGATGATTTTGAAGACATGAAGAGTCTAGCAAACTTGATTATTTCTCATAGTAAAGTTAAAAAATTTTATTTATTATATCTTGATGATTTCAAAGAGATTAAGAGAACTATTCTAAACGAAATGAATTTAGAGGAATTTAAAGAAAAATTAAAATTTAAAAAATCTAATATTAATGATTTTATCTTGACGATCGACAATAATACATTTAAGAATAGAACAGTCTATGAAATATCCAAAGATAGAGGCTCAAGCGCCAGCTATAGGCCTTAATAAATTTGTTCCTTTAAAATACATGTACCTTAAGTTCTAACATTTCTACTTACATTTCAAGATTCTTTCTTGCTGAAAGTAAAAATTCGGTACTTTTATCCATCATCTCGATCGCTTTATCTAATTTTTCTACTACAGTAAGTAAATTTTTCTCTCTTGCTATTTCTCTCCATTTTATAAAACTATCTTTATGAGAATCGTTATGATTCGCCCAATGTTCGCATAATTTGGAAAGTTTTAATATTTGTTTATCTACCATAATATTGTCTTTATAGTTAATTGTGCAAATCAAAAAAAAGTGATTATTAACCTGAATTTTATATTTTTAAAAGTTTATTAATTTTAAAGGAAGAAAAAAAATATCAAAATTATCTACAAATTCGTTTTAAAAGGGTAGGATCTATTATTTCTTTGGGCTGCCAATCTTTTTCCTTAAGGTATTCTTGAACTTCTGTTTTTAGATTGATAGGAATATCAGCTTCGACCCGAATGAACTTTTCCAAATCGTTTGGAAAGTCTACTCCCTTGTATTTTCGCTCCAAATCAATCCAATGAGCCTTTTAAAGTGAAGCTAAGAAATCAGATACAGCAGCGTCAGAAAGCTGTTGGTCTATTAATGCATCATCAATTTCTCCTGAGAGGAGATCAAATTTGTATGAACATTTCTCGCCTCCTGTTAAAACGCATTCTTCTTCGCTTCCATCAACATCAATCCCAAGCATATCAAATATACTGTTAAAAATTCCAAGATATAATAAACATAAGTTTTTAGCCAAAATATTGCCTATTTCTTGGGTTGCTAAAGAATCGTATACATCTATGATAATGTGGTCTTTTTTAAACATTCCCGTAAGCCCCCCGTATCCCATAACCGTTAAAACCTCGAGAGTTCCCAAGACAACTTCCTTTTTAGTCTCCATAGGATCGTTACTCCAATCCTTGTTAGTAAAAAACTTCTCCAAAAATATTTTGCCCAGAGATTTCCCTACCCATATCAAGATATCATCGGCGTTTGTTCCAGCAAATTCGCAAAATTCCATTATCTCATTTGGACGGAGCATTACAATCCTCATATCTTTATCTTTTTCGCCTAAAAATAGTTGTCCTTCTTTTTCCTCAATATTTATCTGCAATTCTTTTTTGAGACGTTTAAACATAATTAAATCCTTTTATTATTGTTATATCTCTCAACGAGCAATATCATTAAACAAATTTAATATAATAGAAATTTAATCGGCTAGGCTTATAAATTTATTGATAAATCAAAATTTGTATAGATTTTCTAAGCTGAGACCAATGTAAAAATCGTGTCTAATACTTTTTCAATATTATAGCTAGTTTTAACAGATGTAAAAACAAATTTCCAATTGTTATGCTGTAAACTATCAAATTCAAAGAAGTCTATGATTTCTTTTTCCGTTCTTTTTAATTGTGCATCATTATTGCTATCGTTATGATTAATTAAATCAATCTTATTCCCAAGAATTAAAAGAGGAGTATCCTTTAGATCATTTTCGTTATATATTTTCCAAAACTCGGTTTTTGATTCGTCAAAGCGTAATTGGTTGGCAACATCGATTATAAAAATAATTATGTTTGAATCTTGAAGGCCTAACAACCATTTTTCCCTAAAAGTGCTTTGCCCTGGACTATCCCATATTGAGAGAAGCCCATCTTGTCTCTGGATATACTCAATGTTAAATCTTTTGCTCGGCGTAAAAAAATTGTCGTTAAACTTACCTGTTTTAATTCTCCTAGTAAAGGAACTTTTTCCAACGTCGTCTATTCCAAAAAGAAAGACCTTTGTAAACAATCCCGAGGGATGAAAGGAAACTTCATGAGCTTTTTCAAGAGTTTCATCCCCATATCTTTTTATATCAATAAACAAGGTTATTAAGAAGTTTTCTATTTCGATATCGTCTTTAAAAGAGCAGCATCTTTCAATATTTAACAATTCGTTAGACATATCAACAAAAATTTCTCGATAATCGTAAGGATTATCTTCTTTTTCAAATACTAATCCGATAAGCATTTCAGCATTAATGCATATAGTATAAAGGTTTTGGTTTCCAATCAATTGAGAAACGGGATTACCAATTACAAACGGAATAGAAGTGTTCTGCGTAGAATGTTCTCTACTTTCTGATTTATTATCTTTTAAGGATTCCTGTTCGTGTCCTTGGATGATTTGTAACACTATTTCTTTATTATCCTTTTTGTGTATGTCTTCGGGATAGCTATAAATATCAAGACTGTCTAAATCAAGATGATTTTTGCGCTTTAACAAAAATATTTTAGATAACAAAGAAGTTTCCTAATCAATTATTCCCTTAAGGAAGTAAATAAAAAATGCTTAAAAAAAGTTTTGTATTAACAGATGTTCTTTCTTATAAACTTCATACTATTGACCCCTTAATAAGCAAAAAGGAAAAGCTTAGCTAGCGCAAAAAAAGCTTTATAAAATAAATTTTTAAGGATCGGAATTTTCTTCAGAAGAATCAGCTTCTTGTTCTGGATCGTCATTTTGAACTTCATTAGAAGATTCTATAGGTTTGTCTGCCCTATTATCATTAGTAGGTTCTATAGGTTTATCTGTTCCTTTATCAGGAGATTCTCCAACGGGAGTATCACAGACGGGGCATTTTTTCCATCCCGGTCTTAAACTATATCCACAACTAGCACATTCTACCATATCTTGATCGGGTTTCCACTCAGGAATATTTAGCCCCCCTCTTCTTCTTTTTTCCGCTAAATCTTGCAAGTCCTCTTCTTTCCATACTTCCATCCCCTCAGGGATTCCCGAACCGCGCTCTTCAGCTAATTTATGCAAGTCTTCTTCCTTCCAAGTTGGAAGATTTGGTTGTGTAGCTAACCTTTTTTGAGCTTCGCTGGCGAGCTCTTCAGCAGTCCAACTTTTTAATTCTTGACCCCCTGGCGTTCTAACCCCTCCACTTGGAGGTCCAGATACCTGTCCCCCGGAGATAGGCTGTTGTGGCGCTGGTGAAGGAATCTGACAAGATACAGCAGACAATTTTAATAAAGCTTCAAAACAATTTCCAAACCGGGACTGTCCTTGACCTTCATCAGAAATAAGAACGAGACTTTTTTTTTCGGAAGGAAGAGGAACTATAATACTACAAACAGCAACATCTGATTTACTCCTCTCAGATTCTATAGCAGTCGTAATATTTCCCATGGAGTCGTTTAAATCAGAATCCTTCATCAAGAAATCACAAATTGGGTCGCCGTGTCTTTGAAATTCTTCGTGATATTTCGATAATTGATTTTTAGTAATCGTAGAATCTAGTGAATTAATTATAGCACTCACATAGGGAAAAATGTGAGATTTAGGTTCTTTCTGGGATTCCTCAAGTTTATATCCCCCTAGATCAACATTTCCCGTAAAAGGTGCGAACAAAGGTTCTTGACCTTTAATTTTCCCATATACGGTTGTTCTGCCAACAAAACATTTTACTTCCCCGTAATAGGCAATAGCACTATCCATTAGTTGAACTTTGTCATAATACGATATACGAGGAATAGTACGAAAAATGACTTCAGCCCAAGGAAGTTCTTTTACAGGAATTATGGCAACACAAGTCTTAATAATTAATTCTGATAATTTTTTAAGATATTCTTTAAGTTTTTTTTTAATTTCTTTATATTTGTCTTTTTCTAATTCAGCCTCAGCCTTTTTCATAAACTCTTTGAACTTTTCTTCATTTTTTTTAACAGATCCCCCATAGGACTTTACGTCTCCTACGATATTATCTTTTAAAATGGAGGTAGCATCGTTTACGATGTCACTTTGTAATTCTGTAAGTTCTTCTACTAAATAATTACTTACATCAAAATCCAGACTGTTTATAAAGATTTCAAACAATTTTGCTTCAGACAATTTTAAAACCTTCCTATTTAGATTTAATAATCCTATAATTATAGGAACGATTTGAATATAAAAATTTATTTAAAACACAATCAATTCACTATTAGAGATTGACGTATAATATTTTTAAAAGAGATGGAATGAGAAAGTGAATGGTAAGAAAATTAATGTCTGTTTTAGCTCCAAAGTTTCTATTGAGGTCCAAAATCATTTGAAAGAACGTTTAAAGCCCCTTTCAAACGTAAAACTTATGTTTCCAGAAGATACATCGGATGACTATCTAAAAAACATAGTTTCGGATGTAGATGTTCTAATCGGATGGAGACCGTCAAAAATTTTATTAGAGTCCGGGAAAAAATTGAAGGTATTTATTAATCCAGGAGCAGGTGTTAAACACTTACTAGATTTATTTATTGAATTAAATAGATTTAGAAAAGTTATCCTAATCAACGGTCATGGAAATTCCTATTTTGTTGCTCAACATGCTGCAGCATTACTCCTAACACTTACCAATAAAACTATACCACATCACATCTGGATGAAAGAAGGGAAATGGAGGACTGGTGATAGGGATGCTTCTTCGATTCCACTGCGTTTTCGTGAAGTTGGGTTGTTAGGTTATGGTGCGATTAACAAAAAAGTTCATCAATTTCTTGCTGGTTTTGACATAAAATTTCATATTCTAAGAAAAAATTGGAATAAACAAAAAGATAAATTACCGACAGAAGCTAAGAAATATGGTATTACTGAGATAGATAATTTTTTAAAAGAAGTAGATGTTTTAATAATAGCTATCCCACATACTTCACAGACTTCGGGATTGATTAAAGCAAGAGAGCTTAAACTTTTAGGTCCTAAAGGACTGATTATCAATGTTGCAAGAGGAGATATAATAAATCAAAAAGATTTATACAACGCCTTAAAAAATGAGTCAATTTTGGGGGCCGCTATAGATGTTTGGTACAATTATCACCCAAAAGCTAACAAAGGAGGTTTAAAATATCCGTACGAATTTCCTTTTCATAATCTCGATAATATTGTTCTATCTCCGCATAGGGGCTATTCGCCTTTTAGCGATCTCTTACGATGGGATGAAGTTATTGAAAATATTAATCGGATAAGTCAAGGTCGAAGTGATTTAATTAATGTTATTGATCTGAAAGAAGAGTATTAAAATGTTAATTAAACATATGTCAAAAGGAGTTAAAATATTCTTTAATCCTATGAAAAAACAATAGACCTATAATGCTTCGAAGCTTTAGAGAACAAGAGAGATATTAGGATAGAATAATTAACCATGAGCAATTACTTATAAAAAATTATGCACATGAACGCCTCATTTGTAATAAGAACTATATTAATTTAAGCTCTGCTAATTTCCGCATTTTCTCGCGAAAAAGAGGATATATAAATTTTTTTACGGATTTAAAAGTTGGACATTAATTGTACTATAATAATTAAAAAAAAAATAAAAAAAATTCAGATACCATAAAAAATTTTCAAAAATATTTTCATATATTACTTTAAAATGATAATCTTTAACTTTAGCGGAAAGTTTAGAACCAGAATGAATTAATGGAGTAAAATATACCTCAAATTATAGATTTGGCAAAATGGATTTTATAAAAATATATTAACCCACTAAAAAAAAATATTTATATAGTATTTTGTAATAAATTATTATATAACGAATAATCAGAAAAAAATATGGTTAAGGCGATTTTATGAAAATTGTTACAGTCAATGTACCTGAAAGTTATATAGAGGCAATAAAAAAATTAATTGGGCGAGACGGGTTGTACCCCAGTCGATCAGAATTGATAAGATGTGCTGTTAGAGAGTTCCTAATAAAAGAACTTAAGCTTGCTAATAATATGGCAAAATATAATGAAGTAGAAATTGAAGATTTTGACGATAAAAATTTTGTAAGAGTACCAGTAGAAACTGTAAATGAAAGATCTGAACCGGTGCGAGAATTTAGAACTTATAAAATTTTAAAGAGGTTGGAACACTAAAAAGCTAAAAACATTTATTGAAGTACGGATTTTCTCATAAATAATAACAAATTTTGGTTTGAAGATATTCATCTTTTTTTTATTTTATTAGAACTATGGGTAAATTAATGGTATTGTAAGCACTACATTTTTGTATAAATGAACAAAAATCTGTTTTTTTATGTTATACTAACAAAAATTTTCAATTTAACTAGAAGATTTTCTAAGTAATACGAATTTGATAATTTCAATTATAGAAATAATCATTCTTTAACTGTCTTTAAGTTAAATATTTAAGATAAGTAAATTCTAATTATGATATTATAAATAGTAAAGGGTGTAATAATATTTCGAGCAAAAGAATATTTCCCGATTTTATGGAGTGGGGTATCATTTCAACTGAAAATTTTGTTGGAAAAACAACTTACGATGTCCCAATTAAAAGATGGGATCCTTTATCAACTGTGACTATAAGAACTGAAGATTTTGGTCTTAGAAAAGAGAAAATTAAATTCTATGGTCATTACGCTTATTTAAGCCCCATTCGTGGGGAAAGACCAAAGGGTTTTACAAACATTGAAGAAAAAAGACAATTTTACGATTGCTCAAAGAAACTTGCGTTCACGTATAAAGATATCTTTACATCGATTATAGAAGGAAAGCCAATTCATGATGACTGGGGTAAACAGTTAGGTGATGGTTTTACGATTATTATTACTGAAGATGAGAAGAGAAAAGACAATCCATTTTTAGAAATGCCCCATCAAGCCAAGAGAACACCAGAGGATTGTAAAGCTTTAACATTAATTAACAGATATCCGTCTATGGCTCGGATTGTTGATCCTGATATTGAAAAATTAATCACAGATAAATTGCCTTTACATTTGAAACTCTCGAGGGGAATAAATTTAGTTACGATTTCTAGAGATTTCTACCCTTCCTTATGCTTTGATTTAATACCTGAAGATGTATTAGCAGGAATTTTTCTTTCAATGAAAGCAGCAATTCTTTATTGTGTGGAAGAAGCGATTGAAAGAGATTATTACGATATTCCAGTAACACCCTTTTTCAACATAGGCCTTAAAGTTGGTGGTTCCCAACCTCGCATACACGGTCAAGTCTATATCGATTTGAACATGGATGGTCACGGAAGCCGATTAGAAGGCCATCTTGAAGCATTTAAAGAGATGGGGGATAATTGTCATCTTTGTCAGACTTCTCACGGAGATAGCGATCGCGTAATATTAAAAACAGAATATTGGACTTTTTACACAACAGGAAGTCCAGTGAGGAACTACCACATTCGATTTCATCCAAATGAACACTTACGGAGGTTTTCTCAATTAAAAGTCAACCAGATAAGTGATTTAGCAAATATCCTTAGGATCATCTTCCAAGGTTTAGATGATATTTCAATCGACAAAAACCGAAATATTCTATTTAACTGTTGTCCCTTTCACTACGACGCAAATTTCCATCTTTTTGGAGATATCATCCCGCATGAAATCATTGGGGGCGCTGAAATGGTAGATGACATGAGAGTTGCAAGAAAATTACCCCATATCGCCGCAAAAGAGATAAGGAATTCGATTCAAAAATATATTAATTAGTGAGAGTGGAAATAGATTTATATCTATTATTCACCATATAAATAATGAAAACTTTTTTGAGAAGATTGAGTTGAGAGATTGGTCTGCCATAGTTCTAGCTGGAGGTCAAGGTAAAAGGCTTTTACCTCTAACATCTTTAATTCCTAAACCGTTAGTAAAGGTAACAAACAAAGCTATGGTAGATTATTCTATTGCCCATCTGAAGTATGCTAATATAAAGCATATTATACTCGCGTTAGCGTATATGGGTAAAGAATTAAAAAGTTATATAGAAAAAACTTGGACGGCAGATAAATTAGGGGATGTTGAGTTAGAATGCGTTATTCAAGAAAGTAAGGGTACTGCTGACGCTTACCGCTTAATCAGAGAAAGAATCGATTCTGAGAATATTGTTGTTAGCATGGCTGACATTGTGACTAACCTTCCCATGGCTAATTTTATGGACTTTCACACCGAGAAAGGTGGATTGACGACAATTTCGATGAAAACCAGCGAAAGCCACACAAGTCAATATGGGGTAGTTCTTTTAGACAACAATCGTAAAATTTACTTATTTTTAGAGAAACCTGCTCCTATGGAGTTATATTTAAGCAGCATGGCTCAAAGAACGGATTTGTTCCTCCATACAAATATAATAAATACGGGAATCTATTGTTTCAGAAAGGAAATTGATCAAATACTTCAAGAAACAGATTTGATGGATTTTGGAGGAGAAGTATTTCCATATCTCCTTGAAAATGATTATGACCTCTATGGTTTTGTACAAAATTATTATTGGCTTGATTGCGGAAACGCTCAAACATATTTATGGGCAAATTGGGATTTATTAAGGAAGTATTCCTGGCCAATTACCCCAAATGGTGATGAATACGATGGAGTTTTTGTAATGGGAATAATTAATTCTGGGCAAAATACAACGATCGAAAAACCTTCGTGTTTTGGTGAAAACGTAGAGTTACTTAATAGATCAGTAATTAAGCCTTTAACTTCAATAGGAAATCGGGTAAAAGTTGGAGAAGATACAATTATTGAGAAAAGCGTAATATGGGACGATGTAACTATTGGTGCAGGGTGCCGAATAGACGAGTCCATTGTATGTAATAATTGCTACATAGGTGATAATGTAGTTTTACATAATGCTATAGTAGCACCAAATAGTCGAATTAGTAATGACACCCAGATAAGAGATAAAACTCTTGATCTAGGTACTGATATCTAAGCTCTAACAAATGTTCTTAGGTTTGAGGATAATTAAGCAAATCGTCTAATAATCTAGTAACCTGAAAGTTTGTAGTTTTTGAAACTTTTTTAATTATTAAATAATAATCTAATAACTTCTTTAATTCCTCATTTGTGTCTCCTATAGGCTTAGCAAGTAATTCAATAATAGCAATTAGCCACATCCATTTAATAAAATTATCAAATAATTCCTCGGTGTACCAAAGTAACTGTTGATACCGATTAACTTTTAAATATAACTGTACTTCGGGATCGCTAAAAAACAGTTGGAAAACGGAGTACAAATCTTTTTTACCATTTATAACTAAATTAGACCAATTTTGTAAACCGATCATCAATTTAATAATCGAATCTGCTTCGAGCCTCTCATCCTTTTTATCTTTGCTCAAATTATTAAGTGTGCTGTTAATATACTTAGATAACCTCCATTCATCAAATAAACTTCGACTTAGGAGAGCGTAATTATCATTTGATTCGAATCGCCCTAATTGCTGAACAATAAGATATGAAAATATAATTCCCCATTCAACTTCAGATAATGGAAGCAAGCTAATAAAAACATCTCGGTATTCCTCTGGAATTCTTAAGACTCCTGTATTATGTTTTACTTTTAGTATAGCTTCAATTTTCAATACGATATCATTCTTAATGTCCGTATAATCCTTTTGACTTGTTGAATATTTTTTTACTTCAAGCAGAAATGCATCTAGATTATTGTAAATCACTTCTGCTTCTTTTTTTACTTTTTTTGGATTTAATAGATCTTTTAACGAGCTCGTATTGATTAAAATCTTAAAAGATTCATGCAAGGGTTGATATACAAGTTCGTGTAGAGTCTCACGTATATTAGGGACACCCTTTCCATTTAAGAGATCATGGAGCTGAGCATAATGGAAAAACTCATTATCGTTGGTAATTTGAAAGTCCATAAACAAGAACTTCTGATATGCATGTAGTTCTATATATAAACCATAATCATGGAGTTCCTTATTTTGCCTTATGTATTCCAATCCAGTAAGATGATCTTTAAAGATACAATATCCCTCTATAGGTAATTTTAGACCCTCTGCTAAGGTTCTCTGGATTATCTCTTTATTATCGTCCACTTTTTGTGCAAACCCAACTGAATTCTTGATAAAACCACTTACCTCAGCGTATTTATTGTGAAAAATAATTAATGCACACTCATTATTAACTCGGTTAGAATACGCAAAAACATCTTCGTTGACTACATTACCGGTCCAAAAGTCATACAATAAAAAATTATTAGCATTAGCATAAAGATAGCGTTTCTTCATTATCGGGAATAAAATTTCTTTATGATGCTCAAGTAAGCCTAAATTGATTTCTTCATCCCAGTAAGCCCGTCTGTATTCCATACCATACTTTTCGTGATATCCCTCGATTTGCCCATGACCAAACATTGGAAGCCCTGGCATGGTTACCAACATTACGCAAACGCCAAAGTATTTATCTCCATCGCCAAATTGCTTTATAGCGGTTTCTTCGTCTGGATTATTCATAAAATTTACAAATCTTTTAAGTATTTCTGGATCGAATTGGAGCGTATTTTTTAATACTAAACGATACATGGCGTTATCCTCGTCTCTAAGCATATTCATAAAAGCAGAATTATACACTCGATGCATCCCTAATGTTCTCACAAAAAATCCTTCAAGCAACCAAAATGCCTCTGCCAATAACAATGTATCTGGATTTTCCTTATTGATCCTGTCAACAACTTCTCGCCAAAACTCTGATGGCATCGCTTTATAAAACTCATCTTTGGAGATTCCATGCTCCGCTCTTGAAGGGATAGCGCCTCCAGTTCCAGGTTCTGGAAACCATAATCTTTGGTAATGTTTTCTCGTGAGGGTCATGGCAGCATCAAACCGAATAATAGGGAACATTTTAGAAATGTGTAAAATAGTCTGAATAACTGCCTCTCGAACTTCTGGATTTAAAAAATCCAATTGAGCTGTATCATTCCATGGAAAACTAGTACCGTCATTTCCATGATACACATATTTGATTTCACCAGTACGAAAATTTTCATGCTTAAATGTAACCGCCGCATCAGTTCTAGTAAAATATTTATCTTCCAGATAGATACCTATGTTAGGATCCCCAGATAAATTCTCACCTGAAAAACTATAAGATGGAAACGGAGAGTACGGCAGAGAGATATACCAATCGGGGTGTTCTAATACCCATTTTGAAACAATTCCAGTGTGATTAGGCACCACATCACAAGCAAGGCGAATTCCTCTCTCGATTGCCCTATTTTTTAAATTGTCATAAGAATCGTAACCTCCTAAATCATGCGCTATAACATAATCGTAAGTTGAATAAGCACTTGCTTCTGCTTCGGGATTACCACACCATCGTTTAATTGTTTTTGACGCTTGACTTCTTTCCCATAATCCAATGAGCCAAAGACCGGTAAAACCCCATTCTTTCAGTTGATTTAATTCTTCATTGGGAATATCATGTAATTTTGTAATTGTTCTATTGTACTTTTTTGAAAGCTGGTCCATCCATACATAAATATTTTTAGCAATCATGATTACCTTTGGCATCCATTCTTTGTCGATAGTATAATTTTCTATTTCCATAGAATCATATTCATAAGCTTCTGACTTTCCAGGACCTAACCCCCTTAACATCTCTTCTTCCCTTATAATATCAAGAGCAACTAAGATTTGGAAAGTATACTTTCCTAATAACGATCCCCAGTTATCATGAATGTACATTAATTGTTCTCGAATTGAATGTGGATATTTTTCTGCAGGTTCTTTCAACATTTCAATTAAATTTTGATTATTAGGGCCAAATTTAGCTTTTTCTTCAAAAAAAGTAGAGATCTCATTAATAATTTCCCTATACTCCGTCTGTTTTTCAAGCGATTCATCGTCAAATAGCTCGATAAAAGGAGAATAGGATGGATTCATATTTCCAAGCCAGAGATTCACAAATTCATCAACGAAATGGATTTCGTTTTCAACTCCCCCCACTTCATCTTTTAAGAACACGTCAATTTTTTCTTCCTCTTGGTATACAATATCTGGAGGAAATTCCTCTATCAAGGAGTAAATTGCCTCTTCTAATTTAGAGCTACCAATTTTGTTTTCTAAAAATTCATAAAGCTCATTATTTAACCGCGAATTCTGAGTTTCTTCTTTGTACAAATTGAATAAGAATTTATTAATATCATACATTAATGCCATTCCATTGAATTCGCCAATTCGAATAGCAATTTCCGGATAATTTATTAAATCTCTTTTTTGATTTAATTTTTGAACAAACATCCTAACTAAATGGATATTTCCGTTAAATTCAATATTGCCTTTTTCTGAAAATTTAAACTCAGCAAATTCGTACTTATTCCTTGCATCTCTTGAGATTTTCATGAGAATTACGACTCTTTACTCTAATATTTATTAAAAGTGCCCTAACGTTAATTGACAAATGTATTTTTAAACGAAAGTTATTATTTTAAAACAAGCTATACTAATTATATTTTACAATTCGACAATTCAAAACTTGAGAGGTTAAAATGACTTCACGCGTACAAAAGTTAGATGAACTTTATAAAAATGGTCGAATTGTAGGAAGGGCTAATTATATATTTACACCCGAGATCGCGAGTTCTATAGGTTCTATTCATGGGAGTTCTTTTAAGAAAGACGAGACTATTGTTATTGGACGAGATTATCATAACGATAGCCGCATGTTAAAGAGAGGTTATACTGCAGGAGTAATGAGTACGGGAGTAAATGTATTAAATCTGACAGAATGTACATTTCCATTATTAGAATTCACTATAAGACGATTTGGAGCAAGTGGAGGTGCCTACTTTTCAGGAGGTCATCTATATAGCGAAGATGTCGGAGTAAGATTTGTAGATGCTGGAGGGATAGAATTAGCACCTCTAGAAATAAAAAAAATCATTGAATCATACAATACGTACCCAACACAAATTAGACGCGTTGATCCTAGAAGGGTTGGACGTATCATTGCAATCCCTCAGACTCAAGATGTGTATATAAAATCGTTAGAGCAATTTGTCAGCAAAAAAATTATTAGAGAGGCTAATTTAAAAATAGTAGTAGATTGTTCTTTCAGTCCAACGGGTAAAATAACTCCACTCTTGTTCAATGAAGTAGGGATTGAAGTAATTGCACTAAATACTCATTATCGAGAGAGATCACTAGTTCCTGTTCCAAGCATAAATACCATTAAGAATACTGCGGATATCGTAAAAGCATCAAATAGCCATTTAGGAGTATGTTTTGACGTTGATGGATCACGCTTATTGGTGGTTGATGAAAATGGCTTAGAAATTAGTTTCGAAGATATGTTGATGCTCTTCGTCGCTTATGATAAAGGAATCCAAAAGGCTAAAAGTAGCACGATAATTACGACACCTTCTATCTCTCGCGTTGTTAAAAATTTTATAAAGGAGAGTGGACATCCACTCAAACTTGTAGAAAATTATCCTGGGGAGCTCTCGCGTCAAATAAGGCAAGAGAGAGCTTGTTTTGCTGCAGCAGATTCCTTGAAATTTTATTTTCCTAATTATGCTCCTATAAGCGATGGTAACTATATTTTACTTAAAATTTTAGAAATAATGGCACTTCAAAAGGATTTAATAAGTTCTATTACAAAAGGGTTTCCCAAGGGCATAAAAGTCAATAAATCAATACCAGTTTCATCAGATGTATTGCAAACAATACACAACAGATTAATAGAGTTTGCAGATGAACATAACTTAAAGTATCAAGATATAATCAATGAATTAAAAATAATTGATGATGATGTATACGTAAATATTAAAGCTGCTCTTAATAGAAATGCGATATTACTCTCTGCAGAGTCAGATAATAAAAATAAATCAGAAAAAATGATATCTGAACTATCAAAAATAATTTCTAAATTTTAAACACACAAAAACACTAAAATTTAATTATCTGTAAAGTTAAATTAATACTAAATTTAAAAATAATAATTAGAATGGAGTTTTTATTGTGGCGGTATTTGATATAAATTCTATAATTATCACAGGAACTTTATTTGTTATATTTGGAATCTTTTTATTTTTCGATCTTTTCAAGAGAAACGAAAGGTATGGTTATTTAGCGTATATTGTTGCTTTAGTACCGGTAAATTTCCTATGGTTTCTTCAATTTGATGTTCTTGGTGTGTACGTGATATTGTTTATACTGTGGAATTTGTGCTTATTACGGGATTTGTTTGGCGTTGTACGAAAAAACGATCCAAAAGAAATCAACGATATATTATTGTACTTGGTATTAGGAGTAATCATCCAAGTCATTATAACTGCGATTTTACCAGTGTCAATAATAACTATGCAAACTAATACTATGCCGTATGGATTTTTCTATTTTCCTGATATTTACACTGCGGCATATGGTATTGAACTCTGGGTGAATGATGGAATATTGTTGATCTTCCGAGTTACTGCTTCGGTGTTGATAGGATTAGTCATCGTTCCTATGCTTGTTGATCTTAGAGATGAAGAGGTACCTCTTCCGGTATTCGTAATAATAGTTGGATTGTTTATCCTCCCTTTTCTATACCTAAGTTATATATGGCTACCCCAAGCGATGGGAGTATTAACTTTTCTTATGAGCGTTCTCCTATTTATTGTATTGCTTATTATTACTAGGAGCGGTAAGGAAGTCAAGAAAAAGAAATAAACTATAATTTTTATTTTTTTGTTATTATTTTTATATATATAGAATCATACATTATCGAAATCAATAGAAATAATATAAAATCATAAGTGGTACTAAGACAATGGCTAAGAAAAATGTAGAATCTAAAGAAGACGAACAAAGTAGTACAATTAAAACTGAGGTAGTTTACAATCTAAAGGACTTACCTGGAGTAGGGGATACTACCGTAAAAAAATTAAAAGATGCGGGGATTGTTTCAATTAGGATTTTAGCTGTTTATCCCATTACTAAATTGATGGAAGATGCGGGGATAGGGGAAAAAACTGCTCAGAAAATAATTAAAGCCGCTCAAGATATTGAAAACATGGGATTTAAAAGTGCTGATATTATTTGGGAAAAAAGAAAACATCTGAACCGCTTGACAACAAATAGTGCAAACTTAGATGAAATCTTAGCAGGGGGTATTGAACCCGGTTCTGTTACTGAGTTTTATGGAGAATATAGAACAGGTAAGACTCAAATTGCTCATCAACTCTGCGTTAATGTTCAACTACCTTATGAAGAAGGAGGTTTAGAAGGTAATGCGCTTTACATCGATACAGAAGCAACTTTTAGGCCTGAGAGAATAATTCATATGGCAGAAGCGAAAGATTTAGATTATAACAAAACACTGCAAAATATCATCGTTGGGCGCGCTTACAATAGCGATCATCAAGTATTATTAATCCAAGAAGCATCAAAAATAGTTAAAGAAAAAAATATTAAATTAATAGTCGTGGATTCGATAATAGGTCATTTTCGAAGCGAATACATAGGAAGGGGCACTTTAGCAAATAGACAACAAACTCTTAACGTTCATATTCACGATTTATTACGACTAACAGAAGTGTTTGATGAGCTAGCTGTAATTTTCACTAACCAAGTTTCGTCGAAACCTGATGTATTCTATGGTAATCCAACAGTGGCTACGGGAGGGCATATTATCGCTCATGGTGCTACGGTAAGAATATATCTAAGAAAAGGAAAGGGAGAACAGAGGGTAGCAAAAATGATTGACGCTCCACATCTACCCGAAGCAGAAGCGGTATTTTCAATAACAGATGAAGGTATTAAAGATTAATCTAGTTAGTTTTAACAAATAAAGAGAATTATAAAAAAAACTAATAATTAAGGTTGACTTCGACATCGATTCCTTCTCTTACGGCTTGAGTGACTATACAGTATTGTTCGAACATCTTTTTACATTGATCTGCTCTCTTACGCGTATCTGGATCACTAATTTTAATATTTAGGTCAACATCTATTTTCATAACCCTCCAAAATCCCTTTTTATTACGAGCAATCGTTAATTCTGCTTCAGCCTTTAAATCATCTAAGGTAAGATTTTTTTTCTTCAAACAAAAGATGAAACTGGCACTCAAGCATCCTAACAACGCTAAGCCTAGCATCCTAGTAGGATTAGGACCGAGCATATCAACTTCTTCAGTATGGCTATCGTCAATGTAGCAATCTTTTACTTTCATGTTCCCAAGTTCGCATGAAAATATCATTTCTTCCTCTAATGATAATCCTACTTTAGTTTTCATTCCTTCAGACATCTAATTCACTTCTATTTGATCTTTTTGCATTAAAATTTTAATTTCAATCCACTTAAATGGATATAATTTGAAACTATCATTTAGCTCTTAAATCTTTTTTATTTAATTTATAAGATAAAGATATGATTACAGGTAAAATCTAATTAATTTGATGATTCATTAAAAAAAAAGAATTTATTTGTTTATTCAACTAAGATATTATAGGTATTTTCTATCTTTGTTTTCACGGAATTAGCGAGAGGACATGCTTTTTCTGTTAACTCTAAAATTTTCAAAGCCTTCTTTTTCTTCTCGGTAGAAGGGATTGTCAACGTGATTTTATTTTCTATTTTTTCCATTATTTTAATACCTGTTGAGGTATCAATGCGACCTTCTGCGCTAATGCTAAGCGTTTTATATTTTAAATTTGAATTACTTGAAACGACAGAAAAAGTCGTAAAAAAGCAACCAGATACAGCGGCAATAAAAAAATGTTCGGGAGTATAAAACTTCCGTAACCCATCTTCTCCTTTGGGACCATCATAAGCAATGGGTAGTTGAAAATAAATTTCAGATAGGTGAGTACTATCAGGGATTTGTATCGTTTGAACTCTTTTTCGATTACTTTCTTTTAATGTTTCACCTTCTCGTTGAAAAATTGTTAATTTAAAAATATCCACTCTTTTTCACCATTATTTTATTTTATTAATCGTTTTTTTAATAATCTTTAACGGCATTTTTTTCGAGCCACGTTCGCAGCTATAAGAATCGGATCCCAAACGGGAGCAAAGGGAGGTGCGTAAGAAAGATCAAGCTTTTGAATATCTTCTATTTTCATTTTCGCTGCTAATGCTGTTGCTAGAACATCAATTTTCTTTCCACCTAACGGAGAAGGCGCCGTAATCTCTGCTCCTAACAGATGGTGAGTTTTCACGTCAAATAATAAATATGTAGTCATTTTGAGTTGGAACTGATTTCCTCTATTTGGATAATAATGGGCGATTTCATTACTTTCTATTAAAACTGAATCCGTTTCATATCCCAATTCTTTAGCTTCTGTTTCTGTAATCCCGGTTTTTCCACAATACAAATCAAATACTTTCCAAACAGAAGTTCCAACTATCCCAAAAAAAGGATCAACTTTATTACCTGCAATTACATTTCCAGCAATTCTCCCTTGTTTATTTGCAGCCGGGGCAAGAGGGAGATATGTATTTCTTTTTAAAATTTGATGGTAAACTGTTGCGCAATCACCAGCTGCAAAAACATTTTCAATGTTGGTTCTCATGTACTCATCTACAACTATTGCACCATTCATCATTTTCAATTTTGTACCTTCAAAAATATCCGTATTCGGAACTACTCCTATTGAAATCTGTATAAAATCTGCTTCTAATGACTCTCCATCCTCAAAATTGACTCTTAATCGTTTATCTGAAACAATTTCTAGGTTTTTAGCGTATTTTCCGAGAACCATTTTGATTCCATTTTTTTCAAGTTCTTTTTTAATATATTCTTGGCTTTTTGTCCTAAAAATCAGCCGAGGTCCAACGATAGTTAAATTATTAATGCCTTGTGCTTTATAAGCTTCGACCAGTTCCAGATTTATATAACCAGCTCCAATAAGAATTCCAGATTTGAGTCCACTACCGTTTAGGAAATTTTTTACTTCATCAGCATCCTCGATAGTATGTACATGAAAGATATGATTATGTTCAAGAGTTATTTCCGGACGCATTTTGGATTTACCACCAGTCGCAATTACCAGGTAATCATAGGCTCCCTCGAAAATTTCATTAGTATTAATATCTTTAACTTTCACTATTTTTTCATCAAAATTTACGGATAAAACTTCTTGATAAATGTGAACTGGAATGTTTCTTTTTTCTAGGAATTGTTCTCTGGTAATAGTAATTAACTTATCTCGATCTTCGATGATACCACTTATATAATAAGGAAGCCCACATGAACCATATGAAATGTAAGGCCCTTTTTCGTACACATCAATTATCCAATCCGGATGTGCTCTTCTTACTGCACTCGCAGCACTCAATCCAGCGGGATTTCCACCTATTACAATTAATTTCATCTTTTCTTAACGTACTTAATGTTTCAAAACTATTAAAAAAACAAATGATTGCTTTTATTAAAACATAAATGAAAGTCTTTAAAATAGAACTTACTTGCTTTCAATACGTTTTAATTTAAAATGCCGAGTTAAATGGAAAAAAAGTCCTAAAAAATAAAGTGTTATAATAAAAATAAATTGAAAGGCAAACAAGATAGTAAATATACACATAAGTATGAATAATATTGCTTCGATTCCCAAACTCACTTTGCTACTATAATATTTTGAGTCGAAAAAAGATTCTGCTTTTTTGAATTTTGATAAATATTTAGGTAGGTTTTCAAATTCCTCCTTTGATATTAGCAATTTCAAGCCAATTTGCTTTTTTTGAAAATAGAAAAAATTAGTACCCCAATCAAAAGTATCTATAATAACGTGGATTGAATATATTGCACCACTAAAGGCTAGTACTGGCCAATTAATAATTATTCCAAGCAATAGCATAAGAAAACCAGGAATTATCGAATGAGAAATAAGCATCCTGTGATTGTGATCTCTTGCATATTTAGCAAAAAAGACATCAAGATCGCAAATAAAAGAAAAAAAAACGATGAAAACGAATTCAAATAAAGAAAAGCTGTAGAAATAGTTTAAAATTGAAGCAAATATTAGCCCTGTGGCAAAATGACTATTTATGTGCATTATTTCTATCTAGATAAGATTTAATTAATATAATTATTGCTTGCTACTCTTTTTAAAATTCTTTTTCTTGTTTCAAATCCCTTTGGACCCTTCTTTTCGACCAAAAAAGAGGCTGCTGCTGAAGCTAAATGAGCGTTTTTTTCAATCTCTTCCCAAGTCATATCAGAATTCAGTAATTCATACAAAAATATTGTTAAATATACATCTCCTGCTCCTGTTTCATCTAAAACTCTCTTTGGTTTGTAAGCAGGTATTTTTAAAAGATTTTCACCATTTTTTAATATTAATGATCCTGCTTCTCCCATTGTCATAATGTATATTGCTTTATTCTCAAAATTCTTGAAATATTCCATTATTTTTTGAGCTTCTTTATGATTTGATAATAGTTTCATCTCAACTTCAGATCCCTTAAGAATTAATCTATCTCCAATCAAATTAATTATCGCTATCATATTTGAGATAATGGCTTCATCTCTAACATACGATACTTCTCCGTCGTCATCAATATATCTAATAAATCCCTGCAAATCGATTCCAATAAAGGTATTTGGAAACGTATTTACTATTTTTGATACATATTCAAAAGAAATTTCATTACACAGAGGTGCTAGTATAAGAATATCAGGGGGCGATGTCAGGATTTCTTCAGGGATATCTTCAAATTTTAGTTTAGGGCTGCAGGATTTGAGAGTTAATCTCCTCGAATGATTTGAATAATTTAATTCAAAATTAGTGTTATCAGTTTCGAACGTTTTTACACCCCTAAAATCAATATTCTTATCGTTAAAATGTTTTAATAAAGATTTATTAAAATTTTGAAGTCCTAAATTAGAAATAACGCTAATTTTTGTTGAATTTGTATAAGTTTTAAGAGCAAGGGACCCGAAAGTCACAGTCCCCCCCAAGGACGGTTTTCTTTTTTGTTTAAACCGAATAATCGTATCAATTGCATGATGTCCAATGAATAAAATGTTCTTACGAATAGCCATCTATTCTTCATTTAATATCGTATTATTCAAAAAACTTACTTAATAAAAAGTGTTCAGAGAGCTGAATAATTTCTATGTGAAAAAAGTTTTTAATTTTATTAAAGGAGCTCAACTTTCAAATTAGCAATTTCTTTTTCCTTTTCAGAAAGCGTGATTTTTAACCTGTTTATGTTCTTCTGCAAATTTTCAACTAATTCCGCTATAGGATTGCTCGGATCTGAAGTAGGAGAAATTGATGATAATTTTAAATCAGCTATTATGCTTTCCTTCTCCCTAACTTTGTTCTCAAGATTTTGGATTTTCTTTCCGTATTCCTCAGAACTAATTATTTCTGTTTCTTTTTTACTGCTACTGAGAGAATTTTGTAATTCTGTAAGTTTTTTCTTAAGTAATTCGTTTTCTTTTTCTAAAGGTTCGAATTCACTATTAGTTAGACTAATTTTCTTTCCTTCTAATGCGTTTTTTAGTTCGTTCTTTTCTTTCTTTAAATTTTCGACGATCCGTTTGTATTTAGTCAAATCTGATTGAAGATCTTGGCACAATGATTCAAGAGGGACAGTAGAAATCTCAGGAGGCATAGGTTTAATCACCTTTTGTTCAGGAGCAATCGCCTGGACTACAACATCGGCAGATTTACTTTTTAATTCTTCGTCGTAGTCTTTTTTTAGCCGTTCTACTTCATTTGATAATTCTATGGTTTTACCTTCTAAATTTTGTACGGTTATATCCTTTTTCGAAATCTCAGATTTCAATTCGTCAATAATTCCATTTTCGGTCATAGAATCTTTTCCTATTTGTGGAGTTGCTTGAGATTGCAAATTTAGGATTAAGGTATTCTTTGATTTGATTTCTTCATCCTTCTCTAATAGTAACTTTACCATGCTTTTAACCTTATTTCCCAATTCTGAATTGTTTTGCTTTAAATCGTTTAAATTCATTGTTATTTCTGCTACAGCTTCATTTTTTTCAATTTTAAGTTTCTCTTTTTCTCCAACTGCTTTTTTCAGGATTTCCTCAGATTTAGTTATCAAATCTATATTCGCAGCAATTTTGTTTCGTAATTGTTCGTTTTCTTTTTGTATATCTCCAATTAAGGAGGGCGTGTTCTCTGTTGCTAATTTCTTTTTCCAAAGGGAAATAAAATCTTCGACTTTCTCCTCGTTTTCCTCAGGCATATTTCTCAATATTTTTTCTTTAATTTTAGGTTTTTTATTTTGCTTTATTTTTGAATAATCCCCGAAAAATAACCAACACAATATCCATATCCGCCCTTAATATCGCTACTAGTATAATATTTTAATAATTCACCTTTAGTAGCGTTTAATTTTTCACAAATTAACATTAAAGTCGTTATTGTTTGGGCTCCGCATACGGTTGTCTTTGAAGCAGCTGAAAGAGTTTTTTTAGGGTTTAATTCTACAAAAGCATCAATAACATCTTGATCAAATTTCTTAAACTCACTTAATTGATTTGCATCAAAAACCTCTTTATGTGACATATCAGACGATGCTACGATAACAATATCTTTATTTACCGCTTTGATTGATGCAGAAATATCAGAGGCTATTTTTTCAAATACGCCATAATCCCTTCTAATTCCAATTTTTAGCGTTACTATTTTTACATCTTTCTCTTTAGCACAATATTTAATGAAAGGTAATTGTATTTCAATATTATGTTCCTGTTCCATGAAGTCGGTGAAAGCAGAACGATCTTCTACAATAATATCACTGGTATCTAAAATCTTTTTAGATAATTCGTCGTCAATTAGTAAGTTCCCTAAAGGCGTTTCCCAAGCGCCATCTCCTAATAGAGCCACTTTTCCATAGCCAACATGGTCAGTTCCCAAAACAATAACAGTATCTGGGATTTTTTCTTTAAAGAGATTCAAGTAAGTATAAGCTGCACATCTTCCAGAAAAGGCGTATCCCGCGTGAGGAGAAACTCCACCAATTATTGTTCTTGTATCTAGATTTAATGTTTCAGGTAACAAACCGGGCCCAAATTCACTTTCAGAAAAATTATATTCCAAATCCCTTATTAAATCTTCACGATTTTTAGGGTACCAACTTCCTGCGTGTGATGCTTTTCTTATTCCCAATTTTCTCACCTTGTTATAAATAACATTTATTTAAAAATTTATATACTTTCATCTGGTGGAAAGCAAATTGAAAGAATTATTAAATTATTTTTAATAAATCTTATTAGATGACTGACGAAAAAGAACCCCCTATTTCACTAGAAGACATTGATGAAAAGGACATCCCAGAAAGAATACCAACAAAGTATTTAAACAACCGTGTAATCGTTTTTAACCCTCTCTTTGCATCATATTTGTATGTTAAAATGAATTTTTTTGGGTCTCCTCTGGGGATAAGTAAACCCCGTTTGGAGTATTTTTCTAAACCTTCTGAGCTATCCTTAATCGAAGCGCTATTTCTGCTGAAAAATGATAAAATTACAATCTTTGACCCAAAATTAGATAAATTTTACTCTCATGACGAATTTTATGATATCTGTAAAAAAATGCACCATAAATTTGAAGAAAAATTCATAATTTACCAAGATTTACGACAAAAAGGCTATATTCCTCGTCCAGGACTTAAGTTTGGAGCCGATTTTGTGGTATATAAAAAAGGTCCGGGATTAGAACATTCACCATTTATCGCTCATGTATTGCCACAAAATGCAAAAATAACTGCGATTGATATGGTTCGAGCGGGAAGATTAGCTACATCAGTTCGGAAGAAATTTGTGATTGCTAATCCGCTAACAATGAGTTACTACTTCTTTGAATGGTTCAAACCTTAAATTAAGAATTTAAAGAAACCTATTTGGATAATCCTTGCTTTCGATGAATATTATAGACTAAATTTACTGTTTTATTTAGTATTCCATCCTTAAGTTTTTCGATCGGGCTAAAATTATTATTAGGAACATAGTGGCTAATCCTCATAATCTCGTTAAGGATATCATCGCATTTTTTCTCGTCTATTACAAAACCTTGCTTTAGTAGTGTTTTACTCTCATTATATAAGAGAAGTATAATCTTAATAAGTCCTAACATTTTCCTGCTGCTCGTAAAATTATCAACTTCGTTAAAAGCATTTTGAATAAAAAAAGCATTTCTTATTAGATTGGCTATATAGAGTTCTAATTTTTGATCTTCAGCTAAGCTTTTTTGTCCTAGAAGCTGTATTATGTATTTTAGGTCGTTTTCCTTTGCTAATATTTCATTTACTTGTTTTCTACACTCAAACCAGTTTAATTTTATATCAGGCCATTCTTTATCAATTTCTTCCCACCAATCTGCTACATATTCAGGGTAATTTGAATAAGAATTAATCCAACTAATGGCGGGATAATGCTTTAAATACGCCATTTTAGGATCGAGTGCCCATATTCCTTGAACAACTCGTTTAGTAGCGGAAGTTACCGGTTCACTAAAATCTCCTGCTGGAGGAGAGATTGAACCAATTATCGTTATTGATCCTTTTCTAGTTTTACCATTAGGATCGCGTCCTAAAGTTGCCACAATACCAGCTCTTTCATAAAAACTTGATAATTTAGATGGTAAATATGCGGGGTAGCCTTCTTCGGCAGGCATTTCTTCTAATAGCCCGGAAATCTCTCTTAACGATTCAGCCCATCTTGAAATGCTATCTGCTATAACCGCGACATCGTATCCCATATCTCTGTAATATTCAGCAATTGTAATTCCCGAGAATAAACTTGCTTCACGAGCAGATACGGGCATATTAGATGTATTCACGATTAAGACTATACGGTCCAATAACGGCCTTCCAGTAGCAGGGTCTATTGTTTCAGTAAACTGTTTTAGAAAGTTAGCTATCTCATTGCCTGGTTCTCCGCAACCGATAAACACAATTAAATCCGCGCTGCAATACTTAGCTATGTTTTGCTGGATAATAGTTTTTCCAGTTCCAAAACCTCCAGGCACTGCAAAAGTTCCGCCTTTAGCTACAGGAAATAACAAATCTATTGTACGAACGCCAGTCAGAAGGGGCTCTCTTGGTTGTACTTTTTCGCTGAAAGGCTTTCTCTCGGTTACTGGCCATTTTTGCAACATACAAAAAGTTTTTTCTTCAGTATCATTTTTCAAGCTGTATATATCATCAACTATTGTATAATCCCCTTCTTCGGCAATGTAAGATATACTTCCTGAAAAACCAGGTGGTACCATAATTCTGTGTTTTAACATTACAGTTTCTTGAACTGTTCCAATCTCATCACCACTGAGAACAGTATTTTTTTCCTTTCTACTGGGGATAAAATGCCACTTTTTAGTCCTTGAAAGAGAAGGAAATTCAAGTCCTTTATTTAATCTTCCTTCTTGAAAGAAATCAAAAGTAATGTCCAATGGTCTTTGTATCCCATCAAAAACATTTGCTAATAGCCCAGGTCCTAGTTCCATTGATAAGGGTTCGTGAAGGTTGATAACTTTTTCGTTCAATTTTATACTATTCGTATTTTCAAAGGATTGAGCTATTATCCGGTCTGAATAAATTTGAATTACTTGACATAGGAAGTTATGATTGCTTATTTTAATTAGATCGTTAAGACGAACGTAATTCTCCAAGCCTTTGATTTCCACTAGTGACCCATTAACAGCAGATATAAACCCTTCTTGAGATTCTTTACTTTCTACAATCATTTTATTTTTTACCTTTTACTAGGGAATTTTTCTCTGAATTATATTGTTCTTGTCCCACAAATAGGGCACTTTTTCGTAGATTTTGGAATAGTCATCCCACAACTACTACATTTCTTAATAAGTTCTTTTAGTTCTATAGAATTGCCGCATATAGGGCAATGTTTTTTATAACTTGTTATTATCATTCCACAATTTTCGCATTTATTAATGAGAGTTTTTCGATATTTAAAATCAAGGTTAACGTCTCGAAATTTTGGTTTTTCAAAAACCTCTGACTCAGCTTGTATTTTCAATTCTATTTTTCGGGGGGGGCGTTGAATCCTATTCCGTTTTTTGTCGGGAAATAATTCGGAATAAATTGATCTCTTTCTTTTCTTCATGAAAAAAGAACCTGTAAAGATTAAAGATGCAAAAGCTAGCATTAAGATTACTAGGAATGGGTTAATCCCGAGGTTAACTAAAAAAAAATAGAAAAAGATCATTAGAGGCAGAAATATGATTATTATTAGGATTCTAAGAAATTTCCTGTCTTTTTTTTTTTTATAAATGTTTTTTTCTGCCATTTTGATAGCTATTTCTTTCAATATTTGGAACTAAAGTTTATAATTAAAAATATTTTTTAGAAACTAACTTTTCTGCCTCAATTATGTCATCATGTGTGACTTTTGATTCAATTTCTCTTTCAATTTCTTCGGATATTACGTCTTTGATGCTTGTTACCTCGAAAAGAATTACAGAATAATTATCATTTAGGTAGAACGGAATATAATTCACTCCACTTCCTTGATAAAATTTAAAGAAAAATTCATAAAAATGAAGTCTGATTGCATTTATAAAAACTAATAATCCTTCAAGCAATATAACAAGCATGTTACCAAAAATAGAGCCCACGACATTAACGATATCGTTAACAATACCTTCACCTTGAACTAAATTACCCATAGCTATAATTGCAACCATTAGAGATATGTGTGCTAGGGCTAAAGCTAGTAATCTTATATAAGAAGCCGCATTACTCATGATTGACAATAAAGTTTCAAACGCTTCCATAGTGCCTTCACCTATAAGTCCTCCCACCGTCTCTTCTTTTAAATAAGATAAATGGAATATCTTACCAAATGGTTTTAAAACAATTAATAATATACCAGGAACTAATGGCAGAAGAATGGGGTAAGGCGGTTCTAACCAGGTATATATATCAAACCCATAAGTAAAAATTAAAATAGTTCCCCCAGTCAATATCATTATTTTCACTAAAGAATCGGTAAAACCTAAAAATTTCCTAGATTGATTCCAATAGTTCAAAAATTGCACAAACCAACCCAGATTAAGGTGAAATACTCCAATTATTACGGCAAACTTGAAAACGGTCATAATGTTATTTAATGGATTATTGAGAGTAATATTTACTATGGGAATATTGACAGGTTCTAAATGCATAAAAACGGTATTTAATAACTTTATCTCGTGCATGCCAAAGAATTCACCATAGAGAAATCCCATTAATACAGCACCAAACCCGCAATAAAAAATGATCCAGCAAAAATTTAGAAAATCTTTCCCTTTTTTATTTCTAAAAACTAACCAACCAACAAAACCTGATATAATTAAAACTAAACCATGTCCCATATCCCCAAACATTATGCCAAATAAAATTGGGAATGTTATTGCTATCAAAGGTGTAGGATCAATTTCAGAATAAGTAGGAACCCCATACATTTTAGTAATGGTTTCAAAAGGTCTAACCAAGAAGTTATTTCTCATAATAGTAGGGGCACTGTCTCTTAAATCCTTTTCTTTCTCCTCGTGCTCAGTAGATTCCTCTTTAGAATCAGTATCGTCCTTTTTTTCTTTCAATTTACCCGAATGTACATGATCTTTGTCTTCTTTTAATGTTACAAATTTATGTTTTTTGATATCAATCGATTCAATGGTTATTCGATCTTCAAATTTTTCCACCAATCCTTGGCGAATTTCCTCTTTTTTCTCACTAGGAAGGTAAAAGCTCAAACTATTTCGATTTAAAGGTAAATCTTCGAATTGATGTGAAACCCAGTTATATTCTTCTAGATTTTGAACAATTTCATAGGCGGCGGCAAAAAGAAGCAGATTATCATCCCTTATTCTTTCCAACTCTTTATTATTCTTGTTCAAAGATGTTATAACAAATTTTATTTCTTTTGTAATTCGAGGAAAGTTTATTCCGTTAGCAAGTAAATATTTTTTTAGAATAGGTATTTCCTCTGCGTGAATTATGCGGATTCTGTTTTTGAATTCTTCTTCCTGTTTCTTTGGATAAATTATAAAAAATGCTATTCTATCGTCAGCTAAATTATCGTAATGAAGAAAATTTGGGAAATGAGAAAATTCGAATATATTCTCTATGTTCTCTAAATTCTTTGAAAATGTAGTAAAAGCTTTAAATTCTAAATGGTCGAATACTTTTAATTTGTCTCTGGTTAATTTATATTTTTCTAAGAAAAGGTAACTCGCGTGTATCGTATTTATTTTTTCTAGCTCTACTTCAATTGAGGTGCGATACTTTTTTAGCTCATCAATTCGGTGAGAGTAATAGCTAATTTCATTTATTAATTGGCTTAATATATCATAAACATCTTTTGCTTCAAATTTTTTCCTTTGATCTGGTTTAATTTTTATTTTTTCGAAATCAGATTCAGTAATATCAAGATTTTTAAATAAGGATTCTAAACTTTGGCTTAGAATATTAATTTTTTCTAAAATCATATCGTCTTTTTCAAATTTTTCGCCTAACTCCGATTTAGTTTTGATGTGTACTAAGTTAAGTTGAGCCAAATATTGTAAAAGGATGTCCTTATAATTTTGGTTAATGTTGATATTAAACAAAACCATACCACTTTTTTCTGTCATAGTTAAATCTCACTAACTTAAACTTCTTTTGTTATTAAGTCTTTTGTATTTTTTAATCTAACGTAATTTTCTCTTTCGTTTTCTTCTAATATCCCTTTTATTTTTTTTATATCGAGTTGTAAATCGGGGATTATTATATTTTTCAAACCTCTAATCCTCCGATTTATTTTTCGATAAGAATAAGAGATATTTAGCATTACATCTTCTAGCATAGCAAAAACGATTATTTGATTAAAAAATTTTATTAAAATTGTTATTAAATCATCTAAATAATGGCTTGTATTCTCAAATGAATAGGCAGGTAGTAATTCTTCTCTTATCAATTTATATTCAATTAACGGAATTAACGAGCCTATTTTTTTAATATACTTTATATCTATCTTTGGTTGAAACTGAATCTTGCTTAAACTGCTAATTAGGATAAAATCTCTTTTTCCCATTTCTTTATAGGTTTGGTTAAGCTTGATCATAGTTTCTTTATATAAATCGATGAAAATATCGCGATTTTTTACGTATTCAACCCAATTCTCTTTAAGTTCATATATTATCTGTTCCAATTTAAATTTTAAGAAGTTTTCCCCCTTAACAGCGAAGGTTAACCTTTTCTTTAACGCAAGTAAATTGGTTTTAGTAGGTCTAAATTCACGAAATGACGCTTTAATCTACACCTCTCCAACATAGTACTTATCGATAAATTCTTGACGAATTCTCAATAGCTGATGCCTTGGAATATGAGATAATGCTTTCCAAGCTAAATCTAATGTTGTTTTAATGTCTCTGTTTTCGGTATGGCTTTGATTTAAAAATGACATTTCAAATGCTTCTCCAAATTTCAATAGGGCTTTTTGATTAAAATTTAAACCATCTTCTCCCACTATAGATATAAGATCTCTAATTTCAAGAGCCGAGGAGTAAGAAGATAACAATTGAGAGCTTACATCTGCATGATCTTCTCTCGTCGTCTTTTCACCAATAGCATCCTTCATTAAACGTGAAATTGACGCTAAAACCTCAAACGGGGGATATATGCCTTTTTTATCTATACTACGATTTAAAACCAATTGTCCTTCAGTTATATAGCCAGTAGTATCCGGAATTGGATGAGAGATATCTTCTCCTGGCATTGTTAAAATCGGTAATTGCGTTATCGTTCCCTTTTTACCTTTAATTTTGCCCGTCCTTTCATATATTGAGGCAAAATCTGTGTATAAGTACCCGGGATATCCTTTTCTGCTTGGTATTTCTTTTTTAGCAGAACTTAGTTCTCTCAATGCCTCTGCGTAATTAGTCATGTCAATCAAAATAACTAGAACATGCATTTCTTTTTCGAAAGCAAAATATTCAGCTGTAGTTAAGGCCACACGGGGCACAATTAATCGTTCCATTATCGGATCGTCAGCAAAATTGATAAAAGAAATTATATTCTGGATGTTACCACTTTCTTGAAATTTCTTCATAAAGAAAATCGCTTCATCTTGAATAATCCCAATACCGCAAAAAATTATAAGAAAAGGTTCCTCAGTTAATACTTTTGCTTGGGTAACAATTTGTGCAGCTAATAAATTGTGTGGCATTCCTTGACTACTGAAAATAGGAAGTTTTTGGCCTCTTATCAATGTAAAGAGACCATCTATTACCGATATTCCCGTTTGAATGACTTCTGATGGGTACTCTCTAGCATATGGATTAATTGGTAAACCATTTATGTCTCTTTCGATTTCAGTTAATATTTCCGTATCTAATACTTGTTTAGTGTTAATGTCAATCGGTTTTCCTAATGAATTAAATACTCTGCCAAACATATCGCTAGATATTTTAATTTTAAAGGAATTTTCGGTAAACCTTATTGTAGAGTTTTCTGATGATAACCCAGCTGTTTCTTCAAACACTTCAATTGTTATGGTACTTTCGTCCATTTTAATAACTTGCCCCGTTCGCACCTTACCATCATTTGAATGGATTTTAACGATCTCACCGTATTGGACGTCGTGTTTATTATCTAAGAACACTAAAGGGCCAATAATTTTTTTTATTTTTCGATATATAACGCTCATTTTCTCTTAAATACTCCATGAAGTAATTTTAAAGATTCTATTTCATTGATCAGTTTCTTTTTTAACCTCTCTAAAGCCTTAAAATCATCGTTAGAAACTGAGCGCCCAATCCTTAGAATCTCATTTATAACTTTCAAATCTTTTATATCTTCAATTAGAAATCCTCTATTTAGAAGTTGTTTACCCTCGTTAAAAAGAAGTAAAATAAGTTTCACACTTCCAATTAATTTTTTAATTCCTGTAAAACAATCTGTAAGATCAAAAGCATTTTGAATTAAAAAACTGTTTCTGACTAGTCTTGCAATAAAAAGGATAAATTGTTGATTTTTAGGTAAATTTTCTTCGCCTACTAATTGAACAACATTTTTCAATTCATTTTCTTGAGATAGTATGATATTTATCTGATTTCTACATTCATACCAATCAATGTCTATCTCAGGCCAATAAATATCTCTTTCATACCACCAATCTGATATAAATTCGGGATATTTTGAGTATGATTTTAACCAATTTATTGCGGGATAATGTTTAGAATAAGCTAAACTCGCATCTAAAGCCCAAAAAGCTTGAACAAAACGCTTTGTAGTTGATGTTACAGGTTCACTAAAATCTCCAGACGGGGGTGATACAGATCCAATAATAGTTAAAGACCCATAATTTTTCTTTCCAACGTCTTCCTCACCGTATACATTAACTACACCTGCTCTTTCGTAGAAGCTCGAAATTTTTGAGGGTAAATACGCAGGATATCCCTCTTCGGCGGGCATTTCTTCTAATAGTCCGGAAATTTCCCGCAAAGATTCTGCCCATCTTGAAGTGCTATCAGCTAAAACTGCTACATCATAACCCATATCTCGATAATACTCTCCTATTGTAACCCCTGAGAAAATACTAGCTTCCCGAGCAGAAACAGGCATATTAGAGGTATTAGCTATTATCACGATTCTTTCAAGAAGCGAGCGACCAGTTTTAGGATCTCTAATTTCAGAAAATTGTTTCAAAACATCAGCTATCTCGTTTCCTCGTTCTCCGCAACCCACGAACACAATCACATCGGCATTACACCATTTTGCAAGAGACTGTTGGATAACGGTCTTCCCAGTTCCAAACCCCCCAGGAACAGCTACCGTTCCACCCTTTACTATAGGGAATAATAAATCTATTGCTCTCATTCCAGTAATCAATGGTTCTTGAGGATAACCTCGTTCTTTGTAAGGTCTATGCTTTGTAATTGGCCACTTTTGGATCATATTAAAGGATTTTTCATCTTTTCCCCTTTTTAAGCGGTAAATCTCATCAATTATTGAATATTCTCCTTCTTCAGCAATATATGTGATTTTTCCAGAAACTCCTATAGGAACCATAATTTTATGCTTTATTAGTTCAGTTTCTTGAATTGTTCCTATTACATATCCCATTTTTACTTTTTCATTGACCTTTCTCAAAGGCTTAAAAATCCACTTTTTCTTTCGGGATAATGATGGAATATCTACCCCTCTATTTAAGAACCCACGTGAGTCAGATTCTAAAAAAGTTGCTTCTAGCGGTCTCTGAATCCCATCAAAAATTTGACCTAATAACCCAGGACCTAATTCCATAGACAAAGGTTCTTGCAGACTTATAATTTCTCCATTTAATTTTAAATTATTTGTATTTTCAAAAACCTTTGCTATAACATGATCAGAATAAATTTGGATAACTTCACCTAAGATTTTATGATTAGACTCCTTTACTAAATCGTTAAGGCGGACTTGATCTTCTAAGCCTTTTATTTCAATTAAAGAGCCATTTATGGATGAAATATATCCAGAGATAATTTTATTCTCAGATTCGTTCATAATCTTGTAAGTAATTATTTATTAACTGTCTTTGATTTTGAATAAATTTTAAATAGAAATTTTCTAACTGCTTGATATCAGTTTCAGATTCAGAAAAAATCTTTGAAAATTCGATTTCTATGATTGATGTGTTCTTCTTTAACTGATTTTCTATGGTATCGTTGTACGAGATATTAACTGCTGGTACTGTACAAATAAACCCCCCGGTAAAATCCTTCTCTGATTTATTTAACTTGATGTTATTTTTAAAAATTTTCTCTATTTTATCCTTATTACTATTAAAGAACTCGTAATCTCTTGAATTTAAAGTAATAATAATCTCCGGCGGTTTATCAACAACATATGCTATGTTTTTAAGAGATTTTAGTAAAAAATCGGTATAATTTGAGTAATTATCATTGATTTTTTTTTCGATTAAATTGGTTAAATCTGAAATAAGTTCTGCCATCAACTTATTTTTAGATTTTAGTATCTCTTCTTTAATTTTTATAAGAGACGAAGAGAGAGAATTGTTTAATAATCTATTAAAGGTCTCGTTAAAATGCTCTTTCATTTTTAACAAGCTTTCTTCGGCTCGATCCCGATTCTTTTTTTTAATTTCTGCTATTTGAAAGAGAGTCTGTTGGTTTATATTTTTTATATCATTTTCAGCTTGATCAATTAAATGTAACCCTAATTTTCCAAACCTCTCCTTCAATTCTTTTCCTTCGCTAATTGCTCATCACCTATCATTAAATAATATCTTCTATTAATTCATGAATTATATCAAATATTTTATCGTGGTTTTTAATATCCGAATTGAAAATATCCGGTAAAATATAGAGAAATGGCGTTCTATTGTTCATTTTAAAATCAATTAAATATTCAAGAATATCATCTGGTAGTTCCATGTTTATAATTATCATTACAATTGATCGTCTTTTTATTACATTTTGAAAAGTTCGAAGGAAATCGTCTTTATGTTTTACCACTTCACCTTCGATTCCTAAGAGCCCGAACATACTTACGACTTCGTCATACCCTAAAACATATACTTTAGCATCTACCATTAAAATTCAAATCCTATTTTCTCAATTAGTAAATTTGTTAAACCCTTTTTATTTTCAAGATAATAGCGTTCTATTTTAACACATAAATCTTTTAATAATACTTCAAATTCTTCCGACTTTCCTCTTACCTCTTTCGAAACCTTAGTTAAAGCAATCTTAAGATTTTCTTGATTTTTATAAATCATTTCTTCCATGATTTTTGCCTGAGAAGATTGAACTTTCGTAATCTCCCCTAAACTCTCGTCTTTGGCTTTCTCGATTAAATCATCGTAAATTTTTTCGATTTCTTCAACCCACTTAAAAATTTCCATTATTTTAATCTCATTCTCTTAATTCTTATAGATATTATAGTAACCATCAAATTTACAGTTTTTTTAACATCTTAAACTTTTTATGAACGATTTTAATAACTCTCGGTAAAATGTCAAACTTAATTTCTTTTTCTTTTTTTATAATTACTTCTATAATTTTGGAAATAGTGAACATATCTATATCGTCAACTTTTAATTCAAATTTCTTGAAATAGTAAGTGAAATAAAATTCTTCTATTGATCTAATAATATGTTTTTTATTAAGATTTAACTTAAGAAATAATTGTTTTGCTTCTAGAGTGGTATTTAAATAATAGGTGATGTTTGACATAAATTCATCAACATTAGGGAGATTTAACAAAGAATTGAGTATACCCTCATTTAGAAATAGATAATTGTCTACTAGAAACTGTGATAATAATTTACGATCAATATTATTTTTAATTCCTCTGTAAATCACATTTAGATTATAAACTTCAGTTTTGTATTGAATAAGTAATGAAATCATTATTTCCTCTTTCTTATTTAACCGTTTAACTTGGGTTCTAAGGTGAGTATAATATAATTTATCCAAAAACGCTTCTAACACAAATATCTCTCTTTTTTTTTTTAAATAAAGAAGTCCTTCTCTAATCGGGATGTTGTATATTGTTTTTTTCAAAAATAATTGAACTTCATCTAAATTTGTGAATTTTAACATTTTCTCAATGAATTCAGTATTTTCTAAATAGGTCTCCACTAAAAAATTAATATTCTTCTTTTTCTCCTCATAACTCATACCTAGAATTAATCCGATAACAATTTGTTTGAGATTTTGAATTTCAAACTTAAGCAAATAACTTTCTAAAAAAGTTCTCATATTTTGTGGAGAAAAATGCATTATTTTACCGACTAATCGAATATAGTGATCTAAAAGAGCACTTTCTATAGCTTCAATCGTAAATTCTTTAATCTCTAAATTCGGATAATAAGGTGTGAGATTTTCGATAAAATTTTCGATATTATATATTGTTTTAAATTTTCCTAATGTATTCCTATCAATAATTAGATGTTTTAAAAAATCTATCTTGATAAAGGTATATGCATATGAGGGAATAATTATACTCGTACAGAAATCACCTAACGAACGAATTTAAAATCAATAATTTTAGATCGGAGTAGGGATTTTTGTCCAAAGTAGTATTGCTACGATTAAACCATATACTGCTAGAGCTTCACATAACGCAACGATTAAAAATGCTTTAAAAAAGCTTTCTTCCCTTTCAGATAACGATGAAATAGCTGCTGTACCTACAGTTCTAATTGCCATTGCACTTCCTAAAACAGAAGCAGCAAGAGAGATTGCAGCTGAAAGAGCTAATACTGCTGCAGTTGGAGAATTGTAATAATCAAAACTCTCAGTTTGAGCAGCTACTAAAGTAATAACGCCATCGACTGATAGAAATACAGTTAACACCAGAACCAATTGAAATAATCCGAGTAATACGTAAAATTTTCTTTTTCCATTCAAATTGTTCACTACTTTTACTTGTGTGATCTATTGCTTTATTAATAATATTTTAAAAAACAATAATAAGGTTTTACGTATAAACTTTACTATTATAGGGAATAAACTTAGCTATTTTTCCTATAGGTAAGATTTAATCTTAAAAATCTTCGTATAAATTCAACTTCGAAGAAAATTTTCTCTTGAAAAAAAGATAGAATTACTGATATAAAAGAACTCTCAACATATCAGCTATATCGTGCACTCTGTCAGCCATTTGTTCTAAGAGCACGATCGAATCTCTAACCCTTAATAATGTTCTAAAGTCTTCAACATTAGTATATATGAATTCAAGAAATTGTCTGTATGTTTTATCTATTTTTGATTCAAGCTCGTGAATAGAAGTAGTGTTATCAAAGACTATATCTGGCTTATCTCTCAAATTTTTTAAAGTAGTTTTTAAAATATCAACCATCTCAATTACCTGGTTCAATAGTTTGTGGTATTTCTTCTTAATTTCTTTTTCTTCTTTCTCTTTTAAGTTGATATTCCCTAACATATCAACAAATTCAAGAGGGTAATTTATAATATTATCCATCCTTAAAACTAAATTTACGTAAGCTCCCATCTTAAATGCCTGTGCTTCAGAAAAATTTTTAATGAGACGGATTTTTAATTCATCACCTTCTTCTTCAGATAACTGCATCTTAGTCTTCTTCTTTTCTAAGGTTTTTTTATTATTCTCGAAATCTTCTGCCCAAGTAGAGTAATATACGGCCATATCACTTGTAACGCTATATATTATTCTTGAATGCTCTATGAGTAGCGTGATTATTTCTTCTTTAACCTTTCTCGCTGATGATGACATTTAGAAAATCACTAAATTTTATATATTTAAGAATATAATATGATTAAATTAAATTAACATTATTTAACTAAAAAAGATTATTAGCTTCAAGCATTTATAAATAATATAAGGGAGTACACCTTATCTTTAAAAATTAGATAAACTTTCTATTTTAAGAAAAAAAATATAACGGTGTTTTTTAACAAAAATGCAATTAAAATCTTTAATTGAAAAGTGGCGCAAATATTCTGAACTATCAAATTTAGGAATAATAGTTCGCCGTAAATTTTTTAACAATGCCTTTGATGGGGCGCTAACTTGTGCAGGTATTGTTAGTGGGAGTTTTATAATATTTCTCCCAAATCCAGAAATTGTAAGTTCAGCCATTATTATAATAACGGGTTTTTCCACTGCTGTAGCAATTGGTATTAGTGGTTTATGGGGCGCTTTTCTTTCTGAGGAAGCCGAAAGAAAGAAAAAAATGAGTGATCTAAAAAAAGATATGGTAATTTTTGAAGAAGAAAAGAAAGATAATACAAATAATATAGAGAATAATGGTCTTAACGATAAAGAGAAAGAAATGTTAGAAGAACAAGATATTCAAAAAGCAATGATAACACCCATGCATTTGACTCATTCTAATAATAAAAAATCTTTAAAGGAAAATAATAATAATAAAAATAATAATACTTCAATAATCGAACAATCAGAAAGATTTGCCACCATTGTTGCATCTTTAGTAGACGGGGGAGCTCCTGTTTTAGGATCAGTACTTCCTTTGATTCCGTTTTTCTTTGGAGATACCTTATCTATATTCCATTTCTTATTTTCTTATGGAGTTTTGACAGCAATATTGATTTATTTAGGTATTTTTTTAGGAAAAATCTCTGGCGGGGGTCATGCTAAGTACGCAATACATTTAGTTACAGCGGGTATTGTGACATTACTAGTTTCTCTATTGTTACAATTAGTAATTCCTACTTAATCTAGCCTTCAACTAAAATAAAATATGAAAAAGTTAAGAATAGAAAAAATATTTCGAAAAAAACTTACAAATAAATTCATAAAAAATAGCTTAAATCTTATTAAAGTTAAAACAGAATGATAGAAAAATTTAAAACATACGCTAAAATTACTGATTTTGTATCTATCGCTCGTCGTTATTTTGTAAATAACTTTTACGACGGAATGTTAACTGTAATTGGTATTTTATTAGGATTTTTTATACTAATATTTAAAGACGGACAACAAACTGTAGATAGTCATATTGTATTATTAACAGGGCTCGCAACATCAATTTCAATGTTTATGTCGGGATCAAGTGGTTCATACATATCTGAAAAAGCAGAACAGAAGAGATTGAAATCAGAGTTAGATAAGGCTATGGTAATATTGAAGGAAGAAGAAGAAAAAGAAGTGGAAGATAAGTTATTTGATAGCAAAGAAATCGAGAAAGCCATGCTAACGGTTGAATTTAATGATGAAACCCTAATAAAAAATCTAGATTTAGAAAAATCTAAGAATAAGAGAAGAAAAACAAAGACATTGCAAAAAAAGGCAGAAAGATTTGCTAGCATAGTTGTATCGTTAGTAAATGGAAGTGCACCGCTTTTTGGTGGAATTGTTCCATTAATTCCGTTTTTTTTTACTCTAAAAGCAACATTTATTTTCTTCATCTATTCTTTTTTAATTGTTTTTATATGCATTGTTCTTCTGGGTATTTTTGTAGGTTTCATTTCTCGAGAATCATTGTGGAAAAATGTTCTTAAAATGCTAGGCGCTTTTGGTCTCACTATAATAGTTTCAATGCTTCTGTTAGATTAAAAAATTATCTAATATTATCGAAAAATTAAAATTTTTAAAACAATTCCTTTACAAAAATAATAAATTCTATTTGATTAAAATTGAAAACTTTTATAGGAATTGATATTGGCTCTCTTGCCACAAAAATCGTTTTACTCGGCGAAGGAAAGATGATAGATCACCGCACAGAACGCTCCACTTATGATTTTAAAAAGATCGGTCATAATTTATTCGACGACTTATTGGAGAAAAACGATTTGAAAAAATCTGATGTATTCGTCATGAGTACCGGTTATGGCCGGAATACGATCGATATAGCTGACGATCGGGTAACTGAAATTACTGCTCATGCTAAAGGAACGCAATACTTCTTCCCAGACGTACATTCCGTTATTGATATTGGTGGCCAAGACAGTAAAGCTATTGTAATATCTAAGAAAACGGGAAATGTCGTCGATTTTCAAATGAACGATAAGTGTGCGGCAGGAACGGGAAGATTTTTAGAAGTTATGGCACACGCTTTGGAGGTTCCTATTGACCAATTTGGAGATTTGGCTTTAAGATCTAACAAATCGGCTTCAATAAGTTCCACATGTACGGTCTTTGCTGAGAGTGAAGTTATTAGTTTGTTTGCGAGGGGCGCTTCTAAAGAAGAAATTGCCAGCGGTATTCATAGATCAATTGCGAGAAGAGTTGCTGGAATGGCTAAACGTATCGGAGTGGGACAACAATTAGTTTTTTGTGGTGGAGTAGCAAAAAACCCTGCTGTGAAAAAATATCTTGAGGACGAACTTGGTTATGAAGTTGAAACGCCTGATTTTCCCCAATTAACAGGTGCTATCGGTGCTGCTTTAATCGCAGAAGCGAATAACTCGCAATAGATGAGAAATATTCTTATAATTTAATATTGTTATCTATATTTTAAATCGGAAAAAGATTAAAAAGAATTAATCTTTTTCTGACTAATACTGTTAAACAGCTGACTTAATAACTATGGATGACTCTAATCTACTATCTGACTTCAACCTCTTCCTAAAAGAAAAAAAACAGGAAGGGATCAAAATTATCGCTTACCTAGCTCACGATAATATTCCTGAGGAATTGATTGATGCTGCTGGTTTTTTTCCCTTAAAGTTAATCTTTGGAGGGAACGATGAACTAATGGACGCGAGTCACGATTATTTACCTCCATCCATGTGTGCATTTGCACAATCGTGTATTGGATTATTTTCAATTAAACCAAACTACTACAAGTTTTTGGAATTGGTTGATTACATTATAGTTTCCAATCACTGCGTATCAGATATTTGCGTTTCAGAAATCATTTCCAAATACTTTAATATTCCTCGTTTGAATTTTTATGTTCCTTATACAATGAACGAAAACAGCCTGAAATATTTTAAGCTCGAATTGCAAGACTTTAGAAATCAACTTGAAGCTATTTTGGATAGAAAAATACCTGATGAGGATATTTATAACAGCATATTAAAATTCAATAATTTCAAAAAAAAATTATTAGAAATCAATGAGCTGGAAATGCGAGGCTCGGAAAGATTGAAATTAATTCATAAATCAATGCTATTTGGACCAGATTTTCTTCACGATTTAGAGAATTTGATTCAAAAATTTAAAGACACTCCTCAACCCGTTTCTAATACATCTAAAGACGTTTTACTTACTGGTTGCTCAATCTTTATTAATGATAATATGATAGACTTGATTGAGGAGGGGGGAGGTAACATTGTTTTTTTTGATACTTGGATTGGGAACCATTATTATTCGCAAGTTATTGAGAGCAATCACATGGACATAAAGAAAGATCCTTTGGATTTGTTAGTTCTTAGGTTTAAAAATAATATTTATGGTGACCATAGCGTACCTGACTTTCTTAAACAGAAAGTATCAGTTATACAGAAATATTCTGAAAATTACACAAAAAATAAAGGTAGAAAGTTAGGTGTCATCAATCATATAATAAAGTTTTGTGATCATATTTCGCTAATGTCGTCTTTCTTAAAAGATGCATTACAAGAAAAAGGGATTCAAGTACTAAATTTAGAAAGAGATTATTCCAGAGCTAACCGTGGTCAATTATCTACAAGAATAGAAGCGTATTTGGAGATGATGAAATGAGTTTAATTGCCGATGAGATTATAACTTTCAGTTCAGTATTACGTATGGCTTACAATCTGTTAAATGGGCGAAATTACCTAAAAAGGAAGAAATTTCGAGAAAAAGAAAAATTAGTAGCTGTTACTTTGCCGTTTTCGGATTTAGCTTTTGCTGCTGGCACGGTGCCAGTTTTTCCAATAAGGATGCATAAATTTGAAATAAGCCAATATCTTTCTTACTTAGGTTCTGCATCTAGTATTTTTGGGTGGAAGAATGTTTCGAATTTTCTAAGCTTTATTAAAAATCTGGGCATAAATGAAGTTAGTAAAATCGTCGACGATATTATAGAGAATGTAATTGACACTATTAATGTAAAATACAACGAAATGTATGATGTTGGAATTGAAAATGGAATTTCAAGTGACTTCTGTTACGGATTAAAGAGTTTAGTTGGTATGCATGTCACTAAAGGTCGAAATGTTGATGCTTGTTTAAATGTTACAATTCGTTGTAGTGCGTATAATAAATATTTAGAGTCTTTGAAGTCAATTAATGAAAAGCCAAGCCAAATCTGGATTGATATTCCACCGAGAAATTTGGGAAACTCAATTGAATTACTTACCGATAATATTTCAAACGCCCTAAACGAATTCGAGAAGCTGACAGGTAATAGCATAACAGATAATGACTTAAGAGAACATTTTAAAATAGGAAATCAAATAAAAAGGTCGTATAAGAACATTATTTACGACATAAGTGCTTCTGATTTTTATCCTTGTAACCCTGCAACTTTCAGTGAAATTATGGCACTGCTAAGTATAACCTTTCAAGATTATAATTCTAATGCGACCCGATACAGAGACAACATAGTAGCGCTCGAAAAAGAAATGAGGGAAAGAATTAGAAATGGAATTGGTATGGATGTGTCAAAAATGCCTAGGATTTTCGTGACCCCAATGTTCGGAGGATGGGAACCAAAAACGCACGAGATTCTTTATGAGTTAGGAGGGAGAGCTTTATACGCTGATTGGGAGTTATTAAAATTCTTAGAAGAAATACCGACCGGATCACACACGAATCCTTCAGAAGAATACGCTCGATTTCTTATGAGAGCTACAGAAACAGGAATAGGTTGCGATAATGACAAATTAACAGATTCTTATTTGAGAATGGCATCGGATTTAAATGCAGATGGTATAGTATTCTTTCAATTATTTGGGTGCCATTCTATCTCAAATTGCTATGCGATGTTAAGAGAGAAAGTAAGACGAGAACTTGAAATACCGATTACAGCAATTACATTCAATAAAATTGGCGACAATGTAGAACAAGTGAAGACCAGACTCGGTGCCTTTATGGAAATGTTTAAATATTAGATACTAATCCTTATTATGGAAGAAATTAAGTTTAATAATAACGTCATAAAGTAAAACAAATTTAAGTACTGATTTGTGCTTTTGAACTTTTTTCTATTTCAAACGCTTCTTCTCCTTTCATTTGTTTCGTTATATAGTCAGCCAAATTTAAGTTCATAATGTTTCTTCCCTCTTTTTTAAAATCAATTCCACATAAAATCGAAGATAAATTTATGATAGAATCAATTATAGGTGTAGAAATTTCTAAGAATTCTCCTATTGACGCCATAGGTACAAGTCCAGTTGGAATATCTTCAGTGAAATATCTAGTTATTAATTCTTTTGGAGCAACAATGTTTTTATATGCTTTTACTTTTTGAATAGCTTTATAGATACTGTTTGCTTTAAATCCATAAGATTTCTCCACCCATTTACAAAAATTTATTTGTTTTAAATTTAACTTATCAAAAATCTTTCTGAATTCCATTTGGAGCGTCTCAAGAATTTCACATGTATGTGAAGATGCCCCTTGTGCATAAAATTTGAACTTTCTTCCATAATCTATTGCACTAGCGTTCATTAATGATAGAGTTGGATGCAATAACATCCCAATATTATTTAATGTAACTTGCAGATAATTATCATTAGGTTTCATTTGGGGAAAAACATCTCTCAATGTATCGCTGATGAAAAATGTATCCTTCTCTGGAAAAGCCGAAAATTCAACAGAATCCTTAAGTGTAAGAATTTGAACCTTGTTTTTTTTCAATTGTCTTGATGTAAAAAGTAATGTTTGGGTTTCAGCAATGAAAATAGGGAGATTCCCTCTTTCCTTTTCTATTATACTTCTAACCTCTACTGCTCCAAAAGTTCTACCTGGATTCAACAATATTATCTGATCGTTTGTTAAAAAAGGTGCAATGTTTTTAGCAATATTTTTATGTGCTGAAGCAGGAGTTACTATTAAAATAATATCTGCATCCTTAACTGCCAAGTGTAGTTTTTGTGTAATTAGATCAATGGGAAAAAAACCTTTTAATTTTCCTTTTGCTTTTATACCTCCCTTCTTTTTGATTTCATAAATTCTAGAGTATGAACGGTTATAAAGGTTCACAGAATTTCCTTTAGATGATAAATATGCCGCAAACGCTCGACCACCGTTTCCGGCTCCAATGACACAGAATCTCATTTATCCAACACCTTTGTGATGGATTTTTCTTTTTGTTGTAATGAGTCACAAGAATTTTTAAATGGGCTATTAAAAATAATGTCTTTTATTCTTTCAATTTCATCGTAAATTTTTTGCTGAGATTCATTCCATGAATAGCAAGCACCATTAATTATTTTGGTTTTAATTTTACCCAAAGCAAATTTATTATTTTTCAAATGTGGAGCATCAAATATACCATATTTTACGAGTCGATTTAAGACTTCATAATTGGTATATGGACTTTTCGATTCATCTTCATTTTTTGTTAAATGTGGTATTAAGTCAACTATCCATTTGGCTTGTCTTATTAATTCTTCTTTCCTTTCCTCAATTTTTTTATCTATAATGTTAATTTTACTGGAATAAACTCTATCTATTACTTGATCCACAATTTTACAACTTTCTATTACATTTTCTGGACGAGCTGTATGACTAGCTTCAGAATAACTAACTACATGAACAATGTCTGGTCTAATAGCTAATTGAACAAATGTCGCTGTAGCAAGTTGTCCTTTTGCTTTATCCAAATCTAATGGGAAACTTGCTAATCCCGTCCGAACTTGCTTAATTATCGTAAAATTCTCATTGGATAACGTTTGAAGTAACTCATCTTTAGCGAGAATTTTTGCTAAGTCCATATCAAGTGAACTTGATGGAGGTGTATTAAACATATACTGTGCTATATAATTTTTGACGCCTAATTTTTTCGCTATAATTCCACATAAATACATATCGGCAACAGCTATAGCATCTGGAGCATTTCGAAGGCTCCATTGATGTGGATCGTTTACTTCAACGGGAATATTGTACTTTCCGTGCCACTTTATTGCGTTTAGATGCTGTTTAATCGATTCTTTTAAAGTTAACGGCCCCCTTCTATCCATTTGATTAAACCAAAAAATAGGGATTGCTGCCCAGGCATTTTGAATTGTATCTCGATACAATTTTCCTAATTTAATGAAATCGCGTGTTCCAGCATATATCCTTAACATCGGATAGTTTCCGGTTAATCTTGCTTGATGGAGCTTTTCGAAATCTTGCTGAGTACGCAAAGGAACCCCACCCGCTCCGGATAATTTTTTATCTTGATTTTCAGGGTGGAAGTAATTTGCTTGCGTATTTTGATCGGGCGCAATTGAAATAACATCTAAGACTTTAGCTTTAGCAATTTTTTTTATTCCTTCTATTGTTTCATTGAAATTAGGTAATCCAAAGTGCGCTCTAATTACAGGATAAGGTTTCTTCCATTGTATTCGAGAAATAATATCCATAGGGACTTCTGTTTTACTTTCTGATTTTAATTTCTCATTTCTCAAGATAGAAATTAATTCAAATTTTGATTCTCCTCCAACAAAATATTCATCGAACCATTCATATTTTCTTGCGATCTCAACTACTTCAGGTGTTCCAGCAAAAAATAATTTTTTTGGTTTTTTCTCTAATTTTATAAAATTTTTAAAAAATTCATTTAGTAAAGGTCTAACAGTGTCTGCCGTTAAACGATAACTAAGTCCTACAATGTTAGGGTCATACTTTTTAATTTGATCTATAACAATTGAAATAGGGGTAGCAGGTCCTAAAAATATATTATTATAACCCAACTGTTTTGAAATTTGAATGAAATTATATGTACCTGCTACATGCACGCATTGTCCTATACATGCTGTTAAGATCCTTGTATTTTTTTTTTTCTCTAAATAAGCGTTAGTCATCTTTATTGAATAAAACACCCTTCAAACAATATTTGAAATAAGCATTAAAGAAACTTACTGGATTACAGAATAGTGATTATTAGTATTCTATAGAATAATAACAGTAAAAAACCAGTTGTTCTAATTATATCCCTAATATATTGGATACAAAAATATATTCTAATATTTAGATAATTATACCGTTTTAAGTTTCAATGCAAAATTTTTCCTATTCTTATTAAATCAGTCACATTATTTAAAATTTTACGTCTTTTAAGTAAATTAAGAGTCTAATGTAATAATATGGATGCTTTTTAGAACTTTTTTCAATAAATTTAAATTTATCCTTACTAAATAAAAAAAATATTCATATTTTCATTTTCTTCTTTTAAAATGTGTTTTGTTACCATTCAGAATAAAATCATAAACCCATGTAAATTTAAATATCGATAAATTTCTTATGGATATAGGGACTAGTCATTGCTCTTAAAAGAGCTTCATAATTCAAATCAAAATGCAATTTTTGTCCAATCTGAAATTGATTATCTCTTATATCTACAACTAAGTAGTCGCTTGAAGCTCCAAGAATATTAATACTTTCTTTCGGATTTAATCCTTTTACTGCAATATCTTGTCTACCTATATTTAAAAGTGCTTGTGTTCTAATTATATCGCTTTTTTTACCATTGTTAATTTTTTTATGGGAAGTTTGGACACGTTCCCCAAATGCATTTGATACAATAATCCCTTTGGGGATTACAGATCTTTGTTTTAACTCAACAATCTCTGTTATTAACTTAAAAGCGTCTGTATAGAGATTTGGAATTGGTTCATAATTTATCGTTTCTTTTCCTAGAAACATGGCTTCCCCAATTCTAAAATTATTTATTTCACCAATGTTTTTACACGATTTAAACCAATTAAAATTTGCAGAATTTCCTCCTGAAACAAATTCTAATTCCAATTCAAATTTATCCTTGATCCTAAAGACTAATTTTGAAAATTCATTCATATTTTCATCTGTCGGGATGATACCACCAAAACATTTGAAATTTGTACCAATTCCACTTAAATTTATATTTTTTAGTTTTAAAATCTCTTCGACAAAAAATTCAATATTGAATATATTTATTCCTTCTCTTAAATCTCCCATATCTACCATTAGAATTATATTATGTATCTTTTTTTGTTTAACGGCTTCATTTGAAAGCATTCTTATGGTCTTTAATTCTGAATTTAGGCTATAATTTGCGTATTTAACAACAAGAGGAATTTCAGTAATGCTTGGAATACGAATTAAAACAAATTGAGCTCTAATATTTTTTTTTTTCATTTTAATAATATTGTTAATTCGTGAATCTCCTAAATACTCTATTCCTCCTTGAACCAACGTCATTGCAATAGTAGGGTTTCCTAAGACAAGTTTTGTAATTCCAATAATAGATACATTTCGCTGAGTTAAAAGATTCTTTAATAATTTTGCGTTATGTCTAATTTTTCTCAAATTTATTTCAAGTATTGGCATTTTACTTCACATAATACAGTTTGTTTTTAGTTTGAACGAAAGTTATCCAATTCTTTTTAATGCTTCTTTTATAATTTCATCTAAGAATTCACTACTTTTTTTGTTTTCTGCAATTGCCATAAAGCCCATGTAACTATGAGGTTTATCTTTTGGTGTACACATTAATCCTGCAAAACAATTTATTTCTAATAAAAAAGGACCTTCTTCTGATAAGATGATGTCTACACGACCATAATCTCTAAGATTTATCGCTTGAAATGCTGAAATAGCTAATTTCTGTAATTCTTTAGACTGTTTCGGAGTTAATTTTGCAGGGCATTGGAATTTATCGTCATCTAACTCTTTTTTATTAAATGTCAAGAATTTTTCCTTTTCCTTGTGTATTATTTCTAATAAAGGTAAGGCTTTAATCTGATTTCCATTACCAATAATTCCACATGTTATTTCCCTACCTCTTAAAAATTTTTCAATAAGAACAGGTTGATTTATTGTGTTTAATCTTTTTTCAACTCCTTTAATTAATTCGTTATATGAATAGATAAGTGAGGATTCATCGATTCCAGAACTTCCTCTCCCTTGAGAGGGTTTTATAAATAAAGGATAATCAAATGGCTTGTTTTTCTTAAAAATTTCACAATCCTCTTTTGATCTTGCTAAAATATAAGGTGATGTTGGTAATCCTTTTTTAAACCACAAGTCTTTAGTAAGAACCTTATCGGTTGCTATAACGCATCCAAAAATATCAGACCCTACATAAGGTATCTCTAATTCTTCTAAAATAGCTGTTTCAACAATGCTGGATACATTAAATACGATATCAATGTCAAGACTTTTTAAATCATAAATTATATTGTCATTCCATTTTAATATTTTTACATCATAACCCGCTTCATTTAAAGCACTTAAATGATGTTCTACTTCTTGATTAGTTGTATCGATAATATTTTCGTTTTTAGCAAATTTCTCTTGTATTGAAAAATTTCCTCGTTTTTTCTCAAGTACGCAAATTTTTATTTTTTCCTTAGTCATCTTGATCAGATTTTTTCATATTTTCATTTTCTTGGTTTATAATACACAATTAAATCTTGCTTAACTCTTATATTTGGGGAAACATTCGAATTCCAAGATGGAAACCATGAAATATAAATACTTTCAAATCCGAGATAATACTCGAGTATTAGAATAAAACTTCTAAGAGTAGTAAGTTATGTTAAAAGAAAAATTATGTTGAGTACTTGAAATACCATCATTAACAATTATATCTAATAAAATTGGCGAAAAAATCGAAGAAATAAAAACTCATCTTGGAGTTTTTATGAAGATGTTCAGATAAAATCATAAACCCTTATTCTTTACCTCATAAATTTTATTTTAATAAAATAGGAGAAAATGTAGAGGAAGTAAAAACTCGACTTGGAGCTTTTATGGAAATGTTCAAATAATATTCTATGATTGTGGAATAATACCTTAATAAATAGGTACCTCATCTTTTACGATATTAATGTTTTTGCCAAATTTCTCATTATCTTCATTGGTTTTTAGAATTTCCTTTGATTTAGAAACATCGAGTATCAAATGCCACTTATTTAAAAAGTCACTATCGAATTTAGCCAATTTATTTCTTGCAATTATTTGGCTATATTCGCTTTTTGCCGATTTTACCATATTATTTTTAAATGAAGATGATGAATGCTCACTATTACCTATTCGTATAATATTTTCCAAATCGTTTCGTTTTTGTGGTTTTGAATCCTCATTTTCGATAAAATTATGCCACACTTCATCATCACCATTGAAAGGAGGTATTAGCATTAAAGGAATAGTATAATCTACTTCTCTAACCAGATGGGTTCTCAAATAATCCTTAATTCCTATGTCATATCCAAATTGGGATACTAAAATTAATTGTGGAATGATAATATTACATTTATTTTTTTTATCATTTTTGAATTTCTCCGAAAATGACTTAATTTCATTCACAAATTTTAATAAATTCATATATTTAAATGGTTTAGACATTCTATTACAATAAATAAAACTAATCTCATAATCAAAGGGATTTATTTCTTCAGTACCTTTATTTTTGAGTTCTGGGATAGATTCTTTTTTAGTAACTATCAATAGATCTATTATTCTTTGAAAACTATCACCATTTTCAGCAAAATTATAATTGCGATACACTTTTGTATCTTTTGTATAAGTCTTAATTATATTATTTTCAATTAATTCAATATATGGAAAATAAATTTTATCCCATTCTTCCCACTTTCCTTCAATATGGTTTATAGAAAAAGGAAATTTCATAATTTCATCTGAAAAGTCATTTATATGATATAAGTGCTTAACTATTTCATTTAGTATACTCGTTTCGAGCGAAAATATCTTCCTTTTTTCTTGAGTTTTCTCTAATTGAAATTTAGAAAGTTCTGTAAATGGGTTACAAAATTTATTTTTAACGCCCTCCTTTACTGATCGAATCAATTTTCCTTCAATTAAGCTTAAAAAGTTATGCGATTCTTGTTGTATATTTAATTCTTCAGCTAATGAATGAGGGTTGAACACCAATATGGATATGCGAGTCCTCTCAAAATTATTATTTATTGAAGCCTGAACCACTGAAATAAGACCTTCTTCACTATGACCTATAATTAATAGGTATTCCTCAGAGATAATAGAATTTTTAGAAATCCTGAATTCAGATTTAAAAATTTGTTGGATAGTTGAAGAAATCTCGTTCATAGTTATTAATTTCTCAATAATTTTTGTCCTTATTATTATCACTCTCTTATTTTTTTTATTTTTTTGCGAAAATATCACATGAGAGTATTTGATTGCTAATTCTACCTTAAGAAGTTAGTCATATTATAATTAACAATTTAGCTTTTTTCTATCGAATGTAGGCAAAAATTAATTTGATACAAGCAGTGCCTTTCTTATTATTATCTTTTAAGCCAAATTCCTAAAAAAGATTACAGATGTGAGAATATCAAATACTCAATATATATAATATATATAAAGGAGCGTTGTTATTTAATTTTTTGCGTAAATATATAATTTTATAAATACAGAGAATTGAGAATTAAATATTTTATAAGATTTCAAATAGAAAACTAATTATTTTTAAAATAAACCTTATATTTAAAACTCTAAAACATTTTGTAATGATAATCATGCATTAATTAAATCAAATAGTTTATTCCTTGAACTAATTCTGTAAAAACTGCTGTACCTGTCGCAATAACAATACTTCCAGTTAAATTTTATTTTGTGATTGTTCCCAAGACAAGTGTTATACTTCTATATATTATACTTTTAATTCAACTATTTTTCCACTCGACTTAACTAGATTCCATGATGATATAGTAATTTGAAACCTTACAATTTAGCTCATAAATTTTATTACATTTAAATAACTAATTTTTAATTGTATTCCTAAAAAAAGATAAATTTAAACGCTAACTTGAGATGAATCTATAACGAGCATATACGCTGATGATGTTATAAGCTTTACATCTGTTCTAAAAATGGCTTCAAACTTTTTGACGGGTAGAGATTATTTACGGAAAAAAAAAATTAGAGAGAAGAAAAAACTCATTTCAGTTGCTTTAGGATTTCCTGATTTAGCTTTTGCAGTTGGTGCAGTCCCCGTATTCCCAATTCGAATGGAAACCTTCGAAGTTAGCAAGTATTTGATGCCTTTGCAATCTGCTACATCTGTATTAGGATGGGATTTAACTTCTAAATTCCTTGAGTTCGCTCGCCAATTTGACGTGTTAAAAATTGTTGATAAGATACTTGAAGATGTCATTACCAGTATTAATAGCAAATATAATGAGATGTATGACATAGGCGTTAGTAATGGCGTTCCTTCGGAATTATGTTACGGGATTAACGCTCTTTATGGAATGCATAAATCTAAAGGTAAAAATTTAGACGCTAATCTTACATTCGCAATGCGATGTGGTAGCTGGAATACTTTTTCAGAATCGCTAAAAACGACAGTACCGAGTCAAATCATAATCGATGTTCCTTCAAAGAATTCAGATAATGAAGATATTGCTTTAAAGGAAATGATTAATAATGTTAAGAACGGAATTAGTGAACTAGAGAAGATCACGGGAAACTTTGTATCAGATAATAGTTTACAGAAGCAATTTCGTATTGGCAATCAAGTAAAACGATTTTATAAAACTATCCTTTACGAGATTAGCGATTCTAACTTTTATCCATGCAATCCGGCTACATTCGCAGAAATTTTAGCGCTCCTAACTATCACATTCCAAGATTATAATTCAAACTCTCAAAGATACTTAGAAAATTTAAGCCATTTAGTTAAAGAGATGAGAGAAAGGATTAGAAAGGGTGTAGGAATGGACGTTTCTCATATGCCAAGGTTGCTATTTGCTCCCATGTATCAAGGATGGGAACCAGAAATTCATGAAATTATCTACAAATTAGGGGGTAGGATAATTTATGCCGATTGGGATGTGTTAGGATTTTTAGAAGAAATTCCCATATCTCATAAATCTGATCCTATAGAAGAATACGCGCGTTTTCTACTAAACGCTTCAAAAAAAGGAATAGGATGCGACGATGAAAACATGACTAATTCGTATTTAAAAACTGCTGAAAACATGAACATTGATGGATTGATTTTCAATCAAGTATATGGGTGCCCATCAACCTCAAAAATTTATGATAAGCTAAAAGAAAAACTAAAAGCAGAGTATAACATACCAGCAATAGTTATCAAATTCAAAAAAATCGGTGAAAATATAGAACAAGTTAGAACAACTCTAATGCCATTTATGGAACGATTAATAGATACAAGAAATTCTTAAACATGAATAATACCTAAAACAAAAAATATCTTAAATTCTATTAAGATTTTTATGCATTAATTATATAATAAACAGATACCAATTCAACAAGAAACCAGAAAATTAAATGGTCAGAGCAAACAGAGAATATTTATTATCTTTCTTTCTACTATATACTAAACAAATAGCATATTTAAACGAGTTGAGAGAAACTTAAATTAGTTCCGAACCTACTGCTGTTCCTACTTTTTAAAAAGATCAGAAGGGCGCATCAAGTGAGGCTCAGACTCTTCCTCTTCTTTCTTTTTCTTCTTTTTTCCAGGAACAAATCCATAAACTTCTTGTTCCTCTGTTGTTGCAGAAGCCCCAGCTGGAGGGTTTAAGTTAATATCGGCAGTTATTGGTTCTGGTGTTTGACCAATTGGAAGGGTTTGAGAAACAAGTTGTGCGTTGACAGTTGTAGAACCTTTTAAAACTTTAAGCTCGCTAAGTACTTTCTCCAAATTCATTGATTGTACGCTTTTATTCATTGTGTCCATAATTTCTTGAAGAGATTTAGACGTTTCTCTAAGCCCTTTAGGGTTAATTCCCGTAAGTAATGAATCCAAATTATCGTTGATATTTTCATTCAATTCTTTGAGAGAATCTAATACCGTTGACCAGTGCTTGTTCATCTGGGATTCGATAGCGGTAATCATTTTAATTGTCTCGTTCATAAAATTGACATGGGCTTCATAACGTTCTTCATCCTTAGCTCGAAGATCAGAAATGAGCATTATCAACTTTCTTATTGCATCCTTCTCTTCACTCACTTTCAAAACACACTTCTTTTATTTTTCTTAATTATAGTATGATTATCTAATAATTTATATATATTTATACTTAAAAAATAACAAAAAATTACACTTTGATATTTAATCTATAATTTTGTATATAATAAAATTCATTTTTTAAATTAAGTGGTATATTAAATAGTTATTAATCCTCAAAAATATAATAATAAGAATAATCATGCCTACTAAAGAACTTTCTTGGCCAGTCCATCCAAAAATATTCGAGATTAATACATGGCCGTGGTTAACGGATTTTTCTAATATTTATGGTCATAATATTAAACTTGATTCAATACCCATTGAAATTATAGATCAAGAATTAACTTTATTTGATGTCGTATGGTTGATGGGTGTTTGGGAACGTAGTCCTATAGGGAGAGAAATTGCAATGAATCATGAGGGCTTACAAGAAGAGTATCGTAAAGCATTGAGATATTATAGTACCCAAGATGTTGTGGGGTCTCCTTATTCGGTGTATTATTATCATGTTAGTTCTCAATTAGGAGGTTCTGATGCTCTCAAATCATTTAGAGCCGATTTAAAGGATAACGATTTACTACTTATTTTAGATTACGTACCTAATCACGTTTCGATTGATCATCTTTGGACGCTTGAGAAATCAGATGTGTTTATAAAAGGAACTTTAGAAGACTTAATGACCAAACCTTACGATTTTTTTTCTATAGGAGATACCGTATATGCTCACGGTAAAGATCCTAATTTTCCCCCTTGGACAGACACGGTTCAAATAAATGCATTTTCTTCTGAGGCGCGTTCCAAAGCGGTCAACACTCTACTTTCGATTGCAGAGCAGTGTGATGGTGTTAGGTGTGATATGGCAATGTTAATGGTTAATGATGTGTTCAAAAAAACTTGGGGTGAAAAAGCAGGTTTACCCCTTGAGAATGAGTATTGGGTAGATATCATATCCTCAGTTAAGAAAAAATATCCAAACTTTAAGTTTATTGCTGAAGTTTATTGGGATATGGAATGGGATTTGATTCAACAAGGGTTTGATTTTTGTTACGATAAAAGGTTATACGAGCGTTTAATAAAATCTAATGTTCAAAGTATAAAAGAACATCTTAACGCTGATATAAATTACCAAAATAAACTACTTCGATTTATTGAAAATCACGACGAACCAAGAGCGGCAGTAGCATTTGGAGCTAATGCTTCGATGGCTGCTTCAATCATTACATCAACATTACCGGGGGCGAGACTGATTTATGAAGGCCAAACACACGGATACGAAATTAAGATACCGGTACAGTTAGGACGAGGCCCTACTGAAGAAGACAATATAGTAATTACGGAATTCTACGATAAACTTTTAAAGATCATTCCTGGAAAAGATTGGGATGATGCAAAATGGCTTTTATGTGGTGTAGAACCTACGGATTCAAACGATACTTCATTTAAAGATATTATCTCATATCAATGGCTAAAAGGCGATCAGAGATTATTGATCGTAGTCAACTATAATCCAAATCTTTCCAAGGCTCATATAATAATAAAAGAAATTGCTTATGGAATTTCTGATTGGTGCTTTACAGATTTACTAAATGAAAAAGAGTATAAGTATAAAGGGACGAACCTCGATGAAAATGGGTTATATGTCGAACTAGAGGGTTGGAAGAGCCACATATTTCGTGTTGATAAAATGTAAAAAGCTTTAAATAGAAGTTATCTGTTTTTGCTAGATTTAAAAATTTGTTTATTATAAATAAAATGAGAAAGATGAACCAAAAAAGAGATCATAGCATATGGTATATAATGAAAACTCATTAATTACTGCTTTAATTGAAAAAGGAGTCAAAATACCAAATCCTTCTTCGGTTGAAATAAGCGAAGAAGTCAACATTAATCTGATATCATCTGAGGATGTTACAATACACTCAGGCTGTAAAATATTTGGCAAAAGGACACTTATTATGCCGGGAGTTAAGCTGGGCAGTAGATCTCCAGTTACTATTAAAAATTGTCAATTAGGGAAAAATGTAGAATTAAAAGGTGGGTACTTTGAAGGATCAACATTTCTGGATTCTGCGAATATGGGTGATGGCGCTGAAGTCCGAGAAGGATGTCTTCTGGAGGAGGAAGCTAACGGTGCTCACACAGTAGGTCTTAAACAAACAATCCTTTTTCCATTTGTGACATTAGGGAGCATTGTCAATTTTTGTGACATTTTAATGGCAGGCGGAACAGACAGAAGAAACCATAGTGAAGTGGGCAGTTCATATATTCATTTTAATTATACACCTAATCAGGATAAAGCAACTGCATCTCTAATTGGAGATGTAGCATATGGGGTTATGCTCAATCAACCTCCTATCTTTTTAGGAGGACAAGGAGGAATAGTAGGTCCAAGTCGGATAGGGTATAAGACAGTAATTGCAGCTGGAGTTATTTACCGAGGAGATTGTCCTCAAGGGCATACACTTTTAATGGGTAAAGAATCTCAAAAAGAGGATATGGATTTCTATCCTGGACTATATTGGAGCGTTAAAAGAAGAGTCATAAATAGTATTGAATATATCGCAAATATAATAGCTCTTAGACAATGGTACATAATTGTACGTTCTAAGTTCTATCAAGGAAGTGATATGGAAAAATTGCTTTATGAGGGTGCGGTTGAAAAGCTCGAGCTTATTTTCAATGAGAGAATTAAAAGATTCAAACAACTAGCTAATAAGATGAAAAAATCTATAGAATTATATAAATCGGTTATGGGTAATAACGTATCGGAAGAACTGTTAAATCAAAAAAGAGAACTTGTTGAGAATATACAAAAAATTGAAAATAGTTTTAATGAATGTCTATCATATTCGGGTAATGAGAAAGGGAGAGATGAATTTTTGAAGAATCTAGATAACATCTATAAGAAAACCGGGAATGATTATATCACTGTAATAAAAGATTTAAATGAACATAATTCAAAAGTTGGAACTTCTTGGCTTCTAAGTATAGTTGAAAATACTCGAAATACCCTATTAAAATATCTTCCATCTTTTATTTAACAATAGTCTTTTCTTTAATGAACTGTTACAGTCTTACTAAGATTTTGTGGCTTATCAGGGTCTAGATCGTGAGCTAAGGCAGCGTAATAGGCTAATAATTGTAAGGCCGGCATGAAAGTAATTGGACTGAAAAGATTATGATATTTATCTGCGGGTTGAGGAATTCGAATTGTTATATCACTTAATTTTGTTATTTTTTCATCGTTTTCCACAACGACAGAAATAATCATTCCACCTCTAGATTTGAACTCCATTACATTCCCAACTAATCTATTATATGTCTCGTCAGGTGGAGCAATAAAAATTATAGGGAATCCTTCTCTTACTAATGAAATTGGCCCATGTTTAGCAGAAGCTGCTGAATAACCTTCGATGAAACGACAGGCAACTTCTTTTAATTTTAATCCTCCTTCTTTGGCAGTTGCGATTGAAATACCTCTTGCTAAAAAGAAATAATTCATATTTTTTTCTAAATTGTTTACGATATATTTGATTAAATCAACATTTTTTTCAAGGAATTTTTCAATGATATTAGGAATTCCAGCTAAAGCATCGTAGTATTTTATTATTTCTTCATCAGATATTACTCTTCGAATTTTTGCGATTGAAACTGCTATCAGAGCAAGAGCAAGAACTTGCGTGCTATACGTTTTTGTTGCTGCAACACCAATCTCGGGTCCTGCATTTGTAACGATCACGTGATCGGAATACCTAGTAATTGATGAGCCTACTACATTAGTAATCGTTAAGATTTTGACAGTTTTTGTCTTTTTTGCCCATCTAATCGCTTCAATCGTATCAATCGTTTCACCTGATTGTGAGATTGCAATAATTACGGAATTATTTTGTAAATTACCTGTTAATTGAGTCTCAAATTCAGAACATTCTATATCTTGAATGTTTTTACCAAGAAATCTAGAAATTATAAATTTTCCTGCTAGTGCTGCGTGATAAGATGTACCTGCTGCTGTGATATATATGTTATCTGCTGATAATAAAGCGTTTGCAAACTTACTTAAAAGTTGCTCTGAAATTTTCATAGTAAACCTTAATGCATTCGGTTCTTCGAAAATTTCTTTCAGCATAAAATGCTCATAACCGCCCTTTTCCGCAGCATCAATATTCCATTCAATAGTTTGTATTTTTTTTATTATCAATTCATTATCGTTTTTAAGATCAAAAAATTTTACTTCTCCCGCTTTCAAAACAGCAAGTTCGTTATCTTCCATGATATAACATTTTTTAGTATAGGGTAAAAAAGCAGGAATATCTGAAGAACAATAAGTTGTTTTTCCCTCTTCTATTCCAATTATTAAAGGAGATTCTTTTCGAGCAACTATAATTAAATCAGGATTATTAATCTGACAGACTGCAATTGCATATGATCCTTTGCATTTTTTTAATGCGTTAATAGTAGCAACCTTAAGATTATCACCTTTTTTCATAAAATCTTCAATTAAATGGGGAATGACTTCGGAATCAGTTTCAGATTTAAATGTATGTCCTATAGAAGTGAGCTCATCTCGTAATTCTAAAAAATTCTCTATTATCCCATTATGTACAACTGCAATCTTGCTTAAACAATCTAAATGGGGGTGGCTATTTTGTTTAGTAGGTGCCCCATGTGTAGCCCATCTTGAATGGGCTAACGCAAGTTTTGAACCACTAGGAAACTCATCTAATTTGACTTTTTTATGAATATCATCAATTTTTCCGGCTTCTTTTTTAATAAATAGTTTTGAATTGTAAAGTGAAACAATGCCACATGAATCATAACCACGGTATTCTAGACGTTTTATTCCTTCGAAGACAACTTTTCCTACAGAGATTTCTTGATTCTTTGTAACTATTCCAAAAATACCACACATTTAAAAATAGAAAAGAATAAGAAAAATAAAAATTTTGCCAGAAGGAAGTTATAACAAATGTAATTTGTGAAGTCCCTATAATTAAATTTTTATTAAAGAGAACTTTTTTTAGTATAAAATATATTTAGAGGAATTATTTATGGCGATTAAAGTAATTGTAACAGATAATTTTGAACAGCTAAGTAAGGTTGCGGCAGAAATCGTAAAAGAACATATCATCCAAGGATTACAAGACAAGGAGGAATATGTTTTAGGGCTTGCAACAGGAAATTCACCAACGGGTCTTTATAAAGAACTTGCCCAAATGGCAAACGCTAAGAAATTCGACAGCAGTAGGGTTCGTAGTTTTAATCTCGATGAATATATTGGTCTTCCGGGAGAAAATGCTCAACAACGCACGATACACCCACAAAGTTATTGCTACTTTATGATTAAAGAATTCTTTGGGCTTCTTAACAATAAATTCATTGAAACAACTTTACCTTATGCTTGCTTAATTGATCAAAAAAAACTTATTGAAGAATTATCATCCCATCCTGAAGATTGGACCGAATTAGGAACTGACTCAGGAAAGTCAATTATTATTAAAGATAATACGTCTTCTGAATACTTAAACTGGATTCGCAAAATAGTTTTAGATGGATATGCCCAAAAAATTGAAAAATCAGGTGGTATTGATTTACAAATAATAGGAGTTGGTGGACGTGGTCATGTCGCATTCCATGAATCCGGTATTCCCTTTGAAGGAAGTAAAGTCATGTTAATAAAACTTGATAAAAATACATTAACTAATGCAGTAATCGATGGACAATTTAACTCAGAAAATGAATGTCCTCGTTATGCTATTAGTATGGGTGCTGAGCTAGTCTATAAGTCGAAAACAGTGTTGTTATTAGCTAATGGAGAACGAAAAACTGAATCTGTTACTGAATCATTACTAAATTTATCTACTCCAGATGTTCCAATATCTTATGGTCAGATATATTCGGAAAAAGGTGGTAATTTAATTTATATTTTGGATAAGATTGCCGGTCGAGAACTTCTTGCTAACAAAAAAAAGCTCGAACAAAAAGGAATAGAAATAGAAACAGTTAACTTCAAATAAAAAAATAAATCTTCAATAAAAGCTTTATATTAAATTTAATTTCTTCATTTTGTCTTCTGCTGTTTTATTCATTTCAATTGATTGATTTATATCGACGCTAGATTCACCAGAAATTCTTAAATAAGGGCTTGTTCCTGAACGCCTTATTAAAATCCATCCATCATCGTAATCGAATCTACAACCGTCCATATGATTAATAGATTTTAATTCTTTTCCCATAGAATCGAAGCTTTCTTTCATCTCAGTAATAATTTTTTGGTTTATTTCATCAGTAAAGGGAATATCTTTTATAAGCTGAAATTGTTTACGGTAATAGGGATATTTTGGAATTTCTTTCAATAATTCTATTAAGCTTTTTCCTGTTTTGACCATCATCTGCAATACTATTCCAATTGTGACTATTGAATCTGGTCCTAAATGGAAGCTGGGCCAAATATAAGTACCTGATGTTTCTCCACCTAAAAACCCCCCATTCTTATGTAAAGCTTGAGCTACTTGAATATCTCCGACTTCTGTTCTTATTACCTCGCAACCAAGTGGTTCTAACACATCCTCAATTAAGCTTGATGAGTTTACTGGCGTAGATATTTTCATATCATTCATAGAAATGTCATTTTTATTATTTTGTATATAATATTTTGCCAAGAGGGCTAATAACCTAATTGGATCGACGATTTCACCAGTTTCATCTAAAAAAATAACTCTATCAGCATCCCCATCTAGCGCTATTCCAATATCTTCTTGTGTTGATATTTTAAGAAATTTGGAGATTTGAATTAAATTTTTTTCGTTAGGTTCTGAATTTCTCCCAGGGAACTTACCATCCATTTGTGCATTGATTGTAATAATATTTACGCAATAATCACTTAATAGTCTTGGGACAATTTCACATCCCGCTCCGTTTCCGGGGTCTACTATAGCATTAAGTTTACTCCCATCAAATGCAATACGATCCATTATATCTGAAATGTGCTTATCGTTAATATCATTAACAGAGGTAACTTTTCCAATTTGATCCCATTTGATATCAAGAAAATCCTTCTCGTCATATATTCGCGATATTTCTTCTTCTTGCTCGTGGGAATACCCTATACCTGAAGGATTCCAAAATTTTAATCCAATATATTCGGGTGTATTATGAGATGCGGTAATCATGACTCCAGCATTCGCATCTAAAAATCTTTGAGACATTGCTAATGTGGGTGTAGTTACAATTCCTAATGTTTTCACATTACATCCAGTACTTATAATCCCAGAAATTAATGAATATTCTATTGGTAATGCAGATGTTCTAATATCCTTACCGATAACGACGACACCTTCCCCTTTTAAATATGTACCAAGGGCTAATCCCACATCTAAAGCCATTTGCGGCGTAAACATGAGGTTTGTCTCGCTATAATTTTGGAACACCATTCTTATGCCTGAAGTACCAAATATATTTGATGTCATATTTTTTATCTTTGCCTCAATATTTTTCTTATATAAATATAGAGATTTTTTTTTAATTTTAAATTTTATGAAGCAATTTTTTCAAATTTCAAGTATCCATTAAGATAAAAATTCAAATGGTTAATTCTTTATTTTTATAGAAGGGTTTTTAATACGAGTTAAAGTTATAAATCTAATATTAAAGACATTAAGAAGCTATTATTATTTTAGTATATTTTGATAAATTTCATACTTGAATAATACCGCCCAATTAAATAATAATCTACAGATATTTTCATTTTGCTATAATAAATAAGAATAAAATATTAATTTCTGTTCTCTATATATTCTATAATAAATACCGAGAATAGCAAAACTGGTATTAAAATTTCTGGTAGATGTGAATGATTTTTCAAGGATTGTTAAATATTTCTAGCCTATACTTAGACAACGAGGATTCTCTGTTTAACAGATTAGACCAATTTTTTCACGAAAAGATTAATGTTCTCGCTGAAACAGATGTATTATGCATTAATGATACGGATAATTCTTTTCCCAAACTTTTAGAAATTCTCAAAACTAATTTACTAAAAATGGGATTCGAAGAAGAAGATTTAGAGCATGCCTTTTTGGATCCTTTTATTAACCTTAATCGAATAGAAATTGATTGTCTCTCTTCGATTCGTCGAATATATGATCAAAAATTAGCTCCAATAATTTACGAGATTTTTTTAGAGAAAATTGTTGACTATTTAGTTGACATTAAAAATGTGACCCAATTCATGCTAAATTTGAAGTCAGCTAACTTATTGAGCTTAGAATTTATCGTAGAACTAAAAAACTTAAAAGAATTAATAAATAAATATCCAGTAAAGAAAGAACATTTAAGAAAGTATCTTCAAATACAAGATAACCTTGAAAAGAAATTAGGAATAAATAAAAGTAAAATTGAGCTTTTAGAGGATCTACCAGATCCAAAAGAAAAATTACAACTTCTTTACATAACTTATCGAATCATTAGCTTCTTCCACTTAGAAAAAAATTTTGATTTCACTCACATTAAAAACTATCTTGCAGAAAATATGGATGAATGGCTAATTACAATACCTTTAGTTACATTGAGAAACCCAGATCTCTATTATTGTGGGTTGTACTTAGCAGATCAGTTAAATATAAAGTTAGATAAAAAAAAGGTTAAAGATTTTTTATTGAATTTGTACGAAGAAGGGATCGACGAATTTGAAGCACCTTTAATACAAGCCACTGATGGAGTATATTATCTTTTAAAATCAACACAATATATGAAGCTCTGGCTTACAAATGAACAGCTTAATAAGTTAATTGAGACTGATCCGAAATTTTTTGACTCATCTTCTTTGAAGAACCTAGAGACCTCCCAGTTAGTTGTTATTTTGAAAATTTATAGTTTAATTCACGCAAGAAACATCGACGAAAATATATACGCAGTATTAGAAGAATTGGAGCAAAGAATAACTCCTGAGGGAATTAAACAATTTAGAGACGGCTTTGTTTCCTCTGAAGCGACTTATTATGTGGTATTTTGTAATTATATGAGAAATTCATTGGATAAATTGAAAGAATTCGGTTTATTGGAGAGTATTATATCACGAATTTATAGAAACTTAGAGCTTATTGAATTCTCAGAGGATACCAATTTCGATCTTATATCTGAATTACTTTACTCATTTGAAAATTTAAAATTATTTAATTGCATTGAGACACAAGAAATGATTCTTAAAATGGCTAAATATTTATTTCCTCCTGAAGTTGTTGAGAAAATATCATCTAGTTCTGAATTAAATAGGATTCAAGCAAGATTCCGCCATTTGAAGGTTAACCGGATTACTGGAGAAACACATTATTAAACAATAGTATCTCTGTTCATTAGAATTAAAATTAAAAATTACTGTTTTTAGAAAGTAGAAATTTTAAATTGTCTTTTATCATTTAATTAGATTAGATAATAAAACTAAAATGGGTTTATGATTACATGAAGTTTAACGAATTCGAATTGATATATAAGAATGATCGTAAAGAAATTAAAAATCCAGCGAAGTTAGAATCTGAGTTAACAGAAATAATAGGTAAACAGAATGTTTCTACCGAACCTATTGATATTTTTGCTTATACCAAGGATTCTACACTCATCGCTTTTAATTGGACGCTCCAAGGTAAAATAGCTAGTTTACCGGATATTATTACTTGGCCAGAAACTGTTGAACAGATATCTGAGATTTTAAAATATGCAAACAAAGAAAAAATACCTGTTATACCGTATGCTGAAGGATCTGGCGTTGTAGGAGGTGCTCTTGCGATACGCGGTGGAATTATTCTAGACATGAAGAAATTTAACAAAGTCTTAGAGATAAACGACAAAGACTTAACTGTTACAGCTCAAACTGGAATAAATGGCATGAATTTAGAACGATTTTTAAACGATAAAGGTTACACTACCGGTCATATACCGCAATCCCTTTACACGTCTTCTTTGGGAGGTTGGATAGCTCATAGAGCAGCGGGACAATTCTCAACAAAATACGGTAAAATCGAAGATATCGTTATGGGTATGGAAATCGTTTTACCTCAAGGAGATATTATAAATTTTAAACCAATTGCTCGAGCATCCACAGGACCTCAATTTGACAAACTTTTTATCGGGGGAGAAGGTACGCTGGGAATAGTAACAAAAGCGACGCTAAAAATTTGGCCCTACCCTGAAAAGAGAACGCTCACATCTTATGCGTTTCCTACTTTTGAGGATTCGTTAGAAGCTACGAGACAAATATTAAGGCAACAAATATATCCTGCAGTAATGCGAATTTACGATGCTGATGAAACATTCAGACATTTTGGTCATCTAGAAAAAGCTAAAGACAAGGTTATGGTTGTATTTGTTTGTGAAGGTATTGGAAGACTCGTCGATCTTGAAGAGCAAATTACAAAAGAAACATGCGAGAAGAATAATGGCATTGAATGTGGCGAAGAACCAGTTGAGCACTGGTTTGAAACTAGATTTAAAGTAACAGATACATCATCAACTCCAACCTTTCAAATGGTTTTCGATACCATTGAAATTGGATTTTTATGGGATAAAGTGGCAGATATGTATCATTCTGTAATAGAAGCTACAAAAAAAGTGAAAGGTATTGTAATAATAACTGCTCATGTATCACACTTTTATCCTAATGGAGTAGGGTTTTATTTTACTTTTGCTGGAGTTCCTCCAAAAGAAAAAACCGATCTTGAGTTTTACCAAGAAGTATGGGATACGGTTGTTAAAACGGTAGAGGATTGTGGTGGATCGTTTGGGCACCATCACGGTGTTGGAATTAATAGATCTAAGTGGATGCCAGTAGAATGGGGAAAATCTTTTGATACTTTAAAGAGTATTAAGAAACTACTTGACCCCAATAATATTTTAAATCCAGGGAAAATTTACGAAAATCCTTGGAAAAAAAGAGGTGAGAATTAAGTGGCTGAGATTTTAAAGAAATATAAATGGATGGGTCCAATCATTCAAAAAATGGATCGCGATACCAAAAAAGTGTTTATGAAAAGTTTTCGAATGCGTGATAAGAACTTTTTTCCTGAAGGGGATTATAATGCTGATGTTAAGAACTTAGTAAATTGTATGCTTTGTCCAAACATGTGTAGGTTCGATTGTGGAACACTTCAAGCGTCTCAGAAAGAAACAATGAGTCCAGCGTATAAGGCAAGAATTGGGTATTATCTAACGATTGGAAAAATAGACTATAGTGATTCTGAGTTCGTAAATTTGATGTATAAATGCACGAATGAGGAGAGTTGTAAAGTATGGTGCCCATTTGGATTTTCAGTCGTATCACTACTTGAGACTGTACGAGATGATATTAATGCGAAGGGTTACATGCCAGACTATTGTAAGGAACAAGTCAAGAAGTTGAAAGACTCTAATACTATCGAAGGATACAACATCTTCGAAACTTATAAAGAAAATGGAATAGAGAATATCGAAACTGATGGCAATGATGATGTGTTTTATTATCTTGGATGTGAATCAATGAAATTCCCTGAAGTCATAAAAGCTAATATGAATATATTGAATAAAGCAGGAATTAAATTCTCTACTAATCTTGACACTAAGGTTTGTTGTGGAGGTCCATTATTTAATATAAGAGATTTAACCACAGCAAAAGATTTTGCTGAAAAAAATAAGAACTTAATTGAATCAACAGGTGCTAAAATTATTGTCTCAGACTGCCCTGGATGTGTATTAACGCTTACTAAAAGATATGAAAGTGTTGGTATAAAAATTGATAAAAAAATAATTCACATTGTCGAATATATTAAAAAATTGTTAGAGGAAGGAAAAATCAAGCCAACAAAAAATATATCAGATGATTTGAAAAAAGTAACGATTCACGATCCCTGTCTTATTGCGAGAAATTTGGAGGATACTTCATCAATTAGAGCCATTCTCGGTAGCATTCCAGGTCTGGAATTGGTAGAACCAAGATTTAGTAAAGAAGACGTACATTGTTGTGGTTGGAGTGGTACAGCTCATTGGGCCGATAGGGATTTAGCGATTAAAGAAGCAACGATACGAGTTAGTGAATTAAAGGACACTGGAGCAGAAATCTTTGTTTCAGCATGTCCATTATGTGAATTAGGCTTGGCTTATGGACTTAAAGAAGATGAAAAAGAAAAGATTAAAATAAAAGATGTATCTGAATTATTAATAAAAGTACTTTAAAATTTTTAACAATGTGATTGTATGAATGATTTAATATGCGTGTTTGATGTTGGTACAACCGGGGCAAGAACTATACTCTTTGATATTAATGGAAAACAGATAGCAAAAGCCTATGAGGAGTATCCCGTTTTCAAACAACCTGTAGGTATTTCTGAACAGGATCCTATTTTATGGTGGAATGCCGTAAAAAGCACTTGTAATAAAGCAATAAGGGGTTTAGATGTTACTAGTATTATAGGTATTTCTGCTTCATTTATGCGCCAAACAACAACATTTATTGATAGAGAGGGAAAGGTTCTACATCCAGCGTTAACTTGGATGGACGAAAGAGAAGAAACTAGTGCTAAAGATTGGGACAAAGAAGGAGGGTTGAGAAGATCAATTCCTAAAATTCTCTGGTTTAAAAAAAATAAGCCAGAATTGTTCGCTAAAGTAGCTAAAATTGTGTATCCTGATACTTACATATACATGAAATTATGTGATGCGATTGTAACAGATCCTACCCAAGGAGTATGGGGAATTCTCAGTTTAGAGACTTTGCAATGGGATGAGAATCTAGCTGAGCTTTATGACTTACCTTTAAATTTATGGCCTGATTTATATTCAGCAAGTGATATTGTGGGTAGCTTATCTAGTACAGCAGCTAAGGATTTAGGGCTAAAATCTAATATTCCAATAATAATGGGGGGAGGAGATCAACAATGTTCTGCTTTAGGCTTAGGAGCTATTAATAACGGACAAGTAAAAATAACTATGGGAACGGGTACTTTCGTCGATTATGTTGTTGATAATCCAGTTCAACCAGCGGGTGATTTTCCAATATTTTCATTGCCGTCTGTGATCAAAGGAAAATGGAATATTGAAGGAGCAATACCAGGAACAGGGACTGCTCTTAAATGGTTTAAAGATAATTTCTCTCAACTACAGATAAAAGAATGTCAAGAACAAAATATTAATGTCTACGATATGCTAGCGGCTGAAGCAGAAGGTATCTCCCCTGGAAGTGAAGGACTACTTTTTATTCCCCTGTATATGTTCAGAAAAGGTACAATCCATGGTTTAGGATGGAATCATACTAGGGGTCACATGATACGGTCAATTATGGAATCCTCCGCTCTAAGTGCTCAAATGTATTTAAATTTAATAGAAGGAATGGGAGGAGGTAAAGTCGATGAAGTAAGAGCTGATGGTGGTGCTATGAATAGTGGATTTTGGGGGCAGATGCTTGCTGATATATTAAATAGAAAAGTACATATCCCTGAAATTAAAGATGGCGCGGCTATGGGAGCAGGAATTTTAGGTTTTTATGGATGCAAGAAATTTAATAGTATTGAAAAAGCATTAGAAAACATGGTTAGATTTCAAGAGGTAAAAACACCAATTAAGGAGAATGTTAAAGTGTATAAAAAATTAAATAGGATATTTATGCCTGCCTTACTTGATGTATATGATAAGAAGCGTGTAACAAAAAACCTCTAATTTTTTTCTTCTCTATTTTTAAGGAAAGTTAATATATATGAAAATTATTAACTAAATTTCATTTTTCTGAGTAGTAGTTCTTTAAATTTTTCAGAAGAACCTTCTAAATTTAAATGATTTTCATTTTAGAAAAGTATTTGTTTGTACTTTAATTTTCAAAATTAAACCCAAGAAATAAAATAGTGTTACCATGCCCTTCTTTAAAAACCAAGAAGGTTATAACCTGTATTACGAAGATATTAACGGTGATAGTAAGGAACAAGTAGAAGGCACCATAATCTTACTTCACGGTTTCGCCTCATCAGCTTCATTTTTTAAAGGACAAATTAAATTATTAAGAAATCAGTATCGAATCATAGCTTTTGATGCGTTAGGGCATGGCAAAAGCGATCATACCGTAATACTTAATCTTTCAAAAAATCTTAGACACGATATAATTAGAGATCTTGAGGATCTCTTGGTTTTCCTAAATGTTAATGAGAAGTATGGAATTATTGGACACTCTCTTGTAGGAGGTATGATTGGACAGATGATTAGTTTAACTCGACCAAAAAAAATAAAGTTTCTCATCTTGCTTAATTCGGGTTACATTATGACTGATAATGTAATAAGGAATATTTTTTACAATCTACTCCCGTACTTTATCCGTATGAATTTCTTAGAGGTTGTTGGGAATTCAGTTGAGGACATTTTAGATAAAATTATCCCGTATATTTTAACATCATTGGCTGATTCTATAAATGGAATGAAATTAACTAAAGACGAATTATATATGCTCATCGAGGACCAAATATTTACTATGATTAAAGAAATTAATGTGTATGACCCATCTGGAATTGAATGCCCTACATTGATTATTGCAGGAAGATTAGATAACTTTGCTCCAGAACAAATGTCAGAGGAACTCCACAAGAAAATTCCTAATTCTAAGTTGGAAATTTTAGATATGGCTGGTCACTTCGCACCTGCTCAACGTAAAGATATAATTAATGAGTTAATATGTGATTTTATTAAAACACTTGGATAATATATCTTAACGGATTACTATTATAAGTGTTTGTTGCGTATTTATGAATTCCAAACTCAAAGATAATAATACTACAATCTCTTATTTCAAAGAAGAAATCGAACGCTTTGTTAAAGAGCGTAGATGGACGAAATTTCATAATCCTAAAGATTTAATTCAGGCTATTGGTATTGAAGTCTCTGAATTATCCGAAATATTTTTGTTTAAAGACATTTCAATTGATACAATACAAAACGACAAAGACATCTTAAAGAATATTTCTGATGAGATCGCTGATGTTTTTATATACCTTGTTAGCCTTTTAAATAGCCTAAATGTGGATTTGACGAGTGTTTTCATAACAAAAATGAAAAAAAATGAAGACAAATATTCGATAGATGAATTTTATGACGGCTCATACCGCAAACTTTAAAGTCACTATATTTTTAATTTATTCTTAGGTTAACAAATAGCCAATAGAAATGATAAAAAGGATTTTTATGCCATTTCATCTTTTTTATAACCATGACATCAGAAGAATTAGATGATATTATTAAAAATCAGTTCGATAAAACTTTAGATGTTACGAATTTTGAATCATTAGGGAGGCTTTATAAGGGAAAAGTACGAGATAACTATATAAAAAACGATGTAAGAATAATTATTGCGACTGATCGGTTATCAGCTTTTGATCGCGTGATTACAACAATCCCGTTTAAAGGTCAAATGCTAAATCAAGTATCATCTTTCTGGTTCGAAAAAACTAAAAACTTAGTAAAAAACCACATAATAGATATTCCAGATCCTAATGTTGCTGTGGTTCACCAGTGCGAGATGATTCCAGTCGAAATGATTGTAAGAGCATATATAACTGGGTCTGCGTGGCGAAGTTACACTAAAGGGGAGGCTACTTCGGGTATTATTTTACCAAACGGATTACATAAAAATCAAAAATTAGAGGATATCATATTGACTCCTTCCACCAAAGCAGAGAGTGGACACGATATCTATATCGCTAGAGGTAAAATCTTAGAAGATAAGATGGTAGATAAAGATATATATGCCCAAATGGAAGAAGCTTCCTACAAATTATTCAAATTCGCCCAAGATTATTGTTTCAAAAATGGACTTATATTAGTAGATACTAAATACGAATTTGGAATAAAGGATGGAGAGTTATTAGTAACTGACGAAATTCATACTCAAGATTCTTCTAGATTTTGGGTTGCAGATAGTTATAACGAAAGATTTGAAAAAGGTGAAGAACCCGAAATTCTGGATAAAGAGATTTTCAGAGGTTGGTTAATGGACACGTATCCAGATATTTTCCCCAATATCGCCCCAAATCAAGACATACCACCTATAGCTCCTGAGATTAAAATAGAACTTGCCAAGAGATATATGAAAAGTTATCAAAAAATCACGGGAAATGAATTTAAAGCAAAAGTATCAGATGTAAAGAGGAGAATCGTAGAGAATCTGAAAAAAGCTAACTATTTGTAACTCAAGGGAAAAGATTTAAATAATATTCAATTGTATTTTTTTATAATGTTTGTGTTTATTTTACTAATTGGCGTATTTGGATTATTTATGGCAAGTTTTATCGCCTTAATAGTAGACTTGCTTTCTTCAAAAAGAAACAATAATCGCCCTTCCGACGAAAAATTACCGAAACTTGGTAAATACAGCTTTCTGTTCAACCTTTTTGCCCTAATACTTTTAGTGCTTGTAAGTTTTATGACTGCGTAGTAATTTACATCTCAAGTAATTGCATTAAATTTTACTAGATTGAAAAAATCTCATTTTTGTCGCATTTCATAGAAGAAAATTATTTATTAATTAATAAGAACTATTAAAATTATAATTCAACTTTTTTTCATAAATGGCTCAAATGGAATTTATAATAGAAATTTCTCTTGAAAATAAGCCTGCTGCTCGTGATCCTGTCGCTGAAACCATAAAAAGAGATTTGCTCGCAAAGAAAGGATACGAGAATGTGTCTAAAGTTCGCTCTGGTCAATATTTAAGACTTATACTAAAAGCGAACAGTGAAGAAGATGCCAAGGAAATAGTTACAAACATGTGTAACGATTTAAGAATTTTTAATCCAGTCACACAGAACTTAAACATCATAAATGTGAAGAAATTATGACTATTAAGATTGCTGTCATTCAATTTCCTGGAGCAAATTGCGATTTAGATGCAGTCCATGTCTTAAAGAATGTTGTAGGAGTCGATACCAGATTAGTTTGGCATAACGATTTTAAGGAAGCTAACTTTGACGGTGTAATTTTACCAGGAGGATTTAGTTTTGGTGATTATTTAAGAGCGGGAATTATAGCAGCTCATAGCCCCGCGTTAGACGAAGCAAGAATAATGTTAAAGGACGGTAGACCCATTCTTGGCATATGTAATGGTTTCCAAATTTTAATCGAAGCGGAATTTCTTCCTGGAGCTTTACTTCAAAACGAATCGTTAAAGTTTGTATGTAAATGGGTTAATATCAAAGTATTAAATGATCGAACTGCCTTTACTCACAAAATGAAGAATGATGATGTTCTTGCGATTCCCATTGCTCACGGAGAAGGAAGATATTACACCGACAACTTAAAGGAGTTAGAAGAAAACGATCAAATAGTATTTAAATATTCAACTGAGGACGGAAGTGTCAAATCCGAAGCAAATCCGACCGGTACTTTAGAAAATATAGCAGGAATCTGTAATCTTGAACAAAACTGTGTGGGATTAATGCCACACCCTGAACGCGCGTCTGAATCGATCCTTAGTCCTAAACAGACTACTCATGGTAAAATCTTTTTTGAATCTATGATAGATTTCATAAAACGGAGGTCAACTTGATGACGAAAGTAAATTTAAACGGGGAAGAAGTAAGCGTTGAAATGCCAGAGGAAGAATTCGAAAAAGTTAAAGAACTTCTAAATAGAGAGCCTAGCATAACAGAACTTGGTGGTTTCGATGTGATGTGGAGCGAACATTGTTCGTATAAGTCGTCTCGTCCGAAACTTAAACTGTTTGAAGATGCTGAGGCAAATTACGACTATGTATTAGCAGGTCCCGGAGAAGACGCAGGAGTAATCGATATAGGGGATGGATACGCACTAGCATTTCGTATTGAATCTCACAATCATCCATCGGCAATAGAACCCTATCATGGTGCTGCTACAGGGATAGGGGGAATTATCCGCGATGTTCTATGTATGGGCGTTCGACCAATTGCCCTGCTCGATCCCTTGAGATTTGGCCGTTTAGCGGGTAACTCACACTCTCAATGGTTATTTAAGTATGTTGTTAAAGGGATTGCTGATTATGGTAATTGTACTGGCATTCCTACGATTGGTGGCGAAGTTGAATTTGACGATAGTTTTGAAAATAATTGCTTAGTCAATGTCGCATGCATAGGTCTAGGCACAATAGAAGATTTCAAACACGCTCCAAGTAGAGCATATAACCCTGGGGATTACATAATCTTAATGGGAGGTTCTACTGGGAGAGATGGAATTCATGGAGTAACGTTTGCTTCTCGAACTCTAACTGAAATGTCTGAAGCTGATAGACCCGCAGTACAAATTGGTGATCCTTTTACAAAAAAGATGATAATCGAAGCTACTTTAGAGGCTGTGAAAACGGGATATGTTAGAGGTTTAAAAGATTTAGGAGGAGGAGGTCTTACTTGCGCAACTAGCGAATTAACTGGAGATGGTAATACTGGAGCAAACATAGAACTGAGAAAAGTTTTTACTGCAGAACCAGGTATGACATCATACGAAATAATGTTATCTGAATCTCAAGAACGAATGGCTTTTATCGTTAAACCAGAAGGGTTAGAAACAGTTCTTAATGTATTTAGAAAGTATGAAGTAGCACACGCAGTGATTGGGAAAACGGACGATTCAAAAGTATTAAAAGTTTTTGACGGAGAAGAACTTGTAGTAAATATTCCTGCAAAAGCTCTTTCTGTATCTCCAACATTTAAAAGACAAGAAAAACGACCTGAGTATTTAGATCAATTGCTCGCACAACCCACTCCTAAACCAAACAAGAAAATAGGAGAAATAATAGAATTACTAATTGCTTCCGAAAATATTTGTAGTAAAGAATGGATCTATCGGCAATATGATCACGAGGTCGGTGTAAGGTCGGTTGTAAAATGCGGAGACGGAGATTCGGGAGTGTTAAGAATAATAGGAACAAATAAATTCATAGCTGCGAGTGTGGGCGTTAATTCAAAACATTGTTATCTAGACCCTTACGAAGGAGCTAAAGGAGGGCTGGTAGAAATATGCGGAAATGTCATTGCTACTGGAGCAAAGCCCATGGCGATGGTCAATTGTTGTAACTTTGGCAATCCAGAGATCCCAGAATCGTTCTGGTATTTTTCTAAAGCTGTTGAAGGAATGAACGATTTTTGTAGAACTTTAAAAATACCGATAGTGGGAGGAAATGTTTCTTTTTATAACGAGGATGAAGTTACTAAGACCGCAATCAAAGCGACACCTCAAATTATGATAGTTGGTTTAATTGAGGGATATGAAAACGTAATCACATTACCCTTTAAAAAGGCTGGAAACGATATTCTTATTCTTGGTGAAACAGAGGCTGAACTTGGCGGTTCAGAATATCACTCGGTGGTCCATGGACTTGAAGGTGGGATTCCCCCTAAAGTTGATGAGGATAAGATAAGAGCTAGATGGAATTTCATATACGCATTGTACGATAAGAAATTAATTAAGGCAAATCACGATGTAAATAAAGGGGGCTTTCTTGTAACTATTGCTGAAATGTGCTTCAAAAACAAGCTAGGAGCGGATTTAGATTTGAGTAGCTATAAAGCTAATGACTTAAGAGATGATGAACTGTTTTTTAGTGAAACCGTTGGCAGATTCATTATAGAAACTGAACCGACAAGTTTAAACGATATTATGCTTCTCGCGTCTGAATTTAACGTTAAAATAACAAAATTAGGAGCCATAATCAATCAGCCAAAGATCTTGATAAAAGGTTTGGATAATCAAGATATAACACTGGATATTGTTAAATTAAAAGATTTGTACGATTCAACAATACCTAATCTTATGGAAATATAAAACAAGAAATATCTTTTTTCACCGGCATTTTAATTTAACCTAAACCCTATTTTTCTTGAAATTTCATACGGTGTGGTTATTTGTACTAATATCACGAACATAAATAAAAAATAAGCGAAACTTAGATATAATCTAAGTTTTTCCTAATTATAAGATTATTTATATTATTTTTAGGAAGAACTATGAGAGCCCGGGCATGTATTAAATGTAAGGAATATGTAATAATCCATGCAAATAACCCTTTAAATCAAACTAAAATAGATAATTTTGAGAGGATCCATCATTTACACACGCTAATTACCGTAGATCTTGAAGAAATAAAGGATCAATATCAATTAATAAATAATAACGGTTCTAAAGATGCTTCCAACGAAACTAATCATTCTCAGGATTCTTTAAATAAAATATATTAGAATTTTAAATTCGATCTTCTGTTTTTTAAAATTTTACTCGCTTAAAAAAATATAATTTAATTTATACTAGCTCAGTTAAAGAGCTAAAAGAATCTATAACTTTGTATGGGATAATACTTCCTTCTGATGAATTGAAGAATTGTCCTTTACCCGTTTTTACAAGGATTCCCCTAAGTTTAGCATTTTGAGCACCTAAAATATCTGTTTCAATATCGTCCCCGACGACAATTGTATCTTCAGAGGATAATTTGAGTTTTTTTAAAGCTTGAAAAAAATACTCTTTAGAAGGTTTACCAAAGATCTTAGGCTTAACATTAGCAGCATTTGCTATCATATGTACAAATGACCCGGTATCAATTACAGGCTCTCCATTAACATCGAGATAATAATTATTACCTTGTGTTCCAAGTAATATTGCCTTGTGCTTTATAACATGTCGAAAAGCTTCGTTGAGCCTGTTGACATCCCAATTGTCCCGGAAATCCCCAACAATAACATAATCAGGAATTTCTGTTCCTCTAACATGATGAAATTCTTGAAATTCTCCTTTAACTTCTTCTGTTGTCACTAAATACAATTTTGCATCGGGTTTGTCTTTAAGAAATTCTTTTAAAGCAATAATTGGAGTAAAAATATCATCCTCTTTAACTTTAAAGCCATATTCTATAAGCGATTTGTATACATTTTTGGGAGTTTTGCTATCAGTATTAGTAAAAAACAGCAATTCTATACCTTTATCACGCAGCATTTCAACAGCTTCGACGGCTCCGGGAACTGGAGCACCTTTGAAATAGAGAGTTCCATCGATATCTGATAAAATACCTTTTATTGACATCAATTAGTTACACCTATCAATAATCAAAGATATTAAAATTAAGTAAAGGTTCTTAAAAAAATAGTAAGAAAAAGAAAAAAAAGGGGGTGGTATTGGTTTAAATTCAAAATTTTTAAGTAATAGTAGAGGAGTTAATATTTTCTATACCGATTTCGTTTAGAAGTTTTTTAATTCTCACCTGTTTTACGTAGTATTTTGCGGGAATTTATTCCCATATAATTAACATAACTGTGGCTATTTAAATTTATCGATGGAATATATAAAATTTCAGATAATTATCTTAATATTGTATTAAGTGTCAACCACACGCAAATTGTCTAAACAATATAATAATTTAATGTAAAAATCTTGAACGTGGTAAAATTAAAATTACCTTGATAATCACGAATTTAAAAATTATTTAATTTCTCCACTCGATATTAAGTTGATATTGTATACATATATCTTCTATTTCCTTACACTCCTTAGAACTTTCTCCTAAATTGTGATCAATTTCTACTGTATAACCACTACCTTTACTAACCGCAAAATTATTATGTATTTTTAATATGATTTCATTTTGATTCTCATACTGAGCATCACACACTACATACTCGCTCTTTCTCAGTATCTCAAGAGCGTAATTTTTAAACTCTATATCATCCCTGATTATATAAAATACTGGTTCTTTATCATCACCAACTATGCTACTACATTCTACATCAACATATTCGTCATCCTCTTCATTCTGCTCAAAAACCAAGATGAATTTAATGGCCCCTTCTTCCGTTACCGTACACTCTAAATGGTTTGATTTTTTTTCTTCCATTATTAATAATTAGATCCCACTTATATAAGGATTAGATAAAATATAGATGTCGCACTTTATCTCTTGATAAATTGATTATCTGGATAACACTGCATTTTTCTATAATCAAGGTATAGCGCGATGGGTACTATAATCAAGATAAAACCCATTTTATTAGGTGCATATAAATGTTTTTATATTATTACAAACAAATGAATTATAATGAAAATTGCGATTGACATTGACGGCGTCCTATTAGATATCATTATTATATATTGTGAAATTTATAACAAAAGATATGGTACTAATTACAAAAAGAACGATGTCGTTAAGTGGGATTTTTTTGCCGATTGGAACATGGATGAAGAAACAGGGTTCAAAATATTTTTTGAAATTTATGCAGATTCTCAAAGCATTCCTTTTATAGATGATGATGCTCCGAAAATCATGAAAAAGTTAAACGAAATGTACGACCTTGATATTGTTTCTGCGCGTGTACCTGAATATCGTTCTTCAATAATAGATAAGTTAGAATCTCATAATATTATGGCGGGTATTCAATACACAGAGATGATTTTATTACATCATCGACCATACGATATTAAATTAAAACAAAAATACGATTTGTATGTTGATGATAATCCAAACTTAGTAGAGCCAATAAAAAAGATGAAAAATAGGACTCTATTACTTTTTGACCAACCCTGGAACCAAAACTCAGTGTGCGAAGATAATGTTCATAGGGTTCATAATTGGGAGGAAGTACAAGAAAAAATCTTCGACTTATAAAATGTGATTATAATCTATTATAAACTTCTACCCTTTAGAGTAGGTACCAATAGCATAGAACTGGTCTAATTTTTGTGCTACTTCTTTCCCATATACCATTTTTAAATTTGAATCATCATCTCTTTCAGTTAAATTAACGAATTCAAAGATTTTACTAGGGAACTGTGAATGATTTGGTACGATGATGTGGTTTGCTCCAAGCTTTATTCCTTCATTAATAAGAGATACCGCAGCATGGATGTTTTTAGAAATGACCGGTCCTAATCTTGAACTTGAGACGAGAGCAAACCCTTCTTCATCAGCTGTAAGCAGGATCGAACCGTGATTAATTTTTAGCTGCAAAAATTCGGATCTGTCAAAACCTATTGTATTCTTATCAATTAATGCGGCCCAATTAGGAAAAATATCAGTATGTTTAATTTTTTTATTAGTTTTCTGTAATATTAATGGTTTAATTGGCAAATTGTACACCCTAGTAGCATATTTACTTCGAAACCCAAATTTGTGATATATTGGTTCGCCTAATTCTGAAGCATATAACATGAAAGTTTTGCAACCTTTCGATTTACCAATTTTTACTAAATTTCTAAACATATCTGTGCCTAGTCCTTTGGACCTTACTTCTGGAAGAACTGCCATATACCCAATAGAACAAACATTTCCGAAGAAAAATATACCCCCTAATCCGATAATTTTACCATCCTCCTCAGCAACTAAGAACTTTGCAATATCATAATTTATTAGGCTTATTAGCAACTTTTCTTGGTTTTTAAGATCGGGGGGAATCGTACGATTAAAAGATATGTAGAGGACTATTAGAGATTCATGGAGCTCACTCGTTTTTAATTCTCGAATTAGAAAAGGTTGCATCATATTCTAATAGAAATAGCTAATTATAAAATAAAAAAATTATCGCATGAGAAAGATTTTTTTTCTAATTTTCTTATATCATGTCTTAAAAGTGATATGAACAAGAAATTTGAGCCTTTTACCTATTTAGGTAATTATTATAAAGTTTTATTCATATAACGGCGCTAAATTGCGACTTCGTTTTCCGATATATTTATTAAGGTGTCTTATCTTATATATGATATATATGAAATCGAATATATCGATTTCGATATATAGGTGAAAATTAAAAAATGTTTTTTGGCAAGCGATTTAGCGGACACGAAGGTGGGATATTTTCTGGTTTAGATATTCTAGTACTTTCAATAATTGAAAATTACGACGGTATCTCTGGATATGATCTCGCTCGAAGCATCAACAAAAAATTCAACAAACTTTGGCATGCTTCCCCTGGCACAATATATCCTTTACTAAACAGATTAGCTAAGGGAGGTTTTATTGAAATGGAAGTACTGCTCAAAAGCAATCGAAATATCAAATTATATCGCATAACAGAATCGGGACAAAAAAAATTAAGGGAGGTTCTCAAAAGTAATTTAGAGCCAAGCATAGACACTCTTGGAGAATATCTTAGGACTATTGTTCAGACTTGGATTCCTAACGAAGATCGAATACACAGTATGATGTCTTGCTTTCCATATAACCGAGAACATTCACATCGAAGCATTGATACCGATGATTATTCTATAACGAACATTGAACGCGTAAAGAGAATTTTAGGTGAATTAAATTTTTCTAAAAGTCGGATAACTAAAAGAATGGATCATATCAATAAGAGAATCTCTCATCTTGAAGTATTACTAAGTGATTTGCAAAACAAGCGAGAAAAGAACACAAAAACAATAGAAATCGTTGACGATGATGACTATAATGACTTCAAAAATTCTTAATTTTCACCACCTTTATTAAAAAATTACAGAAAAGAGGTAAAAAGGAATGCATAATGACAAAAATTGTGGACCAAGACAAATGCATGGTTGCATGCCATTTAATCCAAGGGACATAGCAAAAATGAAACAAATGGCTCACCAGTTTATGGGAGGTTTCATGGGTGATTATATTCATCATAATATGGAAGATTTAGGAAGCGAATACTTGATAACAGTGCCATTACCCGGTCGTACTAAAGAGGATGTTACAGTATCCCTTATTAATAAACACCTGAACATTAAAGCGAATAAACCAAAAGTGCCTGAACATGAAAAAGTCACCGAAGAACCTAAAAAACAAGGATTTCCATTTATGTTTAAAGGTTTTAGATTTATTGACGTAAATATGGATGTTCCATTACCTGCGGATGCTGACGAGAATAAGATAACATCTAAAATGACAAACGGTCTTTTAAGAGTTATAATCGGAAAGAAACCTGCAAAACCTATAGACATTACCGATGAACCAAATAACTAATAAGTAAGTATTAAGTAATAAGGTGGAGCACTTTAGAATTAATTACTTTACGACTTAGCGAGAGTTTTCAAGTAAAACTTAACTCTAAAATAACTCCAATAAATACTATTTTTTTTTCTTTTTTAATCTTGATTAATAACCTTTAATTAAACTCAACTTTGTTGAAGATCGCTAAATTATGGTAAATATGAATTGTAACAATTCTGGCTAATTTTTACTTAAGATTTATAATTTTGAATGGTTAAATATAACTAAATAAATCAAATTTAAACTTAGAAATTATGAATGAACAAAAAAGTAAAAAAATGCGAACACATCCAGTTAATTATGTCCTCTTAGCGGCGGCCTTCATCGTTTTCGGAAGCCTTGGATTAGTGTTTATAACCCAAATGGAAATTCAACCCGGATGGGTTTGGGAAGAGTATAGTGAAGAAAATTCTATGGAATTGTCTATCATAGCTGCTGACGACCTTAATAAAGATGGTATCAACGATGTTATTACTTACGCCGATGTTAGATGGCAAGAATCTGAGAATGTAGGAAATCCGGATGATTTAACTAATTTTGGTAAAATTATCGGATTAAATGGCTTGAGTGGTGCAAAGTTGTGGGAAAAAAACACAAATAATCCGGTGAAGAGAATGTTTGAGCTGGGGGATGTAAACGGTGATGATATAAAAGATTATTTCGCAGTGATTGCCTCCGTAACTCCAGATTGGGTAAGACCTAATAATCAATCTAATTTTCAACCAGAAATAATTCCAGATGCTTATACTAATATCATGATCTCAGGAAATAACGGTACTGACATTCCGATTCTAACAGGGGACCTTCGAAATTTTACTAATCTTTTCATGCACGATGCTGTTTATTTGAACGATAGCTTAGTTGATTTTGTATTCATTGAGTGTATATTAAAAGTAAACGCGTCGAACGAGTATTATTGCAACATTTCCAGTTATTTCGTAAATGGAACTCAATACGATACATTCTACATGGATTTTACGTGGATTAGCGAAAATGATATAATTCCAGCAATAGATTTATTTCCCTACGGTTCTAAAGATGAGCTGCTTTTTATAAATCAAAATTCAATTATATTATTCAATACCAGCACGTCTAACTTCATGAATCCAATTTTCAACGAAACGCTTACCGAACATAGTACTCGTTATACCTTTATTGAAGACATAAATGGTGATGATATTAACGAGATAGCGCTACTATCAACCGAGGGGAATGTTACAATTGTTAATGGTATTGATGGTAGTACAATTCGGATATTTAGTATTCCAGGAGAATACAATAATTTTGATATTAATCTACTTGGTTCTGACGAAAGCGATATGGAAGCCTACATTTTAATTAATTGTGATATATATGAAGAGAGTTCGGGTACAAGAGATAGTCTTATGATAATTTACAAAGTTGAAGAGACTTCTGAAGAAATTTATTGGCAATTATCTGCCTATTCAACTGAAGAATCAATGAATGCCTATGCCTTAGGAGAAGATATGAATGGAGATAACATTGATGAAATAGTTCTTTCCGAAAGAATTAGACTTGTTTATTCGCCTCAAGAAGTTCGCCGTTTAACTGTAATAAACCCGTCAGATAATACAGTTCTTGGCATTGTAAATAACGAATATGGTACTCAGGAGTTGCTTCCATTTCAAGATTTTAGCGGTGATGGTAAGGGTGATTACGTTTTTTCATCTCACGACAGGGTAATTGGAATTGCTTCTTCAAAACCACTCGCAATATGGTTGTCTCCACATTTCTCTTTTGGAACTCCTCTTTTTGCCATCCTTGTTGCTTTGTTATGCGCAGGAATATTATTAGTAATACTAAAGGGTAGGAAGATAAGCTTTAGTAGAGGAGGTGTCAAGGAACATAAACTTACGGTCGCTGTGAATGCACTTGCTATAACTTTAATGTCCGTCACTTTCTTATTATTTCTAATACAACTAAATATCTTTAATAAAACGCTTATACCTAACCAAAATATGACTTCGATTATTGTAAGTTTCCTTACAGTAATAATCACTTGGTATGGAGCATTGCCCTTAACCGCTGCATTATACAATAGATTTGCCCCAAGATTTGCTTATTTCTTCATAAAACTTCGATCCTTATTTTTTAAAATATCTAAAAGCTATGAAACGGATATACTTGTGCTTGATATGGAGGATCGGAAAGAAATTGGGACGGTGATCCAGATGAAAAGGATTCTTCTCCCGTTACTCCTTTCGATTGCGATTGGATTCTATACGTACGGAGCGATTACACCTATCCTTGGCTACCCTCAAGATTTTGACGTGTTTGGGTCTACCGAATTTTTTCAATTTATGAACGGTTATATGCTCTGTTGTATATTTCCAATGATTTTGACCTTTCTCGTATTTTCGTTTTTTATTGCCGGTAATTTTCTATTAGATGACGCTGGTGTCGTCTATTTTCGTCAATCTAAAAAGTACCGCCAACCAGGAGATATAGAACCGATAAGCGTATGGGCTCAATCACTAGTAAAAGGGATGGCAGGTCTTTCTGCGATAGTGACTTTAATAGGTTTCTTAACAACGGTAGATCTTTCAGGATTTTTTGCCGATAGCAATGATATTGCGAGTATGATGTTTGGAGTCTTAGTAATCGTAGTTTTCTTCGCTGGTATCCCATTTTTAACCGCTTTTTCATATATTTTACTAGCGGGAGAAATAATGGAATTTTCAATTGATTTCAACACGCAAAAATTATATACTTTGATGGAAAAGAAAGGATACGACCCGACACCGCGCGATGTAACCAACATTTACCCCGATGGAAAACCTACTTCACGTGAATCTAAAATTGAAGAATAATTTAAATAAAACTTTCTTTTCTTTTTTTTTTAATTTTCCTAATATGAATAAAGTAGTTGATTTTGGGAAGAATTAATAAGAAAAATAGTAAAAAAAATAAATATATAAAAAAATCGTTTTAGAATTATCTTTTGTGTTTTCTACCTTTAACAACTGCAAAAACAACTAAAGCAACGCTGACAGCTGAGACTGTTATCAGAAGTAGATAAAAGAGCCACTCTGAATTGGAACTGGTTATTTTATAGATAACCTCGTCACTTATGTCCTTTACTGTGAAGGAAGACATCATTCCTTTCTCTCCGTAGGAAACTTCGACAGTATAATTTGTTATGCCATAGCGCTCAATTATAAGTGTTGACCCACTCACTGTAGTATTTTCGCACCCAAGTTCGCTAACTAAAGATTCTAGGTAATTTCCGTGTGGTCCTGCGGTTGCAAAACCACTGAAAATGAGTTGCCAGAGAAATTCGTCCGCGCTTACATTTGGAAAACTCAAGCCAGAGAATTGAATAGCGATGTTTCCGTTTAGATCTTCAGCAAGAGCATTGTAATCGTCTAACATTACTTTGTATTTTAAAGGGTCCGGAAAGATTATGACTCCTTCGGTACTGCTCGGGTTCTCCTCATATTCGTTAGTTGTATAGTTCCAAACCGCGCGTAACCCGTACAATAAGTTATAATTAGTTGTGTAGTTTGCATTGATCGTAGTTTCGTTGTATCCTTGCAAATCCATAGTATATAAGAGTGTAAAAGTTTCTGTAGAGTTGAAGAATTCGCGCATAAAGATTGAGGTAAACACATCCCAAGTGTCCCATGTGGATGGTACCCATCCTCTTAGTGTTGCTTTGCTTTTTGCATTTGTAACATTTGCCTCTCCTTCAAACCAATCGCTCGGTGTTAAGGAAGAATCAACAGTGTTTTTCCATTCTGCACTATCATAAAGTTCTACTACGAAATCATCAGTTCCTTTCGTTAAAGTATGTTGGTACGTTGTGCTAGCTACTATCGATGTAGAAAGAATTCCAATAAGAAATAGGCTAAGTATAGTTAAGCTCAATACGCTTGTTCTGGTTTTACTTTTAATTGTCCACATTTTATAGTTGCCTCCTTTTGAATAAAATTGCTGCTAGAATAAAACAAGCAATGATGTATACGAGCAGTAAAGTCGTACCCATAAAAATACTAGGTGTTGCCCAAGAACCGAATGAAAAATCACCGCCTCCCATTCCAGGAGGTCCCATCCCTCCGAACGAAAACTCGGCATATCTAGGATCTGGAAATGGATTTAGCAATACCGAGGTAATTAAATTACCCAAATATGCTAATGAGTATAGTGGTTCAAATGTTTCTGCAAATATTAAATTAATAATCTGGTCAGCTATGTTAAATCCCATAAGAAGAATAACCAAAGTAATAATGATTGTAATATTCACGTTTTTCATAAAAGAACTGAATAGGGTCACAAAACTGCTTAACGCTATTACGTATAATACTGCAAAACCGAACGAATAAAATATCCGAATATTAATAGGACCTCCATAATATAGAAATCCAAAAAGTCCGAGGATAAAATAGTACACTGCAACAATGAATACCACAAGAATTAGGTTTCCAAGATACTTTCCAATAATCAATTTGTATTTGTTTATTTTTGGAAAGACAATAAAACCAGTTCTTTTATTGAACTCAGAACAGATGATACCCGAAAAAAACAAACACGCCGCAAACAGGGTTATGAACGAGATAAAATTTAAACCGCCACTAAAGAACTCTGCTTGTGTACTTGACAAAAGAAAGTCTGGGAATAGCTGCAAAATATAAGCCGTTAACACTGCAATTAAGATTGAAATTAGTGTAAAGAAATATAACTTCTTTTTCTGCTTTTTCATTTCAAAGATCATCGTGTGATATATTGGCGATATTCCAATATATGATTTATCTTTATTGCGCATTTTAAGAATCATCTCCTGTTAATTTAATTGTTCCTTCTGGTGTGTTTTCACTTACCATTTGTGAATATACTCTTTCAAGTTGAGTAGTTCTTGGTTGAATAAATGAAACAGGTGTGAAATCTGACTCGAATTCTTTAATTAAAATTTTCAACATTTCACCTTTAGATTCTTTTTTTCCATCAAAATAGAATTTCAGCCCTTGATGTTCTGGATGATACTTTATAGGAATTTCTGATGTGTTTGGATCTAAATTCTGATCTAAGTAAGGATTAAGCCTATCAACCAATCGAGTAAGTAAAGGAGCTAGTTTCTCAGGAGCAAGTGGATTTAGTAAAACACAATTTATCTCGCTTGTTTTTAGTTTAAGTGCTAAGTTGTCGACGGTGTCAAATCCTATAATCTTCCCATAGTTAATTAGAGCAATTTTATCACATATTTCAGCAATCTCGTAGAGCATATGTGATGCTACAAAGATAGTTTTTCCCAATGATGCAAGTTCTCTAATATACTTACGTATTTCTATTCTCGCAAGTGGATCTAATCCCGTTTGTGGTTCGTCCAAAATTATAATATCGGGATCGTGGAGAATTGCTTGAATGATTCCTAACTTTTGTGTCATTCCTTTAGAATAATTTCTAACCCTTTCATGTTTCCATTCTGAAAGCTTAAAGAGCGCTAAAAGTTCGTCGATTCTATTCTCTATTTTATCTTTTGGATATCTCTGAATTTTCGCAAAATACTTAAGTAATTGATATCCCGTCATATTGTAAAAGTTAGGAATATCTATTAAAAACCCTATTTGACTAACTGTTGAAGATACATGCGCCAAGTCTTTCAATTCGCTATTGTTCGTTCGAATTAGGATTTTACCTGAATTTGGTCTAAGTATCTTCGCAATCATCTTTATCGTCGTCGTTTTTCCTGCGCCGTTTGGCCCAACAAGACCTATCGTCTCTCCTCTCCGTACCTCGAGATTTACGTTGTCGACCGCAGTAAAGTTTCCAAATTTTTTCGTTATATTTTCTAGTTTAATTACTGTTTCTGACATTATTTCTTCATTTTTGATTTAAATTTATGATACATCTTCATTTCGATTTTTATCATCCAATTTTATAATTTTATCTTCAATCTTTTGAAGCTTTTGGTTTAAAATTTCAATTCTTTTTTTTAGAAAAGTTCTCTGGAATTCTAAAACTTGTGATGTTTCCATTCCAGGTTTATGAGCCATTCGTGCAAAAGGAGACCT
>JAHQWJ010000135.1 GCA_029856125.1 Promethearchaeia archaeon | reverse complement strand
ATCCATTTACGATTTGTAGCTACTCTAGCAATCCTTATAGCAAGCATATCGGCTTCTGTTCCTGTTTGGAGCCATCTTATAATTTCGCACGAAGGAAAATGCTTTTGTAGTTGTTCTGCAGCAAGATATTCGTATTCGTTAGTTATTCCATGACACGGTCCAACATCCCGAATAACTTCGATAACCTTTTCCGTCAAAACCGGGTGATTATGACCAAGGATAATCGGTCCTCCGTCCATTAAATAATCTGTTAGGACGATATCATCAATAGTTTCCATGTAACAATCAAAAACGCGCTTACTCTCTAGAGGGAATGGATAATTAAAGGCGAGATTATGTTCTACACCACCAGGGATTATTTTTCTTGCTCTCTCAAAAGCCACTTTTGACTTCGCATGATTTTTCTCATACCTTTCTAATATCCCTTTTAATTCGTCTGGTTTAAATTTGCTAATAGGCAAATCAACAATATTTTTAATTTTCGCTATTTTTTCCTCATATTCCATTTAGAATCAACAAAATAATATTATTTGATTAAGAAAATCTAAAATTGCTCATATAATTATTGAAAAATATCTGACTCAATAAATCTTTATTTACATTTACAACCTTTATATTAATTATGTCAGATTTAGATCAAAAATATATTCTTGCTATAGATCATGGCACAGGGGGACCTAAGTGTGCTATTGTCTCAACTCAAGGTGAGGTAATTGATTGGGCTTTTCAAGAAGTACCATTACACGTAGAGAAGGGAGGCGGAGTCGAACAAGATCCTGACGACTGGTGGAATGCCATACTCAAGACTGCAAAACAAGTTATTAACAGCGGGAAAGTTTCGGTAGACGATATAGTGGGCGTTTGTAATTCAAGTCAGTGGAGTGGAACGGTGGCTTTAGATAAAAATGGAAATCATTTAATGAATGCTATAATATGGATGGACACTCGAGGAGCTCCATATATGAAAAAACTCCATAAAAGTTTAATCCAAATAAGCGGATATTCATTACGTAAAATATTAAAATTCGTTAAAGTAACTGGTGGGGGTCCTACTTTATCAGGGAAGGACCCTCTTGGTCACATTTTGTGGTTAAAAGATAAAAAACCTGACATTTACGACGCAACCTTCATGTTTTTGGAACCTCAGGATTATATCAATATGAAATTAACGGGCAAATTTGCAGCTTCGTATGCCTCCATTCAAATGCATTTCATTACAGACATTCGTGATATCAACAATATTAAGTATTATGACAAATTAATGAAATGGGCTAAGGTAGATCGAAGTAAATTCCCAACAGATTTAAGATGGTCTACAGACATCTTAGGACCTTTGAAAGACGAAGTAGCAAGCGAACTTGGATTAAACAAAGAAACCAAAGTAATTATAGGTGCTCCCGACCTCCACGCAGCAACAATAGGATCAGGAGCAGTGAGGGATTACGAAGGTCACATTTATATTGGAACCTCTGATTGGGTATTATGTCACATACCTTACAAGAAAACAGATATTTTTCATAACATTGGAAGTTTTCCTGCAGCAATTAAAGGGAAGTATTTCTTAGTAAACGAACAAGAAATCGCTGGTGGGGCTCTCTCATTTTTAAGGGATAAAATTCTTTATCATAAGGATGAATTACTTAAAGAGGAACAAGTTCCAGATGTGTATAAAATATTCGATAAAATTGTTGAAAAGGTTCCTGCGGGGTCTAATAATCTAATATTCACCCCTTGGCTTATTGGAGAAAGAGCTCCAGTTGACGATCATGCGGTTCGTGGTGGTTTTTATAATCTATCGCTAGAAATGTCACGTGAACATTTAATTAGAGCAATTTTTGAGGGTGTTGCTTATAATGTAAGGTGGCTTCATACTTATGTTGAAAAATTTATTCAAAAGCGTAAGATAAAAGCGAATCCGGGAATGTCGAAAAAAGATGTCGTAATGCCCGAACTTAACATAATAGGTGGAGGTGGATCGAGTAATGTCTGGTGTCAAATTTTTGCCGATGTCCTCAATAGGACTATTAAACAAGTTAAAGATCCTATTCAAGCAAACGCTCGTGGAGCTGCTTTTATCGCTTCAGTGGGACTGGGGTACCTTACTTGGGATCAAATTCCTGATTTAATTCAATTTTCCAATGTATTTACACCAAATCCAGAAAACAGGGAAGTTTACGACAAACTCTTTAAAGAATTCACTAACATTTATAAAATTATGAAGAAAACGCATAAACGCCTAAACACGTAAAATTAAAAAAAAAATTAAAAAAATTAACCTTTTATTTCTTTACCACTTTCCATTTTTGCGATATCTTTTTCTTGAAGTTCCCTACGTTGAACTTTTCCAGTCATACTTACTGGAAGTTTCCGAACAACCTCGATAAGTCTTGGACTTTTCCATTTTGCCATATTTTCCATGCACCAATTCTTAATGTCTTGAATTTCCACATTTTTACCGACTTTGAATCCTTTTTTTAGTACAACCCATGCTTTAACTTTCTCACCAGAAGCCTCATCTGGAAGTCCCGCGACAGCAACTTCGTCAATCATAGGGTGATGCCCCATTAAATCTTCTACTTCCTTTGGAAATACGGAATGTCCTGAGACTTTGATTAAAGATTTCTTTCTATCTCTTATTTCGCAAAAACCGTTTTCGTCCATAAACCCTATGTCCCCAGTAAGCAACCATCTCTTTCCATTCCACATCTTAAGATTATCTTCTTGTTCACTTTGTACGCCTAAGTATCCAAGCATTATATGTGGTCCTGCAACACAAATTTCTCCTGTATGTTCTACACCAAAATGATTCATCTCAGGAGTACCGTCGCAAATTGGACCCGTGTCAAAATCAGCTGAATCAAATATCGCCCAATCTACCCCTGGAACAGGTAATCCTAGCTTACCGGGTTTATTAGGTCCCCAGAAAGGAGCAATACTAGTTACTGGTGACGTTTCAGTTAGGCCGTAACCAACTCTAATCGGACAGAAAATTTCTTCGAAAGGTACACGGATATGATCATGGAGTGGTCCCGCACCTTGCGTAGCGTATCTTAATTTCTCTGCAAAGCTATATTTCTTCTTATATTCTTCTACTCCTAATTCATGAACATAATCTGTTAATCTCTTAAACAACATTTCTACTCCGGTGTACATAATTCCTTGAGGAGCATCCAATTTATTAATGGTTTCTGATAAAACATCGTCTGCAGGTGGCTTGGGAAAAAGTAACATTTGTAACCCTAAGGTTAATGCCCCATTCATAACGCAAGTCAACCCAAAACTATGGAAAAAGGGAATGCTTCCAATTGTGATCATTCCTGGTTCGAGGTTGGTCCAAGGTTTAATCATGTGTAAATTTGAGATAAGATTTGCGTGACTGAGCATTGCTACTTTGGGGAGTCCAGTTGTACCTCCCGTCATAAGATAAACTGCGGGATCTTTCCAAATATCTATTTCGACAGAAATTTCTTTTGGTTCCGTGTTTTCTATTATGTTCTTCATCCAGTGTATTTCATAATCTTCTGTTCCGCTCGGAATTTTATCTTTAGCAGATGGAATTCCAAGACTTTGGATAGTTTCTTCATCGGCAGTGAAAAAGTCAACAAAATTGGAGGGGATCAGATATTTCACATCAGTTTTTGGTAGGATAGTTGCTGGACCGGCGATATAGAGCATGTCCATTAGCACTAACACCTTCGCTTTTGTCATTGTTAATGAGTGCAATAGTTCCATTGGCTTATAAGTAGGATTAATACCTTGTGCGATTGCCCCGATATACATACAACCCATATACGCCACAACAAAATTTATAGAATTAGGAAGATCGATTGCTACTACATCTCCTTTTCTAATTCCTAAAGTATCATAGAGAAATGTACCAAATCTCTTCCCGTATTCGAAAAGAGTTCTTAGATTTACTCTTTCTATGTAAGGACCGTATACAAAAATACAAATATCATTATCCCAGGTTCCGTAATCGTCAGCAGATTTAATAAAACCCTCCCACATTGGGAGCATTTCAACGCCTTCAACATCCTTAAGTTGGTGAGGAACACCTTCAGGCCAATAACCTCCAGTAAACCAAACCTTGCTTTCGTCAACCAGAAACTCTGGATCATTTAAACTAGTCATTTTTTATCCTCTAATTTTTTAGTATAATATTTTTTAAAAGTAATATACTATAACATAATAATTTAACTTGATTTTGTTTAAGGTTAAAATCATAGACTTACATTTTTGATAATTAATGGGATTTAAAGATAAACTTAAGGACGCTCTTATAGGAATTCTAACTGACGAGGAATTGTCTGCTCTTCCTCGAGGATTTCAAACCATTGGTGATGTAGCAATAGTAAAATTTAAACCACTATTACTTGAAAAAAAAATTCTAATTGCTGAAAAATACTTAGATTTATTACCAAAATTGAAATCTATTTATTTAAACTCAGGGCGAGTAAAAGGACAATTTAGAACTCCAGAAAAAATAGAGTTTCTTGTTGGAATAGATAATCCCATTGCTAAACATAAAGAACATGGGGTAATCTATAGATTTGATTTCACAAAGATAATGTTTAGTATGGGAAATCTAAATGAAAGGAAATTTCTAGCTACTTTAGTAAAAGAAGGTGAAGTTATTGTTGATATGTTTGCAGGTATAGGTTATTTCTCCTTACCCATAGCAAGACATTCAAAACCTAAAAAAATTTTTAGTATAGAGTTGAACCCTAATTCTTATAAATACTTAACTGAGAATATTAAGCTCAATCATTTTGAGGAAATAATTACTCCAATTTATGGCGATAGTAAGCTTGAAGTAATGACTTTGAGCAATTCGGGTCTTAAAGCAGATCGAGTAATTATGGGGGTATTTCCTGCTCCAAAAGACTTCATAAAAGAAGCGTTAACATTGGCCAAAATTGAAGGTACGATATATCATTATGAGGGTATAGTTGATAAAGAAAAATACTTAGATACGTTTAATGAGTTTAAAGTAATTGCAGAAAAAAGTGATTTTAAATGCGACCTGTTAGCAAAGAGATTCGTAAAAAGTTATGGTCCTCATTTATACCATATTGTAATGGATATAACTGTTTATAAAAAGTGATTTTAAAATTCTTTCTCGCCATCGAACTTGAATGAAATATCAGCAACAATTTGTTAAATTAATTACCGGGATTCCTCGGGTTGCATGTTAGTTAACGAAGATGCTCTATTTTTCATGGCTTCGTTTATATCTAAATAATCTTTTTTAGCAGTAAAGAAAAGTGGAATCCATAAGCAAGTAGAAAATATCCCAAATATCAAAAAAGACCAGAAAATTGTCGCAGAAAAGCTTCCCGTTAATGTTACTACGAAACCACCTATAACTGCCCCTAAGGCGCGTCCGATGGAATCTATAAAGGATCCTACCGCAACCATAGTCCCTCGATTCTCGGGGAAATTAACGTCAATAAGAGAACTATACCAATTAGGACCAATTCCCATAGTGAAAGCGAGACCTACCCCTAGAAATGAACAATACACTAACCACAAAACCCAAAATCCAATATCGTTGACCAATAAAGTGCCAAAGAAAAAAGTAGAGTCTGAAACATTAGGTGTCATTGCAAATCCAAATAAAAAGAATGGTAAATTCAAAATCGAACAAATAACCGCTACTTTCACCCTACCAGAAAGATCTCCACGCTTAACTTTTTTATCTCCCAAATGTGCGAGCCAAAATTGTCCCACAATTAACCCCACGACAATTATGAACAGAAACAGAATAATGACCTTGATATCGACGACGCTTACTCCAATTTCCAGCTGGATATAGGGGAAAATATAGGCTAATATTAAACCTGAAGCGATAACATCAAAAAAATTAAACATCAGGAAGAAGTTTGATTTCCTTTTGAAGACATATTTTAAATCTGAAAATTTAATTTTGTAGGAATAGCGCATAGTCTCATCTGAAAAAACTTCTTCTAATTGTTTTTCTTTTGCAGCTCTTTTAGGCTCTATGGTAATAAAATAATTAAGGATCGTAAATATAAGAGCAATGATACCAAGATAAAAATATGGAAGCTTCCAAGTATATAACACATTAGGATAATTAAGGGCGATAAAGTCGATTTTCTGAAGGAGAGGTAATTCTATAGCCTCGAAATCAATAGTGTTAAACGCTAATGCTAATACTCCTGCTACCAAGGTTCCAATGCTTGTTATCAATCCCCAAAATGCGAAAGATTTTGAGCGTGAATCAGATGAAATTATGTCTGCTAAATATGAAATTACAAGTGGAGTAGTTACGCTTACGGCAATTGCTGCTACGATCCTAACAAGGAACAACTGCCAGAGTTCTTCCACAAATATATGCAATATTGCCGTTAATGACCACAGTATTCCAGCAAGGATTAAAATCTTTTTTCTCTCTATCATATCGGTTAAATATCCGAATATAAGAATTGAAATACCATTTACAATAGTATATATACCTATGATAATGCCTAGAGTTTCAAAATATATTCCCAAATCAGCGGCAATTAATACTTCATTAGGTAGAAACAAAGCACTATCCATTATAATGATTAAGATTAACGACAAAAAGAAAAATAACGAAACTAACTCTCTTTTCTTCATATTTAAGATACTCTTTTAATAATTTGTAAAATTAATTCTATTTCGTTATAATCTTATAATAAGTTTGCTTTTTTTTTGGAAGAGATACTTTTAAATTTAGAAGTATCAAAACTAGTAAATGCCAAATTTACTTTCAGAATTTGAAAAATAAAAAGCGTTGATGAAAAAATGGCTGAAGAAAAAATTGATGTAGAACGAGAAGGAAAAAAACTATTGCATAAACGTTATGAATGGCTCGACCAATTTCGCGGACTTATAATTATATTCCTTATAATTTCAGTGATAACTTGGCCACTCTCAGGTAATTTTCCCGGAGAGGCTCCTATAGGACCACCCCTTTTAAATCACGGATTCCAGTATTATGACGGGTATCCAGCTTTAATAACAATAATTGATATTGGCCAACAAATTTTCATGTTCATTTTAGGATTTGTGGCATATATTGCTTTTACCAGCAGATTGAAAAAGAAAGGCGTTGGAGCTGCATGGAAACATGGTATTATCCGTGTAGCAGTTCTCTATGGGCTAGCATTCTTAGATGACGGATTAATTGGGGGACTACTTTTTGGTGACGGAATTCCTTGGGATGAAGTGTTATGGTATGGTACCCTAGCAAATTTAGCGATTGGAACTTTTGCTGCTTATCTCTTGGCGTACTTAATCCCTAAAAGTCCAGATAAAAGGTTATATGTCTGCATCGGAATATTGATAGTTCATGCGATACTCTACGCGACTCCACTTTTTGAGCATAAAGGGCTTGGAGGAGTGGGAACCATTCCATTTCCGTTTAACTCATTAAATCATGCTGCAATTGCTATTGCTGGGACTTGTTTTTCTCAATGGTACAAAATGGAACCCGAAGATCCAATTGTTGGATTTAAAAAAAGAATTTTACCAGTCGCAACCATATTTATAATAGCCTTCTACTGTCTTGACTGGATCCAACCTGCAGAACATCACGACGCAACAACATCTCTAGCATTCCTAGCGATCGCAGCCTCTGGCTTCTTAATTGCAGTTTTCTATGGGTTCGAAAAAATGAACTTTAGGATTCCTGTACTCTCAGAAATGGGGAAAAATATGCTATTACTCTTTATATTAGCGTTTATTTTTGATGTTGCTATAGGTCTTCTTGATAGAAGTTTTCTTGTGGCTAATCCATTAATTACTATGCTTTTAATTGGAGTTTTACCAATAGCTATAGAGGCAGGAATAGCGCTACTACTTGCTAGATATGATATTAAGATTAAAATCTAATCTTTTTTTTTTTATTTACGAGTAAATATTATTTTTATAAAACCACTATATTATACGATTTTATTATTTCTTTTGCGAAAGATAATTTTGCTGTAAATATTTAAAAGCAGAAATTATTATATTTTTAAACACATAAATTGGAATGATTTAATTATGAAAAATGACATTACAGTCGGTCTCGATTATAGCCACAACAACATGCTTACCTTAGAAGCTTCGAGCTATGCAGATTTCACCCAGTTCCTCTTCACTTCTGCTTACAAATTAGGGAAAATTGAAGCGGGATTTTATTCATTAGATAAAGTTAAAAACTACAATGCGATTATAATGTCCATTCCTAAAAATATTAATCTTGATCCGAGAGAAATAGAAGTTTTAGAGGAATACGTTAGAACGGGTGGAAGCTTACTAATCGTCGGCTCGAGGGGTGGAGAACACACAAATAGAACTAATATTAACGAATTAACCAAGTTTTTCGGATTTGAATTTATTAATGATGAAATTAATGATTCAGTAAATTATGTTAATTTACAGAAAAGACCTTTGATACTTAATTTTAAACCGCACTATATCACAGAAAATATTAAAAAAATCGTTTTATCAAGTGCTTGTTCTTTAGGAACGCTTAAACTGACAAAGGAAGAAGAAAAAAACGTGAAAGTCGAAGTCATTGTAAGAGGAGGCCTGAATTGCTGGAGAAACCGATTCGATGGAAAGCAATGGGTTGAAGAGGATTGTCCTAAAGTTCCAATGGTATTAACCTCAGAATATCATAACGGGCAGGTGGCAGCGTTCGGTACTTTATCTATTTTCTCTTCTTTAGGAAGAGAATACGGGTTTTCAGCTTTTGATAACGACATTATAATAGCAAATATCCTTAGGTGGCTTACTTTAGATGTTAGTTATGAAGGTAAAGTAATCACTATAGATATACAGAGAGATTTATTCCATTGGGGAGATTCGATAGTTAAACAGAAAAGATGGAATAATCTCTCAGATGTAATAAATGTCAGTTTAAAATATTTTAAAGATAATTATAAGACTATAATGAAAGAGTTGGAAACCGTACAACATGATAGGTATCAAAGAAAACAAGTGAAAAAAACAAAAATTAAAGAACCAGAAGAGGAAGAGGTTCTATCTCTGCTTCCAAAAAGAAAGAAAGAAGATCTGGACTCTATCATAAGCGCAATTGAAAATATCTCAGGTGAAAAATATGAACGTACGATAACTGGAGATACTGAACATTCAAGCGAAGAAATTGAAGAAACAATTCGAGTTAATACTAATCTAATAGGTGACTTACCTGAAGATTTAAATACTTTAACCGTTAAGGAATTGAAAAAATATTGCTCGAAAAATAATATAAACATACCCTCTGCTGCTCGTAAAGCTGACATCATAAAAATAATTCAATATATATTAGGAGCGGACTAACTTATTCTTCCTTAACTAAAACTACTAATAACATGATTGCTTTTTAAACCTAGCAACCTATTTTTAATTGACTATGAATCGCTTCTTATTTGTTCTAGGGTCAAACTGGCAATTGTCATTAGCTGAAATTGATAATGTATTGAAAAATTCACAGTTTAAAGGTCGAATTACAGATTATTCAGCGAATATTGCCATTGTAGAATTCGATGATTTACATGATGATAGATTATACGCTAATAAACTAATGGAGCTTCAATATATGCTAGGCGGAACCCAAAAGATCGCCGAGATATATAATTTTATTGACATCCAAACCGTGCAGCGTGCGTTCCCATTACAAATCGAACAGTATAGGCAAGTCGATATAAAGAGGAAAGAGATTCTTAAAGTTGTCGACTCATCTCTAAAAAAGGTTTTTCCTAGTATTGCAAGAGAAAGTTTATTTTTTGCGGTTTCAATTTACCCTAATCTCTATGATGATAATTATTACTCTGATGTGCTCCTAAAACACTTCCTACCGTTTTTAAATACAGAAATCATGGTCCTATTAAAAGAAAATGGAGCTAAGAAATCTTTATATTATAAATACCCTCAAGAAAATATTGATGCTGGTAATTTAAACCCTATTTTCCCTCATCATGTTATTAAATACGGATTGTTCAATAGAGATCGAGCTGAAATTATATTCGGGTTCACAGAGGAAGGTTGTTACGTTGCAAGAACGCTTACTTGTGACGATCCTAACTTCAAAAAACAAATTGATGAGGAAAGACCATTTAAAGAGTTTAAAAGCGCTATTTCACCCAAATTAGCTCTCATATTGTTAAACTTTTTAAACTTATTTGAACAGAGAGAGAGAAAAACAATTCTGGATCCTTTCGTTGGGAATGGGACTATAGTAATGTTCGCTTTAATTGAAGACTTTCAAGTTTTTGGAACGGATATTGACGAAACTAAAGTTAAAAACACTGAAAGAAATGTTAATTGGCTATTGAACGAACTCGAAGAATCAGTACCATATATGTTAAACGAGAGAATAAAAAAGGTTGACATAAATCAACTATCTTCAGTTTTCAATGAAGAAAGATTTGATGGGATTTGTACGGAACCCGAGTTGGGCCCTTTTTTCAAACAAAAACCATATTACACCGAAGTTGTTGACTTGATTAAATCGAAATTAAATCCTTTATTTAAAGCTACTTTTCGGGAAAGTTTCAAAGTTTTAGCTCCAAAGGGTAGGATTAGTATAATCACACCGGTTATTAGCACTATTGACGGAGGAGACGTACAATTAAATGTAGAAGAAATGGCTAATTTTTACAATTTCAAACTAATACCAATGCTAGATTTAAATAGAATCGTAAACAAATCAAATAGAAAACTTCAATTTAAACAAGCGCATGTTAGAGCAATCCTTGATGCTAAAAAAAATCAGATTGTCAAAAGAAAACTTTATGTGTTCGAAAAAATCAACGAATCAAGCTAAACCATGAATTATGTAGAAATTCTCGACGAGATAGAGAAATCTATTGAAGGAGAAGCGCATTTAGATCAACTAGCAAAGAAAAGAAATGACCCTTTTAAAATATTAATATCGACAATTCTCTCTGCAAGAACGAGAGATTCAAGTACTGAAGAAGTTACCAGGAATTTATTTTCCAGATATAAAACTCCGCAGGATATTTCTAGCGCAAATATTGAAATCTTAGAGAAGTTAGTACATAAATCAGGGTTTTATAAGGTTAAAGCTGCTCGTATCAAAGAAGTCTCTCGAATCATATCAGAAGATTATTTAGGAAAAGTACCAGTTGATTTCAATGAGTTAATTTCTTTACCAGGTGTAGGCGCAAAAACAGCGAATTGTGTGTTGGTATATGCTTTTAATATTCCTGCAATCCCGGTTGATACACATGTACATAGGATTCCAAACAGATTAGGATGGATTAAAACAACTAAACCGGAGCAAACTGAGAAAAGGTTAAAAGAAATTATACCAAAAAGCCAGTGGATTAGGGTGAATCGCTTATTTGTGCGATTTGGACAAGAAATTTGTTTACCTATTCACCCTAAATGTGATTCATGCCCATTAAATGCCATTTGTCCAAAGGATTTTACAATGGAGTTAGCCAGAAAAAGTAAAAGGAAAAAAAAATAGTATGCTCAATATAATTGCTCCTTTCGTTTATTTCTTCTAAGAAGATAACCTACTACAAAACCTCCTAATAAACCGAAAATATGAGCAATGTAATTGATTCCCGATGAAAAGGACATGATAACAAAGTAAAAAACGTAGATTAATCCTAAAATAATTAATGGATTGTTTCTTTCAACTATTAATATCGATAGAGCAGCCCCTATTAACCCGAAAATTGCGCCAGAGGCTCCTAAACTAACCGTGTTTAGCGGTAAAAGAAATAAAGTAAATAAACTTCCTAAAAATCCTGAAATGAAGTATATTAAGACAAATTTATACTTTGAAAAACTGAGTTCGATATACGATCCAAAAATTAATAGAGAAACCATATTTGAGAAAAGGTGAAGCGCATCTCCGTGCAAGAACATTGATGTTAATAAACGCCATAGTTCTAAATCATATACCACTTTACTGTTGATTTGGACTAATATATAAAATAGATCGTCTAAATTTCCAAAAGAGAAGAAAAGGTAGAGGAGTGTATTGAAAGTTATTAAAAATATTGTTATCCTAGCTTTCTTAATATTTGATGCATCCAAAACAAACATAAAAGTAAAAACCTAAAGTAGTGTCATCATTACGATGATTTAATATTTTAATATAAAAAGATATAATAGCTATAAATATTATCATTATCTGTTGTTTACATGGAGAGTCGCAAATTATTTAGGTCAAAGATTCAGCTACTATTTACCCTAATTTATAATGGGTACTTGAGAGATATCCGATTGGTTAAAGCCTTCTTAGACGTCCCTCTAAAGAAATTTATACCTAACGAATTACATTCCCATTTTAAAATTTATAACGATGCTCCAATATTATTTTACTTGAATAAAAAGAACCCTGAAACGCTTAGAACTATATCTGCTCCGCACATGATTTCAATTATGCTACAACAGTTATTATTAGAAGAAGATGACGATCTTCTTATCTTAGGGGCTAAAAGCGGGTACATTGCCGCACTTGCAAATAGATTAGCCCCCAAAGGGAAAATCGTAATATTAGAAGCAAATCAAGAGATTGCCAAGATTACGCAAGATAATTTAGAGAGAAATGGTCTTCAAGATAAAGTGAAGGTAATTGTAGATAATCCATTAAACGGTCTACCTGACTTAACACCTTGGCAAAAAATTCTTGTAACAGGTGCTATAAAGCAGGAAAGAATTATTCCATTGTTACTTCAGCTTGATTCTTCAGATGGGGTTTTGTTCGCCCCCATTGGTGAAAATTTTATACAAAACTACACTCAAATAATGCGGATAGGAAACGAATTTTATGGAAAAAAGCACCTTCAAGTACGTTTCACTCCCTTGATGACTAAAATTGAGTTGGACGAACTTAAACTAGTGACAGAAATCACTGAAATCAGTCCAGAAAATGAACATCAATTCTCTGCCGAAGATGTTTTGATTAACTATAGTTCTGATATTTTAGATGAAGTAAGATTAGAACCTTTTTCAAAAAGTCAGACCCATGAAATTAACCCTGAAAATGTATTTTTAATTGCTTTAGAATTTATCGATCAAACAATTGATTCTTTAAGAGAGAACGAAAATTTAAGCGATTGGACGACTTCTATTGACAATATTAAAATAATTTTAGATACTCTACAAAGAATAAAAACAAACAGGGCTGATGCGACCGAATATTTCATAAATAATATAAATCGGATAAAGGCATATAATTCGATTAGAAAGGAGTTAGAGAAAGGAAAGCTATCAGAAACTACTCCATTAAAGAGAGAAATAGATGTAATTGGTAAACAAATGCGGGACGTTAAGATCCTTCAAAAAAATATAAAAGAAGAAATTAAAAAAATCAAGAAAAAATAAAACTACTTCCCAGAAAATTCTTTCTACACATTAATCTCGTTGTACAAACAAAGGTTTTTCAATCTTGATAGGTCAGAAAAATAGCTACTTTTGGCAAATTATCGAAGAGTTTAATAATTTAATGAAGTCGGCAATACAAGGTCCTAATTGTACTGATCCTTCAATTTGCAAAGGTGAATGCTGTTCTATTAAGATTGATGTACCAAAGGTTCTGGCGGAAGAATATATTAAAAGAGGATATGCTGAAAAGTCTGATTTTACTAGAAGTAATATTTTCTCTTTTCAATTGAGGTTTAACGAAGACACAGGTAAATGTTTTTTATTCGATGAAGTTTTAAATGGATGTTCAGTTCACGATTCGGGGATTAAACCACCTCAATGTTGGATATATCCTACTGATTTTTCAAATCCAAGCAAGAATGAAATTAGTTGTAAAAAGATATCAGGGTGGGAAATAATCGATTATCCTAAGGCAAAAAAAGCAGAAAAACTCTTGAAACAGTACGTCTTTTTATGTCAAGTTGAAGCGAAAAAGGAATCAAAAGGAATTTCAAAGCGATTAGGATATTTAGTTAATGGGATTTTAAGCAAAAACACAGGCTTATTACATAAAGAACTCAGAAATATTGCTCCTAAAAATTTAGGAGGATTTAAAGATCAATGGGATCATTTAGATCTTCTTTCTGCAGAAGGATTATCTTTACAAATGAAAAAATTCTGTGTTAAACATAATAGCTCGTGTCATTTTCTCGTTGATAATTTTATTAATTGTGGCGAGATTTGCAATGAGATTGCCTATAAACTCGTTGATTTTTTGCAGTCATATCTTTATACATACATAAAAATGGAAGGTCCGGATGTAGAGGGCCATTACCCTCTATATAAATTACTCAATTATAAAATGTTTAATTCGTAATACCTGAATTGTGCGATTATAGATTTTTGTCGGCATCGTATGAAGTTAAACAATCTTCAAATTTGCTCATATTCTGATGATGTTATCTGCGTATTACTTATTTTTAAGATTAGTTTCTAAATCTATCTAAATAACACTTATATATTACTTACAAAATATATTTATATAAAAGAATAAGTGATTTTATGACATTAGGAGATAAGTCGTTAACAGAGTTAACTGAGAAGGTCTTTTCTGAGAAATATGAGTTCATTAACGGCCCTAAAAAATTAAAGGGTGAATCTGGAAAAACATGGACATTTAACGCTGTTATAAATAACGGTAAGCTTGGGAAATATGGTGTTTTTGTTCGGGATTGGAAAAGAGAAATCTCTATAACACAACTACGGCAACTTCACAAAGCTTGTGTTGATATACCAGAAATAGAAGGTGGAATTATGATATGTAACATCGCCACAGATTTCTCGCGCGACTATAGTTCACAATTTGGAATCCAGCTACTCTCAAGAGGGCATTTGGTATCAAAATTACGTAATAGGGAATTTCAGTTTTAACTTTTTTTATTTCTACAACCCTCATTCTACAGAAAGATAAGCTATTTAATTTTTCTTTCTATAAACTTAATTGTATTAGATTAATTATAATTCGAAATATAACGGATAATTAATATGCTCACTAATAGAGTAAAAGGTGTAGAATATGCGATTCGAGAGATCGCAGCAGTAGCTCAAGAAGTTGCTAAAACGGGTAAAACAGTGTATCATTTAAACATAGGTGACCCAGTTGCCTACGATTTTAAGACTCCAAGATTTATTTCGGATGCATTAACGGTCTATAGTCGTAAAGGCAAGAATTATTACGCAAATTCATTAGGAGTAATTGAATTAAGAGAAGAAATAAGTAAACTCTTGAAGGGACAAAATCTCAATGTTAGTACTGACGAGATCGTTGTAACATCAGGTGTTACAGAGGGAATAAATTTTATTATTTCGAGTATGATCGAAAACAGTAAGGAATTACTCATGCCGGGACCGTCTTATCCCCTTTATATCAATTATGCTAAGTTTTATGATGGTAAGCCAGTTGAATATGAGCTTGATGAACAACAAGATTGGGAGCCCAATATTGAAGATTTAAGAAAAAAAATTACTCCGAAAACTCAAGCGATACTAATATGTTCTCCTAATAATCCAACGGGTGTCTTATACGGAGAAAAAAAAATCAAAGAGATAATCGATCTTGCCGGGGAGTATAACCTACCAATTTTATCAGATGAGATTTACGATCAGATTACCTATGAAAAACCATATGTAAGTCCTGCGTCGTTAGCTAAAGATGTTCCGATAATCGGATTAAATGGGTTCTCAAAAACTCACTTAGTAACTGGATGGAGGCTTGGATACCTATACTATCACGATCCAGAAAACAAACTGGAGGAAATAAAAAACGGTATCGCTAAAATGGCTCGTGCTAGGCTCTCTGTTAGTTCCATTGCCCAATTCGCAGCAATTGACATTTTAAAAACTTCAAGTAGCCATACCATTGATATGGTTAGAAAACTTAAAGAAAGACGCGATTATTCCTATAATAGACTGAGTAAAATTGAAGG
>JAHQWJ010000133.1 GCA_029856125.1 Promethearchaeia archaeon | reverse complement strand
ACTGAATGAGAGTGCTTGCCTTGAAACTCCTACTATTAAGACGCTTTTTGGATTGAAAAACGGTTGTAAATCTTTCAATGTTTATCTATCTTGACAGAATATTTCTAATTATAGATAGGAGAGATTAGATCGTTAAAAATTTGATGTTTATTTTTTAAATTTTAGCGTTATATCTTGAAAGAATACGCTTCTATTACAAATTCTACTGCCTTTTTTCCGTCATCGAAGTTAGGACTTTCTTGTTTTTTAGTTTGAATACAATTGATAAAGTGATCAATTAACTTGTTTTGATTAGATTCGTCAGTAGGTTTAAATTCTAATAGATCTTTAATTTTTTTGTTTCTTTTCAAACTTTTTGGACCAAATGAAAGAGGACTCCTTCCGCTTATATCTACTTTTATAAAACCCTTTGTTCCAAAGATATCTAAAGTTTCTGAAGGTTCGTTGCACCAAGATACATTAATAAGTCCTAATATATCGTTCTTAAATCGAAAAAGGACATTACAATTATCTTCGTCCTCCATATTTATACAAGAGGTGTTATAATTTATTCCGTTAACTTTGTCGTATTCTCCGAATAAATGTCGTAAAATATCAATGCAATGGACCCCTAGATCCAATAATACTCCCCCTCCTGCTTTTTTAGAATCAATAAACCACTTTTCAACAGAACGAGCATTCCAAGATTTATAGGGTCCGTAATGGCTGAAAAGATATCTAATTGAAGTAATTTTTCCAAGAATATCTTCTTCTATAACATTCTTTATTAGCTTAAAAATTGGATTATATCGCTTTGAGAATGAAGTAAAGAAAATTAAGTTCTTAGAGGCTAGTTCCGATTCGATATGTGTTAATTCTTCCCTTGAAATTGCGATAGGTTTCTCACATAAAATGTGGCAATTCTTTTCAATTGCTTTAAGAACTATCGGGGCGTGTAAGTAATTAGGAGTACAAATACTAATGATATCTAAATCTTGCTCATCAACCATTTTTTCCCAGGTATTATCACCGACATAAACTTTTGGAACAAAAAACTTCTCAGCTGCAGTCTTCGCATGTTCGGCGGTTCTGGAGGCGATTGCTACTAATTCACAATCTGGATTTTTGGCATATCCCATTAAATGAATTCTCCCAAAAGCACCAGCACCAATTAAACCAACTCTTAATTTTGTAATATACTACCACCTACTTGTAGTTTAAGGTAATATTATTTAATTGATTTACTTGTTAGAAAATGTTTTACGAAACTAGTAGAGAAAATTAAAAAAGAGAAAAGCAAAAATAGCAGTGATTTAAGCGGCAGCAAACTCGAACATTGGAAGTTCGCGTCGCTTTTTATCGTCGTAAAGAGGTAAACCAGATTGTTTGAATAACTCAGGAGTTTTGTATTTAGTAATAACAATACTACATGGACTCGAGATTTTCATTGAAGCTATTCTTAATCGATTTCTTACGACATCTATATACTTTAAACTCGTACCAACATCGGCGACAACAGCTCCTGCTCTTACTCGAGCGCAAACCCCTGTAGATCTCCCAAATGAGCGTCTCATACCGCTCTGAACTCGATCAGCTCCCGCAAAGGCCAACATCCTGTTCTCTCGATATTTTTGAAAGGGTTTGGGTCTTACTCTAAACCGATAATTTGATCGTCCTATTTTATTCTGTAAAGGACTGTTAATAGTTATACGGATTGCTTCCAGAGTATTTGAAGAGATTTGGATTTGCCTATCTACCTTTAAAGAAATTACAAGCTCCCAATCCTCCCATGGAACTTCTTTACTTCCTCCCCAGAAGCGAACTATTTTACTCTGAGCGCCTCCTCTCGCATATTCTCTCCTATGGTTAGCACTGCGTTTATGCTGGTATGGTCTTCTACTCCACGAGGAGTAACAATGCCACGGTCTTTTATTGGCCATAATTAAATCAATTTTTAGAGTACTATTTACAATTAATAAGAATTAAAATTATATTATGTTATTAAATTCATTCTATGAAGAATAATTAAAAAATTTTATTAAAATACAGCTAAAATGATTAATAATTACACTTCTTTTGTTAAGA
>JAHQWJ010000132.1 GCA_029856125.1 Promethearchaeia archaeon | reverse complement strand
ATTTAAAAGAATTAAGAAAATTTTGTAACGAATACAAATTGAAGATTATTTTCGATGCGACTCGCTCAAGCGAAAACGCGTATTTTATTCGAGAAAGAGAGAAAGGATACGAAAATACTCCAATCGTTAAAATATTAAACGAAATGATGAGCTATTCTGATGGATGCATTTATAGCTCAAAGAAGGACTGCTTAGTAAATATTGGTGGTTTTCTTGCAACGCATGACAAAGATATTTTTGAAGCTACACGAAGTATGGTCGTGGTTTACGAAGGATTGCATACATATGGGGGAATGGCTGGTCGAGATATGGAAGCTGTGGCGCGGGGCTTAAGGGAAGGTGCCCAATATGAATATTTGAAATATAGAGTAAACCAAGTTCGATACTTAGGAGAACTTCTAATGGAAGCTAATGTACCTATTGTGAAACCAACGGGTGGTCACGCCGTTTTTCTAAATGCGTTAAAGTTCTTACCACATCTTGCAAGAGATCAGTGGCCTGCACAAACCTTATCTGCTGCCATATACGAAGATTCTGCTGTTAGAAGCATGGAAAGAGGAGCGATTTCGAAAGGGAGAGATTCAGAAACGGGTGAAAATATTTTTCCTAAGTTAGAGTTAGTACGCCTTACTATTCCTCGACGAGTTTACACCAATACTCACATGGAATATACAGCAAATTCTATTATTCATCTCTATGGAAAACGAGAAACCATACCCGGATTGAAGATGGTGCATGAACCTAAATACTTGCGTTTTTTCCAAGCTAGATTTGAACAATTACCCCTATAACTTTTTAATTAGATAAAACAAATCGTAAGAGAATAACCTAGGCAGAAATTGAAACGGATACTTTCTCTTAAGAATTATCTTAATATTTTTTTGTTGTAGTATTTTAAAAAACTCCTTTTCAGAACTAACCATTCCTAACCAATGTGGGTTGACTTGTATATTTTTAATAGTTCCTATAAGTCTTCTAACTAATTTTAGCAGGACGCTCTCGGTAGGAACAGATATAAACAAAATACCATCTTCTTTTAGAATTCGTAGGATTTCGTCAATAGCTATTGACGGATTTTCTACATGTTCCAAAATATCAAGCGCAAAGATTAGGTCTAAACTACTATCTTCAAAGGGCGTTTTATTCTGAATATCTTCTTGTATGTAATCAGTTATTTTTAAAGTAGGAAATTTTGTTAGAATTTCTTTTATTCCTTCATGCTTAGATTTATCTAAAATGATTACTTTGCTCATAGGAAAATTTAACTTGAAATTCATTGAAAACAGTCCCAATCCACCACCGATATCAAGCACTCGAGAAAAATCTCTATTAAATCCTGCAATTGTTGTAATAATGTTCTTAATTCTCCCGAAGTACATTCTACCAAATAGGGGAATAAAGTACGGACCGAAACTCGAATAGTTTCGATACTTATTTGGAATTTCTAATTGAAGATCTTGAGGTTTGATAAATTTTATTGAGATTCACTTCAGAAAAATAAATTAAATTAGAAGATTAATTGGAAAGTATAGAATTATTGAAAGAATTGCTGCAATTGGAAAAGTCAATAACCAAATTGCGATGATTTTCCATAATCCCTTTTTCATTGGTGTTTTACTTGCTTTTGAAAGTCCTACTAATGATGCTACAAGCAAATGAGAACCTGAAAGAGGGATTTTCTGAATGGTCCCAATAAGCATCACAGCTGCCGTGGGTACTTGCACGGCAAATGCCGTACTCGGACGGAGTTCTGTCATGTGACCCAAATTTTTAATAACGATTCTTCCCAAAACCGTCACACCAGCTGCTAAACCAAAACCAGTCATGATCAATAATAAGGTTAGATTGATCTCGTCTCCAACTCCAACAACTATTCCCACTGCGTTAGAACAATCATTTCCTGCTCTAGCGAAGGCTGTAATACATATTATAATTAAGATTATGTAGGAATATTTGTTCTCTGATCTTTCAAAGTCTTGGAATCCTTTTAATGTCTTGAGCTTGCGTTTATTAAGTAGCTTCACAACACCATAAGTTACTGTATAGCCTACTATCGGAGATGCTAACCACCAAATACTCATTTCTAGTATCGTACTCCAATTTACACCATCTACACCTCCTAATAACATCCCAAGTCCCATAATTCCTCCTATTGTAGCATGAGTTGACGAAATTGGAAGCCCAAAAGCACTAGATAATATTAGCACAATGGCAGTTGAAATCAAAATGGTCATAACAACAGCATTCTGGTTCATACCACTAGCTTCATAATCTAATAAAAGGATTTTGTCACCTACTGATTTAGAAACCCCTTCCCCTAATAATAATGCTCCAGCGATCGCAAAAATCGCTGCTAAGATGAGAATTTGTTTCATATTAAGAATTCGTGATCCATAAAGCGGGGACATCGTTTCATCGTTAGCGCCAATTCCAAAGCTAATGATTATTGATATTATTAAAAATATGATTAAGATGTATTCTAACGCCATTTTACCCATCCATCCCTCTCTATTTACTTGGATATTTTATAATTAATCCTCTCAGATAATCTGACGTTTCTTCAGCCCAAGATACAATATCATACATATAGGTTACTAGTTTTGAAGTTAAGTATACTTTAGTAGGATCGTCTGTCATTCTGTATAATTTTCCGAGTAAGTTAAACTTAGCCGTTCGAGCTTCTCTCTTTCTCTCTTCAATTTCAAAGGTTTTCTTGTAAGCACCATCAAAATCAGTCTCAATTAATACAGCACAATTCACTAGCTCTTCGACAGCTTGACTGCATGCGCTATATAATTTTTTGAATTCGTCTTTGATTTCCTTATATAGCTTGAAAGGATACACTTCAAGAAATCTTGAAAAAAACTCCATTTTATCGTTTACGGCATCGATCATCATCAGAATTTTATACCTGTCTTCAACTAAAAAAGGAAGGGCTCTTTTATCCCTGAAAAGAACTTGAGTAAATTTATCTTTTAGTTCATCACACTTCTTTTCTGCTTGAATGACTCCTTTTAAGGATTCCTTTTTTAATTTGTCATTTGTAAAAGTTGAGAGCGCTTCATGTAAGAGAGCAGAGGCATTTAATGTCTCGGCTAAGAATTCCTTGTTAACCTCATATAGTTCATTTTTCTTTTCTTTTAACAATTTCATTTTATTCACATACCAAATTCATGAATTTCTAACTAAGAAATAATTATTATTTTTATATTCTATTTATTGTTCGCTCTATAAAAAAGCTTATGTCTTCACATATGTTTGCAGTATAATAGTTATGATGTAAAACTTATCTTTAATGATTTTAAAAAAAAGTAAAAAAATAAATGTTGTAAAACTAAAACAATTGTTTTAGAACAATTGTATCATTTCGCTTTGGTCCAATAGAAATCATAGCAATATCAATATTAAGTTCGTCTTTAATTGCATCAAGATAAATTTTCATTGTTTCAGGTATCGAATCGTATCCTTGATTAGCAATTTCAGTCCATTCATCGCTGGATAATTTCTCCCAACCTTTAAATTCTCTATAGATTGGAAGGCATTTTTTTATTATTTCGTGTTGGATTGGCCAACTTTCAAGCTTTTTTCCGTTTAATTCATATCCTGTGCACATTTTTATTGGATTTATTCCATGGAGTGCATCCAGTAATGTAATTATTACATTATCTACCCCATTGATCATTATACCGTACTTAATATTGAATAAATCTATCCAACCAACTCTTCTTGGACGTCCAGTAACAGTTCCGTATTCGTGACCTTGTTCCCTTATAATCTCCGCCGTAGTATCGAATAATTCTGTAGGAAACTTTCCTTCACCTACCCTTGAGGTGTATGCTTTAATTATCCCTACAATCTTTCCAATTTTCCTTGGAGGTACGCCTGTTCCAGCGCTGATCCCTAATGCATTAGGATTTGAAGACGTACCGAAAGGATACATACCATGATCTATACAAAGTAGATTACCTTGAGCTCCTTCGAATACAACCTTTTTACCTGAGTCGATAGCTTTATTCAAATAATAAGCCGTATCTGTAACATAAGGTTTCAATTTCTCACCGAAAGTTATGTATTCTTCATACATCGCTTCAAAATCATAATCCCAATTAGGATCGTAGACATTTATTAAATTTTTTCTGATTCTAAATATTTTTTCCAGTTTCGGCTTTAAAATTTCAGGATGGATTAGATCGAATACTCTAATTCCCCACCTACCTGCTTTATCCGAATATGTAGGTCCTATTCCTCTTTTTGTAGTTCCGGCACTGTATTCTCCTTTTGTCTTTTCTTCTAACCCGTCGAGAGCGATGTGAAAGGGAAATATAACATGGGCAGTAGAACTTAATTTGAGGTCGACTTTTTTGTTAAGCTTATTTAAATTATCTATTTCATCAAGTAGAACTTTAGGATCAATAACACATCCATTTCCAATTACAACCTCTTTTTCCAGTGGAGCTCCCGATGGAATTAACTTAAATTTATATTTGATTCCATTCGCAATTATAGTGTGTCCCGCATTATTTCCGCCGTTATATCGTACAACAATATCTGATTTTTGAGCTAAGTAATCTGTTATCTTTCCTTTACCTTCGTCTCCCCAAGATAGACCACAAACAGCAATTGTATTAAAATTATTATTCATTATTCACAATCCATTAATTTTCTTAACCATACTCATTTTAAAAATTTAGTCGGGGATTATTATTAGATTTTACAATCAAAAACATAATCCAAAAAGGATTATTCTTTAAAGTTTATAAAATTTTTCTGAAATGATTTATTTTTAGAATAATATTTAAAGCCGTATTTTTATCTTTTTATAGTAAAAATGCAGAGAAGAATAATTCTATTCGATCTTGTTCATAACGAAATGCTGACGCTCGACAAAGATTATACCGACTTTTTAAAACTTCTCCATAATCTAAATTTTAAGGTTGAAAAAAACGAAAATAAGGATTTAACCAAAAAAGTATTAGAAAATGTAGACGTACTAGTATTAGGTAATCCAATTGACGATTATTTCTCAAACATCGAGATTAAAGAAATCGTTAATTTCGTTAGATTAGGAGGGAGTTTACTGCTTGTTAGCGAGTATGGAGCTGATTACCTTCAAAAAACAAATCTTAATGATATTACTAATCATTTTGGTTTTTTATTTGAGAAGAATCTCATAAAAGAACAAAACCCTAAAAACCAAAATTGTTCAAGCATCTTACACATTCACGAATTTCCAGAAACTGACTTTTTAAATGGATTAAGAGAAGTAGTAATTGGTGGAACCTGCTCTTTATACTTAAAAAAGGGAGCTAGAGCTCTCCTCGAAACCAATAAATTGAATAATTGGTCAGAAATCTACAACAATTCATCAGAAGAATGGGAAAAAGATAAGGAGCAACAGCATGTCATAGCAGCTTATGCTAAATTCGGGCAGGGAAAGGTAATTGCTTTAGGCGATATAGACATTTTTTGTAGCGATGATAATATCGGTATTAATACCCTAGACAATCAGAAGTTTTTACATAATCTCTTTTCTTGGTTGGTTGAGCCAGTCAAAAAATCTGATGTCAATTCTTTCATCTTAAATCAAATAGGTGAACTTCAGAATGGCGTAAAGCAAATTCAAACTACAATTAATAACATAATCGAGACAATGAGCATACTAGAAAGAAGATTAACAAACATAGAAGAAAATTCAGAGTACTTAGAAAAAACAACAGATGATAAGATATCTCGAGATATAGAATCTGTGTAAAAAGAGGGAGCAGATCGAGGATTTTATTAAGTAGATCCTTTTAAATTAAAAGAACAAAACTTCTAAACTTATTTATTTCTAGTTATATTACTTTACATTAATTATATTTAAATAAAAATATCTTAATTCTACCTTAAATTTGAAAAAAAGTGGTTTTTATGAGTAACAAATCACACGATGAAATTTTTTCTGATTTTGAAGAGATAACTAACCATTATAATCGAAGCGATCAATACTTTGACATCTTATATGATTCCATTTCATCAACAATTATTGCAAAAACACCTTCCGCTGAGAATTTTTCAGTGAATACAAAAAAATCGGGCATTGTCGCTCGCAGTTTTTTAGGTTCGTGGAAAGAAGTTGCAATTGAAGCGAATGGAGATTTGAATAATATTAAAACAAAAATACCGAAAGTATCTAACAAAGGAAACCTTATTGCTGAATTCGATGGTTGGAGTCTAAACAAAGAAATTAAACCTAAGATCGATCCTATTAAGGTCCCTATTGATGAAAAGATTGAAAAAGTAAGGGAAATCTATACATACCTCAAAAATTCGGACGATAGAATTATCAATGTTCAAGTGAAGTATTTAGAGCTTTTAATTGAGCGTATATTCGTCAATAACGAAGGGTGCAAATTAAGGCAAGTAATTCCAAGGACTCGTGTTTTCGTTATACCTATCGCTAAAGAAGGATCCGTAGTAGATTACGATTATTTCATTAAATCAGGAGAAATCGGATTTGAGATTTTCGATTCAATCGATAACGCAGTTTTAGACCAAGTCGTTAAGAATTCGCTTGAGATGTTAAAAGCTGAATTACCACCTGCAGGAAGGAAAACTATTATTTTAGACCCAAAAATGACTGGATTGATTGCTCATGAGAGTTTTGGGCATGGTTTAGAAGCCGATCAAATACTTAGAGATCGTAGTTATTTGAAACAACACCTTAATAAACAAGTTGCGTCTGAGATATGTTCAATCTATGATACTCCTTCTCTAGAAAAGAAATTAGGTTCATACTTTTTCGACGACGAAGGAATAATAGCTGGGCACAACATTTTAGTTGAAAATGGGATATTAAAAAATTTTATATACGATCGAAGAACAGCATCAGAACTTGATGCTACACCACAAGGAAACGGCAGACGAGAAAGTTTTGCTCATCCTGTCAATGTCAGAATGTCTAATACATATTTTGGTTCTGGAGATTACGAACTAGAGGAAATGATTTCAGAAATTAAAGAAGGAGTAATGTTAGTTCATGGATATTTTGGAATGGAGGATCCACTTGGTGGAGGCATGCAATGCACATCAAAAAAGGGTTACCTTATTGAAAACGGAGAGCGAACAAAAATTCTTAAAGCAACTGCTTTAAGTGGAGACGTTCTTGAGATGCTTAAAAATATCGATGCTGTCAGTAAGGATACCTTGAAACTTGATGGAGGGACGTGTGGAAAAGGTAGCGAAGATATGGTTCCCGTTACATCAGGGGGTAGTTATATTAGAGCTAAAAATGTATTGGTGAGTCCGGGGTGAATGAAGAAGTGTCAGTTGAAAAGTTAGATAGAATCGAAGCTGTTTTAAAATCGAAAAATATCCAAGAATTTGAGATATTCTTTGTCGAGAAGCGTATTTTTGAATCTATTTTTTTAAAGGATAAGACTGAGAATGAGCGCGAGATAAGTGATTTTGAATATTTTCTAAGAATTCTTACTCAAAAGGAAAATAAAACTGGTATAGGCGTAGTTAAAGGGAATTCACTTGAGTCTAGCCAAATCGAGAAAAACATCGATACATGTGTTCAACTATCAAAAATTAATTCAAGTTCTAAGTACGATTTTCCTTTAAAAGTAAATATTTCCCCTATCAATACGGCCGATAAAAGAATATTAAGCGATCCTCTAACGATCAAGAAAGAATTAGCAGAAGTTCTCATCTCTGAAGTGAATCAACAAAAAGATGTAGTACCTACATTCTTGCGATTTAGGATACATAGCAATCATCGTTTTTTGAGAAACAGCAATGATTTAAAGTTAGACGCGAGAAAGACTTACTTTTTTATGGAATTTTCTTTAAAGGCGCAAGAAAATGGTAAATTATCGGAGTTCTGGGATGCAGGGTATTACAAAGAAAGAGAGCACCTAAGTTTAAACGAGAGAGTGTCAAGTTGGGCTAGGCGAGCTAAGGATACGCTTAGAGCAGTAGAACCTAAACCTTCTGATAATGCCCTTGTAATTTTTTCTCCAAGCGTTTTACAACAAGCTATAAATCCCGTCATTGGAACTCACGCACTTGGTAAAGCTCATGCTGAAAAAATTTCACGTTTCAACTTAGGGGATGTAGTAGCAAGCGAAAACATCACTATTATTGATGATGGATTGTTAGAAGGTGGTCTGAGTTCTAATTCATGGGATTCCGAAGGAAATCCTCATCAGTTAACAGAAGTTATAAAGAATGGTGTTTTTCAGAATAGATTATATGATCAAAAGTACGCAATGTTAGAAGAGAAACAATCAACGGGAAACGCAAAAAGGGCAGAAAGCGGCACGGTTGTTAATTGGATAAGCAATTTTAAGATTCTCCCGGGAGACATATCTTTTGATGATATGATATCGGATATTAAGGAAGGTTATTACATCGACAAGTTTTCTTGGTTAAATCCAGATGATGTCTCGGGTAATTTTGGAGCCGAAATAAGAAATGGCTATTACATTAAAAATGGTGAGCTCAAAAATCCAATTAAACTTGGAAATGTTAGTGGTAACGTTCTTGAAATGGTGAAAAATTGCGTATATATTTCTAAAGAACGAGAATTTATTGAAAATACTCTCTATCCTTATATGGCGTTTAATAATTTGAATGTATCCTCTTAATTTTTTTTTCCTTAATTCTTTAATATTTTTGCAATCCGATTATTCTTCTCAATCTTCAGATGTATGGGAAAAATTAAACCATCTTAGTTTTTCGACCTCAGAATCCTCAAATTGAAGATATCCTTCTTCCTGTCCAATATTAAGAACTAAATCCTTAGCGTACTTTAGACATTTAGCGAATTCTTTTTTCTGATCAATAGTTTCTTCATCAAAACAGTTTTGTAAATTTGTTGATAATACCGTCTTAATATCTGGCTTATTGAATAAGTAAGTGTCTTTGAAATTAATGTGGACCCATTCTCCGGTATTAATGTTTAAAGAATAATCCTTTAAAAAGAGATACCCATAATCTGCTATAAATTCTATCGACTGGCAAACGAATTGAAATTCTACTTCTGAAAATAAATAATGGAAATTAACGCGACACCAACCAGGTTTGAAACTAAAATTTCCTTGTTGACTAAATTTGCTGTATTGTTGTGATTTTTCTTCGCTTATTTGAAGTAAGCAGTGCCCATAGGGTCCTGCACACATACAACCGGCTCGACTTTGAATTCCAAATAAATCGTTAAGAAGTTTAGTAATAAATTTAGGGTGTAACTTTTTATCTCCATGTTTTATCGTAAATGAAACAATAGCTAAACGGTTTTTTCGTTCGTGAGGACCTAGAATTTCGATATTTGGATGCTTCGATAATCTCTCCAAAGCACTATTTATGTATTCTTTTTCTTTAGAAGCTATAGTGTCAATTCCAAGAGCATCTTTTAAATCTATGGCTAAAGCTGCTTTAATGGTTTGCAATACTCCGGGAGTACCCGCTCTTTCCCTAACTTCTATGTCGTTTGAATAATCGATTATAGTTTCGCTTACAAAATCAACAGTTCCTCCTCCAGCAGTGGTTGGTGGGAGAGCAAGATCGTAAATTCTTTCGTTGAATACTAAAATTCCCGATGATCCTGGCCCTCCCACGAATTTATGAGGTGATATAAAAATTGCATCTAAAAAGGTTTCAGAGTCTTTATTCATATTGATTTTTACATATGGAGCACTCGCAGCGTAATCAAAACATGCTAACCCTCCATATCTATGCATAATACGAGCAATTTGGTAGACGGGTGTTTTAATTCCTGTGATGTTTGATGCTGCTGAAAAAGAGCCTATTTTTAACCTATCGTTATATATCGGGTCTGAAACTTGGTTTTCTAAATCTTCTAAATCAATGTATCCTTCAGGATTGAGTTGTATAGCTACTACTTCCGCAATAGCTTCCCGCCACATAATGTCGTTAGAATGATGTTCGTAAGGACCAATAAAAACGACAGGCTTTAATCGGTTGATCTCTTTATCATAGATTTTTCTTAGAGCTGGATCTAAAACCTTTTCTTCTGAAGATTTATCCATTAACTGCTGTAATAATTTTTTTGTTGCCGGTGGTAATCGGATACCTATGATCTCTTGGAATTTGGTTATAGCGCCTGTCGCACCTGTACCGATTGCGATAATTCTACAGTTAGATTCGGCATTAAAAGCTTTTTTTATTAATTTTTCTGCTTGATGTAGAAGGTTAGTCATATGGCGACCAGTTACATCGTCTTCAGTATGAGTATTGGCATATTCCCTTTGAATCTTTATTAAATACTTTTCAATAAATTTGAGTGATCTCCCAGAGGCCGTGTAATCTGCATATGTGAGCAAGCGCATTCCATAAGGAGTTTGAAATGTAAAATACCTTCCAATCAAGGCATCTCTTACTTCATCTAAAGTTAAAAGTGGCTTCATCATAAAACCTTTTAAGGTAATGAGTAAATTTAATTATTTCCATAATATAAATTAACTGGATTTACAAAAAAGTGTTTTTTGGTGATTATTAAGATTAGAGGATAAATATCTCAAATACACATTAAAAATAAAAAGGAAATAGATTCTATTTCTTACTTTCTGCTTTCACTTCGATTAAATTGTAATCTCGTGTGCCAAGTCCTAGTTCTTCAGCCACTTTTAATTGTATTTCCCAATACCTAGATTCCTTTCCATCGGGATTTAAGTCAAGTTTACCTGTTTCGGGGTCAAATCGGGGTATATAAGATAACCAATCGTAAGAATTTTCTTTAGAAAAATTACCCATGTTCCCTAAAATTGAGTGAGGATTCATCTTTGATAAGTGTATTAAATCCACAGCTGATTGATCTACAGCTACTGGATCTAACGAGGATAAAATACCAATATCGCTTACAAATGGTACATCTGACCCGCCTGTGCAGTCACATTGCCATGTGACATCTATCACGTAATTAATATAAAATATTTTATCTTTACCGAAATATTCTACTACTCCCGCGGCATTATCAACCATTTGTGTAATGAATTCTTCTCGAGTTGATGATCCAGTATCTATAACATTGTTTTTGCAAACTGATTTACACATGTAGCAATATCTACATTTTTCTTCATCTCGGATTAATTTTCCGTCTGGCCCCTCCCTTAGTGCATTTGTCGGGCAGATTTTCAAGCAATTTTCGTAGTCAGAAATCGGTGCTTCAAAATTAAATTCGAATTTTTTTCCCATATGTGCTTGAACTTTACCACCTTTACTAACACAACCAATACCAAGATTTTTGATGGATCCACCAAAACCGGAACCCCCATGACCTTTAAAGTGGGTCGCTAAGATCATATGATCAAATTCCTTAAGCCTCCCCGCAACTAAAACCTCATTAAATCGTTTGCCATTAACAGTTTGTTTTATTATATCTGTACCAACGTGTCCATCAAGCATTAGCAGTTTCGCTCCCATGGTTTCTTCTGTAAAACCATGGATTTTAGCAGTTTCTAAATATTCTACTTCAGCAGCACGACCACTATATTCGGTATGAATGCCCGTAAATTCCTCTGGAGCACCCCATCCACAAGATTCTGCTACAGATGGTACTGCTCCTAAACTTTTTATGTAATCACATAAAAATCTAATGTAACTCGGTCGCAGATATCTTACATTTTCTAAAGCACCAAAGTGTGTCTTTATTACCACATTATCTCCTTTCTGGACTTTATTATTAAATCCAATTTTTTCCAGAGCCGAAGGTCCCTTAAATCTGCTTAAACTTTCCTTATGGTTAAAGGTTCTTGCTGTAAAATAATGCACGTCTGATTTCATATTTCTCATTAAAAATAGTTATTGAGTTAATTGTAAAATAATATTAGGTAATACATCATTAGAAATAAATTTAGAGTTTATTTACCAAGCAGAAATTATTTTAATTGTGTATAATTCTACAATAATTAGAGATAAGAAAAATTATAATATTTAAGAAAAAATTATGGCTCGTTGCCCTGAATGCGCCGGTAAAATGAAATACAATCCCGACAATCGTCTTATGGTATGTGGTTCGTGCGGATTGTCGTTATCTCGCTACGAATTAGATCACTATTGGAGTAACATACGGGATGAACGCGGATCGGACGCAGATGAAGTAACAAAAGCAAAAAACCGTCGAAAAGAATGGCTCGATTGGTATAGTAAAAGTAAGGATGAAAAAAAAAATTACTGATTAAATACAAGTTATATTAACCAGTGTGTCATCCTTTTAGTTTAGTTTAAATTCTTCTCAAAACATCGGATTTTTCTTATCATTTAATACTAGGATAAGGTTTGATAAGCTTTTTGTTCTTAGGAGACCCTCGCAAAAATAAGCTAACTTCGTATTTATTAGTCCGGCTTAACAATTCTTTAAAGACTTCTTTACCAACGGTGCCTGAAGCTCCCTTAATAAAATTTTCTTTTTTACCATGTGAGAATTAAACTAAAACAAACTAAAACGGTTAAAAATATCCCTTAAGATATGGAATTAATTACTTGTTTAATATCTTCTTATGCCCATAACTAAAATTGACTTTTAAGTATAAATTTGTTAAAAAGAAGTTAAAAAAGTTATTAGCTAAATTTCTTGTTAAAAATCTCGATTAAAAACTCTTCCAATTTCAAGGCGGGTATATCTAATAGTGTAATTTCGAGGTGTCTACCTCTTTCTGCTTCTTCGATTCTGACTGTTTTAGATGCGATAATTTTTAATTGGTTAAGTGTCCGGATATATTTTCGAAAACTCATTTTCACATGTGGTTCTACTGAGTATGTCTCGCTTATGATCTGATACTCTTCAAAAGCGTCATCAACTAGAGTAAATGGCTCGTCTTTATTTATCAATGATCGCGCAATTCCAAAGAGAGCAAATAGTTCTTGATCGTTTAACTGGTCTACGATCTCTCCTCTAAATGTGGGGTAAACGTCATTAGATGCAGCTCTAATTATGTCAGCACTTACGCTATCTAAATTTTCCCGGTCGGCATATAATCCACTCTTTCTCAAGATTTCTATTCCGTGACGCATATTTTCGTGATCTGCAACGATCTGACTAACCATATTTAGAATATCGTCGTCAATTACGTATTCTTTAAAGGCAAGCTCGCTTCTATATTCCAAAATTTGTTTTGATTCTTCGTAATCATAAGGCTTAAGTTTAATTTTCTCGTTTAATCTACTTAAAATCCGTTCAGTTTCTACTGTCATCCAATCTTTATTTCTGGAGATTAAAATTATTGAGAGTTTTGCGTTTTGGTGTCCATAGGTTTCAGCAATATCTAAAAATGCTAAAATTTCGTCAGATCTTAATAAATGGACTTCGTCTATTATTAGTAGCATGTATCCTTTTTCTCGGATTAATTGCTTTAAAATAAGCTTCAAAGCTTCGTCGTCCGAGAATCCCCGTCCACTTCCATGAGTGTACTTTGCTAACAATTCGCGAATTATTTTGCTTTTGGAGCGGAAATTTATGCAGTTGTAGTACTCAATAAAAACATCTACATCCTTTTCTAGCGCTATTGTTTTAAAGTTTCTACCAAAATATCTTGTCGTACAAGTTTTTCCAATTCCACCTTTACCTAAAATTAAACAGTTTACGGACGGTTGTTCTTCTTCTTCAAGAATCCGTCTAAAGTTATAGATAAGGTTATTAATTGCCTCGTTGCGACAATATAGTTTTTCGGGAACATAGCTCATGTCAAGTGAGTTAGCTTGATTAAACACTGATTTTGTCATGAAATGCTTTCTAAATTCTTCCTCGTCCATGATTAACCGACTTTTATTTATAATTTTCGTGATATATAAGTAATTATATAACAAATTAAGTTTAAACTTTCTTATACTTTTGACTTTTTCTAGAGGATTATTAGAAGTATCCTCTATAATGATATATAAGTAATTAATTTTAAACTTACAATTATAGATTTAAATCGCTCTTGTTTAAAGGATGCATTTCCGAGTAAGACTGTCTTAGTTTAGTAATATCGTTCTTTGCATAGATTCTTGTAGTATTTGGAGAGCTATGCCCGAGTATATCCTGCAATTCACTGATATCCATTCCAGAACGCCTTAGGTGAGTAGCGCCCGTGTGTCTGAAAATATGAGGCGTTATAATTTTTGAATCTGGGAAACCGCACTTCTCTTTAATCGTTTTAACATCTGCCTGGATTACTCTGGGATTTAATTTTTGGAATCGCGTATTGACTAAAAGATAGTCTTCGGAGCTATAAGATATTCGATTTTCTAGATACTCTGTGAAAAGTTCTAAAGTATGATAATCAACCGGAACAATCCTCTCTTTACTTCCTTTTCCTTTTAATCTTATGTACCCTTTGTTAAAATCAATATCTTTGATTTGGATGTCGCACAACTCACTGACACGAGCCATAGTAGAATAAAGTAATCTTACAATTAAATAATACCTCTGGCTCTTCCTGGAGTAAAATAGTTTTTTATCCTTCAACTTGTTAAAAATTAGCTCAATATCTTCAACATTAAGAAATTTTGGTAAACTCTCCTCTATCTTAATTTTAGGAGATTTAATCGTTGCCATTGGATTTTTAGTAATAAATTCATTTAAAGTTAAAAACTTAAAGTAAGACCTCAAAGAGGCGATTTTTCTGCTGATCCCTTTTTTTGAATAATTTAAATCTTTAAGATGTTTTAAAAAGAGCCTAATCCGTTGCCTAAGCATTGGCGACTCAAGACTCAAATCACCAACAAGACTAATAAGCTTTTCAAGATCGTATCGATACGCTTTAATAGTTGATGGCGCACATCCCTCTTCTACTTCTTTTGAAATTAGAAAATCATCGATAAAGTCTGAAACCTTATAGTCTACCATTATAAAAGAAATGACATCGTGATATTACATAATACGGTGTAATATCTAGATGACATTTAATATTCGGATATATTTTAGAAAAAGCCTTATTTTGTTTATTAACTCGCTCCTTCTCCATACCATCCTTTTTTAATAAATAGATATGCATTCATCGCTGCTGTTGTTGCTTCACCAACTGCTGTGGTTACCTGTCGTATTCCACCGGTTACATCTCCTGCTGCATATATCCCCGGAAAATTGGTTTCTTGTTTCTTATTGACTTTAATAAATTTATCATCATCAATTTCTATGCCAACTTTTTTTGCTATTTCGGTCTGTGGCTCAACTCCTATAGCAATAAATAGAGCATTTACATTTATATTAGTTATTTCGCCAGTTTCAATATTTTTAATTTTTAGTTCTCCTAATCTGTTGTCTTTAGGTATAGCTTCTTCAATAATAGAATTATACATTGGTACAACATTGGGTAATGAATCAACCTCATCTGCAATACATGCTTCTGCTCGCATACAGTGCCGTCTATGAATAAGATAAACTTTTTCTGCTACACCTGAAAGATAAATTACTTCTAGACCAGCAGCATTACTACCACCAACTGTAGCAACTACTTGATCTCGAAATAAAGGCCCATCGCAAGTAGCACAATAAGATATTCCATTACCTATTAAATCAAATTCATTGGGCAATCCAAGTGTTAGGTGTTTCGAACCAGTAGCAATTATGATAGCTTTCGCTTTTATATCACCTGCAGATGTAGTTACAGTCATTTCCTTTGGATTAATTGCTGATACTTTTTCATAAAAAAAGGTAGCTCCCCATTTACCCGCTTGTTCCCTCATTTTTTCCGTTAATTCAAGACCGTGGATACTCTCAAATCCGGGATAATTTTCAATTTTTGGAGCTGTCCCAGCTAGGCCTCCAAACCCTGTACCTTCATAAAGAGCAGTCGTTAAACCCATTCGTCCCCCATAAATTGCAGCGGTTAATCCCGCAGGTCCACCACCAATAATTACTAAGTCAAATTCATTTTTATCAGACAATTTTAGTCTCCATTATTTTGTAGCTTTATTCAAAATTACTTATAATAATCTTAATAATAGTTTAAATTTTTTTTTTTATAAAAATTGGGTTATAACCGTAATTTTAAAAAATTTTTCCCAAAATCAAATATAACTATTTTTTTGTAAATTAAAAATTTGTTTTTATGTGAGGTTTTTTATGTCAAATAAGTCCGTTAATGAAACATATTATTCAAGATTATATGATACAATCCAAAAATATGTCAAAAATTTAATCTTAAGATTTTTAACTTTATTTCCGATAGTTTCGCGAATTTCTTTCTTAGTAGGAAAATTTTTCAATATTTCATATTCTCGACCGTCTTCTAATTTCCTTATCTGATAAGTATTTCCATCATTATCAATTCGACTTATTGGGGTAGAGCTTCCCTTCACACGTCGATTATCAATAAAAACAACAAGAGCATCTGATTGAAGTTTTGATTGAAATAAGGCAAGAAATCCTTTTAGTTTGGATTTTAATACATGAGACCACCAAAAACTAGCAAAACCTGCAGAAAAATTATTCTGAATTTTATTTAATGAATAAACATCATCTTGAACAAAAATTACCTTATCTGAAGGAATCTCGCGGTTTTTCGCAATTTGAAGAACTTTATTATTTATATCA
>JAHQWJ010000131.1 GCA_029856125.1 Promethearchaeia archaeon | reverse complement strand
GAGTAGAGTTTTTATACCAGGATCATATAGCGTACACTTAGCTCTTGGAAACGGGCTTCCATGATCGGTAGTATATATAAAAAGGGTTTTCTCTCTTAAACCAGTCCTTTCTAAAACTTCAATAATTTTTCCTATTGCTTCATCCACAGGGTTGATAATTCCATAAAACAAACTAAGATCTTTACGAACCTTATCGTTGTCGGGTAGAAATGGAGGGACTTTTACCGAGTAATTATCGTTAGCTTGGCTCCATATAATAAAAGGTCTGTGTATTTCTATTGTACCGATATTGAGATAAAAGGGCTTTTCATCATTTCTATGATTTTCTAGGAAACTTTCGTATTCACTAAACATTCTATCCGTATCATATTTGTAATCTTTCATTCTTTTGCTAAAAGAGTCATATCCTAATGTGTTGACATCCCTAGCTTCGTGTTGTAAACCAATTAAATGGGTTGAATAACCAGACTCTCTGAGGTACATAGGAATAGTTTTGTTGCTGGAGGGTAGAGACCAACCGCGATTAACCAAACCCATCAAACCATTTTGATGCGGATAAAGTGACGTTTGTATACTTCCTCGGCTTGGTGAACATTGTGGTGCTGTACAAAAATAATTCGTAAATCGTATTCCTTCTTTAGCAAGCTTATCCAGATTAGGTGTTTGTAAAGAATTTGGAGTTGCAGGTGTATCGTAACATCCTAAAAATTGTCCTTGATCGTGAGTTATAAACAAAACAATATTTGGTTTAGTTGCCATATTTATTACAATTTGTGAAGTTAATTAAAAGCTTTATTTTTAGTGACTGAAACATGCAAAAATAAATCCTTATTGAACTGTAACGATGAAGAAAAAGCTTGATTATGAATTAACTCGTATGAGTATATTAACTATCGTTAAAAAACTAAAAATTATATAAACATTAGAATCTAATAATTAAATTACATCTTATTTTAAATTAAAAAATATAAAGAAATTGGTTATAACAATGGGAGAAAATGAGTTAGAAGTTCGTCATAGCAAATTGAATATGGCCTCTTATGGTTCGGGTAGTTTGGCAAGAGAGTTCATAAATATGGCATTTACGGCCACAGTGTTCTTTTATTACGAAGCTGTTGTTGGCCTAGAAGTATGGGTCATCTTTTTAGGAACATTTCTGTTTGCCTTATATAATATGGTCAACGATCCCCTTATTGGATACTTAACTAACCGCCCATTTAAGTTTACACAAAAAAGTGGTAGGCGATTTCCTTGGTTGTTAATGGGAGGAATACCTTTATGTGCCAGTTACATTATTGTTTTTATGCCACCTGTGACCGATCCCGTATCTGGTGCTTGGATTTTGTTTGCATGGATGCTTTTTACAATGGCATTATTTGATACTTTTCATTCACTCTTTTTTGTAAATTTTATGGCACTGTTTCCTGAGAAATATAGATCCAATAAAGAACGAAGAATCGCTAGTGGGATCTATATCCCAATCGGTGTAATTGGAGTAGCATTAGGAGCATTAGTACCTCCTTTAATATTTAAATATCCTGGGGAGGCAGCTCCAGATGTAGTTTTGCAATCATTTATTACACAAGGAGTAATAGTTGCTTTAATATGCTTGCTTGCAATGCTTTTGGCAATCCCTGGTTTTCGAGAAGATAAAGAACTTGTAGGAAAATATCTGGAAACTTACGCTAAAAATCCAGAAAGAGATTCCTTTTTTAAGTCTTTAGTTATAGCATTAAAGCAAAAATCCTTCCTAGTATATATGGTAATATATACAATGTATCAATCCCAGATTGTTACGATGCAAAATTCTATAAACTACGAAGTTTCGTTTGTGTTAGATCCAGTTCCTGGCATAACAGTTAATCTAATGGCTACATTAATATTTGCCGCCTTTCTTGTAGGAGTAATTGTTGCTACACCATTTTGGGTTAAATATTCCAATAAAACAAACAATAACAAGAAAGTAATGTTAACATCTGCAGTAGGTTTAGGAATAACTACTTTACCATTGCTTTTCTTAACAAATTATTGGGGCGTTGTTGCTGTCATGTTTATATGGGGTCTCTTTCTAGGAGGTTTTTGGGTTATGATCTTCCCTGTCATGTCAGATGTAATTGATGAATCTGTTGTAATTACAGGAAAACGTGAAGAGGGAGTATATAGTGGATTTTCGCAGTTTTTTGCTCGTATAGGAATAGTAGCTCAAACATTAACTTTTGCTATCGTCCATACTTTAACGGGATTTATTGAAGGTGGAGATCCAAGTATCCAGCCAGCATCAGCAGCAGTAGGAATCCAAATACACTTAGGCTTAATCCCGGCTATATTTATCTTTATTGGTGCTTTAGTCTTTTGGAAATTGTATAAACTTACGCCTGAAAAAATCGAAGCAACCCAAGTAAAATTAGGAGAATTAGGATTAAAATAACAATTTAGAATTTAATTTTTCGTTTTTTCTTTTTTTTTAATTGTATTTATTGTCTACTAAATCAACAAACTTAAGTGAAACATTAAGAAAATCACGTAAAATCTTTTTATTAATGTTTTCTGGAGCATCCTTAACAGAATGCCAGTTAACTGCTTTGTTTTTTGTATGTTCCATGCCCATTAAAGCTGCTGCTTTGAATCCTTCGTGAATATATCGGCAAGCGTCACACGCTCCAATTTTAAGACTTCCAGTTCGTATGTTTAATAAGTCAGGGTTTCCAATTTTTGTTTCCGTATGGGCTTTTAATAGCATACTATTGATTTCTGTATCATAAACTGCTCGGTGCATATCTTTTTCAATTAAGAACATATCTCCTGCTGCTCCACAACATTCTAACACCACGGTATAAGAATTATCAAGAATACCTAATTTCCCATATTTCTCAACGAACGCTTCAGCCCCTCTATCACCTACTTCTTCGCTTCCTTGTGATCCAATCCATACTTCAACATTCTTCGGTCTATTTTCGCTCAAGTGCTTTCCTATTGCTACAGCAACGGCAGTGGCGGATAAGTTATCGTTTGCTCCTAAAACGACGGTTTTTCCCAAGAAGCCTTTTAAAAGTAAGATGAAAAAGGGATAAATTATAACGAGCGGAATAAAATAAATAAGATCTAAAACCGTTATAGAAACTACTCCCCAATTCAATATTACGATAGAAGGTCCCGAAACTAATTGAGCGATAAATTTCCATAGCGAAAAAATAATGGTGTGAAATAAGAAGTAAAGTCCTACTCTTCCTATTATTTGGCGCGCTCGGAGCTTATAACTCGCAATATTCATTTCTTTTGCACTATCAGTATGTCCTTCGAAAATAATGCGGAATTTAACTTCCTCTGTAGGTTTTATTATTCCGAATACATTACTAGATTTTTTAGTTTTAAATAGAAATCCAATCCATCCTTTCATCAAGAATAACTCGCTATAGAGCACTACTACACCAAGAATTACAAGGATTAAAGAAATTATCGGAAAAGGAAATATTAACGGTATAAATAAAGGAGATATCCCACCCAAAAGTCCAGCTACCTTAGTAAAGCCTTGAGGATACATCGCTGGTCGCGTTTCAAACTCGTCGATGAAAGTTTCGTCGCAAAATTGGTCAAGTTCTTTCTTTATCCAAATATTTGCGTTCCTTTCAGCTTCGCTACAAGAATATCTTGGTCCAAACTTCTTACAAATTGTATCTACGAAATTAAACATATAATCAGAATACGACTCATCTGCTTTCATACCTAATTCTCAACTTACACTTAGTAAAATTAATTACGATTAAGAATTCATCATAAATTTTATTTGTATCGCATTTTTTTCGAGTTTTCTAAAAATTCAAATAATTCATCCGTTAATAAAAATTGAAGACATATTTTTATTTCGGATTTACCTAATTTAAACTCAATAACATCTAATTAAAACAAATAAAAACTTTAAAGGTGTAAACATGGTAAAAATGAGTCGTCTTTTGAAAAAAAAAACCGCTTACATCATTATAGGTTTAAGTATAGCATGTTTAATACTTGGTCCAGTATTGGGATTATTATTAGACAAAGTCACAATTTATGACAAGAAAACTGAACATATATATGAAGATAGTAATTCAGGTCTTACGAAAGCATTCGCTCAACCAGTGACTTTAAGTAAAGATCAAAAACTCATAGTAGAGATTTCAGAATTTTACCCGAATACAAGTATTACCATAAAAATTATTGCTAAGAGTATTTACGATCAAGCCTATAGTTTGAATAGCACACCAGGTGGAATTTCTGGTTTATGGTTTGTTTATTCTGAATTTGGATGGGGGACAACGCCTGCTGGAAGTACTGACGATGCTACATCATTATCCTTACCGGGTAGTGGAATTTATTTCTATATCGAATTTATGGGAGATAGAGTAGGAGATTCGTTAATATCTTGGCCAGGTGATTATTTCGTTATAGTTTATGGAACTAACTCAGGTCCATCTTCAGTAAGAGATGTATATTTTGATATTAAAATAAAAGTTGATGGCCCAGGAGAGACTTTGAATAATCTTTTATTAGTTGTAGGAGCACTCATTCTAGTTGCTTACGCTATGCTAGCTTTAGTATCGATATTAAAAGCAAATTATCTGAGGTGATTAAAAATGGGGACAGAAGAAAGAAAAATAAGCTTGTATGATATGTTACCAGTAATGGATAAAGAAAAAGCTACTAAATTCCTTATCTATGGATTACTAGTAGCAATCATTTTTGGTACTATACTCATGATTAGTAAATCAATCGCAGATAATGCTTCGATATGGCTATCATTAGAAATCCAACAAAACGAAATGAACTATATGCAAGGATTATACGGGTATAACGATTATATCGTAAAGATTGAAAGGGCTAATTTAATCAGATATTGGATGGAATATCAAGTAATCATCGTTGGAAATATAGCTAGAATAGGTGTAAATGTTGGTCTATTTTTCATTGTTGTAGGATTTCTGAGTTTTGCTTTAAATGACAAATTTGACGAAAAATCACGAAGAATATATCTTATTCTAGCTGGTGCTATTCTGTTTGTAATCATGGTGACCACATTTTTCTCTCAAATTGCGGTTTTTGTATCTTAAATCTAAAAAATTTTTTCCTTTTTTTTATATCTTTAACTAGAAAGATTAAATATAATTCATCAATTAACTATAGATTACTCCTAAAATAAACAAGTAAATCTCATTATGAAAGCTGAACAAGATGATATAAAAAGGCAAGAACTAGTTAAGGTGTCGTCATTAGTGGAATTTATTATTTATTTACTTTTTGCGCTAGGTCCTCTAACAGGTAATGTCATTCTTGTCTTATTTAGAGTGTTGTCCACTGAATTTTCTGTTTTACCAAATGAGTTGTTAATAACAATTCCTTCGTTTATGTTCCCATTTGCCTTCGTACAATTATTCTCAGGGGCAATTTCGGATGTAAAGGGAAGATACACCGTAATTTTACTGGGTCTGTCAATCTTTGGGATAGGAATGATTCTAGCTTCTTTATCGTTCTCCCTAATAATCTTTGTTCTAGCTAATGTATTAGGCGGAATTGGTTTTGGTTTTGTAAATCCAGTTTTAATAGCGTTAATTACAGATATAACCCCGGGACCTAAAATCTCTAAAAAAATTGGATTACTTGGTGCTGTTGCTAATTTGGCAGTTGGAATTGGTCCTTTATTAGCTGGACAAATATTAATAGTAGGGTGGAGATATCTTTACATAATTTTTGTAGTTATTACCGTTGTAGGATTCATAATAATCTTTAGTCTAAAAAGAAGCCAACCAAAAAATACTTCAGAAATGGAAATCCGAGAATTTTTCTCACATTTGGGTATAGAAATTCGAAGACCTGTGGTATTACTATTGATTTTGTCAGCTTTCTTGGTTTCCCATACTTCTATCGCAGCGATTATTTGGACTTCGCGATCATTTACTCATGTAATTCCTGAGAGTATTTCAGGTGTGGTTCTATTACTATATGGGATCATGGGTTTCGTATCTGCATATCTCGCGGGGATAACGATTAAGAAGAGAGGAATTAGGCTTACTCTGTCTATTGCATTGATTTCACTTATTATAGCCGATATCATTTTAGTTATCTTCGGTGATAACAGTTTTGAAGCGCTTGTTTTAACCACTACAGGTTTGATTTTTATGGGCTTCGCAGGCGGATTATTGTTCACATCTCTCATGTACTACAGTCAAACATTATCTCAAGAAAGAAGAGGAGCTCTAGCCGGTTTAACTACAGCTGGGCAATTTATTGGAATTGCTTTCGTTACTATAACGCTTGAACCATTTTTTAATTCCGGAGGGATTTCCTTAGTATATGGAGCAATTTTAGTAATTTCTTTAATTTTAATAGTTGCTTTGATAATATTAACTAAGCTAGCAAAAAAACTTCCATAAATAAGAAAAGAGAAAGAAATAAGAGAAATAGAAATCAAATAGTTTTAATTTTTTAGTGGACCTAATTCTTTTATTTGGTTTGTGAATTCTGTAATTAATTCTGAAAACCTTTTTCCTTCAGAAGCAGAGACCCATTCTAATCGCACACGATTTTCATTTATGCCAAGTTGTTTAATAAGAATTCTATGCATTTTTTCAAATCGTTCTTTCGCATATTCATTGCCCGTTATATAGTGACAGTCACCGATGTGACATCCACTAATTAGCACTCCGTCTGCACCATCCTTAAGAGCTTTTAGAACAAAGGAAGGATCAATTCTTCCCGAGCACATCACGCGAATAACTCTAATGTTTGGAGGATATTGAAACCTTGATACTCCTGCTAAATCAGCTCCCGCATAACTGCACCAATTACAACAGAAAACTAATAGATCTGGTTCAAAATCTTTGGTTTTCTTAAGTTTTTTTTTAGTTTCAGTCATAATTAGGTGCTTCCTCCGTTTTTTATTTTTTCTAAAAGATATGAATCAATCATTGCGTTAATTTGATCGAAGTCGTAGTGCTTGACTGAGATAGCTCCTACAGGGCAAGTTGCCGCACAAGTACCGCATCCTTTACACAAAGCTGAGTTTATTGATGATTTCTTTACAATAATTGTTACATCCTCGAATTCTTTCGTAGTTTCTACTAGTTCAATTGCTTTATAAGGACAGACTTCTTCACAATCTCCGCAACCAATACATTTGCTTTGAGTGACTTCTGCTACCAAACCAGAAGTAGTTATTTCTCCTGCGCTTAGGAATCTACTTGCTCGACCGGCAGCACCACTTGCTTGTGATATAGAGTCTTGTATGTTTTTAGGCCATTGTGCTACACCACAGAGGAATATTCCATCTGTAGCAAAATCTAAAGGTCTCAGTTTTACATGGGCTTCTAGAAAGAATCCTGTTCTATCTAGAGGTACTTTGAGCATCATTGCTAATTCCTTTAGGTTGTCTGCAGGAACCATAGGTGTAGCTAAGACAATTAAATCGGTTTCAAAATCCAGATTATCTTGTAAGTTAGTATCAAATACTTCTACTTTATATTTTTCAGGTGATTTACCTATTTTAGTTACTTTTGGCATTTGGTCTAAATCGTATCGTAAAAACATTGCGTCTTTTCTTCGATTACGGTAATATTCTTCAAATTCTTTTTTAGCCATTTGAAAGTCTCTATATAACACGACAATTTCGAGATTAGGGTTCAGCTCTTTGAGGATATTAATGTTTTTGATTGATGTTCCACAGCATATGTTAGAACAATAGGTTATACCTTCTTTCTGTCTAGCGCCAGCGCATAAAATGAAAGTAACGCGTTTTAATTTTTCAAGCCACGCTTTATCCGTATCTTGTAATTTTTGCTCAAGTTCGAGTTGCGTCATTACTTGCTTTTTTTTACCGTCGTACTGAAATAATCCGTTAGGCTTGAGTTCTTGACCGCCTGTAGCAACAATTATCGCTCCAGTTTTTAGCTCTAATACTTCATCCTTAGAGTCATTAATAGAAACGTCGTAATTTCCGATATACCCCAAGACATCTTTGATAGTTGACTCGAGATGAACTTCAATGTTGTTATTGCTTTCAACTTTACCAACAATTTCGTTCAAAAAGATAGAAGCATCCTCTTGGATGGGATAAAGTATGTTTAAATTGTTCAAATTTCCCCCCAGCTTCTTTTCTTTTTCTATGATATAAGTTTTAAACCCTTGATTAGCTAATTCTAAGGACGCTGTCATTCCTGAAACACCTCCTCCTATTACTAAAGCTGTAGGAATAACTGCAATTTTCTCTTCTTTTTGAGGTTTAATTAATCTGGATTTTGCTATTGCCATACGGATTAAATCCATAGATTTGTCAGTAGCGGCTTCTTTTTCAGTCATATGAACCCAAGAACATTGATCTCTAATGTTTACCATTTCGAACAAATATTTATTTAGTCCGGCTTCCTGACACGTTTCTTGAAATAGAGGTTCGTGAGTTCTTGGAGTGCAAGATGCTACGATAAATCTATTAAGGTTATGTTCCTTGATTTTATCTTTAATCATTTCTTGAGAATCAGAACTACATGAATAAAGATTATCTTCACAGTAAACTACATTTGGTATCGATTTTATATAATCTTTAACGTTGGGAACGTCGACATATTTACCGATGTTGATCCCACAATGACAAACAAGCACGCCTATTCTCGGTTCATCAGAAGGTTTAACTTCTTTTTCTGCCACATCAAATACTTTTTCTCTTACTTGGGTAAATTTAGCGGAATTGAGTAAAGTAGCTACCTGAGATGCTACGCTACTTGCGTCAGCGACAGTTTCTGGAATGTCCTTCGGACCTTGACAAAATCCACATAAGAAAACCCCTTCCCTTGTGGATAAGGATTTATTGAAATAAGACTTCTCTTTGAAGAATTCATATTTATCTAGCTCAACATCCAGAATTGTAGCTAATTCACCTATGTCTTTTTTGGGAACCAGAGGTGTTGCTAAAACAACTAAATTTGCCCGAAAATCGTTAAACTTTCCAGTTTTCAAATCCTCATAATGAATAATTAAATCGTGGGTTTCTGGATCTTCTTGGACGGTGCTTATTTTTGTTTGAAAATATTTTACACCATATTCTTCTTGGGCTCTTTGGGTAAATTCATAAAAGTTTTTACCATATGCCCTGATATCGTGCCTAAAAACAAAGCATTTTGCATTTTGTGAGTGTTCGGCAGTTATTATAGCTTCCTTCGCAGTATACATACAGCACACGCTTGAACAGTAAGGAATATTTTCATGTAAATCTCTGGATCCTGCACATTGAATAAACGCTATTTTTTCTGGTTCTTCTTCATCGCTAAGTCTTAGAACATGACCTCCAAATGGACCCGATGCACACAACATCCTTTCGTATTCCAAGGCGCTTACTACATTTTGAAATCGATACCCCCATCTCGGAGTTAATTCATCCGCAGGCATATCGAAACCAGTAGCTACTACTACAGCGCCAACATTTATATTGATATCTTGCGGTTTTTGCTCAAAGTCAATTGCTTTTGCTTCGCATACTTTTTCGCAAACGCCACAAACTCCTTTGGTTAACTTTAAACACAGCTCTGGATCGATTACATATACCGGAGGGACTGCTTGAGGAAACGGAATATACACTGACTTTCGTTTACCAAGATTCATGTCAAATATGTTAGGTACTTGTATTTTGGGGCATTTTGTTGCGCAATCTCCACACCCTTTACACTTATCCTCATCGACATACCTTGGTTTCTTTAACACAGTAACATTAAATTTACCCGCTTCTCCCGATACGCCTGTTACTTCGTGATAAGTCATTAATTCGATGTTTGGATTTCTAAACACCTCAACCATTTTTGGCGCAAGGATACAGAGACTACAATCGTTTGTTGGAAAAGTTTTGTCAAGCTGGGCCATCCTTCCACCTATTGAAGGCGTTTTTTCTACGAGATACACTTTTAACCCGAGTTCCGTTAAATCTAAGGAAGTTTGCATGCCAGCAATACCCGCTCCAATGACCAATACGGCTCCTTCCATTATTTTTCCACCTCACTATTCTTATTAGAATCTATAACTTTAATGTGATTTACCAAAAACTCTGAGAAATCTGATATCTCGATTGAAGAAATATCCTCGTAATCATCTTGTAAGCACGAAAGGTGAATTTTACATTTCGGGCAAGAAGTTAACATAATACTGCCTGCAGATTTAGCTTCAAGCATTCTTTTATACCTAAGGGCTTTTGATTTTTCGTTACAATTCATCCATGAGTTCACACCGCAACACAAGGAATTTGATTTATTATGTTCCATTTCGTTAAAAATATATCCTAATTTTTTGAATTCTTCAAAAATTTCGCGCGTATTATCAGTAATGGCGTTGTCTTTGGGTAAAAATCTGCTTAACCTACATGGATCGTGATAGGTAAACGAAATTCCCTCCTCAGACTCATTCTTACCTACAAATTTAATTTTGCCTTCTTTCCACATTTCGTAAATATACTCTATTATATGTTTTACTTCAATTTTTTGGTTAAAATCTTCAAATAGTTTTGGATATTCGACTTTGAAAGTTGTGTAACATTCGGCACAGGCAGTAACAATAGTTGAGACGCCTGCTTTCTCGAACATTTTGATGTTTTTCTTTGCCAATTCGATAAAAATTTCTAATTTTCCCTGCCCCCAGTAGACATCATGACCACAGCAGATTTCTTCTTTGAATATGACTAGTGGTTCTTTTTCGATTTTACTTAATATCTGTAACGTACTTAACGCTATAGAATCTATTTTGTCAAATTCGTAATTAAAATAAGGAATACAGCCAACATAATATAAAACTTTGCCTTTATCAGCAATTTTTATGTTTTTAGGTATCCACTCGAGCGAGCGATCTGGATTAATATAAGGTTGGCTCATGATTTCAGTGATCGTTGTGTAAACTCCCTTATGTGCTATCAACTCATCAACATTCTTTTTCGCTGATTGTCTCATTTTATATCGAGCCATCCTTACTAATTCAGCAAAGTTAATGTTTTCTGGACAATCTTTTAAGCATTGATTGCAGGTTAAACAATCCCATAAGGTCTGGCTCTCTAGTACTTTTTCTTCAAAACCTTCTATGATGAGTTGAATAATTCTGCTAGGTGTGTAAGTCTGGACTTTGCTTAATTGACAAACTCCACTGCAACGACCACATTGATAACATCTCCTTAAGATACTTCTTAAATCAGGGTTGTAAATTTTATCAAGATATTTTGAGGTGTCATCTAAGACCTCTTCTTTTTTGAAACCTTTTTTTGATTCTGTTATAATTAAATCCTCTCTACTATAAATTCTTCATAAATTCTTCTTTTCTTTTTATTTTTGAATGAGAAAATTGTGTAATCAACTTAATCATGGCTTTTTTCTTACTTGAATCTAAATTTGCGCACTTAATAATTCCAGTATCGAGAACTTGGGAGAACAGTTTTTTTCCTTTTTCAGTTCGAGTAATAACAGTAGTAAACTTATCAGCCGAACCTAATCCCCCAAATGAAATGTCTGCGTAAAGATTAGTGAAATCATCACAAGCGTTACAAGGTGGACGCATATAATTCTTCAGTTGATTAAATGGAATATGGATTATTTTTTCCCCATTTCCATCATCTTTTATTTTAAAAATAACATCTTCTTTAATATTAATTTTTTTTATATCAGAAAATTTAATGTTGAAATCCTTCTCAAACTCCTCTATCTGCGATTTTCCAAATATAAAATTTTCATAACAAAACAATCCAAGACAGATTTCAATATTCTCAGAGGGAGTTACTCCTAATTCCTGCATACACCTTATTGATTCGAATTGACAAGGAGTGCCAATTACTGCTAATTTCTTGAATTTGTACAGATTCAATCCTGGAATTGAATGAGTGTAAGTAGAAATCTCATGAACCGCATCCAACTGAGGTGAAATATCTAATTTTGTTCCTGAACTTCGTAACAAATCGGCCTTACTCGTAGCATAAGACGCTTCTCTTGAAAAAGCGGACTCAGTTTTAGATACTATTGCTCCGTCAATCAGTTTTTTCTCTAGCATAAAATTGAGTATTGAGTTTACAACTCCTCCATCAGTACCGTGTTCTAGAAAATCCTTATCGGTTGCTTGGCACGAATAGATTTCATCGTAATTACCAATTGGCATGGAGTTATAATTAGTAAATTTGTATGTTTTGTTGAGTTCTTCATCCAATATATGAGTTTGTGGGCAAATCATATAACAAATTCCGCACTCAAGACATTGATCTTTATGAATGTATACAGGAGGAGTATTAGGTTCCTTATATCCTATAACATTATATTTAGCCGAACTACAAAAACTTACACATCCCCCACATTCTTGACAAATTCCTTTATCATGAACTTCCTTTATTAAATCTTCAAAAATTTTTAGGCCCATAATTATTTCTAAATAATTTTTGTTTATAATTCAATTTTTTTACTTCTCTTTCTTTTAATTCCACTAATTTTTTCTACTAGAAACTGTCCGGGCACCAGATAGATCGCTCGAGTGGATACCTAATTTTGCAATTAAGTAAAAATATAGTATTTCAAACACTTAATTTTGAAAATAATAGATATTTATTATTTTTTTGTTTTACACTCGATAAGTAGAACGCTAATTTGAGTTTTTATTTTTACTTATATGATTTAAATTAAAATAGATATTTTGTTATAATATCAACCAAATCAAAAAATCTCTATTGGACCAATGGTCCTAGTTTTATTATTATCTTAATTTAGTTATTAATTGAAAGTGCTCTAATCATGGCATTGATTTGTTCAAAACTAAAGTGTTTTATAACAATTGTTGAGTTTGGACATTGGGCTCCACACGTACCACATCCTTTACAGAGAGCAGAATTTACATAAGATTTTTTTGTAATTATTGTACAATCTTCAAATTCTATTTCTTCTTCGATTAGCTCAATCGCATTATATGGGCAAACGGATTCACATTTCCCACAACCAATACATCTCTCTTGATTTACTTCCGCTATAAGTCCTGAAGTTTTAATTGTTTTGGCACTTAAAATTCGATTAGCGCGACCTGCTGCCCCATTTGCTTGAGATATTGAATCTTGAATATTTTTTGGCCATTGTGCACATCCACTTAGAAAGATACCTTCTGTAGCAAAATCCAAAGGTCTTAATTTAACATGTGCTTCTAAAAAGAATCCGTTTTTATCCAATGGGACTTTTAACATTTTCGCAAGCTCCTGTAGGTTTTCTGGAGGGATCATTGGAGTTGATAATACAACCAAATCCGTTTCAAATTGAAGTTGATCTTGTAAATTTGTCTCAAATATGGATACCTGATATTTTTCAGGTTTTTCGTTTATTTTCACGATCTCTGGCTGTCCTTCTAAGTCATATCTTAGAAACATACTCTCCTTTCTTCTATCACGATAATATTCTTCGAACTCTTTTTTAGCCATCTGAAAATCTCGGTATAACACAGCTATTTCAAGCTCGGGCTTCAATTCCTTTAAAATACTTATATTTTTTAAACTCACACCACAACATACATTTGAGCAATAAGTAATACCTTCTTTCTGTCTGGCATTAACGCAGAGGATTACTGTTATGCGATCGATTCCATCGAGCCAAGATTTATCATCACCTTTCAATTTTTTTTCTAATTCTAATTGGGTAATGACATTTTTATTTTTCTCACTATATTGAAATAAACCTTCTGGTTTTAATTCAAGAGCACCAGTTGCAACTATAATTGTGCCGACTTTTAAATCTTGGACATTCTTCTCGGAATCAATAATTGAGACATTATAATTACCGATAAACCCCTTAATCTCTTTAAGATTTGAACTTAAGAAAACTTGGATGTTTTTGCTTTTCTCAACTTTAGTCTTTATTTCGTTTAAAAATTTTGATGAGTCTTCATGTATAGGATATAAAATATTAAGATCGTTGAGATTTCCTCCTAATTTATTTTCTTTTTCAACAATGTAAGTTTGAAATCCTTGACTAGCAAGATTGAGCGCAGCAGTCATTCCAGAGATACCGCCACCTATAATTAGTGCATTTGGGGTAATATCTAATAACGATTCGGTTAGTGGTTTCAACAACCGAGCTTTAGCTACGGACATTCGTATTAAATCTTTAGCTTTATCGGTAGCAAATTCATACTCATTCATATGGACCCAAGAACATTGATCTCTTATATTTACCATTTCAAATAGGTATTTATTTAATCCAATTTCTACACAAGTTTCTTGGAATAAAGATTCGTGAGTTCTTGGAGTACACGAAGCTACTATAAATCTATTAAGATTATGTTCTTTAATTAACTCTTTTATTCTTATTTGTGAATCACTGGAACATGAATACATGTTATCTTCTACGTGGACAACGTAAGGTAAGGTTTTGACATATTCAACTGCACTAGAAACATCTACATATTTACCTATGTTGATTCCACAGTGACAGATAAGAACTCCTATACGTGGCTCATCCGTTATTTTTATTTCTCTTTCAGGCTCATTAACTTCTTTTTCTTTAATTTCGTTGAATTTCACTGAGTTTAGTGCCATTGCCACTTGAGATGCTACTCCGCTCGCGTCTGCAACAGTTTCAGGTATATCCATTGGTCCTTGACAAAAACCACATAGAAAAATTCCTTCTTTTGATGATAAAGATTTATTAAAATAAGATTGTTCTTTGTAGAAATTATATTTATCTAGCTCTACATCTAAAATTCCAGCCAATTCTTCTGTTCCCTTTGTAGGAACTAAGGGTGTTGCTAGAACAACTAGGTTAGCTCTAAAATCTGAAAATTTACCTGTTTTGAGATCCTCATAATGAATAATTAAATCGTTATTTTCCTTATCTTCTTCGATAGTACTTATTTTAGTTTGAAAGTATTTTACTCCGTATTCGTCTTGAGCTCTTTGGGTAAATTCATAAAAGTTTTTACCATAAGCTCTAATATCATGCCTAAAGACATAACAATCCGAATTATCTGAGTGTTCTTTTGTTATAATAGCTTCTTTTGCAGTATACATACAACACACACTTGAACAATAAGGCACGTTCTCGTGGAGATCTCTTGATCCTGCGCACTGAATGAAGGCAATTTTCTGAGGTTCTTTCTGATCACTTGGTCGCAAGACATGCCCTTCAAATGGTCCGGAAGCGCAAAGTATCCTTTCGTATTCGAGTGCACTCACTATGTTTTTGTATCGATATCCCCATCTTGAAGATAATTGTTCAGCAGGCATATCAAATCCTGTTGCTACTACGATTGCTCCGACATTGATTTCTATATCTTGAGGTTTTTGTTCATAATCGATCGCTTCCACTGTACATACTTTCTCGCAAACTCCGCATACGCCTTTTGTCAACTTCAGGCAGATTTCAGGGTCAATTAAATATACTGGTGGAACTGCTTGAGGAAAAGGAATGTATATGGACTTTCTTTTACCTAAGCTCATATCAAATAAATTAGGAACCTCGATTTTTGGGCATTTTGTTGCACAATCTCCACATCCTTTACACTTTGTCTCGTCTAAATATCGAGGCTTCTTCAAAACTGTTACATTAAAATTTCCCGTTTCTCCACTAATCTTTTTAACTTCATGATAAGTCATAAGTTCGATATTAGGATTTCTAAATACTTCGACCATTTTCGGTGCTAGGATACAAAGCGAACAGTCGTTTGTTGGAAAGGTTTTATCCAACTGCGCCATTCGACCTCCAATAGATGGTTCTCTTTCAACTAAATAAACTTTAAATCCGAGTTCGGTTAAATCTATGGAAGTTTGAATTCCTGCAATGCCTCCACCAATAACTAACGCAGACCCTTCCATTATTATGAGCACCTTTTTAAGAAATAAAATTTGTAATTAAACTTCTTTAACAACTTTGTTATGATTCTTTTCTAACTAAATAATGGAGAGGCAAAATTATTATATAAATATTATCATGAAAAATCTTCGAAAAGTGACAAATAAAGTGGGTTTCTTTTTGGTTTACGATATTTGATATCGATATTCTGATCGATTTGTGAAATTTATTAAAGAATCGTGATCTAAAAATGACATTTCGAAATTAAGCAATATCTTTAAGTTTCAATTTAGAACTCTATTCATAAATATAAGAAGTTAAAATAATTAGAATTAAAGATTCCACTAGTCTTTAAATTAAAACAGTATTTTAAATAATCTTAAGAGGACCTAATTCTTTAATTTCGTTAGTAAACTCTGTTATTAAATCAGAAAATCGTTTGCCCTCAGATGCGCTTACCCATTCAAGCTTAAATCTCTTCTCAAGCCCCATCATCTTTAAAACTTTTTGATAGCGCTCAATCCTTTCTTTGGCAAATTCATTCCCTTTTAAGTAGTGGCAATCTCCAATATGGCATCCTGTTACAAGAACACCGTCAACTCCATCTTTAAAGGCCTCTAAAATGAAGGCAGGATCAACTCTACCAGAACACATAACACGCACTATCCTTATAGTAGGGGGATATTGAAACCGTGAAACACCCGCCAAATCTGCTCCAGCATAACTACACCAACTACAACAAAAACATAATATATTAGGTCTAAATCCTATATGTTTTTCTTCATTTTTTGTCTTACTTTTCAAGAGTCCTCAAATTTTTTTATAATATTTTAAGTTTTAATTAGAAGTGCTTTAATCATAGCATTGATTTGTTCAAAACCAAAATGTTTAATTATAATCGCTGAATTTGGACATTGGGCTCCACACGTACCACATCCTTTACAGAGTGCAGAATTTACATAAGATTTTTTTGTGATTATTGTACAATCTTCAAATTCTATTTCCTTTTCTATTAATTCTATTGCATTAAATTGACACACCTCAGCGCATTTTCCACACCCAATACAAATCTCTTCTAAAACTGTAGCAACTAATCCAGAAGTGATTATTTCTTTAGTAGCTAATATTTTAACAGCTTGAGCTGCCGCACCGTTTGCTTGGGTGATTGATTCGCTAATATTTTTAGGAGAATGCGCCAACCCGCATAAAAATATTCCCTCAGTAGCAAAATCAATAGGCCTTAGTTTAACATGAGCCTCTAAAAAGAATTTATCCTCATTAAGGGGTACTTTTAGTAATTTTGCTAATTCTTCATTTTCTTCTTTAGGTGCAACTATACCAGTACTTAATACTACCATATCGGGATTAATTTCCAATTCTCCGAAATCAGGTTGATTAACTAAAACTTTCAGTTTCTTATTTTCTATTTTTACTTCAGGAGGTTTTTTTCCATCAAATCTAATGAAAATTACACCCTTCTCTCTAGCTAAATTGTAATATTTTTCTTTAA
>JAHQWJ010000130.1 GCA_029856125.1 Promethearchaeia archaeon | reverse complement strand
TATAATAATACCTAAATTAAAAAACAGAAAAATAAAATGATTGAATCAAATAAACCAAAATATTCCTTCTACATTATTGCTCCTTTTAATTCGAAAATGGTAATTGACTATTCATCACTCATAGGTAGATATGATAAATTTAGAAAGATATTATGTTCTAAATTACAAACTTCATGGCCCAATAAAGTCCTTATTGAAAAGTTTGCTAATGAAGATGAACCTTTTAAACATATAAGGGAATGGATGCATGAAATAGTTAAATTAAAAACAGAATCCGAAGTTGATGAACTACTATTTAAGGGAACAGGAGGAAGCGGAGCAACAAAGCGAGATAAAAGTATTATAACCTTTGAAATCAATGAAAAGATTGAACTACCAGTAGATATCATTGGGAGAGATGTTTTTAGTTCAGCTCCAACTGTTATATTGGAGGAAATGAGTTTTCATGAGTATGGAATTGGAATGGTGTATTGCAAAGTAGATATTTCTTTTAAACAGGAATTTATGACAATAAGTCCTAGAAAGGTAATGGCAGATTTGTTAGATCAAATTCTTAGGACTGAAGACCTGTTAAAAACAACTAAATCCATATCTTCACAAGTTCTCAATGCATATAATGAAATCTTGGAAGAAATGTTACTAGAATCTCCTCTTATGACTTACGAAGATCTATTTGATAAACAAAAATCGGGTATCCCTTTGTGGGGGCATATTGTCCTCGTTCGGAATAAAATATTGGAGGACGAGACTCTAAATATTGACGAAATTATGAAGGGTATTATAGAAGTAAGCCATCCTGATGGAGGAATTAATTTTGCTAAAGGAACTGAGGGATTTGTTCATATTGGATGGGGTAATAGCTTATGGGCCAATTTAAATGAATCAGAGTTTGATTATACTAAAGAAACCTTAAGATACTTAGAAATAGAATACCGAACTCTTCAAATTTTTAATGATATCTTATATAAACGCCTAAATCAGCTAGCTTCATTTAGTGCACTACAAAAAAGGCGCGTCAAAAAGGCAGTAAAATGGATAAATAAATTAAGGATTGAAATGGAATTATATTCCTTGAATAAAAATAATTATTTGCAAAACCTTGCTCCATTTGCCCATTTTATATATAACGAATCAAACACCAGTTGGAGGAGTTCTCAAATGGAGGAATTTTTTACTAACAAATTAGAGAGTTTTGAATACCTACATGATCGCGGAAAGGAACGATTACAAGAAATAAGTGATAGTAAGATCAATAACATATTGTTCATTTTCACTTGCCTCTCCTTAATAAGTACATTTATCGATGGTTTATTGTTTGTTACCGCTGAAAATATAGCAGAATCCTTAGTATTTCGATTATTCTTACTAATATTTCCTCCAGTTGCCTTTATTGTTATCATTGTATTGATCATTCAAAGATTTATCGGATCACGGAAATAAAGGTCATTTATTTGCTATGAACTATTAACAATAGATAACGAATTAGCAGGAATGGTTTCACGGGGTTTAAATGGGATAGAGGTAAATGAAGATACTATAGCGTTAGATAAAATAAAATCAGTAGTTATTAATACCAGTCTAGGGTCATATTTCTTGGGAATGCGACATATTGCTGAAAATATTAAAAAAGAGCTATATATCCCAAAATTAAGTGAAAGAGGCACAAGAAACTCTTGGTTAAAAAAAGGAGCACAAGATATTTTTAATAAAGCTCAAGCAAATGTTGAGCAGATCCTAAAAAATCATAAAGGATATGTAATTGACCCTATTTTGGAACAAAAAATCGATAACTATACAGAAGAAGTTAAGAAAAGAAATATTAATGAATATAAAATTAAAGATAGGTAGTAATTAATGGTGGTATTAAATGAACTCAAAACAACGCGTTAAAGCTGCGTTATATTTTAAAAATCCAGACAAAGTACCAGTTTTTGATTTAGTACGTGGTGATCTTTTACCTTTACCATTAACTTTTTCTAATAATTGGAAACCTGGATGGAAAGAAGGGGAAGGGAACTTGTTCCCTCATATAAGAGGAGGTCATAAATGGGATAGACCTGATTGGGCTAACAAAGCAGAATTCGAGGGAAATAAGTGGAGAACTATACCTCACGAGGAAGTTGATGAATGGGGTTGTATTTGGAATATGCAGGGAAATGATACAAATATGGGACATCCGGGAAGGGCTTCTTTACCAGATTGGAAGGATTATGAAAATTACATTGAGAACTATTCTCCTAATCCAACAGATGAATCTAGATTTAGATTAGCATTTCAATTAAAAAAAAACGGTGATCCAGAAAAATATCGTCTTTTAATACCAATGTATCACGGTCTATCACAACTTACCTCATATATACGCGGATTTAATAATTATTTAATTGACCATAAAAGGAATCCGGATCAATTAAAAAGACTATTAGAACACATTGCAGATTATTATATCCAATTAATTAAAAGTTCAATAAAATTGGGATTAGAACCTCATGGTGTGTGGTTTACAGACGATCTTGGGCAGCAAAGCGGTCCTTTCATTAGTCCAAAGATGTTTGAATCGTTTTATGAATCATCTTATAAAAGAGTTTTTGATGTAGCTCATGAATTTGGTCTAGATGTGCATTTGCATTGTTGTGGAAAAGTTGATCGATTATTACCAATTTTTATTAAGTGGGGGCTAAATGCAATTGAATTTGATAGCCCTCGGATGAGTGGTTACGAGGATTTAAGGCCTTATCGAGGTAAAATTATGTTTTGGGGTTGCGTTAATATTCAATCTATATATACATTAGGGACTCCCGAAGAAGTAAAAAGGGAAGTGTGGCATATGGTTAGGAACTTAGGGACAAAAAAAGGTGGTTACGGAGCCTACTTTTATTCTGATTATAAAGATCTTAGAGTTAGACGAGAAAATATTAAAGCATTTCAAAGCGGGTTGAAAGAATATGGCGTATACTCAAAAATTCCTCTCCATTGGTGGGATTATCCTACTATCGATAATTGGAAGGACTCTGAGGTTCCTCCTTTACCACCATTAGTTTCTGAATAAAAAAAGAATTACTTATACTTTATTTGAATTTTATTTCCCAGGATAAGGGACTATTAAGCTTATTTTCACCCGTAAAAAAAATATGACTTTCTTTTATTGAAAACTCCTTTTCGATTCCATTTATTAGAACAGAATCGATTTTTTCGAGTTCCCTATTACTTAGTTCTAATGAAATTTTCCATGTATCTTCTTTCACGGGATTATACCATCCAGAGTATCCATTTTTGGTTTTTTCTAATCCGATTAGAGAAGAACTAAACTTATAGTTATCTTGAAAGAGAGTAGGTCTTAATTCTACACCTTCAGGAGTAAAATTTATCCCAACTAACCTAGTTACATCATATAACGGCCACGCATGAGGGTGTAAATTAAAAACAGGAAAATCGGTCCAAGCTGTTCCTACATGACCAAGATGCTCTTCTCCATCTGCAATTTCAGCTTCTCCACTAATTAAACCTTCGTCAAATGCGGTTTGCCCTGGATACTTAGATAGATCCGAGTTATATGTATCTGGGCCGCTCCAAATACCGTACCAAACATCCGGAAAATTCTCAGCATGATAAGCGAGCGTATTTTTTTTCCACTCATCCCAGCCCATTTGTCCGTCAACCAGCGAAAGAGCCCATATTAAAGTCCCGTTTATCGAGGGCCATATACCAGCGTTTACGCCTTGTCCTACATTTCTAATACTCTCAATTCCTTTGCTATGAAGCCTCGCACCAATTTTTGAAGGTTTTCGTACTAATTCATTAATGGATTGAACTAGAATTTTCTTTTCCCTATCTTCAAGAGCATTCCCAATAATAGCCCATGGTTGAGGTTCTAACCACATCTGGTCCTCACCTACCCACCCTAAATCTTCTGTTAACCAGGCTCGTCTAAACCATTTTCCAATCCACTGAGCTCTAACTGCTTCTCTTTGGGAATCAGAATAATTCAGAACTTCTAAAGCTAATTCAGATTCGTTTACAAAATTTAACATTTCAGAGTAAATTTTAAGTGAGAAAATAGCCATAGCAGCGTTTAAAACGCTTTCTCCTTCTTTTTGAATTTCTTTATGTTTCTCAGGTGGAATGTTTCCAAGTACAACACCATCGTTCCAATCCCCATTCGATAATCGTTGAAGTCCATGGCGCCCTGTTCCAGTTTTTTTAACTAGGTGACGATAACACCTTTTCAATACCTCTCCGACGTTTACTACCTCAACTCGAGATCCATAAACGGGATATCTCGAAATTTTCTCAGAAAGGAAATCTGTGTCTCTCGTACCAAGAATGTATTCACTTGTCAGCCATAATAACCACATTTCTTGATCGCTCGGTTTGAAAGGAACTGGTAAAATTTGTCCGCTACCTGTGATACCGTAGGGAATTTCACCGCTCTTACGAACCGTTTTCAAAGTATACCTAATTACATTCTTAACGATGTCAGGATCGCTGTATATAAACGGTAACGCATGCTGTAAAGTATCTCGAGCAGCTCCTTGGAATCCCATGATATACTGATAAACGTGGCCCTGAGAGAGGATGTGTTCTTTGAAAAAACTATCATAAGTCATAGCACCTCGCAAGTAGTAATAATGCCAAAATACCTCGCGATTTATCCAAGGCTCGTCATGGATTTGCAATTGTATCCTACTAGTTTTCCATTGCTCACAAGATTCTTTAAACTTTGTGGATGTGTTAGTCTTGTATTTATTAATTAATGGTTCTAGCTCGAAATTATCGGGTAGATATCCGTATAAAAAAGAGAAAGTACAACTTTCACCTGGGTTTAAGCTTACTTTCCGTTCTAGAAGCATGGAGCTTTCTACTCCTGTTGAGTTAAGGCTATTATTAAGATCGTTTTTCAAACCATCAGGAGATTCAGCACCACCCAACCCAAAGAAATCTGTGCTATTCGTTTGCATCCTGCTGATTTCAGAGTCTAAGGAGACTAAAAAAGTTTTGGGAGGAAATTTATCGTCAAAACTAGGTTGAAGGTTGTTCGCATCATATACTTTTTTCAGATTTTCGAAAAATCTTTTATCTTGAATTCCAGTGCCATTCTCAATAGATTCAAATTCATGTTTGAGTTTATCGCTTGATTCGTGTCGAACATCTCTCGGATGTTTAGTGGATGTTTTCGAAAGGATTCCCGCAAAAGCAGCAGAGGAAAACTGATACATGTAACATCCCCAATATTCGATCCAACGCAAATTTACTCGATTTTTTCTATTATTGGTAATTTTAACTTGAGAAATTACCACGGGATCGTCCCCAAAAGGTGCGAAAATAATTTGATTCACTAAATATCCTTTTCCACTTACTTTTTTTTGAAAATAACCAATTCCAAAAATTCGTTGAAATGAATCAGCATTTCCTGGATAAAATGTGCTCAAATAATCGTCGTTATCTGTCAGATACCCAAAACCTCCAGCATATTGTCCTTTTTCTGGATTGAACTCATTTATATATTTTGGACTTCCCTCATCTTGTCTTACCTGGACATGTCCATAATTCGAAGCTACAGCAACCAGCCTATCGTTTCCAACTTGGTGAAGGTGTTCTGTTTTTGAACGCCACTTAATATTCATTGGAGTGATTGCTTTTGGATCGCTTATTTGATCGCATGTATAACGATATGCGGGCATTCCAAAATCGTCTTCAATCCATTCACCAAAATAACCAGAACCAAATGCTCTTTTTGACATTTATTGTATCATCTCTATTTTTAGCCGTTAATCATTAAGTTTTAAGAAAAAAATCAGAATCCACAATCTCGAATGACGGGATCTTTCTCTTTTGATATTTCTCTTTTAGTTAATCTTAAAAGGAGTTCTGTTTTAACTCCCAAATATGAATTATCATCCCATAAATTATTCATTTCATTAGGATCTTTTTTGAGATTAAATAATTCCCCATGTTCTCTAAATACAGAAAGTCTCCATTGATCCGATATTATTGTTCGTATTTTTTGATTGTTATGGTCGTCATCCATTTCAATCATGACATCCTCATTAACCTCTTGTTGGGGATCCTTGAGTAACGGTTCTATGCTTTTTCCCTGCATGGAATCTGGAATAGGGAATCCTGCTAATTCTAAGATTGTTTCAGGAAGATCTATTGAACTTGTCAATGAATTGCAAACCAAATTTTGAATTCCTCCAGGAACTTTTATAATAAGGGGGATTTTAATTAAGCCTTGATATAGAAAAGGTCCTTTGAAGAAGAATCGATGTTCTCCACCAAGATCACCGTGATCAGTAGTATAAATTATTACGGTATTCTCTGCGAGTCCGAGCTTTTCTAACGATTCTGTTATTTCTCCAATTGCATCATCCATCATTTTTTCTGTACCATAGGATGCTGCTAAAACCCGCTTAGCTTCCATTTCTGTTAAATCTTTTGGCGTTGGGAATATGTTCTTTTCAGTACCTTCTGATGATAGAAGTTCGTTGTAATGAGTTTTATTGAACTTTGAACTATTTTCATGATTGTCATTAAATGAGGACGGTAAGATAATATCTTCTGGTTTATACATGTCAAAATATTTGCCCGGTGGTGAGAACGGATGGTGTGGGTCAGGGAAGGAACAGAAAGCGAAGAAATTTGGTTTATCGTAATGCCCAGTGGCAAATCTTTCCAGAAATTCAATTGTGTTTTCTTTTACAAATGTCGTGGAATATAATTCCTCGGGCACATTATGTTTCAGAACTTGTATTTTAACGAATGATTGGTTAGTGTTAATGGATAAATTAAGTTTGGCTTGCATTCTGCCAATAGTATCTGATAATCTTATCCTCATGGGCTTTCTAAGTGAATCGTCTTCATCTATTTTTCTCTTTACCCAATTCATGTAATCAGGATGACCACAAAGAGTTCCATGACCTGAGACAAGCTTAGTTTCCTCCAATCCAAAATAAGGAGAATAGTTAGTTAAATCACTATATTGTTTAGGATGAGCAAATTCTTGGCTCACAGTGGGAGATTTAAATTTTCCAGAAGAAGCTCCAAAATAATTTAGATGAATTTTACCGAAACTCGCCGTGTGATATTCTCCAGATTCTAACAGCACATCTAAGAATGTTCTTGTGCCCTGCGGTAAATTTCTTCCATTTGTAGACACCCCATGTGATGAAGGATATTGACCAGTGAAGATTGTACTCCTGTTTGGCATGCAAATTGGATTATTACAATAAAAATTCGTAAACTTAATTCCCTCTTTAGCGATACGATCGATATTGGGTGTTTTTAAGACCATATTGTCATTGTAACAACTTAAATGGTCGCGACGTTGCTGATCTGTAAAGATAAATAAAAAATTTAATTTCTGGCTAATTTTAATCACACTTTATAACTTAAAATTGTATTCAACAAGATTACTAGAGTTAAAAATTAAAGCCAAAATAAATCTTTTTATAGTCTTAACTCAAGAATGTATTAATAAAAATAATTTTGAAATAAAGAAAATGTCTGTTAATAAATTACCAAAAAAGCAAATTTCGGGTTATGTAATGGGAATGGTTCCTCTAACAATCATTCTTGGAGTCTTTCGCTTAGCTTACATAAAATTTTTCTTCGATTCTTTAGGCCTTGATGCGATTTTGTTTGTAATTGGGATGGTTATTTTTATGTTCATCAACATGACGAACGATCCAATTATTGGCCAATGGCAAGATAATACCAATGTGGAAAAACGAGGTAGTCGTCGGATATTTTACATAAAATACTTCAGTCCACTTTTAGTAATAGTATTTGTTCTTATGTGGTTTCCATGGAGCACCGACAACGCATCTCCTTTAGGTCAATTTGTAATGTTTCTCCATTTTGTGATAAGTATCAGCATTTTTGATACGCTATCAAACATCGTTACTATGGCTTGGATGGCTCTACTGCCAGATATGACATCAGACTTAGGCGAACGCACTAAAATTAACTTCTTTGGGAGTATACTAGGCTTATTAGCAAGTTTTCTCGTAATTACCGTTCCTACGATGGTTGATAACCTTCAATTTTTTCAGATGTATAATATAGTCGTTGGGATTATTAGCTATGTATGTTATTTTTTGGTTGTTAAATTATCTAAAGAACGCCCAGAACACCAACACGATAGAAGTCCTCCTTTATGGACTGCTATCAAGCAAACAATTAAATCCAAATCGTTCATGATGTTTGTTGGATTTAACTTTTTCAAGACGCTCATTAGTTCAATACAACTCTCGTATGTCTTTCTATTTTTGATACTGATCGGCCCTGAAAATGTAGGGTTATACTTTTTAATCGTAATAATCGTTGGTTGGAGTTCGAATATTCTTTGCATGAAACTGAGAAAGAAACACGGATTTAAAAAGCTACTACTTCGGTTCACAACTATTCAATTCGTAGGTGGATTTATTTTATTCTTCCTGGTTTTAATTCCTTCAATCTCAATTCCCGCGATGTGGATAGGACTTGTATTTTCGGCATTCTTTGGGGGCGCAGGTATATTTGGAGTTATAATGCAGACGCTACCTATTGACGAAGACGAAGTCAAATATGGATCTAGGCGAGAAGGGATGTTTTATGGTATTAATGCATTGTTCACTAAACCAACTGAGAGTATTGGTCCTATCATCGTGACTATTGTACTTGGATTAACAGGATACATACAAAACTCTCCCGTTCAAACAGATTTGGCGATGTTTGGAATTATATTTGTATTTTATTTCATTGTCAACATATTTGTAGCTTTAAGTTTAATATTTGCATACTTATTTCCACTAGAAGGTGAAAAATTAAAGCAACTCGAAATGGAAATTGAGGAATTACATAAGAAAAAACGAAAAGAATTTGCTTCAAAAGATTTATAGTAAAACAAGCACTAATCAGTTTGATATTTTGCATTAAATAACTACTTATTTTTTTTTTTATTGAGGTTTTTACTATTACATATGACTTAATAATTATCGGAGGTGGTCCAGCGGGTGCAACGGCAGCAAAAATTGCGGCAGAGAGCGATGCAAAAGTGTTGTTGCTTGAAGCTGCTGAGGAAGGACGATATAAATGTTGCGCTGGAGGTATCCCAGTTAGAAACGAGGAATTCTCATCAATTCCCCGCGGAGGGGACGTTCGTGAAATAACTGGTGGAGTCCTATTCACACCCAAAAGTGGACCAATGGAATTCGATGCGTCAGGAAAAAACAACAAAGGTTTTTGTATGTTTCGAACTGACTTTGACAAACATTTAGTAGATATTGCTCAAGATGCCGGTGCTCACATAAAATACAAATTCCGGGTAAAAAAAATTGAGATCAATAAGGATTCAAGTGTAAAAGTGCTAGGACCTGAAGAATATCAAAGTAAGTGTGTTATCCTTGCAACTGGATTGGGGGGCGCTCAACTGCAAAGGCAGATTGGATTGGAAGTACCACCAATGATAAATGGAATACAAGCAGAATTTGAAGTTCCAGAATCAGTTATTGACGAACAATTCGGTAATCGAGTGTGGGAATTCTTCGATCGAAGCTTAATTGATCACGGAATAGCGTGGGTTTTCCCGAAAAGCCAGGCATTAAGCATTGGAGTGCTAGGTAATGGAGTGAAAGTGAGCCATCTTAAGGCTTTCCTTCAAAAATCTTTCATAAAGGAGAAAATTCAAGGAAGAGAGATGAAAGTTTTTGGAGGTCGTAAAATCTGGGCAGCACCGATTCCTGATCGTATGATCGCAAAACCTTATCGTGAGCGAGTTATGGTAATTGGAGATTCTTGTGGAACAGCGGATCCTATTTTATACGAAGGAATTTATCAAGCGCGATTATCTGGTAAACTTGCTGCAGAAACATTCTGCGATGCACTTGAAAAAGGGGATTTTGGAGAATCTGAACTTGCGAGATACAATGAACTCTTATTAAAACACCTCTACAAAGAAGATTTGAGGTATTCCTATAAATTTCATCAGCTTTTGTATCATAGTGGTCTCTTGGAACGAATAATCGAAGCATCCTATTCAATGGCTCAAGACGATCCAGAAATGATGCAGTCAACAATCGCCTTATTTACAGGAAGCGAAACTAGGAAACATAGCTGGGAAGTTATGATGTCTCGCAAGTGGAAACTAGTAAAACTTATGGGTATTAAGAATGGTCTGAAACTTTTCCCAACTCTAGTTCATGCGCTCCGTATCTAATAAGTAAAAGAAAATTGCATTATCTATATTTTAGACATAAAATTTAGATACTAATTGGAGAAATTTATACCTTAATACTTAAAAAGAGTTAATCTTAAGATAACTTAATATATATGAGCTAAAATGAGATGACATTTAAGAAAAGTATTGTGGTTATATTTCTTATTATAATTTCACTAATCTTTTTCACAAGTGAACTTATGACTCATTTTATCAATTTTCTTTATATTTATCCATTGGCTTATTGGATCACCTATATCTCTGCTATCATTGGTGTTTTAACCGTTATTATTACATTATTTTGGTATGCAAAGGTGAGAATAAGGTTTTCATCACCAATCAAAAAGAAGACATTTTCTTCTGTCAAAATAATTCTCACGATAATTACAATTTTAGGAATCATTCAGTTAATATTATCTCTATTCGCTAAAGAATTATTATATCAATTAACTTCTATATTATTTATTGCACTATCAGTAATTTTTGGTTTTAGAATTTTTATTAATTTATCTACTTCACTCTTGTTTCGTACGAGTATTAAGGAGTTTGGGACAACACCCTCAGTTTCAATAATTATACCAGCCTATAATGAGGGTAAAGTGATTGAAAAAACAATAAGATCAGTTTTAGAACTGCGTTATAGTAAAAAAGAGATTATCGTTGTAGATGATGGCTCAACGGATAATACTTTAAAAATTGCAAAATGGATGGAAACTGATAACCCAATTAGGGTCATTTCAAAAAGAAAGAATGGGGGAAAGTGGTGTGCACTAAATGAAGGGATAGAATCATCTATATCGGATATAATGGTATGTATAGATGCTGATACAGTATTGGATAAGAACGCAATACAGCCATTAGTAAATCATTTCATTGATAGTAAAGTTGGAGCAGTAGCAGGGAATATAAAAGTTAGAAATCGAGATAAGTTACTTACAAAATTACAAGCTTTGGAATATATTTCTCAATTGAATATTCAAAGAAGAAGCGAGGCATTTTTTCGAAAAATTACAGTAGTTCCAGGTCCTTTAGGAGCTTTTAGAAAATCTATAATTAAAGAAGTGGGTTTCTATACTGGAGATACATTTGCAGAAGATGCAGACTTAACTTTAAAAATATTAAAAGCAGGATATAAAATAAAATACGAACCTAAATCAATTGGATATACAGAAGCTCCAACATTTTTTTTTGATTTAGCTAAACAAAGATATCGTTGGTATAGAGGATTATTACAAGTAATAATTAAACATAAAGGCATGGTTTTTAATCCAAAATATGGAACTACAGGATTGTTTATAATTCCTTGGATATCTTTGAATGGATTAATTTTTTCTTGGTTTAACTTTTTTGCAAGTATATGGACTTTTTTACTTATATTTAATCCATTTTCGGGATTTCTAATATATATACAAATTTATTTTTTCTGGTTTTCTTTCTTTCTGATAATTGAAGTAACTATGAGTATGTATGCGGTATATGTGGATGTAAGGGAAAAGCCAAAAATTTTGATTTATATAATCGCTTATAAATTATTCTACGGATACATGACTAACACAATCAGAATTTTAAGTCAATTAGAGCAATATTTAAAATATCCTATGAAATGGGAGACTATTAGAAGAACTTGATAATAGTAATTTGAAATAGAGTCTATCTGATTTTTTTATACATAGGATAGAAAATAGGGGAAATATATGCTCCACTTACTTTCGAGTAAAATTTAATAGTATTACCATCTACCCACATAATTTCGCTTGTATGTAACCCTTTTTGTTTAATATCCCAAAGACACCATAAAAAAAGAATAGTTCCTATTCCCTTTCCACGCAATGATTCTTTAACTCCTGTAGGACCAAACGATCCGGGATAAAATTGGCTATGTGTAGCCCATCCAACCATATTATTGTTTGTATCTTTGGCAATAAAAGTCGTGGGAGGATTGAAGTTAAATGAGAATTTGACTTCAGCAGCCCATGTATTATTAGGGAACTGTTGCTTCACAAAATCATAAAGCATATCAAAATCTTCAGGTTGAACGCGTTCATATTTGTATCCTTCTTTTTTCAATGGGGGTTTATTTTTAATGAGATCCAAAGAAACTGTGAGATTGAATATGGCTCTATGTGATTTAAACCTATATTTTTTTAAAAAGAAGTATAAACTTGTATTTCGTATATCAACGCCTGGCTGCCAATAGTTTGGGACAGCAGGTCCATAGATTATTTGGTTTAAGCCTTTTCCCTTTGCTCGCTTTAATAATTCATCAAATATTAAAGTCCCAATTCCTTGTCGCCTATAATTCTTATCCACAACGAAAGCTTTAATAAAACCTTTTTTTTCTTCAGAAATTTTCCTTATAGCAATTAGTAAACCTGCAATTGGTTTATCCTTTTCAATCTCATATAATATGAGAGAAAGATCGAAATCTATTCCATCATCATCTAAAGTCCCTTTTTTAAAATAATCAAATGGTAAAGAAAAAAAAGCCGAATTTCCCTCGAACAAATCATAAACTTCTTGGATATTTTTCGAGGATAATTGTCGATAAACAAGATTGTTTCGGTTAAGATTACCATTCCTTAGATTATTCACTTTAACCATCACTTTTTATTCGGAAAATTGTTAAATTAATTCTAAGAGATCCTTCAACTCACCGGTATAAGTTGGTTTAGGAGTCTCAGTGTTGACATCTGTATTAGGACTAGGCACCAAATAAGTTTGTGAACCTAGTTTGGCGCATATCATATCTTTGTCTTCGTCGCCAACCATTAAACATTCATTTGGAGAGAGTTTGAGATACTTAAAGATCAACTGATAATAAAGAAGATTAGGTTTTGTTGCGTAGGAATTCTCGATGCTAGTAACTAAACTGTAAGAAAAATCGCCAACTCCCCCCCATTCAAGGCGTTGCATTATAGCTGTCATGGGTAACACGGGCGTAGTTGCAATTATTACTTTAAAATCGTTGTCAAAAGCCTTTTGAACTACTTCTCGAGCCACAGGCTTCCTCGATGTAAATTTCTGTAATTCTTTAAATTTGTTATCGTAAAATTTTTCGAAATATGGGTCAATATCCTCTTTTGAATATCCTTCAATTGGAAAAAAAGCCCTAGCAAATACGTCCTCATTTGATATTAGTCCATCATTAGCGTTTACTGATTCTGACGCTTTTAAAAGAGCTGAAACGAATTTTTTAGGTGGAACTAAGTGAGCAACGCTATTAGCCAATAACTTTAAATAACTAGGAATAAATTGATTTAAATCTACATTTATTAACGTACCGTCCAGATCAAAAAGAATAGCTCTGATTTTGTTTGCTCTGAGTTGTCCCATAATAGCAAGCGAATTAAATTAATAAAGTTATATTAAATCTAAATTTTATTCCCAATTATAATTTGTCATTATCCTTCTTTATCTCAATTCAATTTAAAATAAATTGAGTTATCAATTAAATACATTTAATTTGATAGCAACACATAAAATTTAATAATATAAAAAATAGAAAAGTGTAAATTAGAAGGAATAAAAAATATTAATAGAATTCTTCAATTTATATAACTATAATAAATTTCAATAATTCCTCTGGGACGCTATAGAATATGAAACTTGAGCTTAACGATCAAAATGATGGATACGCTTACTTAGGAGATAAGCTAAATGTTCGAACGGTATTCAATTTTGACGAGGATACCGCAATCCTATGGTCGGGAATTCGCCTATTAACGCACCCTCCATGCTTAAAAGAGCTTCAGATCACCAAAGAAGAGATTTTTTCAAAGGGAATTTTTGAAAAAGGTGAATACATTCGAGAAAGGGCATTTCTAATAAAGAAAAATGTAATCCCTACAATCAAAAATAGAAATTTAGAGTATGAAATTAAGCTTATTTTAAGACAGCCTCATCCGAACAATCCGGACGACGATTTAGTGATTAATAGAACGCATAAGGTTGAAATCAGAGCAAAAGATTCTGATAATCAGATTATAAAAACAAATCCTCTTTCGCTTTCAATTTCAGGTTTGAGTGTTAATGTATCAAAGGATGTATTCAAACCGGGAGAAACAGTTAAAATCAACTTCTCTTCAAACGAACTTAGACACGTTGAAATAAGATTATTACAAAAAGCAAATTTAGTATGTTATTGTGATGCTTATGGGCAAACATGTAGTAAAGTAGAAGAGCTACCGCCTGCGATCGCGGGAGATTCTAAGACTTCTGATATGACTAAAGATTTTCTATTGCTAAAAATTCCTGAAATCGCTCAACCGAGTCATAACTACCTCTGGGAACCTCACGAAAAAGAATTTTGGGGCATGAAATATGGGTCTTATGTAAAGTGGTCTTTGCAATTTATAGGAAAACCTAAGCCAGAATACGGGAAAGAGATCATTAAGTTTAAGGTTCCAATTACGATTGTTGCAAAAACTGTGAGTGGAAATGAGGTTGGTGTCGATCTTTTTTCTAAGAATGCTACTGCAGCACCTTCGATTTTCGACGGGGTCTCGTCTAAATTCCAGAAAGTATTCAAAATTACTTCCATTGACTCTGATATGGAAAAATATAGTATTCGAATTAAAAATATATCAAAAGATTCTTTAAAGGGCGTATCAGTAAAAACTTCTGGACTTCAAGAGGGTTTATTCGAAACAGAACCCACTCTGACAGGCTTTAGTAGCTGGGAACCTAATGAGGAAAAGGAAATTGTTTATAATAGCAAACAGAATATCTCAGCCTTAATTTGCATTTTGGAAAATAACGATCAGAGGGTTATAAGAATACAAACTCCCTTAGCTTCTAACTTTTTTTAAGTTAAATTAGGGTTTGGTCACTGAAGCGCAGATATTAACTGCCCCTTATATATATTTTTAAATACTAAGCTCAAAATTTCCTCAAAGCTGTCTAATATTCCTTCTCCATTCACGGCAATAGTCTTTTTAAAATCGATGTTTTTAAATTTAAAGTAATTAATGTTTTCCAAAAATATAGCGGGGCTAAATTTATCTGGCAAATCTTGTTTATTAAATGTTATAACCTTAGGAAGTGTAATAATTATATCCTCAAAATAATTACACAACTCATTCCAAGAAGTTAAGTTTCGGTGATACACTTCCTCTTGCGAATCCGCTACGAATACAATCCCATCGATGCCTTGCAAAGTTGCCGGTCTTGTTATAATGTAGAAATCCTGTCCAGTCGTGGAATAAATGTGAATTTTCAAATTCCACTGTTGATTTTGAAAACTAATCGTTCCATAATCGAAGAATAGCGTCCTTCTTACGCTACTTTCTATGCTCAAAACGCTATCTTTCTTCCCAAAATGATTGAACAATGCTTTTATAGATGTGGTTTTCCCCGAAAGCGCCGGCCCAAAGTAACATATTTTTAGCTGTATACTCCGAGTTAGTTGATCTATTATCATATTAAAATTACGTTCTTGCTTTTATGTAGATATTAAAATAAGTTTAAAAAAGCCGATTTTTTTAGATGGTTCGCTTAATAACGCTTTATTATCTTTAAAAAAAATTAAAAAATACAACTCAAAAAACTAAGTCGTTTCCTTCAATCTTGCATTCTAATAATGATCTTAGAATAAGGATTTCAACTTCTCTTCTTAAAATTAGCTCGTCTAACTCTACATTTTCTTGATTATTCAACAATTCTTTTAAATCAATAAAGGATATCGACTTTTGTTTATGAGAAACTTTCTTAACAACGCTCAAAACCCTTTGTTGATTGTAAAGCGACTGAGAATTTGAAATTAGTTGATATAATTTATGAGTAAGGTTATAGTCAAAATTTCCCGCTTTATCAGCTTCTTTCAATCTACCTAATATAATTAGAGCCTCTGGATACCTTTCATTCCTCATTAATTCCTGAGCGTCGTTTAATTCTTTTACGAAATCATTAGCTTCCATTTTATTATACACCTTTCAAATTACTTTTCCCTTGAGATCATCTAACGATCGTCGAAATAAGAGTTTTTAGGTTAATTTTAATAAATGGTGAACTCATCATTTATTTTGAAGTATATTTTCTTAAAAACATCGTTAAGAATTAGCCAATATGTATTAGTATTCATATTTTAAAGAGCTTGGCTTTAAATACATTAAACAATTTAACTATATTAAGATTAAAAAAATACTTTAAAGGAAAAATAAAAGAAGATTTTCGATGGTCGATAAAGAGAAAGTAAAAGAAGTTTTGGAAAAAATCCGCCCCCAACTCCAGATGGATGGTGGCGACGTTGAATTGGTTGATATTTCAGACGACGGAATCGTTAAAGTGAGGCTCCAAGGCCACTGCGCGGGTTGTGCGCATGCACAAGAAACGCTGAAGTTTGGAATCGAACGAGCTATCAAACAATTTGTTCCAGACGTTATTAGGGTAGAAAGTGTCGCTTAAGATTTAAGAAGTTGATTTATATTTTATTTTTTTATTCATTTTTATATATTTTCTTTAAATGAATCATTTCGTTAATTCTTTATTGAATAATCGATTTTTTGGCGCCAGATAGGTGTTGTATCCCCCTTTTCCGCTTTCTCGTTCTCAATCTGAGTAATGCTATAAAAGGTAACTTTTATTACCTTCGTTTCGTCATATTTTCTTATTCTTTCGCGAAATTCTTCCAAGAATCTCTTTCTTTCTTTGCGATCCTTCCTTTTTTTTAGCTGGTCTTTTTCGTATTCCCAAACAGAGTATTTAAGAATTATCTGCTTTAGTTTATCTGTCAACTTACCTTTATAAAGCATTATAAAACAGCCTAAAACCATAAACGCTAAACGAGATTTCTTTTCGTGTGCATAAGTAACTAATGCATTGTAGGCCCTTTCTATTAAAACCCTTTGCATATCTTCTGGGATTTTTTTAGAGTATTTTTTCCTTTCTCTAGGTGTAAGGAAACTATTCTTTATCCTAATATAATCCCAATTGAAATTCGAAGCTTCATCGTTTCCTTTAATAGAATACGACCATGTTCTGTTCTCTTTTCGTTCCTTTTTCAGAGTTTTTGTAAAAGGTTTGCCTGACCTTAATCCCATTAATTTTCTTCCCAAGTCGTGATCATAAATGCCTTCAAAGTCCGAGATTCTTATCCTATTACTTTTACCACAAACAATGTTTTACCATCGAATTCGTGGACGGGAAAAAATACTCTGGAAAATACAACGTGTACACCAGAGAATCCGACAAAGAAGAGAGAGCAGACTTAGGCGCACACGTGATGACTCACAACTTATTTTATTCGGGAAGACAAAAACCACACTACATGGAAGAAGAGAGCGTGAAAGG
>JAHQWJ010000129.1 GCA_029856125.1 Promethearchaeia archaeon | reverse complement strand
ATTTAGAAGAGAATGAGACACTTAATTGGTGGAATGAAAAATATAAAATCATCAGTGGTACATGGGGACCCCATTTTCCAAGTGATAAAAGCTTAGAAGAGTATAAGAGGGATATTGAACCAATAGTTCAAGAAACGTATATTGAAGAATTTGTGGAAAAAATTAAACTTATACCAGTACGCATTGCTACTATAGATTTAGGAAACATGAGTTTAAAAGAATTCAATCAGACTTCTTTTGCAAAAGTATTAAATAAATATGGAATATCTTATTTTACCTTAAAATTACCGCATTACGAAAAGGAGCATTTTTTAAATCAACTTTTTAAAATTCAAAACAAATTTAATGAGCTATTGGGTAAATATAATTCATTAAAAGATAGAAATACTCCAAGTGCGCAAGAGCTGAGTTATTTAATTGATACCTATTCAAATGAAATAATGGAATTAAAGCACTATATTAATCAAAAAATTAGAACTGATGCTCTCACTTCAAAAATTTTGCAAGTGATTAAAAATCTAGATAGTAAAGAGTTAACAGTTATTCATTTTGGTGAAGAAAATACTTTTGCTGAGATTGTGAAGCAGGCAAAGGAACAAAACATTAAATCCAACATATTATTTGTTCAAAAGTCAAAATTTTTACATTCTCTTAATTAAAAAGCTTATTTAAGTAAATACGGGGTAAAATAATGCTTAAAGAAGAAACATTAAGTAATGAATATGATTTAGCGATTATAGGTGCAGGGCCAGGCGGTTATCATGCGGCTATTAGAGCTGCGCAATGTGGAGCCAAAGTTGCATTAATAGAAAAAAATAGGTTAGGGGGAACATGCTTAAATCGAGGATGTATTCCCACAAAAGCTTTACTTGCGTCTGCACATTATTTTGAAAAATTACACGATGCTGAAGAATTTGGCATCAGTATTGGAGACTGTAAAGTAGACTTTTCTAAGGTTGTTGAGCGAAAGAATAAAATTGTAAACGAACTTGGTGCTGGAATTGCGAATCTTCAAAAATCTTGGAAGAATGACATTTATCAAGGATATGGTAAAATTCTTGGAGGTAATGCTGAAATTGGTTTTGAGATTTTAATTCAAGGAGATAATGCCGAGGAGTTTATTGTTGCTAAAAGAGTTATCATTGCTACAGGTTCAACTCCTGCATTAATTCCTAATTTTAATGTTGATCATGTAAGGATATTAACAAGCGATGACATTTTAGATCCTAATTTCAATGTTATTCCAGAAAACTTGCTAATCATTGGCGCAGGAGTAATAGGATGTGAGTTCGCAGATATTTTTGCGAATTTTGGAAGCAAAGTAACTCTTTTAGAGTACCTTCCTTCACCTATAGCCGGGGAAGAACCAATGATTATTAAGGAATTAAAAAAGAAATTCGATTTAATGGGCATTAAGATAGTTACTTCTCAAAATGTATTATCTGTTGAACATACAGGTTCAAATGTGAAAGCGATAACTTGTTCTACTTCTGTTCCAATTAATGAAATTGAAGATGCAGAGAAATCTACATACGAATCAGATTATTGTTTGATTTCCATCGGTAGAAATAAATTATCAAAAGATTTAGGTTTAGAAAAACTAGGAATTATGACTAATAGGGGAGCAATTGAAGTTGATCCTGCTACATTAGAAACTTCGGTCAATGGGATATATGCAATTGGTGATGTAACTGGAGGACTTATGCTTGCTCATGTTGCCAGTTATGAGGGTGATGTTGCGGTTGCAAATGCTCTTTCTAGTTTAACCCAATTCCAAGTAAAACCAACGAAAACAAACTATCGAGCTGTTCCTTCCACAATCTTCACGAGCCCTAACATCGGTACGGTTGGACTTAAAAGAAAAGAAGCAAAAGAACTAGGGATTGATTTATATGTAGGACAATTTCCTTATCAATCTCTTGGAAAAGCGAAGTGTATGGGAGAAAATGGACTTTTAATTATTTTAGCAGATAAATACACACTTCAAATAGTTGGTGCGTCGTGTATTGGAGAGGGAGCTTCAGAATTAATTGCAGAAATTACGCTTGCTATGCAACACGGATTGAGCGTTGAAGATCTTACAAAAACAATACACAGCCATCCAACACTCTCAGAAATGGTATTGGAAGCAGCCGAAGCTGTTGTTGGTCGAGCAATTCATAAAAAAGGACGTCCTGTTGCCCATAGTTTGAAGGAAGTATTACTGGAACAATTAGTATATGAATATTAATTTGAAAAGCCTAAAATTTTCTATTTTTTTTTTTTTTACACTACCAATAATAAAAAAAATTTGAAACTTTCAAAATGATCTACCTGTAAATTCCAGATTTTATCTGTAAAGTTCTAAAAATTGTCAATCGGTTAGAAAAGTATCGAACTATGGGGTAAAATGTAAGTGAGAAGCGGCAAATGATAAAAATAAAGAAAAATTAACCAATTTCATTGATTTTAGTTTTTTAGATTATTCTAACCATGATCATCATCTTGTCTTACAGTAGAAACTTATTTTGATCATTTCGCCCCTGTTTTAAATATATTTGAATTATCGGAATTGATCAAATTATGTTTATTTTTCGACATATGATTATTGAAATTGATCATAATGATTTTTTTTTCGATAAAGACATTAATATTCCAATACCTATATATATGAAAAATAACATTATATTATTGTGAATGATAGATAAATGTAGTTTTTCAGATATAATTATTATTTTCATAAATTCGTACGACTAAAAACAAGTATTACACTATTGATTTAGAAACCCAAAGTTATGAATAAGACAATGGGATAACGAAAAACAGCATTAGAGGTGAAGTATGACAATTAAAAATTTTGAGGATTTAATAGAAGAAGTCCATCAAAAAGGGATTTGTCAGCAATGTGGAGGGTGTGTGAGCTTCTGTAACTCAATGGAATATGATGTAATTGGTTATAAAGAACCCAATTCTCCTCCAGAATTTATAAATAAAGATAATTGTCTGAAATGCGGAATTTGTTATCACATATGTCCACAGACTCATGTGTTAGACGACGATCTCAATAAAACCTTTAACCTGTTAGATTTTTCATCTATGCCACTTGGTAATATTTGCGATCTCTACTCGTGCCAATCAGTAGATTCCGACTTTTTGCGCCATGGTACTGACGGAGGAGTTGTAAACGCTCTACTTAATTTCATGTTTGAAGAGAAGTTAATAGACGGAGCTATAGTGGCAAAAACAAAAGCCCCTTTCTCGAGAGAACCTTTTTTAGCCAAAAACAAAGAAGATTTACTTAGTACTTCAGGACTCAAATTAGGGATTTCCCACCAATTAGAAGAAGTTCAGAGGTATCATTCTTATTCTAGTTCACTTCCTAAGATAAGCAGTACCAAGTTTAAAAAGTTAGCGGTGGTTGGAACTCCGTGTCAAATTTATACAATTAGGTGCATGCAAAATCTTGGCATCATACCTTCGCATAATATAGAGTTTTGTTTAGGATTATTTTGTTACGAGAATTTCGAATTTGACCAACAAAAAGTAAATCAATTTGAGGGGGAGTTCAAGATAAAGTTCGAGGACATCGAAAAGATTAAGATTAAGGAAAACCTTATCATCCGATTAAAGGGAAAAAAGTCTTTACTTCATATTCCTTTTGAGGATTTAAAAGAGTATATGCGACCCGCTTGTAATGCGTGTAGTGATTTTACAAACGTATATGCTGATGTATCGTTTGGAGGTTTAGGATCTCCAGAACATTTCACCACAGTAATAACAAGAACAAAAAAGGGGCGTGAATTACTAGCAGACGCCCTGAAGAGAAAAATTTTTATTAATTTAGAGCTCAATACTTCGAAAGAAAAACACATCAAAAATCTACTATTACGATATTCAATTTCAAAAATCGAGCGAAAAGAAAACTTCATGAAAACTAAATTTGGACCAATAAAAGAAGTTAAATCAATAGTTTAAAACAAATTAAATAAAAAAAAAATAAAAAAAATTTAATTCCAAATACTAAATGGTGATGTTGTAAAAAGGTGTATTAAATGTCTGATTTACAGAACATTGTTAGAATCGGTGTTTATATTTGCAAATGAGGAGTTAATATTAGTAGTAGCGTCAACTGCGATATAGTAAGAGATTACATGGAAATACTCCCAGATGTCGTAATTTCGAGAGTAAACGATTTCACTTGTAGCGACCCAGGACAAAATATCATAAAAAACGATATCTTAGATTTAGGTTTAAACCGAGTTGTTGTTGCTGCGTGCACACCAAAAATTCACGAATCTACATATCGAGCGGTATTAATCGAAGCGGGACTGAGCCCTTATTACTTTCAGATGGTAAATATTCGCGAGCATTGTTCGTTTGTGCACCAACGCGATAAAAAACATGCTACTGAAAAAGCGATTAGAATGGTAAGAGGAGGAATAAATCGAGCTCGTCAGTTAGAAATCGTTCCTTATAAGGAGATTCCAGTGAAACGGGCTGCTTTAGTCATAGGTGCGGGAATAGCGGGAATGAATGCTGCTTTAGACTTAGCGAATCAAGGAATAAATGTATATTTAGTAGAAAAAGAAGCTACAATTGGCGGGAAAATGGCACAATTGGATAGAATATATCCCACAGACGATTGTGGTATATGAGTTCTGGCACCAATTATGGTAAATACTTCGAAACATCCCAATATTACATTATTTACTTACAGCGAAGTAGTTGAATTCAGTGGACTTCCAGGGAATTTCAATGTAAAAATAAAGAAAAATCCCCGCTATGTGAACGAAAAAAAATGCACAGGCTGCGGACTATGCACGGAAAAATGTCCTATTAATGTACCTGACGAATTTAACAGAGGAATTGGTGAAAGAAGCGCGATTTACATACCTTTTCCACAAGCAGTACCTAAAATAGCTACGATAGACAGAAGTGTATGCATTGAATGCAATAGCTGCGAGAGAACTTGTCCAGCTGAAGCAATAGAATTCGACCAAGAACCTGAATTTGTCGACATAAATGTTGGAGCCGTAATTGCTGCAACTGGTTACGACGAGTATCCAATTATCGAAACAAACGAGTACAAATACGGCATTTATCCTGATGTTATTACTCAAATTGAGTTAGAACGCATGTTAAGTCCTATTGGACCAACGGGAGGTCATCTCTACAGAATTTCTGACGGAGAAACGCCAAAAATAGTGGCTATGATTCAATGTGTTGGTTCAAGATCGTTAAACGGAAACCCATACTGTTCAGTAGTGTGCTGTAGTGTTGCGCTTAAAAACGCTCAGTTATTAAAACAAGAATATCCAGACACGGAAATAGTTATATTTTATATCGATATGCGCACTTGGGATAAAGGAAACGAAGAATATTATAGAAAAGTGAGAGAAGCGGGAATCTTAACAATTCGGGGTAAAGTTGGAGACATTCAACTCGATTCAGAGACCAATAAATTGACACTTACGGCTTCTGATACCCTTACAAACCAAATTGTTAATCTGGATGCTGACTTAGTCGTCTTATCAACGGGGATGGTTCCTTCTAAAAATTCAACAAAATTAATTGAGACATTAGGTTTGAGAAAAGATAGCTACGGATTTTTAACGGAGGTTCACAATTGCCTGAAGCCGCAAGAAACGACCCAAATGGGCATATACATATGTGGATGTGCTGCTGGACCTAAAAACATACCTTCTACGGTCTCAACAGCTTTAGCAGCAGCAAGCAAAGCGGCTACTTTACTTTCTAAAGACAGGATAATTCAAGAATTAGTAATTGCTGAAGTAGACAAAAACTTCTGTCTGGGGTGCCATAGATGTGAAAAAGTCTGTACCTATGATGCTATAACAGTTAATAGAGAATCTATTGCCCAAGTTGACGAATTAAAATGTAGCGGGTGTGGTGTTTGCGCATCTTCATGTCCATCTCATGCAATTGATATCAAATATCATAGAGACATACAATATGTCGAAGAAATCAAGGGTATTTGTAGTACTGAGCTTGAATACAAAGAAGAATATGTTGATTCGATTGAACTTATTACCAAAAAACTCAATACATTAGCTTCTCAATAATTTTAATCCGAATTAGAATGACTCTTTCAAAAAAACCATAGTTGAGAGAGAACTGACCCTCTGCAAGGGTTTTCGGATATGTAATTTTTTAATTTAAAATAGATAGTAAATAAATAGTTCACTTAAGAACTTAGAAGAACTCTTTTGAAAATTTGATATTTCCTCTAATAAAAAAAAAAAATCTCCAATCAATAATCGTGGAGATTATTATATTTTACTCTAATACTTGGGATTTGAATTAACAGATTTAATTTAATTATTGATATAGGAAGCTATAAACAATTACTCATCGAAATATATTTCAAAATATCCACAATTAGAACATATGTATGTTTTAACATTGGGTGCTCTTAGTCTGTAAACAAAGTCAGTATCTTTTAAAGGTGTCCCACACTTATAACAAACGTCTGTCATTTCTTTCCATACTTTCTTTTCTACTAACAATTGTTTCTTACTCACCTCAATAAATTTATGTGAATTTTTTTATATTTAATATGATGGTTTCCGATCATCATATGTCGAATTCCATATATAAATGTTAGCCTTATGTAGATTTTCATATATTGATGTGACGGTTTCCGATTATTGCATTTTTCATCCTCTTTAATATAATTGAGCCACTAGGTCCGAGCAGCTTATTTGTCCCATATGTAGGATAGACGTTAAATTTTTAGCGGTATGTCCTAAATGAGGTATATTGTTAAAACTAGATGAAAAACAAACCTAAGATCGAAAAAGAGATTATTAAATTAAAAAAGTGCTTTAATAAGCCAATCCCTTTAGCATTTGGACTGTTGTATATTGGTTTATTAAATACTAGTAAGAAAGATCTAAATAAGACCTAAACATATTTAATACAAAACTAATATTTTTCGTATAAATGAAAATAAAAAAGATACTTAAAGAATTTAAAGAAAAACTTATAGAACTCTATAAAGAACAGTTAGTAGATGTGTTATTATATGGTTCCTATGCGAGAGGGGAGCAACGAGAAGATTCTGATATAGATATTGCTGTAATTTTGAAAGGTAATATTAACCCATTTAGAGAAATTGATAGGATTACCGAATTTTCGTACGATCTTAGTTTAAAATATTCAGTTTTAATTTCTATTCATCCATTATCTAACGATGATTATTTTTCCAGAAATTATCCTTTTATCCTAAATTTAAGAGAGGAAGGTATCTCAATTTGAGTAATGAGGATATTAAGTTTTTCGTAGAAAAAGCAAGAAAATTTATTGAGAGTTCAAAAGTTTTACTCGAAATAAAAGATTATGATAGTGTGGTTTCAAGAACCTATTATGCTATGTTTTTAATAACCGAGGGATTGCTTCTTACAAAAAATTTAGCACCAAAATCTCATAGTGGTTTGATTTCTCTTTTTGGTGAGAATTTCATTAAAACAAATATTTTTTCAAAGGAAATGGGAAGACAACTTAATAGGGCATATGATAAAAGACTTATTGGAGATTATGGAACAACAATCATAATTAGTAAAGATGAGGCTCAGGGGTTATTAAATATAGGTCAAGATTTCGTAGAAAATATTGCTGATTATTTAGAGAAGAATAAAAATTTGTGATTAGATTTTCTTAATTTTTAAAAACTATGTCTTGTTAAGATTAAACTTAAGAGAGTTAGTTTTTAATATTCAATGATAAAAATTAATAAGCCAGTCCCTTTAGCATCTGGACTGTAGTGTATTGATTTTTTCCACCTGTCCTCAGGTAATCCATCGCTTCTTCAATTCCTTCGACTGTTAAGTTATACATAGGGATAATGCTTGAAATTATTTTCCTCGTCCAGGGTACCCATTCCATCCGAATTAGTTCAGGATTTAGCCATACTGCATTATTCTTGAAATGGTTAGCAATTTCTCTAATGTAATAAATTCCGGGCATTTCGTTTCTGTGATAGTAGTAAATTGAACCGTAACGTTCTGTTAGTTCCCATGATGCCATGGCAGCGTCGCCAACAATCACTATTTTATATTTATTATCGTACTTTTTTATAAAATCTTCGAAATCTATTGCTTCCTCGGGATTTCTTTGAGCGTTATCATAGAGTTTATCGTAGACACAGTTATGGAAGTAATAAAACTTAAATGACTTCCAGTGTGACATATTATTAGATGCAGAGAAAAGAAGATTTACCAGATGAGCGTACGGAGTCATACTTCCTCCAACATCCATTAAAAGGATGAGTTTTACGTTATTTTTGCGTCGTTTCTCGAAAATAATTTCGATATCACCACCATTTTTTGCAGTCATATCGATCGTCTTATCCATGTTTAACTCGTCAAATTTTCCAATTTCCTCTAATTTCTTAAGTCGTTTTAGTGCGACTTTGATTTGTCGAGTGTCTAACACGATGTCTTTTCTATAATCAGAAAATATTCTTTTTTGGGCGATTTGAACTGCCATCCTCATTCCCGAAGAACCACCTACTCTCATGCCCATCGGATTTTGTCCTGAATGTCCAAATTGAGATGTCCCTTGAGTTCCTACCCATTGATTTCCTCCGTTATGTTCTTCGTCTTGTCTTTGCATGAGGTCCTCGAACTGCTTCTGCATTTCTTCAATGTTAAACATCTGACTTAACATTTCTTGAAAATTACCATCCATTTCTGATAAGTCCATATTTTTTTTCAACCAATCCCAGATTTCCTCTTTAACCTTCTCCGGTGCGTTTATCAATACATTTCCGTCTAAATCTTCGTTGAGCTTCTGGAGAAATTTCTCTAGGAATTGTTGAAGGTCTTCAATGTTTAAATATTGCGGGTATTCTTTCAATAGAATTTTTAATCCTTCAATTAACTCGGGGATTGTAATGTCTTGGTTCAGCCAATCCCAAATCTCTTGTTTTATATCGTCGGGAAATTTAATGACAGCGTTTTTAAAAAAATTGGCAAACGAAATATCGTATATATCAAAATGGTGCTCGTTTTTACATAGCAAAGAGCGAGATATATAATAAAACTCGACCATATTGTGGATGAGACCTTTATTTAATGATTCTATTAAGGCCATATATTCCGTTATACTTACCGGTAATCTTTCCTTGAGATAATAAAAATATTCTACAAACATTTAAGTTAAAATCATAAATTTTAATTCTTCTAATTTATAAAATTAATTTACAAATATTAGCTTTCTCATAAATACGAAACTGCCAGCGGTTTTCAAATTTCTATTAGGGATAAGTTAAATACGGCAAGAATTGATCCTACGAAATTAATGAAATTACTAGAGTAGATACTATTAAATAATTCTCTTTCTAGCCTATTAAAACTTAATTTTTGAACATTTTTTCTTAAAATCGGATAGATGCTTGTGTTAAAACCACATTGTAGCGTCGGCTTCTAACACTAAATCGTTCAATGTTGCTGCTCCAACAATTTTCAATCCTGGAATTAACTCAGCATTTTCCCAACCTAACATTCTTTTTGAAGCTTCGCAGACGAAAATTTCGATACCTTCCGCAAGTGTTTTATCAATCATTTCCTTGAGCGTTGGGAAGTTTTCCGCTTTAATCTCATCTGCTTTGCCAGGTTTTAATATCCTTAACCCTTGACCTAAGTAGTAAACGAGTGCTTTAACATCCATTGCTTTAGCAGTCTGTGCTAATACAAGCGGTGAATACTGTCGTTCAGGATCATCACTAGTTTGCACATAAAGAATAAATTTTTCTTTTTCGCTTATAATTCCTCACCTTCTAATTAATTTTTTCTCATAAATCTTAAAGTTTTTACGATAGAGTATCGCAATTCATAGAGAAAATCCAAAACTAATAAATCTCCGCTTTATATTTTAAAAAATATTTAGTAGAAGTGAGAATATATTATTCGAGAACCACAGAAATAGATCTTAACTCTTAAGAATTAGCATCAATAAAAAATTTTGAACAAAAATAGTTATATTTTTTATGTTGGAAATTTAACTTTTTCTAACGCAACCTCAATGTCTTTTTCTTTTTTAAGGAGTACACCTAAAAAGGGGATGCCACGCTTAAGTTCGTCTAAGGTTATTCCACTTTTTAACAAAACACCGATCCAATCGAGGAGTTCCGAAGTTGAGGGCATTTTTCTCAGTTTAGTGATAGCTCTTAGTGCATAGAAATGTTTAAGGCATTGTTCCAATAGATTTTGCTTCAAATTAGGATAATGAAGATTACATATTTCTGACATAAATTCTTTAGATGGAAATTCAATCCAGTGAAATACACATCTTCGCAAGAACGCATCAGGAAGTTCTTTTTCGTTGTTTGAAGTGATAATGACAATGGGTCGAGTTTTTGCTTTTATAAACTCTTTAGTTTCTTTAACATAGAATTCCATAACATCTAACTCTTGTAAAAGGTCGTTAGGAAATTCAATATCTGCTTTATCCACCTCGTCAATAAGAAGGACAACCTGTTCTTCAGAATCAAATGCTTCCCCAAGAGGTCCGAAAGTAATGTAATCTTTTACAGTGTCCACATTGCGATCCTCGCTTCCAAATCGACTATCGTTTAATCTTTGAACTGTATCGTACATATAAGCGCCATCTATCGCTTCTGTTGTGCTCTTTACATTCCATATTATTAATTTTTTCCCCAAAGATTCCGCTATTGCATGAGATAATAGAGTTTTTCCCGTACCTGGCTCTCCTTTTACCAATAAAGGCCGTGCTAAGGCAATAGAAACATTTACGATATTTCTCAGTTGAGGATCAGCGATATATTTGATCCTTTCTGTATTAACATCTCCTTTAAACTGATTAAATCCATCATTAACCATAATTAATTGAAATAAGACTAAAATTAAATAATTTTGGATATTTCCAAATAAACTCTAAATGTTAGTTGAATTATGTTATATTAGATTTTTTTATTGACTTTTTTTTACGTAATACTCGTCGTAGAATTCAGCATTTTCTAGAAGCTGTTTTTTTGTACAAAGATTTCCGTGTCCAGGAACATAAGTTTCAACATCTTTTTCAGCATATTCTATTAATGTATCGCGAAGTCTGGATGGATTTGGAGGAACTGCTATATTACTATTATTAAGCCAACTAGGGTCAGTTTCCTCGAATAATAAGTCTCCCATAAAACAAATTTTTTCTTTTTCGAATAACGCTACAATATCTCCTTTTGTGTGAGCTGCTCCAATGTAAATTATTTGAACTTGGTTTTTAGTGCCTTTAAGTGTAAAGGAATTGTTAATAATAAAATCTGGAAGTCTTAAAGTGAAACTTGGTTTACTGATTTCGTTCCAAGTATTTAAATCGTTCTTCAACTCTAGTATTTTATTTGGATTTTTTTCGTTTAGTAATTCCGCTTCTGTCCTTTTAAGTTCAGCAGGAGCTCTTTCCTTAAAGTTTTTAAAACTGGTGTCTAAAGACTCCTTAGCTTGCCCAAATGCTTCAAAGCTGCTTATAATAGGGACATTCATAGGAAATATACGATTTCCCAACAAATGGTCCATGTGATGGTGACTATTTATCAGAAAAGAAGGTTCTTTGTTTGTAAATTGTTTTGACGCATTGATGAGATCAATTGTAGAGTAAGGGTCCATAAGCGTATCGAATATAACTAAATAATTACCAAGATCAAAAAATCCCGCATTTGAAGTGGGAAATTTGTCTGCTGACATTGCAGCAAATATCCCTGAATTTAATTCATATAAATCAAAATAAATTGACTCAAAATCTAATTTTTTAGCTGACATTATTACAAATCTCCTAATATATAATTAGGACTAGACCTATTTATAGTGTTAAAGTTCGAAGTTCAACAAAAGTTCGAATTAAATATTCTCCTTCATAGATTATAAAAAAAAGATTTAAGTAAAGCCAGAGTAAATATTATTCAAACCTTAATATAATTAAAACAATTGTAAATCCATATAAAAAGTGTAAAGTGAATTTAGATGGCAAAAGAAGATGAAATGTTAGAGGAATTAAAAAAAATTCGAGAACTACTAACTCCAGCACCACCACCACCAAAAGAAAAACCAAAAAATCTAGCGAAGGAATTTTTGGAGTTCATAAAACAATACAAAATTCTGGGTCTTGCATCTGCTTTTATACTCGGTCTTGCTGTAAACGCTCTAATCCTTTCCTTAGCTCAAGATCTAATAACTCCAATAATCGGAATCTTTGTACCTGGATTTGATAATATTTCGGATATCAAACTTGGTGTATTTGGGATCGGAAACTTCATAGCGGCATTTATAAATTTTATAATAATAGCCTTAATAATATTCCTTATCGTAAAATATGCTTCAAAGATAGGACTTGAGTAATCATTTAAACAATTTTTTTTTTTTTATTATTTCTAATTTAATTTCTTATTCAGCAGAATTTTGATATTATTTAACATTTTAAATAATTGAGCACTATAGACATTATGGTTGAATTTATCCCTATTAATGTAAGTTTGCATAAATCACACTTAATTAAACTAACCGAAGAATATTTTACTTGGATAAATGAGGAAGTGCAGCAACGATATAGCATTGATACGTTTTCAATAATAGGAGAAAGTATCCTAGAATATTCAGAGAAGACTCTTGAACAATTGGCAGGTTATTTACCACCTGAGGGTATTTACTATGTTATACAAAAAGATAACTCCATAATCGGAATGGGGGCACTAAGAACACTAAAAAGGGGTGTTGGAGAAATCAAGAGAATGTTTATCCTACCGAAATATAGGGGGAATGGTTATGGAAAAGAGATATTAGAACGATTATTAAGAAAAGGACGGGAATTCGGATTTTCTTCGGTTCGCTTGGATACAGGGGAATTTATGGTTGCTGCTCAACAAGTGTATCGACGAGCAGGATTTCGGGAAAGAGAGCGATATATTGAGAGCGAAGTACCAACAATGTTTTTACCTCACTGGTTATTCATGGAGAAAATCATTTAGGGTTCTTTTCTGACTCTCTTTGTCGATTACAACTCTTTTTTATGGCGCATTTGATTAATATTATTTCGTACGAATATTGATTCTAATTCGGGGAGAACTTCGCTATTAAGTATTCCAATTTTTTCCAAGAATTTTTTTCTTAGTTTACTAATCTCGTTATTTATGACTAGTGTTGGGTCAACAGAAATGTAAATTCCATTGGATAATAAAACCCACTCGCGTTGTTTTAGACTTTCTAAAGCGCTTATAACGAAGTTTTTCTCTACTTTCATAACTTCACTTAATAGCGATTCGCTTGCTTGTCCTAACGACATTAAGGAAGTGTAAGTTTTAATTTCGACTTCAGAAATATCTAATAATCGCATAGTGTTTAACATTTTTTCATCAATTTGGGTGATTCTTGTCTTCTTTCTATATGCAGTTTTCTCAATTTTAACAAGATCGATGTTATCAGAAGTAATTAAGTTGTTAGATTTAACAGTATCATTGAAGACTTTTACTCCAATATCAGTACGCAATAAAACACTGTTCCAATCATCACTTAATGCTCCCGCACTTCCAACGGATATATCAGCAATTTCTGCACTGAAATCTTTACAATAGTGACAACTATTCCAGGTATACTGTTTCGTCATTTTAATTGGAACCTGTTTAACCGACCCGTCTTTCATATACACATAAAACTTCCCTTTTGAGATATCGAACTTCTTTACAGTATTTAGCGGTATTCCAAGCTCTCCTTGAACGAAGGCTTTCAATAGATCATAGGTATAGTTAGAGTAACAATAAAGTCCAATGATTAATTTAAACTTTCCATATTCTTCCGAGAGGGGGGAAGATAATTGTAACTTTCTTACTGCGTTGATTTGGCAAGGGACACCAACAAATGCTAATTTTTTTAATTTGAACTCTCTAATAGCTTCACGATAAGTAATTAACGTTGGTGAAATCGTATATTTGGAACCAACGCATGATAATATTTCCTCAGGAGTTCTCGCAATTACTGGTTTGGGGTACCAATTATCATACTTATCGGTAAGTAGAACCCCATCTATAAGTCCCGAATCAAGAGCATGAATCAATAGTTTAGAAACCACACCTCCATTCTGAGCTCGCTTCAAGACAGCTTCGTCGTTACTTTTAGCAGCCACTAACTTTTGATAGTATCCTATTGAATAATTTTTACTCGCATTACCATTGAACAACTCTTCTTCAAACATTTCTGTAGGAAAATATGTTCTTGGGCAATATCTAAAACAAGTAGAGCATTCCGGATCATATTCTAATAACTTTGGTTCCTTTTCATTCATTCCAATTCGAGGGCAGAGGGAGATGCAAGATCCGCAAAAAACGCAATTATTTTTATCTATTACTAAGTCAGTTAAATCTTGAAATCCGATATCAATATCTTTAGTTTGTAAGTAATCTTTCACTTGATTTTTCATTTCCATTTTAGGTTCTCCATTTCTTTTTTTTGTGATTTTCAACTTACTCAAGCTTTAAACGCAACGAATATGCAACGATCTTTTAAAAAAAATATCATTTTTCAAGCGAACAAAACCGCGAAAAAATAATACAAAAAGATCAAGCGGAATTGTTTCGCTTATCGAATTAATACTGCTACGATAATAATACTTAAGGATATCAATAACCTTATAACTCTTCTTGCAGCAGTATTACTTGAGATCATTGTTATAAGATGATATTAACTAAGGCTATATAAACTTTTACATGATTTTTTAAAATGCAAGTCAATTTGTAGATGGATTTTTTTCCGATAGACTTATTGTATGTATTTCCTATTTTTTAATTCAATAAATTATAAAAGCTTGTTTTCTCTTCTAAATCGTGAATTATGAGTCAAAAAAAGTTAAAAATTGTTGTATTCTCAGATTATATTTGTCCTTTTTGTTACATAGGGTATTATCGCGTAGAACAACTTAAAGAAAATTATGATCTAGAAGTTGAGTGGCGACCATTTGAAATTCATCCTGAAACACCAAAAGAAGGTACTAAATTGAATAGCTTAAATTTTCCTAAAGATTATTTAGATATGATGATAGCAAATATAAAGAGCCTTGCTGATGAAGCTGGAATTACATTAAAGCTTTCTGAAAAGCTCCCAAATTCGCGATTAGCTTTGTATATATCGGAATTCGCAAGGAAAAAAGGTAAATTTGATGAATTTCACAGGCTAGTGTTAGATTCCTACTGGAAAGAAGGGAAGAATATAGGAGATCAAACCTTACTTTTAACATTAGCGGAAAAAGTCGGTTTAAACAGGAATGAGGTGCTTGATTACATCATTAGTGAAGAACCAAAATCCGAGTTAACGAAATCTCTCAAAGAATTAAGACAATATGGAATAAATGGCGTACCAACATTCATAATTGGAGACAAGATCGTAGTAGGCGCTCAACCCTACGATGTTTTTAAGAAAGTAATAGAAAATACCTTGCGAAATGAAGCAGTTATATAATATAATAAAATATTTTTAAACACTCAGAATATAATTTTAACTATACTATTAATTAAAAAGGACATTTTAAAAATGGATAAAAAAAAATTATGGTTGATTCTTGGTGCTTTTAACGCTGCATTTGCAGTTCTAGCTGGAGCTTATGGCGCGCATTTAATTGATGTGGGTCATCCTGATTCTGCGATTCTTTTAACTTTTCAAAAGGCTGTGCGATATCAAATGTATCACGCTTTTGCTTTAATAATCATAGCACTTTTAGCAAATAACATTAAGTTAAAAATGGTAGATATCTCTGGATGGTTATTTTTATCAGGTATCATCCTCTTTAGTGGGAGTCTTTATTTCATAGTCTTTACGGGGATTCAATGGATCGAATTTTTAGCCCCTATTGGTGGTTTTGCGTTTACTTTCGGTTGGTTGGGTTTGATGTACATCGGATTTAAGAACAAGTAATATCATATCATGATAGAATTGTTTCAACTTCCTTTATTTTTTTAAAATACTATTAACATAATCGTAGCAAGATAAGTTAATTATGGATTTATTCACTCATTTAGTTGTTGGAGCCCTTACATATCTACTTTTTATGAGGGATGTCACTTTTGATTATTTAGCTTTGGCCGTTTTTTTCTCAGTATTACCTGATTTAGATATATTCTTAATGCCTTTAAAAAGAGTTTTTAAATCAAATTACTTTGAACATCGAGGAGGATCTCATTCGTATATTATTGGCGTACTAGTAGCAGGCATTATTGGAGGAATTAATTCTATCTTAAGACAAAAGTCATTCTTTATAGTCTGGATTATAGGAATTTTATTCTATGGGTTGCATGTGTCAATGGATCTTCTTACCACTACTAAGATTCCGTATTTGTTTCCAATCTCTAGAAAAGAGCGAAGTTTTTATGTTGAAAAAGCAGGTAGTTTTTTCACAATGGTGAATTCATTAATATTCCTTATAACTTCAATGTTAATTTCCATTTTTTCTGCAGATATAATCGTCCTCAGGTCTTTCATTGATTTTTACACCGTCTTTTTTCTTATTTATTACTTCTATAGAACAAGTTCCAAATTATGGTTTTCTTCAAAGCTTAATAAAAATCAGAAGTATTTCCCTGGAATACTACCTTTCTATTTCATGATTCTCGATAAAAGTATTAAACAAAACGAATTATCCTTAAGCATAGTAAGAAAATCGCATTTTTCGAAAAACCATGAGATTTTTAACACTAAAACGATCTTAGCAGACGAGGAAATGGTCCTTTTCGAACAGGGAATGGCACTCTGTAATAAATATTATTATTTCGCAAAATGGACAGCGATTCCAATATTTATAAGGAAGGAAGGTATTTTTTCAATAAGATTTTTCTTTATGGAAACTATGATGCGAAAAAGAACTATGTTTATTCAATACAACTTTGATACACTTACTCGACAAATGATTAGTTTTAAGCGAAGTTCAAGCCATAACAAAATAAGTCAATTAGACAGATAGAAAAATTCTTCTTTTTTCAAATTTTTAGATATATATGAGTGTAAGATTAATAGATTTGTAGCTGTAAAAAATCTAAATTTTTGATTTATAAAACCAAATATTAAATTCCACGTAGTTTACAATTAAAACAATCTTAATATGAATTATATTTTATAATTTAAGAAGATGAAAATACCTCGTTGTATGAGTACACAACATCCCGATAATGTCCACCTTCCTTTTTTCGCTGAATCACCTGATCTTGGTGGCGAAGATGAAATTCAGGAAGCTTTTTATGCGTATTCACATCTTGGGTGCGATGAGCAAATGTGGGATGCTGAGGGTAAAGAAGTTGATGGATTTGTTGTAAAAAAACTCTTGACTAAATTCCCTGATTTTTTTAAAGATAACCGGCTAGGAAAAGATATCTTTTTGACAATAAGAGTTCCAAACCCCAAAGAAGAAAAAGCAGAAGCAAAAGTTCTAATTGAGACTCTGGAAAGCATTCCGCGATCATTTGATGCTGCAAAACTATATTTTAACGATGAGGTCGCTCCCATTTTTGAAGTGATCCTTCCAATGACAACGTCAGAACAGGGACTTGATAGAATTTATAACTATTACCACAAGTTTGTGGTAGGAAAGCAATTTTATCCCACGATTGAAGGAGATATCCTAATCTCAGATTGGGTTGGTGAATTTAAACCTCACAATA
>JAHQWJ010000128.1 GCA_029856125.1 Promethearchaeia archaeon | reverse complement strand
AGAATAAGAATTTTATCAAGTTAGTAGAAGTATGTAATAATGTTTATCAATATACGTTTCTTTAATTTTTTGTAATAAGTTGCTTGATTAGAAACATGAAAAAAAAATATCATAAATTTTCTGGCCTGTTAATAGGTATTTTCTTAATAGATTGTGTTTTCACTTCTGTTTTTATGTTCCCACCTAAATTCCAAAATAATGATTTTATCTCTCCTTTGGGAGATGATAGTGTTGAGACGGTTTTTGATTATCCAAAATTAGCTCAAATCAGCGGGAATTTCTCTCGTTATAATTTAACTGTAATTATGGACGAAATAAGCTCTTTTATTGAAGGAAATTTGACGGTTGATTTTTATAATAACGATGGCGTGAATTATACAAGAATTCCTTTTCACATTTATTTATCCGGAATGGAATACGCTTCAAGACCGGGTCTCATTGAAATTGTAAATGTTACCGATTTAGATGACCCAAATTTAGCAATCCCGTTTGATGTATATTCAGATCAACAAATTATGTGGGTAAACCTAACAGCAAATTTAGAACCTCAAAAAAGAGCAGAATTTATGATTCAATTTAACGCAACCATTCCAGATGGAGGAATTGATAGATCCAATTCTCATGGAAGCGATATAAACAATTCAACCATTTATAAGTTTGGGAGTTTTTATCCTATACCATGCGTTTATGATAATAAAGACGGTTGGAACACTGATTCTTATTTGACCACGGGTGATCCATTTTATTTTGATATGGCTTATTATAACTTCTTTATCGAAGCATCGAGCGATATGATAATAGCAGCAACCGGAGGTTTAGAAAAAAAATTAGAAAACGGCGCAACCACATTGTATCACTTTAATCCTATTTATCCTGTACGGGAAGTCACTTTTTCAGCTTCGAAATATTTTCAAGTACAATCAAAAATTTCAAATGGTGTGAATGTTTCAACCTTCTTCCTTAAAAAAGACTTTGATTTTTGGAATGTTAATGCCTTAAATCACACAGAAAATGCTCTAATTCTCTTTAATAACACTTTTGGAATATATCCTTACCCAACACTTAATGTTGTAGAAGAATACACGGAATATGGAGGTATGGAATACCCAAATCAAGTATACATTTCTGAATCGATAGAACGCTGGCCTAATACTCCCGAAGTAAATCGAAGATACTTAGAGCAAATAATTGTTCACGAGGTATGTCATCAATGGTGGTATAATTTAGTTGGAAACGACGAAGTAGATGTGGGATTTTTAGATGAAGGGCTAACTTGTTGGTCAACTGATTATTACGGTGAAAAATATCACAACAACTGGGAATATTTCCAAAATAAGCTATATATTGATGAAGTGAGAGTTTATTACTACGCATCGTATGGATTAAGCTCAAAAATAAATCAAACAGTTTACGAATGTATAGCTACATATACTGATTATGTCCATATCGCCTATATAAAAGCTCCTCTAATTTTTGAAAAGTTACGCCTAACTCTCGGACTTACAGACTTTTTAGAAGGATTAAAGTTATATTTTGAGAGACACCAATTTGGGCTCGTCATATTATCAGATATTCAGCAAGCATTCGAGGACATAGTGGGGCAATCGCTAGATTGGTTTTTCTTCCCATGGTTTGATAACGAATTTCTTCCAAATTATGCTTTTTCAAATCACAACTATAATACAGATACTAAAAGGTTAACTTTTACCATTGAAGATCTTAACGAGCCATTGAACCATTACAAATATTCTCAGCAGGTTCCATTAGCTATTTACGACGCATCAAAACAGCTTATACTCAGTGAAGATGTCTGGATTAATGGAACAACCGAATTTTCCTTTGTTTTACCAAACGATCCAAGCAAGGTCAGTCTATTATACGATAATTACATTTTAGTTCAATTAGATTCTGACAGTGAACTCAGGCTAGATTTAATTATTAGCCAAGCTATACCTGGATACGATCTTTATATTCTTATTTTGGTAAGTTTGCAAATACTCGCAATCTCAATTGTTATCATCAGAAAAAGGGTAAGAGATTAAAAAAGAAGTAAAACTGACGAATTAATGATGTAAAAAATTTTAGAATATAATTATTCTAAAGAAGAAATTAGTCCCCCCTCTCGGAATCTCATTTCTTCCACAAAGAACAGATAATTTGAGCCGAGGACCTCACGGTATCGGCTGACAATACTTCATAGGTAAAAACCTTAGTATGCGATATTGATCTACAGCCGCGCGCTCTGACCAGCTGAGCTAAGGGGGGTAAAGTTTCGATATACTTTTTAATTAATATAGCAATATAATTTTTACGATTTTCTACTAGATGTCGCATGAATGAAGGGAATTTATAATTTTTAAAAACAAAACTTTTCAATCTTGGTAAATTTTATAATTTGTTCTATTAATTTGTGATAAAAATCTAAAATAGCACAAATTTTTTTAAAGAAAACTCTAACTATATAGTTAATACGATTTAAAAAATCAATAAAAAAGTGAAATTTAATGCGAGAAGAAACCGATTATACCGAAGCTATTGAAACTTACAAGGATGATGCTAATATTATCATCGAACCTTGGGGGCGCAGTATCGATCATCTTCGACTTACAATTATAGGGAAGGAAGGAACACCTTATAATAAAGGAAAGTTCATTTTCGAAGTCAAGTTCCCGGAAAATTATCCATTTGCCCCTCCATACGCATACGCAGTTACACTAATGTGGCATCCTAACATAGACAGCAGCATACCTCCAGGAAAACTTAATATATGTTTAGATCTGATTAATCCGGACCTTGTTGGCAAGGTAGACGCTTCAACTGGCGCATCGGGCTGGACTCCATCAAAAACTTTAACCAATATCGTAGAAGCCTTAAAAGGCATGATGCACGTAGAACCACCCTTCTTTAACCCAGGAGACCCTCTCAACCACGAGGCGGGTGAGCAATATTTCAGGGCTCAAAAGAAGTTTGAATCAAAAGCTAAGTCATGGACTTCTAAATATGCCATGGATTAGAATTAAATACTATTTTTTATCCCCTATTTTTTATAGATTATTTCTACCGCTACTATAATAAAAATATTTATAAAATTAATTAGATTAAAGCAAAGTATTAGTTCTTACGAGATGGCTATGCTAAAGAAGTCAAAGGGATTGAAATCAAGATTAATTGAACTGACCAAATTCCATATAAAAGATATGGAAGGCTCATCCTCTGAAGATACAAAGAGGATAATACCAAAAGTCTTTAAAACGATTCGGAAAGCGATTTCAACCTATAAAAAGGAGATTGAAGGCCTCCCAGAAAGCGTTCAGTCTGCTCCTAAAGAGTTTTGGGAAGAGTTGTTAGTTCAAGCTAAAAAACTAGGAATTGATCTTGTAGGATTTGCCCCAATAGTTGAAGATTTTATGTTTGAGAACGATCATGTGGGTGGAATCGAAGTTTTGTACGAGAATGCAATCGTCTTAGGGATGGAGATGGACTACGAGGCTATAGAAACGGCACCTGAACCTCCAGCTGGAATTGAATCTCTAAATATTTATGCTGAGTTAGGTGAAGCCACGAATAAATTAACAAACTTTATTCGATCAAAAGGATATCGAGCAATTGGATGCCATCCTCTTGGTGGGCCAATTCTGTATCCCGCTATGGCAGTAAAAGCGGGGTTAGGTAAAATTGGAAGACAAGGTCTGTTAATCACTAGAAGATTCGGTCCTAGGCAAAGGTTATCTGTAATCTCAGTTAATATTTCTCCTCTTCCAGATGTTGCTCAAGAAACTGTTGATGTCGAGCAATACTGCAAGAAATGTAAAAGGTGCGTTAATCTGTGCCCTGTGAACGCAATTTACGATGAGCCAATTGTTAAAGAAAACGGCATTGTTACCCGGATCGACGGTGAGAAGTGCATAGAACACTTTTACAAAACTACGGGGTGTTCTGTGTGTATTAAGGAATGTCCTTTCCATAAAATAGGATATAAGGCACAATTCTATGCTCGCTTATGAACTCATTATAAAATTCTCTGTTAAAACTTAATTTGGATAAAAAATTATCACAATTAGTAATAGAAGAAGATTTTTTCGAGCGCATGGCAAAAAATATACCATTTTCATTTATAGGTAAGAAAGTTATTGTTTTTGACTTAGACGGCACTATTGTAAGATTGGGCGCTGATTGGCATTCGTTACGTAAGGCTCTAAATGCCCGATTTACTGAAAGAAATCGAGAAGATCTCAATTTCAAAAATATGTCGACAATCTTATCTAGAATCATTGAGATGGGTGATGAAGAAGAACTCCAACTGAATTTTAATCTTATGCGGCAATACGAACTTGAAAATATATCGAGTAACGAGCCAATTAAGGAAACTATTTATTTTATTAATAATAAAGAGTTATTTGGAGTATCTCCTAACGCCAAATTGGCGGTTTTTTCGCTAAACTTTCGATCAACTATTCTCAAATCACTTGAAATGGCAGGAATCGTTGATAAATTTGAGTTTTTTGTAGGGCGGGAAGACGTTAGAAAATGGAAACCAGAACCCGATGGCTTATTGAAAATTTTAGATTATTTCAAAGTTAATTCTGAAGAAATGATTTATTTTGGCGATGTAGAAAAAGATTTATTAGCGGGAGCTAGCGCAGGAGTAGAGTCTTACTATATCGACACTCTTATTAACCACGTAAGAAATATAAAAAAATCTTGACAACTGTGATTTGATTTTACATAAAACAATAACAGCTTTTACATGAAAGTAATAATCACATTGTATTTTTTAATTTCTGATTCTACTTTAGCCTTACCAAGTGGAGTGAGAGTTATTATATCGTTGCTTTTTATTTTTAGTTTCGTTAGTTTTATAGTTGGATCCTTAAACTCACCACTCATATAAGGATTCCAATACATTTCTTTATTAACAGGGTTAGTGATCATCCAGAGAATGGGTTCTAGATCGTGACCTACTATTCTCATAGCTTTGAAAATGTAGCCTACATCGGAATCAAAAGGAACGACCAATTGTACATTTTCTTCACCTTCAATATTCCCACACGCTAAACAATCTTCCCGTTTTGTAATATGTAATTGATCAAATTGGCCATAGACACCATTATAATTAACATAAGGAGGATCCATGGGTGGACCGATATTTCTTCCATACAATCGAAATAATAATTTTAAGGCTTCTTGCGATTGAATGCTAGAAATAATAGAACTTACTGATTGAATTGCTGCAATTTTATTACCTAAGATGTTTTCCATTTCTTCAAATTTATAATCTTCTCCGAATGTATCTTTAATATTTTCTTTCCACTCAGTAATTTCTTCTGGCGTAAGCGTTTCTAACTTTTCTTCAGGAACATTCTCTTTGAAAACTCTGCCCCTTAGAGCCTCCAATTCTTTTTGAGCTAAAGACTTTAATTTAACCACATCGTCGTCAACATTCATATCAGGTTTAAAACCGTATTCTTTTTCGAAGATAACCTCCGCTTTTATAACGCAATGGTTTCTGTTTCTTGGAAGCCCTTTTAAAGTGCACGCCGCAACTAATTTATCATCTGCAGGGGGGATCGGAACTAAACATCGGTAACAAGGCGTTATATTCAAAACATCCTCAGCGTATTTTTTATCAAATTCTTCTTCTACCTGTTTTCTTACTAGCCTTCTAAATGGTTCGAGTTTCTCTTGCTTTAATCTCTCTATCAAGTATTCTAGCTGTTCGATTTCTTTTTGAGCATCTAAGTACTCTGGATTATCAAATTCCCACATTCTCGTGTCTACAACATTTTCGATTTCAAATTCTCTGTTTTTATATTCGAGTTCTGAATCTTTAGGGATGATTACTTGTACGTGACCTTCAAAACCTACTGTTCCTCCCTCTACCATTGGTTTTTTCATCCGAAGACAAATCTTATTCAAATCTAACCTTGCGTTAAAGTTATCTAAAGCGGCAATGACGACATCACATTCTTCGTATACCGAAATTGCTAATTTCTGGAGTTTTTCAAAGTAAAAATCAACTTTCAAGAATGGATTCATGTCTTTAAGCCTTTCAGCTGCGACTTCTGCTTTAGGACGCCCCTCATCCCCCGGTTTGAATAACATTTGGCGAGATAAATTAGATGTTTCAATGGTATCGAGGTCTACTAAAACTATTTTTCCAATACCCATTAATGCAAAATCCTTTGCTATTTCGCACCCTAAAGCTCCCACACCAACGATCATGATACAACCATTGCTTACAATTTCTTGATCCCAACCGTCGATTAATTGTTGGCGGGCGTACATACGGGATTTTTTGATCTCTTCCTTGTTGTTGTTTACAGTCATTTTAAATATCCCTAATTTTTATTATAATATATATTAATTATCCTTCAAGAAAATTTAAATTCTTTTAGTGTTTCTTTTTGAGAAAGCCTTGTTTAATTTTTATCATCTTCATAGTTCTTCCCATTTCCCAATTTTTAATTATTGGTAGTTTCAGAGAGAATGTTTTTCAACCAGTCAATTCACACTTAACTAGTTAGGTAGGAATTAATATTGTAGGTTTAGTTTACGCATGAATATTATATAAGAAGGTAAACAAAAGAGATATAGATTAAGAAAATAAAATTATTTGTTTTTTGATACTTCCTTCAACATCTTCTTTATTTCATCTGCCTTTTCTTTATCCTTTGCAATTTCGGCTTCTTTTTTCTTATCTTCTATTGCTTTTTTTGATTCCAACAATTCCCGTGTTAAATCTTGCTTAAAATTTAATAAGTTTAGCATGTCTTTACGGAATTCCTTTGATTTAGATACAACCATTTCTCTTTTCTGCCGAGACTCTAACTCTTCTTTTTCTTTTTTAATTTTGATTAATTCTGAAATTTCTCCTGATAAAACGCTTACTTCTTTTATCGTTCCTTTAATTTTTTGTTCTTCTTCTTTCTTTTTACGCTCTTCTTTTAACTTTTGGTTTTCTAGTTCTTGTTGAATTTTTTTTATTTTCCGATTACTATCATTTACTTTTTGCTCGAATCTTCTCGCGTTCTCAATTTCCTTCTCAATAAATTTTGTTTGTTCACCCCAACCTATATTTTTGAACTTAGTAATTGCGTTATTAAATTTCATATAAGCATCCTTAAATTCATGTTTAGTTGTTAATTCTTTCCCTTCATCTATAAGTTTTAATCCTTCTTCTTTAATTTTTTCAAACTGTTTCTGAGTTTCATATAACTGCTTAAATTTCTTTTGCTGTTCTCTTTTTCTAAGTACAGTTTCCATTTGTTGTTTCCTCATCTCTTCGCGAAATAGTTCGTATTCTTGTTGTCTTTTAATGGTATTTTCTTCTTCTGCTTTTTTCTTTTTCAAATAAAGTTCTTTCTCATTAATCAAATCCTTGATTAAAGTGTTTAAATTATTAAGTTCGGGTTCCCAACCTATTTTTTCAGCTAATAAATCTCTTGCTTGAATATACAACGAAATTGCTTTGTCGTAATCAGGAGTGCTCATTTTAATATATTTTCCACCGTCTTCTAAGAGAGAATATGCTGCTTCTCTAAATGTCATTTGGTCTTGAATAATTCTTTCTCTCTGTTTAGATGCAATATGCTGAGCTTTCTTCTTTTCTCTTTCTTGCTGTCTTCTTTCCGTTAAGATAGCTTCCAAATTCCTTTCCTCTTTCAGCCGTTCTAATTCTCTTTTTAACTTTTGTTCCTCCTCAAGTTCTCCACGTCTTTTGAGCTCTTCTGCTTTTCCGATCATACCACTAATGGAATCTGTTGGAAAATTTATCTCATTAAGAATTAACATCGCTTTCCTATAACTCATAATAGCTAATTCAAACTTAGAATTGTTAATGTGTAGTTCAGCATCATCCAAAATATTAAAAGCTTCATCTTTTTTTCCTTCTATAAATGCTTGCGTTAAAATTAATTTTTCAGCTTCAATCTTTTTTATCTTCAAGCGCTCTCTTTCTTTGCCGATATTTTTCGCAATTTTCTTTTGAAAATCATTTTTCTCGCGCTCATTTTGAAGTTTTCGTTCAAGTAATTTTTGTTTTTGGAGGTCATTAATTCTCTTCTTCTCCTTAAATTGTACGATTAACTCTTTAATCGAATTTGTAGGGTAATTAATTTCATTTAGCACTAACTCCGCGCTTCTATAGTACTCTAAAGTTTTATTATAATCTGCACGTTTTACATATACTTCAGCTTCGTCAAATAATTCAAAAGCCACTTCTTTGCGTTTCTCTAAATGTAATTTAAGATCTTCTTGTTTCTTAATTTTAATCTGTTTAACTCTCATTTGTTCTTCTTCGTATTTCATTGTATCAGCAACGGTCTTAAGAAAGTGTTTTTCTTTTTCTTGTTTTCTAATTCCATACTCTAACTCTTGTTGTTTAGTTTTATTGGCTTCCCGTTTTTTTTCTTGTATTTTTATTATAGTATCTTTTATTATTTCAGTAGGAAACTGAATTTGAATTAAGATTAACTCTGCGTCATAATATTTCTCTATAGATTCTTCATACTTCCCTTCTTCTAATAGTTGTGCTGCTTTATCCATTATAGAAAAGGCTTCCAACTTTTTTGTCTCCATCAAATTCTTCATATCTTCCCTTTTAAGAAGCTCGATCTTCTTTGATAGCATCTTCTCTCTTTCTTTTTGAAAACTTTCTGTCACCTTTCTCTCAAATTCTCTTTCTTCTTCGATGTTTTTTCGTAGCTGTTCTTTATCGAGTAATTTTTGGCGCTTTATTTCGTCCCTTTTAAATTGCAGATTTCGAATTGATTCTCCTAATAATAAAATGTAGTTTCCCGTCCATCCTATATTTTTGAGTGAATTAAGCGCATTTTGATACATTTCAATGGCAATATTATAATTTTCTTGCACTAAAAATTCATCAGCGTCGTCAATAATTTTAAACGCTTCTTGTTGTTTTAGAATGTTCTGGGAACTCAATTCCTTCTTTACTTCTAATATTGCCCTTTCTTTTTGGATTAATCTTTTTTCTCTTTCTCTTTGGATTTTAATATTAATAAGAAATTGTTTGCGTTCGGCATCTTCTTTGATGATTTGTTCGAACTCTTTTTGTTTCCTAATTTCCTGTTCCTTCTTTTTATTTTCGATTTTGTTAATTGTCTGGTTTATAAGCACAATTTCTTCAATCCATTGAATTTGAGCAAAAATTTGATTTACACTTTTATAGCTTTCAATTGCTAAATTGAATTCTCCTAAAGAAAGAAAGTTTTGAGCTTCGTCCAAGATTTTAAACGCTTCCTCCTTTTGTTTTTCTCTAAAATTAATTTCGTTAGCGCGTTCTTTCTTAACGATCTCTCTTTCTTCTAGTTGTTTTCTCTTTATGTTTATCTCTTTGATGATTTTTTCTTGAAATCCTCTATCCTCTCTTTCTTTCTTTATAAGAATTTCCATATCTCTTTGTTTTTTTAGAGTAGCATCCCGTTTTTTATTTTCGATTTCGATTATAGCGTTCCCTATCCTTTCCATTTCATCATACCATTGAATTTCAGCAAAAATGCTAGTTACTTGCTGATAGTATTCAATTGTTTTATCAAAATCGCCCTTTTCAAGATAAAAATGAGCATCCTCTAATATCTTAAAAGCTTCATCTTTTTTTTTCTCTCGATGCATCAATTCCGCTTTTTGATCTCTTAACAATATTTTTTTCTGTTTTAGGCTTTCTTTTTCTAATTGGAGCTTTTTTGATATTTGTTCCTGAAACTGCTGCTCAACTTTAAATTTCTCTATGGATTTCATCATATCTTTTTGTTTTGAAAACGCTTGTTCTCTTTTCCTATTTTCTAATTCTCTTATAGAATTTTCAATTAAATGTAACTCGTCGTTCCATTGTATGCTTGCAAAAATATTTCCTGCTTTTTGGTAAGCAACAATTGCGTTATCTAATTCAGATTTTTTTACGAAATAATCTGCTTCATCTAGAGCTTTATACGCGTCAGCTTTACGACTTTCGCGTTGGTCTAAAGCTTCTCTTTTTTCTTGTAAAATACCTTCTCTCTGCCTTATTTTTTCTCTTTCCTTTGCTAACTCTATTGAGGTGAGCTGTTGATATTCTAAATCACTTTTTCTGCGTTGTTCTAACTTAGACTGGTGATCCAAATCTTTTTCAATTTTGTTTTCTTCTATCTTTTTAATACTTAAAATAGTCTCTTCAATTGTAGAAGCATGTGTTTCCCAATTTGTTCCTAATTCCTTTAGATATCCTAACGCTTCTGTGTATCTATTAATTGCTTTGGTATAATCAGATTCTTCTTTTAGTATCCTATCAGCGTCGTCTAAAATTGTAAACAACTTTTCTTCTTTCCTCAAATTTAGTTTTCTTTTTTGTTCGTATTCTAATCTTCTCTTATCCAATTCTCTCGCAGTTTCGACAATTTCATCTTTTTCCTTAATATATATCGTATCTTGTAAGTTTTTTAACTGTTCCTCCCTTTTATGTCTCGAAATATTCTCTTCCTCTTCGCGCGCTTGCTTATTTTCTATATTTTTGATCATGTTTATAATTGGTTGAATATAAGAGTCCCATTCAATGGATTTAAACAATTCAATTGCTACATTAAATTTAATAATCGCTAAATCGTATTTCTTCTCTCTTTCCAATTTTTTACCAATATCCACTAAATTAAATGCTTCAATTTGTAATTTTTCTTCATCTCTGTAGATATTTGTCTTCACTTCTTCGTATTCATCAGGATGTTCTCTAGTAAATGTTGGTTCTATTTGTTTCTCAGATCGAAATTGCTCATACTCTTTTTTATCATTTTTTAATTTTTCAATAATTATGGTGATATTCTTTGTTTGTTCGTGCCACCCTATAGAATTCAATAATTTTACAGCATTTTCGTAATTCTCAATTGCTTTATCGAAATTTTTATCGGTTTCAAAAAACTTTGCATTATCGATTAACTCAAAGGCATCGTTTTGTATCTCTTGTTCTCGCTGTTTCATATCTTTAAACTTCTTTAATTCTCCAGCTTTTTCAACACTTTTCGTCTTTCCAAACGCGCTAACAACCTGTGGTTCCATTTCTTTAGGGAGGATATCTTGTTCTTGAACTTCCCCAATTTTGGCATAGGTCATTGCTTGATGGTGTTTTAACTTTTCTGATAATGTTATTAGTTTGCTTTGTAAATTACTTAATTGAGCTTCAGACCAACCTGTTTGAATTAATAATTCGATTGCTGCTTTATATTGCTCAATTGCATCTTCCAAAAATCCATCTGTCTCTAATTTTTGAGCTCCATCTAACAAAGAAAAGGCTTGGTCTTGTAATTGCTCAAGTTGATTTTTTGCGCTTGCTTGATTATACATCATCTCTTGTTTTGCAAAATCCTTTATTTCTTCGATCCTAGAATAGATATCACTTATTTTATCAATCATAAAGCCGCTATTCTTAAGATAGCTTGCTGCTAATTCGTAATTCTCTACAGCTTTTTCTAAATTTTTTTCATTCTCAAATTTTTGCGCCAAATCGAGATACTTTAAAGCTTCTTGAGCAAGTTCTTCATTTCCCATCATCTTTATCTAAAACCCTCTTTTAATATTTAGTAAAAAGTATAAGTGAAGCGTGAATTTATTGCAATACATTTACTACAATAAATTAAACCGATTTATTAATTAAACTTTTTATATTTAGATGATTAATTCTACTATTAAAAACTAACCTTTAACCTCATTTTAAAAAAGGTAAGAAGAGGACCTTTCGTGAATAGCAATAATAATCAGATTACAGTCGATATTGAACCGATCTCGAGAAGACTCTTCTACACCGAGGATGAAACTTTTTATGAATTACTGATCAATTCAGGTATCCGTGTGCGGTCCCTTTGTGGTGGTAAGGGAACATGTGGAAAGTGTAAAATACTGGTCCAAGAAGGAATGAATTTCTTAAATCCTCCAACAAAATCTGAAATGCAATATCTAACACAATCGGAGATTAGAGAAAACTGGCGGTTGGCTTGTCAAAGTAGAGTAAAAAAAACAAAAATTCAGTCAGCTAAAACACATCAACCACCCCAGTTAAGGATATTTCTTCCCAAAGATATACTCGGTGAAGATTTTAAGATATTGACGTCGGGAAAATCTAAAAAAATAAACCTTAATCCAAATGTAAAGAAAATTTTTGTTGAAATTAATAAACCAACCTTAGAAAGCCCCGTTCCTGATATTGAAAGAATATTTTCTTCTCTTTCGTCAACTAGGGATAATACAGGAATTTCTAGAGATGTTTCGTTTGAAATTGATACCATTAGAAAAATTCCCCTCGTCTTAAGAGAAGATCAGCATCGTATTTCATTAACAGTATATAATAATAAAAAATTAATAGATTGCGAAGCCGGTAATAAAACAGAAGATTGTTTCGGAATCGCATTTGACATTGGAACGACAACTCTCGTTGGGTATTTAATCAATTTGCACAATGGAAAAATATATTCAATTGCATCGGCTCTTAACCCACAGACAGCCTACGGGGAAGATGTAATTTCGCGTATAACATACGCAAAAGATAATCCCGCAGGACTTGAAAAATTGAATTCTATTCTGATAGAATCTTTAAACTCAATAATAAAAGAAACCTGTACTAGCGCTAATGTTTCAGTTAATCAAATATATGAGGCAGTAATCGTTGGAAATTCGGTTATGCATCACTTATTCCTCAAAATAAATCCTACATATATAGGTTTAAGTCCTTATGTGCCGGCACTGAAGAGTGACTTAAACCTTAAAGCCAAAGATGTTAATCTTGAGATTTCTAGAAGCGGATATGTTTATGTTTTACCATTAATTGCTGGATTCGTTGGAGCTGACACAATGGGTGTAGTTATTTCTTCAGAGATTGATAAAGAACTAGAATTAACGTTAGCGATTGATGTTGGAACTAATGGTGAATTGATCATCGGTAATAAGGATGTACTTTTTACGGGATCTTGTGCAGCTGGATCTGCCTTAGAAGGCGCTCATATTCAACACGGCATGCGAGCAGCAGCAGGAGCTATTGACACTCTAAAAATTAACCCGAGTGATTTTGGTGTTGAATACACCACGATTAATAGCAAAAAACCCATAGGTATTTGTGGTTCTGGTATTATTGACACAGTAGCCGAAATGTTAAAAGCGAAACTGCTTACCAGAAGCGGCAACTTTAATAAAGAATTCATAGGCAACGCGCGTATAGTAAAAGAAGAGAAAGACATTAAATTTATATTAGTAAATAAAGATGACACCCCAATTAAGAGACACATAACGATTTCACAGAGCGATGTTAGAGAATTGCAAATGGCAAAAGGGGCGTTCTTCTCCGGAACACGCTTGATTTTAAACCACTTAAATCGCTTAAACAATTCCGACTTAGAAATTAAACAAATCCTTCTAGCTGGAGCATTTGGAAATTACATTAATAAAAAAAACGCCAAATTTATTGGGATGATTCCCGATATACCCGACGAAAAACTGTTTCAAATTGGAAATGCTGCCGGGATCGGAGCGCAAAATTGCTTATTAAATGTTGATTTAAGAAAAAAGGCTCGAAAATTACAAGAAAAAATACAGTACGTCGAAATTGCAGTTGAAAAAGATTTCCAAAAAGAATTTGCTTCAGCAATGTATTTTCCTCACTTAAACTTGAATCTATTTCCTAGTCTAAAAGAATATGCGCATATCCCAAAAAGGTAAATCTCTTAAAAATTAGTACTTGGCTCCATTATAACTAGAAATAGCTCGGATTTTGACTCGGAAAATGTTCAGAAAAATGTATTCTTATTGCTCTCATTACACATCCTATAGAGAAACATATTGAAAAAAAACCATAGGGGGGAATAGAAGAGTCATCAGAATATACAAAAATACCCCCGTTATTATAAGAACATAAAAGATTCGCTTAATTGAGAACACTTTTTCTATTTTATTATTTAAGAACAAATTTAATCCAAGAATAAGAAAATTTATGCTTAAAAACATATATGTGAAGGTAAATAATTCTAAAAAAAATCTAGTATTTCTTTGAAAGTTAAGATAATCGAAACCTACTTCTCCATGAAAAGTAGCATAAAAGTAAACTAAGGGAGTGATGCCAATATACATAAAAATGATCCCACTAATGAGAAACAAAATATTTTGTCCTTTTTTTTTCATAATTTGGTTATAGAAAAATCTCTAACAAGATTAATTTATTTTATATATGTAATTTTAAACATATATTTCTTTGAACTAAAAATAGTTCGTATTTTGACTACTCGGAAAATATTAAAATTAAAATTTGTAGGATTAATTTTAAAGACCAGAAACCTTTAATACGATATATTTATTCTACGAAAAGAATGTAAAAGTATTTAAGATAGAAATATATAAAACTTTTATCAGAAATAGTATTAATATTATAAAAACAATTAAATAAATAGAATTTAATAATAAAGATAATAAATTATATTCAATTAATTTTTGTAATAATTTAATTAATAACTTCAAGGTAGAGGTCTTTTATGTCAATTTTTAAATTAAAAGTTTTACTTACGGGTGCTGCTGCTGTTGGAAAGACGAGTCTTGTTCAGAGATTTATCAAAAACCGATTTGCGGCGAACTACAAATTAACGGTAGGTGTAGACATCTTAACTAAGGATGTGGAATTTAGGCAAGGCGAAGTAGCAACACTCTCAATTTGGGATATTGGTGGACAACAACGCTTCGAATTCATCCGATCAACATTCTATAAGGGAGCTGCTGGCGCTTTATTAGTGTTTGATTTAACAAGAGAACAGACTTACATCGAAACAAGAAAATGGTTAACTGAAATAAGACAATTTAGCAGCGAAAACATACCTTTTGTATTAATAGGGAATAAAGCAGATTTAGTTGAAGATGTCGGAGAAGTAATAGATAGAGAAGAGGCTCGAGCTTTTGCTGAGGCGGAAGGTAGTATTTACATTGAGACTTCCGCAAAAACAGGTATTAACGTTGACGACGCCTTTACTGAACTTACCCGTAGAATTGTTGAGTCAAGAACTCAATAATCTTAACTAATTCCTTTTACAATTCTAAAATTTAGATTTAACTACGTTTGATTACATAAATTGTTTTCTTTTTCTTCGAAATTTCCACATAAATCATTGTGAATAATTTTAATGGCGACTTCGATATCTTCTCTCTTTATAACTAAAGAAATGTTCAATTCCTCAGTACTTTGAGTTAGAGCTTTCACTTGTATCTTTTCTTTTTCTAAAGCTTGGAAAATCATTACTTTAGTTAAATTTTCTAAGATCTTAAAACCTGTAACATTAATTATTGCGACTTTTTCAGATTTGATTTCAAAAAAATCTGTAAAGTAACCAGAGCTCTCTAACGTCTTTACTGCTCTGATGGAATCTGCTTCTTTCACGATAAATGAAGTACTAATTTCCGAAGCACTTTGAGCAACTAAAGAGACGCTTATTCTATTTTTGCTCATGACTTTAAATATTTTGGCTAAAACGCCAGGTACATCAACTAAACTCCCTGAGGATACAGTTATTATTACAGCATCTTCAACAGTGGAAATTCCCTTGATTTCATTTTTATCAGTCATTGCAGATATTTTTGTAAATTCAACTCTCTCAAGAGGTTTGTTGAAGTTTCTCAGTTCAAGTGGAATTCTTTGATTTTCAATTGCTTCAAGACATTTCGGATGGAGTATTTTTGCGCCAAAATTTGCAATGTGTTTTGCTTCTTTGTAGTCTAAATGTTTTATGAGCGTTGATTTTGAGACGAATTTTGGATTAATAGCCAGCAAACCATCTACATCTTTCCATAAAATTACTTTTATGTTCTTATCATTCGCAACTTCGTATATCGAATGTGCAAGAATAGTTGCGGTATAATCTGAACCCCCCCTCCCTAAAGTGGTTGTGTATCCAATTTTATTTCTCCCAATGAAACCAGTAATTGAGATTATAATATCTTTTTTAGTGTTCTCTAATAGAGGAATTATCATTTTTTTAACACGTACATTAGTAAATTCATAAAAAGGATAAGCGTTGTTAAACTCGTCGTTTGTTATAATCAATTTATTTGCTGGAATATAAACTGATTCTAGCCCTTTACTTAAGACATATTGGTTCAAGATGTATGTGGATAAAACCTCGCCAAAGCTTAAGACATAATCTTTGTAATACGGTTCTAATCCGAACTCTTTAATATCCTCTAAAGCGTCTTCCAATTCGCTAAGTTTTTTGTCAACCCAAACTTTTGCATTAGTGTAATGCTCAGTATCTTCGTCAAATATTTGTTCGATAGTATTAATATGCTTATTCTCCAAGATAGCTATATTATCATCAAGGATTTTTGAATTGTTAACATTTTGTGCTGTATTCAATAACAAATCCGTTATTCCATTAAGAGCTGAAGCCACAATTATTTTTTTATCATCCTTATAAATTTCTAGTATTTCGAGAATTTTCTTGAAAGCATCCATATCAATTAAACAGCTTCCACCAAATTTCATAATAACAATTGGAGTCATAATATACACTCATGCAATATTAATATTTGAAGAATATAACCTTATCTAAGTATAAAAAGAAAAAAGTCTTATTAGTATGTTGGAATTAAGGTTCTTTATCTGAATGATTTTTATTAAAATTCTAAAAATCTAGAAAATAAGTTATAAAAATAAGAGATTTTAGGTAAAATTATCTTCCCAGTAATTTTTCAGTTTCTTTAATTTGTTCATTAATATTTTTTTCAATTGTAGATAACTTATTCTTCTTTTCCTCAAGTTCTTCTGCAGTGATTTCCCCTGTAAGTTCCTTCATGTCAAAATCCAACGACATTTTAGTAGTATTCGCTTTCTTTATTTTTAAATCCATTAAGGATTTTTCTAAACTTGCTTTTTGCGTTGCATCGGCAAGTATCGTTTTTGTCGGCATATCTGCTGTAGTTTCAACTTGCGCAACATCAGGTTGAGTCTTTACACTAGGTTCTTTAGGAGGTTTGGGAGGTGCTATTTTCGGGGGAGGTTTAATTAAAGTAGTGGGATTCACAGGTATAGGAGGTGGAGTGGGTTCTTTTGGTATCTCTGACATCTCAGATGTTGGAATCTTAGGTGTGGCGTTCTTTAAAGGTGGTTTGAATCCCAAAGGGATTTTTTTACTTACTAACTCTGTTGGTGAAATTGGTACGGGTTTTTTTGATACCGTAGGATTAGAAACGTGGGCGAATGGTGATGTCTTCAGCTTATTTTTTGCATCTTTAGGTACAACCGTTACAGTTTTTGGTCTTTGTTTCACCATAAAATCTTCGGGGTTTAAATTCAAACCTGCAACAGTTTTTTTGGTTTGTGGCTGAACAAGCTTCTCAGATTCAGTTTGATTTTGGATTATTACTTTTTTCTGTTCTATTGGTTCTACTAATTCTGGTTTTTTTCCAGCTACTTCTACTTCTTTAGGCTTAAGTAGTGGAGTAGCAGTAGGTATTTTTGGTTTCACTAAACCTTCAACTATAGGACTATCTGGTAATGTAGGCTTTTTAATCTTAGGTGGCTCTGCTATAGGTTCAGGTGGTGCTTCTATGGGTTTAGGTGGAGTTGCTATAGGTTCAGGTGGTGCTTCTATGGGTTTAGGTGGAGTTGCTATAGGTTCAGGTGGTGCTTCTATGGGTTCAGGTGGAATTGCTATAGGTTCAGGTGGTGCTTCTATGGGTTCAGGAGGAGTTGCTATAGGTTCAGGTTGTTCTTGAACTGGTTCTGTTTGAGGGATACTAGCTGCTTGAAGCATGGTTTTAATTTTTTGTGATTTTTCATAAAATTCCTTCCCAAGAGAATCATCTCCTAATTCAATGCAAAGATCACTTATTTT
>JAHQWJ010000127.1 GCA_029856125.1 Promethearchaeia archaeon | reverse complement strand
AATTAATCCAATGTTATTAAGACTTTCTGCTTTTCTGGTGAAATTTTTAAGCTCATTATCAATATTGAGAGATTCTTCAAAGGTTTTCAAAGCGTCAAGATATAATCCTTGATCCCTATAGATCATTGCTGTATTATACAAATTCTCTGCTCTTTCTTTTGAAGGTCCTAATACTTTAAAAAGTTTTGTTCCTCGATCGTACCATTTAAGAGCTTCCGTATAATCCCCTCTATCTTGGTATACAAGACCTACCTTATTTAAACAATATGTTTTCCCTATTAAGTCTCCTATTCTATCAAATATGTTGAGGGCAATATTATAACGTTTAAAGGCATCTTTATATACACCTTGTTTATGAAAGAGTGCGCCTATACTGCATAAAATTCGAGCTTTCCTCTCGTCGTCATAAATTTGATCTGATAATTTAAGTGCTTCACTATTCCACTTTAATGCTTCAGGATAATTACCTAATTCTTGATACACTAATCCAATACTCTCAAAGCAATCTGCAATTCCTTCCAAGTTTTCAATTTCTTCAAAAAGCTTGTATGCATCTTGATACCATTTTAATGCTTCTTGAAAATGCTCTTGAGCTTTAAAAATATCTCCAATCATTCGTATCATAACCGCTTGGTTTGTAAGATTACCTAATTGTTCCTCAAGCTCTAGAGCTTCTTTGTATCTATCCAATGTTTCATTGTATTTATTACGGATAAAAAATATCTTTCCAATGCAAAGTAGCCTATACGCCTTGCCCTTCATATTTCCAAGTTGATCGTCGATATTTAAAGCTTCTTCGTATAAGTTTAAGGCTTCAAGATAATTATCCTCATCGTAATAGATATCCCCTATGCTCGTAAAGATATCGGCTTTAATTTCAAGGTTTCCTAAACTTTCTGCGACATATATTGCTTCGTTATATCTCCTTACTGCTTCTGGATAATGCTTCTGAGCTTGATAAATTTCTCCGATCACGCTAAGAATTTCAACTTGTTCTTCTAAATGCCCTAGTTGTTCTGCAATCGATAGAGCCTCTTCGTAGCGCTTTAAAGCCTCTACGAGATTCCATTGTTCTCGATAGATCTTACCAGTTATGTTTAAGCACATTGCTTTCTTATGTAAGTTACCGATTTGTTCAGCGATATTTATAGCTTCTTCAAATGTCTTTAAAGCTATATCATTTTCTTCTACATAATGATAATTTATTCCAATTAAATGAAGACTTTCAATTTGTCCTTCCATATTGTTCTGTTTTCTATAGAGATTTAATGCTTCTTCGAATTTCTGTTTAGCTTGAGGATAGTCCCCCTGATCTTGAAAAATCAATCCTAGCCTGTTTAGAAGATCAGCTTTTTTTTCTGTTTTTCCAATGCCTTTAATAATTTCTAGAGCATCTTTATATCTGTTTAGTGCCTCTTGAAAATTAGCTTGTTCAGCATAGAGGTTCCCAATGTTTTTTAAAGTCTCAACTGTCCCCTCAGGATTATCAGTTTCCCCGTAAAGCTGAAGAGCCTCCTGGAAGTTTTTAAATGCTTCTGAGAATTTTCTTTGATCAAGATATATCCGTCCAAGAATATTCAAAGTGGATGCCTTATTGTTTAAATCTTCTAATTGATCATAAATTTCCAGAGCTTTCCCAAAATTCTTTAACGCTTTTAAATAAGTTTTTTGTTCCTTGTATATTAACCCCATATTTATAAGAACATCAACCTCTCCTCTAATTACACCAATCTGCTTATAAAAGTTTAAAGAATCTTCAAACCATTTAAGTGCTTCAAAATACTTATTCTGATTCTGAAAAATCATCCCTAATTGGCGCGAAAATCTGGCCTTTAATTGAATATTTCCTAAATTCTCGGCAGTTTGAAATCCCTCTTCAAAGTAATCAAAAGCTTTGGAGTAATTCCATTGATCCCTATATATGATTCCTATAGTGTTTAAAGCATCTAGTGTTCCTTCAATTCCCCCCAAAAGATTGTAAAGATTAAGTGATTCATTACATTTCTCCAATCCAGTTAGAGAGTCTCCAAATTCATGAGTTATTCGTCCAATAATATTCAAAATCTCTGCTTTTTGCTCGAGATCTTCTAATTGTTCGGAAATTTTTAATGCAATTTGAAGGTTCTTTAAAGCTTCGCTAAAATTTTTTTTTGAATGATAGACTCTCCCTTTAAGCTTTAAATTTAACGCTTTCTTACTAAGATTTTCGAATCTCTCGTTAATTTTTATTGCTGATTCGAAATACATCAAAGCGTCTTTATACTTATGTTGTTCTTGATAAAGTACGCCTAGATTGTTGTATACATCCGACTTTTGTTGAAAGTCTTTAATTTTTTCATTTTCTTTCAGTGCGAACTCAAAATTTTTTATAGCATCTGAATATTCTCTAAGTGCTTGATGCGAAAGACCTATGTATTTAAAAATCAAAGCTCGTTCCGGCATTAATTTCGATTTAATTTGAACTTGTAGAGATTTACGTAGCTGATCTAATGCGTCACCGTATTTGGATTGTTTATAGTTAACAATCCCCATTTCCATTAGAGATATTGCTTTCCAATGACTATCTCCAGATTCGTCACTTAACCTATATAAGCTTTCCAAACACCTGAGAGCGTCGACGTAATTCTTGGTTTCAGAATAAATCTTATTAGAAATAAAAAGTTTGGTTAATTCAGATGGTTCATTAAGTTTATCCTTAAGCCAATCGCCTAAATTCAATTCAAATTTTTCTTTACTGATTTTCTCTTTTTTATCTAAAAGATTCTCAAGAAATTTAGGTGTATAAGTATTTAACCGAAATACATTAACGGATTCATTTAATCTTTTAATTTCTGTAAGGTGCTGATCTAAACCATCTAAATTGCTTAAATCCATGCTCCTTGGTTTGCTATATTCATATAGGACCCCCTTTGGTTCACCATTGACAATATGATTAATCCAAATCAAGTTTTTCAATCCCCTCATAGTCTTAAGAGTTGAAATAAGATCGTAATCATTTTTACCCGAGTAACCAATAATTATCAGGGATCGTTCATTTGAAATCTGTTCAAACATTTGAGCTTTGAACGGCTCTAATTGAATGATATTGTTTTTATCTCGATTTGATCCAATTAGCTTTAAGGTGTTAATAAAAGAATTACGGGTATCTTCTCCGGTGATAATATTTTTAGGAGAGCTGTGAAGTTTGTAAATTGGAATTTTTTTATTTTTATACAACTTCTCTGGATCACTGAACTTTTGGTAATCTTTTTCAGTAATAACTGGGACTATTTTTTTTTTAGGATAGTCTGTCTGAAGTAGAGCGTGCTCTATTAAAAAATCAAAGTTTGTAGTTATAACATAATGTCCTTTTTGGAGCATTTCACTTAAAACAAAATGTTGGATATTAGGCTTGTTGATTTCCAAATAAAAATCTAAAAATTGTAAATCATCATTGAGCGAGTTATGTATTATTCCTAATAAAGTTTCAAAGTTTAAACCTTGAGTGTTTACGATTTTTTCAACCTCAGATTTCGTACATGTGAATTTAATTAGTGCTTTCATTATATTACTAGCTGAAGGTAATTGGGATGGAGAATCAACTGAAGCTCCAGCTCCAACTAAGAAGGTTATTTTTTCATCTGATTTGAATAGATCATTAATATTTAAATTTGATTTTTTTATAGTACTCAACTTATTCTCACCCATTAAAAAATTATTAAAAAATTGCTTGTAGTAAGTATCTAAATTCTTTTTCGTTCTTAAAAAATTATGCCTTATGAATTTAATATTAAGATAATATTAGATATTTATCCAAATTTTAAAAAAAAATTCTTAATCAATTCCTTGATTTTGGGTAATTCCATTCAATTTCCCTCTAAAAGTAATTCAACAAAAATTTTATCTAATTAAATTAATTATATCAAATATTAGAATAATACCATTAATATTAAGCTCGTTTTAAAATGCAATATGAAGACTGGCATACTCATAACTCGCTTTGTAAGCATGCTGTTGGTACTATCGAAGATTACATAAAAAAGGCCATTGAACTCGATCTAAATGTTATAGGAATTAGCGATCATTTTCCTTATGAATATTTAAGTTCAGAAATTCCATCTCTTAAAGATATTCCGTATGAAGGTTATGCGATGCCCACAAATAAGTTGGAAAGTTATATCCTTCAATTAGACAAACTAAAAGAGAAATACGTGAATCAAATACACGTGAGGTCTGCATTCGAGATTGATTTCTTCAAACATCAAGATCACGTACTCAACAAATATCTAAAAAATTATATGGCTAAATTGGATTACATTTTAGGCTCTGTTCATGTTCTCTTTGGAAAAGCGGGCATATTTGCTTTTGACGACGGGCGTTTCTTAAATAAATATAAAGAATATGATGTTAACGATGAAATCTATCTAGAATACTATGATTCGTTGCAAGTTATGATTAAATCACCGACATTTGAATTAGATATTGTCACCCATTTCGATTTACCAAAAAAATTTGATAAAGGTATTGAAGATAAAGATAAGGTAATGGGAAAAGTAATCGAAACTCTTGAGTTGGTAAAAAAACATGATCTTACTATAGAAATCAATACAAGTGGTTTGAGAAAAAAAGTTAAGGAACAATATCCTAGTATAGACATTATAAAAAAAATTTACGAGTTAGATATTCCTATTTTATTAGGTTCAGATGCTCACAAACCGATCGAAGTGGCTTACGAATTTAAGAGCATAACAAAAATGTTAAAAAATATTGGCTTTACTCATTTTGCACATTATAGAAAAAGAAACAGATCCTTTATCGAAATATAATTCAATATTAGGTTTTGGGGTCATATCAATCTAATTTTCTTGCTCGTAGCCATCCTTCCATAACGAGACTTCGTAGTAATCTTTGATGCTTCGCATCTTGAGTGTGAATTATTAAATTGTTATTCTCTCCTTCTCCAATTATTCCAAACAAAAGTTCCTCCCCGTCGCGATCGATTAAGTATCTATCTCGATCTTCGTATAGCCGAATTGAGATATTGTCCAAACTTTCAAACTCCATCAAAAGTTGTTCGTCATCCTCAAGACTGGGATCGATATAACACATAATTTTCATATTTACAGAAGACCGTACTTCATATAAGTGCAGATCTTGTAAATCTTTAATGTCGGGGACGGCAATAGTTACGTTATGAACAGCTTTAGAGAGAATCTTTCGAATTTTTTTTAATATAGATTCTTTAGGAATTTCTACATGCGTCCAATCAACGATTTGAGGGTCTGAACTCGAAGCAAGGTCATTTCTTAATTTTTCGTTTTCTGCATCTAACAAATCAAGATCTTCTTCTTGTTTTTCTAACTCTCCCTTTAAAATGACCAGTTTATTCTGACATTCTTCTAAATCACTTTCTTTCTCAGCAATAATATCTTTATCAACAGTAGAGGATTTTAATAGGTTAATTTCTTCATTTAGAGATCTAATATTCTTTTCCAAATCTTTAATTTTCTCGTTCTTTATTTGCAATGAAGTATTTAACGTGTCGTTGTGCTGTTCTTTTAAATTCATAGAGTCTATCATTGTTTTGATCTGATCTTCTTTTAAGTCCAAAGATCTGGTTAAATTATTTATAAGGTCCTCTTTGCTCTTTATTATAATGTTGTAATTCTCGAATTTTTTAATAACTTTTTTCAATTCTTCCCGTAATTCACGAATAATTCTGTCCCTGTCGTCTTCTTCCATTTTTAGATCCCAAAAAACTTGAATTTTCTTTATATATTAAGAAATATAATAAAATAAATCCTTTTTAATTCTTAGGTAATCGCTATTTTTATTCCATTTAAGAGAAGGGAATTTGAATAGAGAAACTTACTTAATAGAATCAATCCACTTAAATTTTTATCTACTTTCAATTTCTCGAAATCTTTCATTCATTTTTTCTATATCATTTAAGTAGGTTATATGATATCTGCCTACGTTCTCAAATGTTATATCCGGATCAATTATTTTTATACCTTTCACTCGATATCCATTCAGAATAGATTTCTTAATTGCACCTTGAATCTCAACCTCTCCCCGAGTAGATATATCAATATCTGTTAAATATTTAATAATTGTTTGATTGAAAATATAGAGCGGAAACGAGTAATAATCGCTTAAAATTTGATCTTTTCTTGGTTTTTCTATAATGTCTGTAATTTCTAATCCTAGTTTTGAATCTGAATCGTTAATAATATCTGAATTCTTAGAAATTTTGACATTTCCGTGTCCGCGAGCAATGTCTTGATCTTTTGATTTAATCAAACTCAAGATTATATCTGCCTTAGAATTATGATATAATAAATGCATTAAATTGAATTCTTTTTTGAAAAAGATAATATCTGCTGCAGTTACAAAAAATGTTAATCCCGAAGATTTGAGATCATTAAATTGGTCAAGGCAAAGCAAGAGGGCGTCAGCTGATCCCACTTGTTTAACCTGCCCAATGATTTGTAATTCAATATCTTGAATTTTTAATAGTTCTGCTCTAATTAACTCTTGTTTATACCCTACTAATACAATAAATTTACTATAGCCTGCCTGTTTAAAGTTAGATACAATACGAGTAATCATCGGAATTCCATTGATTTTGATTAGTGGTTTGGGAATTTGATCAGATAATGGTCTCAGCCTCGTCGCTTTTCCCGCTGCCAATATTATTACATAGGCATTATTTCTGAGTTTCATAAAAGTATATGTTTAAATTTGATTCATTTTACTATAATGTTAATATTTAAAACTTAAAGAATTTGAAGATTTCTATGTCTAAGGAAGTCAATATAGAACTACTAAATCAAGAATTATCAGAATTATTAAAAAAAGAAATCAAAGATCAAGAAAGCCTTCTAGGTATTTCCATTTCCTCTCATGATGGTACACCTATTGTAAGTGAATTAAAAGAAGACATAGTAATGACTAAAACTGAAATTTCTGCAGCGAGTAGTAGTTTAGTTTTCTTATCTTCTAAAATGTTACACGATTCACTAAACCAAAAAATCGCTTATACTTTAATAACAGGGAAAGAAAGAATTATTTTATCAATCCTTACTGATTATATGGCCCTAATCGCCTATTTAGATAGAGAATTAGCTGAACTTGAAGGGTTAGATTTTTACATACGATCACTAAGAAAGTTCGCTATAAAAATGTCAGCAATTATTGAGACGAGTGATCTTATCAAGGAAGAAATCTTTGTGGCTCTTAAAAGAGCAATCCCTAATGCTCTAGTGATTGCCATCATCACCAAAGATGGCTTACCTATTAAAGTTCAATCTACTATGCCAGAACCAACTATATCCGCAATGATCTCCGCTATTTATAATTTAGCAGGAGTCTTATTGGATGGAGGTTTAGAATTCTCGATAATTGGAGGAGATCACGGTTCGATTATTATCCACGAATTAGATGAGAGGAGGATACTCGCAATCGCTGTGGCCGAAGGAGACGAGAAAATCCTCAGAAGCTATATAGCAAAAATCAAAACGATTATTAAACAATAATCTTTAGGCTATTTAATTATCTTTTTTATCTTATCTACTATTCTTAAACTACCCAGATAAGAATCAGGAAAAAATTTAGCCTTAAATAAAATAGTGCAAACTGGTTCGTTTTTATAAATGTTTTTGACTGGTTCAGACTTATCGTGAACATATTCCAGGTCGTTAATTTTATTTATTAGGTTTTTATCGATTTCTTTAGGTGCAAAGAAAATCATCTTGGTCGTAAAATTTTCGATTTTCGCATCCTTTAGCGTCTTTTTGACGAGTTCCCATCCTTTCTCTGTAAAACTTTTTATATGCAAATCTAATAAATTTATGTTCATTGCCTCTTCAGAAGCTCTTATTGATCCTGGAATTCGGGGATTGATCTCTATTAAATATGGATAATGGTTTCTTAACACAAAATCGAATCCATTTATTCCCTTTAAACCTAACTCGGTAGATAATTTCAATGAAATGTCAACTATCAGTTTCCTTTCTTCTGCAATTACGTTAGCAGGAACCACATTGCCACAATACATAAATTCTTTTGGAGCGTTAAGATATTTATCTCCGATTATCTGATGATTTACAGTAATTAATTCGCTTTCTACTCCGTTAGAGATTGTCGTACAACTTACGGGATTCCCTTCAAGATATTCCTGAATCAACCAATCTTCTGGATCAAAGCTTTCTCTACTGATTAGGTTGATGTAAAAGGTGAGATCAGATTCATTCTGTATTTTATACACATTTGTTCCACCAGAACCACTCTTTTTCTTTAATATAAGTGGGTATTCTAACTCGTTAACTTTTGACCTAACTTCGTGGAAGGAAACTGTTCTTGGAACATCGTAACCAAATTTTTTTAACAAATTGAAAATGAATTCTGTATTTCTGCTTTTCTTAATCACTTCAATTTCGTTATTAAGGTTAAGAATTTTGTACTTCTTTCTATTAATATCTTTTAAAATAAGGGTTCTCTCTTCGATAGCATCATCTAAACCACTTCCAATTATTAAATACTTTATTTTAGGATAAGTATCTAATAGCTCTAAAATTAAGAGAGGGAGGTATTCACTATAATTATTTTTTGCTAAATCATAGTTTACGCTTAATTTTTTGGTAAGAATTAAGCAATCTTTAATATATGGATAAAAGTCTGAGTCACCAAAGAAATCAACAGCATACACATCATATCCTGCTCTGTGTAAAGAATAAACTAAAGGGCGAGTGTTAAATCCAGCAACTAAGACAGAATTTTCTTTGTTATCCATTAATTGAATAATAATATAAGAACTTTAAGAAGTTAGTTATAAATTTAAAGTATTTTTTTCAGTTCGAGAATTAAGTTTTTGGGATTTACGCGATCGAATTGAAATACCTCAGCGTTTCCATACTTTTTAAAATTCTTTTTTATTTTGTTAGCCGCAAATGTATTAACACCCAATGCTCTAGTAGCGTAAGATTTCTTAGGCTCTAACACCACCATATGCGCTCCTTTTTTCGATAGTTGTTTTGTTAGAGCTTTTAATTCGTTAACGACTAGAGTGTAATCTGATTGAACCTGAGCGATTAAATCTGGGTATTTGTAGGAAATATTTGCTCCTAAATCGCTACAAACGAAAACGACCGGAATTATGTTTCTATTCTTTAGTTTTTCAGCGACAATTAATTTTAAGCATTTTGTCAAAGCTGCGGCCATAGGAGTATAGGATTTTCCTTGGACTTTTTTGAGTTTGTTTACAGCAGATTTAAAATACACAGTAGGTTTCTGAAGAACAACTGCTTCTTTCGCTCTAAAAATAATCAAACTTAACTTATCCTTTTTTCTGTAACCTTCTCGCTGGAGGGAAAGAATAACATTTGTCATTTGATTGATTACATAATACATCGAAGCTGAAGAATCGAGAACAAAGAATAGTACTAAAGGAGCTCGATACTCGTAAATTTTATCCATTAGATCGTACTTGTCAAATTTAATTGGAAATTCAATATCTGTTTGATTGTATATAGTATTTTTTAAATAATTCCGGATGGTTGCGTCGAGAGCAATAGTTTTGGGTCGATTGATCGGTCTTCTATACGATACATACCGACCTTTTTGAGAAGAAGCGATTTTTATGCGTCTTCCAATCCCTCTACCGCCATAATCGGAAACTTTTCGATCTTTTCTGATGGTATCCAAAACGGAAGTCATTTTGGTTTCCATCTGATAAATTAATGGCAATGAATCAACCCCATTCTCAAAGAAATTGAATTCGCGTTCGTCGTATTCTGGAATATCTTTTACTTTCCATCCACCAGCAGGCGAAGGGTTTCTTTTCTTATTATCTGGGTATTTGGGTGCAGGTAACTTCTGTTCTTTTGTTTCCGGGATATCAACTTTTTTAGGATCAACTGATTGACGTTTAAATTCTTTTTGAGGTGTATCATCGTGTTTTAAAGGTCCCTCGGTATCTTTATTTGGCCGGTAAGTTTTTGGATCTTCGTACGCTTTTTGAATCTTTCCGTATACTTCAACAATTTTAGCTTTAACTTCTTCTGGCGTCATTTCGTAATGAAGCGACTTGATTCTGTGCTCGAAAACTAAATCCATTGCAGCGTTTAAATCTTCTTCCACAACTTCGGTTCTTCCACTAAAAGCAGCGTGAGATCTAGCACACCGAATAAACGTAATGTCTGCTCTCTGCGAAAAAATATCCAATTCGTTAACTAACCTAGATACAAATTCGTAAACCGATGATGGAATTTTGACATCTTTAATTAATTCACGCGCCTTTACGATTTTTTTTCTTAATTCTTCTTGCTCTTGCTCGTATTTTTTTATGAATGCTTTAGGATTATCATCAAAATCAATCACTCTCTTCGTAATTTCAGCGCGTAGCTTTGCATCCCTTGGTGCTTTTATTTTTACCTCTAAACCGAGTCTGTCAGCTATTTGTGGGCGAAGATCGCCTTCCTCGGGATTCATCGAACCGACTAATATAAACCGAGAAGGATGCATAACCGAAATACCTTCTCTTTCAATAATATTCACACCAGAAGCAGAAGCATCTAGTAAGGTATCGACTATATGATCTTGGAGCAAATTTATCTCATCAATATAAAGGATACCACGATTAGCCTTAGCGAGAAGTCCAGGGTGAAGACTCCTGATTCCTTCGGTTAAGACCTTATCAATTGAAAGAGAACCTGTTACCATATCTTCTGTAACTCCCAATGGTAAGTTAATTAGTCGCATATCTTTAGACTCCGTTTCCAACTCCCCATTTTCTTTTCTAACGCGGCATTCTTCACAGAGATCATCTATATGAGATTTAGGATCGCAAGAAAATTGACAATCTTTAACAACTTCAATGTTAGGCATCACTTCTACAAGAGACCGTACTCCCGTAGATTTACCTGTCCCCTGTTGTCCAGTTAATAATACTCCACCAATTTGAGGATCGATAACGTTTAAAATAAGACCGAGCTTCATTCTTTCTTGCCCTAAAACAGCAACAAAAGGAAATTGAACTTTACGCATGATAATCGAATCTAGCTATTTAATTTATAAAGTAGAAAAGGGAATAATTAAAATAAAGATTTTCCCTTTAAACAATAGATTATTAATAGGAATAGCAAAATTTAAGAAAATATAGAAATTGGATGTAAATCAAAATGCATATTTTTTGGTAATTGCTGTGAGTTTTGCGTTTAATTGAGAAACAGTGCTGTCCCACTCAGCCAAAATTATTTCAACTTTAGGAACAATGGTAGATCTTTCTTTGTATTCTAGATAGTTCATGAATTGTCTAATATTCTCAATTTTAATGAAAGATTCAGCTATAAATTTTCTAATATCTCTAGTTTGATTAGTAAGGACTTCATGTATTCTATGGGATTCTCCCTTTCGAGTTAAAGTAGATAGATATTCATCTACACCTTGTAAAAGTGAATTCAACTCATTAATTTTGTTATTTACGAACTTTTCATAAGTTTCAAATAAATTGTCTTTTGGGAACATGTTAGTAATATCAATTAAGAATTTCTGAGTTAACATTACCATTTGTTCCGGAGTATCAAAACCTTTAATGATATAATCTGCAGTGTGATAAGAAGCTTGAATTCCTCTATTTACGTCATCTAGTCTGAATATTTTAAATCCAGGATCGCCCTCAAGTTGTTTTACCGGATCACCTTTCTTTTCAGCAAGCTCAATTTGTCTCACTAACCTTTCAGGATTAAATACTAATGAAACGGCGAGAGGATTATTAGTTTGATAACTCAGAGTAGTTTTGATATCAATATGGGACATCATTACCTTGAATCCAGGATGGCTATGCCACCATCCTACTGTAAATTCACCATTTGAAAAGGCTTCGTCATCAATAATAGAGAGAGCTTCATAATCTTCTTTAGACCACTTGTATTGATCAATTACGCTCTCTTGCTGTTCTTGTTGTTTTTGATGCATTATTGGATATGATTTTGTAATATATACGTCGTTTCCTTCATTTCTTCCAATAAATATACCAGAAACCTCAAGCCAATCGTCTTTAACAATTCGTTTATTAGCATACCTAACACATGCTGCAACGATGGTCAAATAAACGTTTTTGGGAATAAGTACAGTCATATTTTTAATTGTATGATTTCTTTTTTGATAAGCTTATACAAGATCTCATATTTATGTCTATTTTTTTAGATTTTATTTTTCATTGAAAGTGATTAAACCCCAAAAAAATCTTTTTTTTTTCAACCAAATAAAAAGTTATTTAAACTCGAAAATTATGATAATATTATAATTTCAACAAATAAGATTTGATTCCAATTAATTAGACTTTATAATAAATTGAGCTGATGTAATTATTTCTGAAAAAGGATTTGAACCTCTAAGTAGTCAACTAGGAATTTCTGGAACTTCGTATAGAATTCAATTAGGGCTTATAAACGGTAAATGGGCTGTCCGTTTACTAAAAGGTAAAGATGTTATTGATTCCTATGTTTTTAAAGATGAGGATATGAGCGCTTCTGGTTTTCCTAACCAAAATCTCATAGTTGGATGGGTGTTGAGAACAGTAGCAATCCCAAATATAAACCCCCACCAAATTATGAAGACTACTCATGCATTAACTAAGCAGGCTATTACTAGAAAAGAAGAAAAAAAAGCTGCAACCCCGATTTCTGAAGCTAAAAAAGTTGAATTAGAAAAAGTTCCAGAAAGCGAAATAAAAAGACCAGCAGCAACAGGATGGGTAAAAGAAGAGGGTATGAAATCAAGTCAAGAATTAGAAGACGAAAAACGCCAAGCATTTCAAGAGAGAATGAAGTATATTAAGGAGGAAAAAGGAGCTCAAGGGAGCCAACAAGAACCAGCGACGCTAAAAACTGCAAGAAGTTTACCTTCAATCCCTAAAGGAACGAGCGGGAGCCCGATTCCACCTGATAAACCTAAAGCTGGAGCATCCTCTTTTTGCCCTAGTTGCGGGAAGGATCTTGACTGGAAATTCTGTCCTTACTGCGGGAAACCGCTACCCCATTAAATTAAATCATTTCTTCTATTATTTCCTTTTAATATTTCTTACAAAAAGAAGTAGTATTCTTATTTTTAATTAGGTGTTGACTAAGATTGTCTTAAAAATTAAGAATCTAAAAAAAGATATAAATAAAAAACACGATTAAATTATCATTCACTATACATTTATATTAACTGTTCAAAATTATTATTGTTAAAAAGCTGAAGTGATAAAAATTGGGAAAAGATGTAGACAATAGTGTAGTTAAGATTAAACCACTCGCTTATTATAAAATGGTGTTACATGTATTACGTTTTGGAAATAAGGCGAGAATTCATTCTCAGTGTATAGAAGTGATGGGAGTGCTCATTGGACATCACGAAGAGAGCGAAGATAAGAAATTTAAAAATGTTATAATTGAAGATTCCGTACCTATCTCTCACGGAAGTAGTGTAGAAGTCGAATTTTCAATAAATGATTATATTTTCTTTGAAAAAGCTAATTCGATGTATTTAGAAAAAAACTGGTTTATGGTAGGGTGGTATCATAGTCACCCTAATCTTTTCCAGCACAAGATTTTCTTTTCGCCTACAGATGTAAAAAATCAATTCGGTTGGCAAAATGAATTGAATCCAAGCGGTATAGCATTAGTTTTTGACCACGCATATTTGGAACGTTCAGATGATCCGGGATTTAGAGCTATTAGGTTAACTGACCCAACAAATATTAGGGATTCGAGCGTTCACGATGTGAAGGCAATTGTTGAGCCTCCTAACGATCTAGAATACTATTTTAAACTTGTAGAACTGATTAACGGTGTATATTCAAATGAGCCCCCTATTATAGAAGAAAATGAAACAGCCGATATCTTTGGTGATGTTCAAGTCCCAGAATTGAATCAATTAAGGTTTAAACAACCTGAAATAGATCAACATAAAATTGTTGAAACAGTTCAAGTTGGCCTTGCTAATTTTTTAGATTTATCTTTAACACCCTTAATTAACTACTTAAATTCGATAGCAAAAAACATTTCGGGAGAAATTGAGAATAATAATGTTGAAATCAGGGATAACTTAATTCAATTAAAAAGTTTAGTGAACGTTGGAATTGATAAAATTCAGAGGAAATATAAAGACGATTTAAATTCAGAATTATTTAACGCAGAAGGCTATGTTGACGACTTTCTAGATCAAATTGATGAATATCATGATGAGATAGCAAAAATATTGGGAGAGATAGAAGAATTCGTTCAGAAGAAACTAAATATTTTATTTAAAGAGAAATTTGAAGCACTGAAAAATGATTTCTCAAAAGATTACGACGAATGGAACAATAAAATACTGAACCTCAATGGAAATCTAACTAAGAATCTCGAAAATCTTGAAAAATTAGAGAATTCGTTAAATACCTTATCGGATAAAATTAATTCGATAAAAGACGCTACACTCGAAAAGATTAAAAAGATGCAAAAAGAAACTTCAGATATTACCTCGAAGAAGCATGGCTTAATGAAAAATTCAATTAGTTATATACAAAAGAATTCTCAAAAGTTTGTAACAAACTTAAAAGCTGCGGTATTAATTTTGGAAGGTACAAAAACGCCCATCTTTGAAAAAATCGATAAATTGGAATCTGATAAAAAAGAATTACTATTAAAAATCAAAGAACTTGAACAAGGAGGTAATAAATAGTGATGAATGAGAGCGCAATTGAAACCAGAGAAAACGGTAAAGTGTTTATACGAATGAGTGTGTATAAAGACATTCTTACTCATGCATTAAGATTTGCAAATATTCCTTTTGACAATGAACAGGTTTTAGGGTTTTGTTTGGGCAATAAAAAACCTGACAGCGATGATATTGACGTGATCAAAGCTATTCCTATTACACACGGTGATCAAGTAGAATTAGGATTTTCAGAAAAGATTCATAAAGCACTTGAACAGATAGAAGAAGAAGTTAAAGATGAAAATATTACTGTTGTAGGTTGGTATCATTCTCACCCTAATAGTGATTCATTTTTCTTTTCAGATGTTGATAAAAAAAACCATTTATATTTTCAAAATGAACAAAACCCCTTAGCATTTGGAATTGTATTTGATCACACTAAACTTAAAAAAGCCGATCAATTAGGATTAGAAGTATATCAATTAAAAAATCACAAATTAGGCGAAAAAAGCGGAATAGTTAGAGTGAAATACGAAGTTGAGCCGCCAAAATCCCTAGAATTCTTCAGATGGGTTCGAGAGCTTGTTGAATATGGTCAGGCGAAGGATCCAAGTATAATACGTGAGAAATTAGAGACAATTGAAGGAATTCCAGGCGATCTTCAAGAAATTCCGATGTCAATCGATCAAGCTGATACGAAAATCGACATAAATTACCCTAACATTAATCCAGTTATAGATGGTTTTAAAAAGGGATTACAGAATTTATCTAGCTTAGTCTTAAATAATTATCAATCCGAATTAGAAATGTGGTCAACGGAATTTAATGATGGAACTTTAATAGGACTTTCTAAAATAAATGATTCTCTATCAGAAATGATTGGCGCAATTAATATGGGCTTCGAGAAAGTAGAAAAATGGATTGACTTAAAATTTCAAGAAAGGTTAGAGGAATACAAAGAAAAGGTTGAGGGATACGTAAAAAAACGTCTTGAAGGGCAAGAAGAATTAAAATCGAATACCCACGAGATCAGCGAACTATTAAAAAGTGAAATTAGTGAATCTTTAGAACATAGTATCGGTGAATTCTCTAAATCTATAAAGGATAATCTCAATGAATCCATTAATAAACAATACGAACTATCTAAATTAGACACAGACACGCGAGAAAAAATTGATTCCTCAGCAAACCAAATCTCAAATTTAACGAATCAGATAGAAAATCTCTCTATCGATATTTTAAAAGGAATAAGTGCAATCAATCATCCCTTTGAAATTAGCATTACTACAAACTTTGATAATCTGATTTCAGAATTAGATAATAGTAAAGAAGACTTTGTAGAACTTGAAAAGTTAATTGACAGATTACAAAAAATAATTCCTGATTTCCGAAATATTAAGAACAAATAGGATTTCTTTTTTTTTTATAAGTTTAAAGCAGGTATTTTACGAAGACGATAACTCGGGATACTCAAGTCTTCCGACTTTCGCTATTTGTAGCTGATATTTGGGAATATTAGTAGAAAGTTTCTTAAGTTGATTATTTTTAGCTACAGATGAGAGGATTCTACCAATTCTGTCGACTTTAATATTTACGCCGTAATTATCTTTTAGCACGGAATTTATCTTATAGGAGGACAAGATCACTATACTAGAAATGTTTCTATCTGCTAACATTTCAATGCCTTGTTTGACCAGTTTTATCAATGTTTCTTTATCTGGTTTATCTGGTGGATTATCCATTTGCATTAATATATTATAATTGAAGCCTTTTAAATTTTCAGCTATGACTGATTTGCATTATGGTTGGTTTTATTTATACTAATTCATTTAAAAAAATAATAATTTTTTTTATTCTAAAGAAATATTTTCAGTCATTATACTTGCTTTTTCGATGAAAATGAATCCTAAAGAAAATCTAACAAAGATAAAAAATTCTCTTCTAAAGAACATTCGAAAACTGTTTATACAAGAGCTTTATGTAGAAGGAGAAGACCCTCCAAAATCATATTTTGGAGAAAAGAAATTCTTTGGACTTTATGCGATTTTTTTAATTTATTCATTTTTAGTTTTAATTGGGATTAATTTTCCAGGTACTTATTTGAATGTTCTTACCTTTGGAAACCCATTTGTTTTTGGAAACGCATTGGTAGCTTTCTTTCTCGTATTATCTATATTATATAGCGTTGATAAAATTAGAATATTCTTTTTTGAAAATCATACAGCGATTAAGCAGATTATTTTATATGTTGGAATTATTTCTAGCTTCTTCATTCTCTTCCTATATATCTACAATATAAACACAAATCTTATAAGCTATCTATTAGGATTGTCAACAATCTGGCTTGTTTTACTAAGCGTTCGCTTTTACATGTATTCTAGAAAATTTGCAACTAAAATAGAGGCTAAGTTTATAACTAAATATTCTTCATTTCGCCGTTTTTTAGCTTTTATTGCTCCTTATTTCATTTTAGGAGTATTAGTTGTAATAGCCCTGTTTTATCGCAGTCTGTTAGTATATATTTCACTTGAGATTTTCGGTCCTTATGCTCCCAGTGAAGCAGTAAGAGTCTACGAACTAGAAATGCGTTTAATAATGCCTTTAATTTATGTTAGTTTAATTTTAACTCTCTTATTTATCATATTTGAATTCGTATTTACACGACGAAGAGCCGAGACAAAGAGAGCTGGATTGTTTGATAACTACACTTTTTCTTTAATAGTTTTATTCATATTTTTTTTTCAGGTCTTTCAGTTATCGTTGTTCTTAATTTTAAATCCAGTCACTATAACCGCCCTTAAAGCGACTGTAGGTGCGAATAGTTCTACAGTATGGTTTATATTTATTATCGAATTCGCCGTATCTATTTATTTCTTGTATAGAATCATCAAAAAATTAGGACGCTCTCTAGAATGGAAACTTCTTATATTTAAAAGAGACGGTCTAATACTTTTAATTTTAGGTTGCGTTCTTTCTCAAACGCTTACTCGTTATGCTTTACAGACACAAGTTCCAAATCAGTTAATTACTCCTCTTGGACAGTTTTTCATGGCAGATAAATACATTATCTCTATACTAATGATTATTTTCCTAGGGAGTACTCTGCTACTATATTACTTAAAACCGCATGAAACATCAATGTTTATGCGTTTACAGAAAGAAACGGTCGATCAAGAAGAACAG
>JAHQWJ010000120.1 GCA_029856125.1 Promethearchaeia archaeon | reverse complement strand
ATATTATGAGGCAATAAATTTTTTAGACCAAGCTCATAAGGAATCTAATAATCTAGAATATATTAAGAAGATCGCAGAAATTTCTCTTAAATACAAGTTAAACGACCAATTCATAAAATACGCGGTAAGATTCAAGGAAGTAAGAGATTACATTACTGATTATCCTAAGTTTATAAGCTTGCTCTTTAATAGTATTGTGGATTATGAAGTATTCAGAAAAATCGACTCAATTCTCGACTTACAAAATTTTTTACTCGATTTCCCTAAAAACCTTGTTATTGAGACTCTTAAAAAAATCGAGGTATATGCTGTGGAAAATCCAGTTCTTAGATATCTATTACTTCATAAGTTTGCCCCTGAATTATATTTAGACGATTTTTTTAAGGAACTTCCCACGAGTTCGAAGTTAGATTTGAAGGAGCAAATCGCAGAATTGATGTTAGAAAGCGTTAACGAAGCAATTTTAAATATGGAATCAGAAGATAACATGGATGGCTATTTAGTTATTGCGAGAAATTGCAATTTTAAAAATAATAGCGAAATCTATTCACAGATCGGTGTCTACAAGGAAAAGTTAAGGGATTTATATTTAGAGGGGCTTAAGCAAAAACACGGTTTTCTAAGGTCGTTAGTCATTGCGAACACGCAATCAGATAAACTCAAACAAATGAAATTTAATTTTAGATACAATTATCCTACGCTAATTTGGGCTTCTTCTTCTCGGTCTGAAATACCGTTGTATTATTACATTTTAGAAAAGTGCGGCCTCGAAAGACACCACTTAGAGTATCTTGAACAAAGTTATTTCGTAGAAAACTACCCGGTGTTTAATGAAATATTTGATGGAAATAACCCCGTTAGAAATCCAGTAAAAAAATTCTGGGGAAGTGAAAATCCAAAAATAAAAAATACTGTGTATACCGACAAAGTTATTGACCTAGACTTTGAGGTGAATCTTAAAGAATTAGAGAATTTTATGTTAATTGAGTGGGATTTAGCCCAAAAGCCTATATTAGGAAGTTATATTTGTCAATTTTCGGACGGATTCCTGATTCCAGATAGCAATCATCCTTTAACGCACGAAATTAAACCTTTTGATTTAATTTTGTGTAAAACAACCCCAATCGCAATTAAAGCAGGAAACATTAAAATTATAAGACCCTTAAGAAGGATTAACATAAAAACTGCAATAGAACTCGTATGGGAAGGAATAGAATTTGTCTCAACATATATCCCCTTCGAGATCATAACCGAATTAAAAGAATACCAAATTGACGAGTTAGACGCCTACGATAAAATAGATGAAAGGTTTAAAAAAAGTTTTTTACCAAAAAAAGAAAGCGTAAGGAAATATTTTAGTAACTTCATTCAAAGGAAAATTCTAAACGAACTAAACAAAACTTACTTAAAAATAATACAGAAACCAAATTACAAAAAAAAAGTATTGAGAATAATCGGTTTCGAACGGCATTCAAAAATTTTCACAGATCCATCGTACCTAACCGGATTTAAAAGTAATTCCCTAATAAAACAGTCGTTACAAGAATTAAAGTTAGATTTTAAGAAATTTGTATCATTGAAACTAAGCGAATTAATTAAGCGTAATCAGTTGGAGTTAATCGATATAAAATCGCTGAAAAAATTCCCTACATTTAAAAAATGGTCTGTTAAAGTAATTTACATGTTGAAGCAAGAACTCGTAAATTGCAAAATACACAAAATTAACGACACATCTTACGATATTCATGAACTATCAAATAATTACTATGGAAAAATGTTACTTAACCATACTGAAAAAGTCTCTAACTCTCAGATACTAACCAAAGCACCGGGTAAATTTGTTATAACTGATAAATGTTTCGAAAATTTGTTAGATAATTTTAAAATGTTAAAATTAGACCCTCCAAATGTAATAAGGAGTAAAATTAAATAATTTTTTTTTTCAGAAATAATTTTTCAACCAATTTACAGTTTCCCTAATAAATTCTTGTAAGTGTATTTCTTTAAAATCGTGAGTTGCGTTTTGAACTTCTACTAATTTATGATTGTCATCTTGAGGCATCATACTGAATGCTTTCTTAGTCAACTCCAAAGGGACTTTATCGTCCTTAGTACCTTGAACTATGAGGGTAGGAGGAAATAATTTCTTTAACGCAGGTTTTACTCGGAATTGTCCCATATCTGTCACAAAACTCATGTCAATTATAATAGGCTCAAATTCTCCTGATGAGGGGATTTCTACAGGGCTCTTAGCTATATCCTTAAACCAATCAGCCTGGTCTCCTGTCGTATGAAGCAGTAAAAGGGGAGCCCAAAATACATAAGTTATTATTCCAGGTAAACTTGCCTTTAATACAGTCTGACCACCAAAAGAAAGGCCCAATACGCCTATTTTTAAATACCCTTGATTTTTTACCCATTCGTAAACGTTTTCTATATCAGAGGCTTGTTTTGATAAATTTACAGGTTCTCTTTTATTTTCACCAGAGCCAGAAAAATCAAAAATAAGCACGTCATAACCTTCTTTATTTAAAACTTTCGCTGTTTTTGGAAAGCGCCCCCATTCGTATTTATCGCCTGTAAATCCATGACACATTATTAGAATAGGTGGTCTGTCTAAAGGGTTTTCATCTAAAGCAAAATATATGACGCCATGGAGTTTTTTATCATTCCCGGAAGGGATTAAAACTCTTTTTTCTTCCATTTTACTCACTTACTTAATTATTTAACATATTAGAAGTAAAGATTCTAAAGTAGAATTGTTTTTAAAATTTTTTTATCATGATTGAGTAAATTATGTTTCCTTATTTTAGTGAAGAAGAAATCTTAAATAAAACTAAATCCTTGTTAATCTAAATAAATAATAAGTTTATTGTGTTTAGAAATGACAGAACAATATGCAGATGTTAATGGAGTTAAGTTATGCTATGAAGTCTTTGGAGATGGCTACCCTTTATTTTTAATTCATGGATTTGGAGCTAAAAAGGAAAACTGGATTGCTCAAATACCCGATTTATCAAAACATTTTAAAGTTATAAGATTAGATAATCGTGGAGCAGGAAAGTCAGATAGACCTAATGGAAAATATACAATGGAAATTTTCGCAGATGATATCAACGGTCTTATGGAGTATCTTGGAATTGAAAAAGCCAATATAGCAGGTTGGAGCCTCGGTGGAATGATCGTGCAGAATTTCGTTTTGAAGTATCCAGAAAGAGTAAATAAAATGATATTAATTAACACTAATCATGGCTTCCCTGACGAGAGTGGCCCAGAAGTATATAAAAATATGCGGCTAAACGACCTAGAAATGAAAAAAGAGGACCACGCTAAAGCTTGGTGGTCGGGAACCCGTACAAGCTTTCATCTGAAATTTAGGAAACAGATGGAAGCAGCCCCTTCAAAAATGTGGTATGGTGTATGGTCCGCAGAAATATTGATAAAAGAGAGTACAATCAACCCCCCTACAGCTAAAGATATTAATATGCAAGCTGAAGCATTAAAAACCCACAACACATTCAATAGATTAGATACCATAAAAAATCCAACGCTAATACTTACTGCTTCTCACGATAGGTTAATTCCAAAATTATCAATGGAACAGATTCACGAAAAAATACCTAATAGTAAAATAGTGGTTATGGAAAAAGCGGGTCATAGCAGCCCTCTCTCGAAAGCCCCAGAAGTAAATCAAACAATAATTGATTTCTTAAACGAGTAAAATTCTTACTTTTTCTATTTTTTTTTAGAATGATTTAAAGCATTCTTTGAATGATTAAATTTCTTTTTCTCTATTTTTCTCGTAGACATTAGAAGCGCTGGTAACGCGATTAATGAAACTACTATCCCTAACCAGTACGGTGGAAGCGTGTCAAGTATAAAAGGTCCAATAAGGGGTCCTATTATCTGAGCTATGCTGTCGAATGCGGAGGAAAGTCCGTTAATTTTGCCTTGTTCCTGAGGCGACGCTGTTTGGCTAATTTTACTAAGCAATGGACCTCGGGTTAAGGAAGCTGCAAAGCTAATAAACATAAAAATTATTACGAGGGAAATTACACTTGTAGAATAACCATAAATAAAGAATCCTACAAAAAATATAGCCAATCCTAATCGTATAGCATTTATTTCCCCAAGTTTTTTTATTGTAGGCTTAAAAAGTGTAAATCTCACTCCTGCTCTAAAGATGCCAGATATCATAAATACAATAGACATTTCAAGCGGTTGGAGATGTAGAACGATGGCACTAAAAAATGAGAGAGAGGTCATAACAATTGAGAAGGAAATTGTATGAAAAGCCCAAAGAGCTAACATGAAAAGAGCATTTTTATTCTGTCTTATTTTAATTGAAATCTCAGGTTTTTCTTTATGGTTTTGAGCTCTATCTTCTTTTGTCCAGGTTTCTTCCAACATAATAAAAGTAACGATAATCGTGATAACCGTTAACCCTGCAGCAAATAAACCAGGCCCTAAAAGTCCGAACCACGTAAAGAAAATTCCACCAATGGCTGGACCAATTAATGAAGCTAAAACGTGCGCAATTCCTACATTAGCCATTTGAATACCTCGGTCTTTGGGTGGGACTTTATCGCTAATAATAGCTTTAGCAATAGGAAAATTGCCTCCAAACATACCGTCAATCATACGCGCAATAAATAACATCAATAAATTCCCAGAAAAAGCGGTTAAAATAAAAGCAAAAAGTGTACCAAATTGAGAAATTAATAATAGTGGTCTCCTTCCATATTTATCACTGAGTTTTGCTAATATAGGCCCAAAAACAAAACCGAACATCGCATTTACAGAAAAAATAAGCCCAATCATCGTTGGAGTTGTTGTGAAGAGTTCACTGAAATATCCCACCAGAGGGAAAAGAATCGTGAATCCCAAAACATCTATGAATATAGCAATCCATAAAGGTGCTAACATTTTGTATTTGAAGAGTTTTCTGTTGTTGGTTTCATTCATAAATTAATGACCTTAGACAATATTCAAGAAGAATAAGATAATAATAAACTAAATATCCCTAAACTTAACGATTAAAATAGATAATGACTAATAAACTATACTAAAAACGAGTTTGAGCATGATTAGTGTAGAAATAACTTTACGAATTATTCATTTCAATAATTTTATATGTTAATACCAGATGTTCTATTTAGCAATTTAAAAAATATAATATTACTATTTTCAGTTACAAAGAGAATGGATTTTCATAATCCGTAAGAGTTGTCTCATTTTTAAATTTAAAAAAAAAATCGTAATTAATGATGTCTGAAATTTATGATAACTTTATGATCTTCGGACTAGAAAGTACAGGAGAAAAAGTAAAGTTAGATATTTCTGAAGATACTTTTCGGTTGAATAACGGTCAAAATATATTGGATTCTAACCAAGTGTTAATAATTGTCAAGGAGGGCCTAAGGAGAATCTACATCTGGAAAGGTGTCAATTCACACGTCAGGAAAAAATTTATAGCTTCTCGAGTTGCTGCTGAATTACAAAACGATCTGATTGTGGATGCGCATTTTCATCGATGCAAAATTATCTCAGTAGACCAAGGAGACGAACCTAACGAGTTCTTAAGAGCATTCGATTTTACAACAGGTGAATTACCAGAACTTCTTGATCGAAATTCACAAGAGTTCAAGGAAATTCATTCTACACCTGAAAAAACAACTCTAGAATTAGACGGAAAGAGAGTTCACAGTTGGAAGGGGCCTCCTCCTTCTTTCAAAGAAAAAAAAGCTTCTCAAACAGTTCCTCAAACTGTGACGAAAAGAACAAAAGAAGAACATAAAAAGGCAATTAAATCACCCAAAACTGACAAAAGGGAAATAATTGATAAAATAGTGAATAATACCATTCCAGCCGATCTAAAAAGACAAAACCTAATCTTAGGAAATTTTCAGATTTTTGGCGCTGCAATAAAAAAAGCTAAAATATTTGGCAAAGAAGTAGAAGAAGTCGAGTGGGGACCGGTGAACTCGCTGCCAGAGGGAATAATTGAACTAACTGATCGCACTTTAAGAATTTATGTTGATGATACCTCTAAAACTATTGAAGGAATAGAAATTCTCCAAAAACTCGAAGCACCCAAAATTGTAGAACAGACGGTTGAAAAAGACAAAGGACTAGATTACAATACCTGGACTGTTAAACAGTTAAAAATTTATTGTCAAGAGAACAATATAAAAGTGCCAGCATCTTATAGAAAAGCACAAATTATAAGCCTCGTTAAAAAAGGGCTCTCCCAAGAATTTATTGAACCAGAATCAAATTATAAGACTTGGACGGTAAAACAACTGAAAGAATACTGTATTAATAACGATATTAAAGTGTTGTCCTCTTATAGGAAAGCAGAATTGGTAAAACTGGTTAAAGAACATAATAAATAAAAAATAGAAATATAATTTTATTCTATTAAAATTCTATAATGGAACACGGGAAAAATACGCATCACTCTCGTCTAATTGATCTAAATACACCTTTCTTTTTCCTGGTAGAACTTTTTCTGTTAAAATCTTTGCTTTATCGTAGCAAGTAGCTGCCTCTTCAAGCATTTCTAGACCTTTATAACATTTTGAAAGTTTTATGAATGTATGAAATGCAAACCATCCGGTTGGATTCATCTCTAATGCTTGATAAAATTTTTCTATTGCCGCTTCGTATTTCTCTGCAAACATCAGAATTTCACCGTAAGTATCGAATAAATTCGCGTCACGCGGTTCTATTTCAATTGTTTTTTCAATTACCTCCAAAGCTTCATCGATTTTTCCTAAACTACCTAGAAATACAGATAGGTTGTTTAACATAGCTACCGCATCGGGGTAAATTTTAATACTTTCTTTAAGAAATTTAACTCCTTCTTCTATTTTTCCCAACACATAATAAGAGAACGACTTCATCTGGCGAATTTCTTTATCATTCTGAGGAAATTTTTCAGATAATTCATCGTAGAACTCTAATATCTCGCTCTGCTTATCGTCATAAGTTAGGAATATGTGAGCTTTTGTACTATAGATATCGAAGTGTTCCGGACTTAATTCAATTGCTTTATCAATTGCTTTTATTGCTTCGTCAAAACCATCTGTTTCATTTAATATATAACTTTCCAGTTGATAATACCTGGACAACTTCTTCTTGCTTTGCTCCATTGTTTTTGCTTTCTGGAACTCTTTCTTAAAGAGTTCTTTGTTTACTTTACCCTCATCAAAATTGTAGACTATATTGAATCCGTGAACTAATCCAGTAATAATATGAGAAAGCGGATGGTTTGGATAGTGGAATTTAACCTTACTGACAATATCTAAAGCTTTTTCAAATTTACCTCTAGCTACATATGAGAATGACAATATTAAATACGCAGCAGTGTCAACTCGTGGATTACCTTTAAGTAAATTGAATTCAACAGTCTGCTTAATCCAGTTTTTTGCTTCCTTATACTTATGGGTTACCGTGTATAATACCGCTTTCATTATTGAGAGGTCTGAATCGTCAGGATTCAATTCTATAAGTGAATTTATCAGTTCAAAAGGTTCGTCATAAATTTTTGTACAACAATCCGTCATACCTACTAGGAATTTTGTGCGATTTAAGGCAAAATTATCTGGATATTCTTTTATCATCTCATCAATGAGTTCTTGGGCTTTATCGTGATCGTAATTAATGAGAACTTGCGTTTTTTGAGATATTAACAAGATATTAAATGACATGTTCAATCCTAAATCAATAACATCCAACGCATCCTTAAATCTTCCCATCAAGAAATACGTAACTGATTGAAAAAGATATCCTACATATTCGTCAGGATATTTCTCAATGATTTCTTTAGTTAATTCGAGCGATTCTTCTAATTCTCCGTTATATGTTAAAGTTAAATCCTTAAGGATCATCAGTTCAACGTCGTTTAAATTCTTAAGATTCTCATTAAGCAAATCGTTTACTTTCGATAGGTTACCTTTCGCTAACTTTTTCTCTATCATTGCTAAAAATTCAGCATTCTTGGAAAAATACGCCTTTTTAAACTCAACCATGCGAATAAAATCTATTTTCGAGAAATAAATTATGTCCAATGTATCAAATATCCTATTATGCAAAAAATAATAGGATTCGTTGTCTATAGGTTTGTTTACCGTACTCGCCGTCTCCGATGTTCCAAAACTCTGAATTACTTCGAATACATTTTGAAAGGCGATCCCTTTTATTTTATCCGTGTGGTTAATCAAACTTTTCTCGCTCTCAAATTTATATGCCAAATGTTCGATATACTCAGGAAGGAATTTTTTTAGAGCCGGTTTCAAATCGTCGTGGAATAAATTACTACACATATCGCTAGTTATATCTTCAAGTAACTCGTTGATATTGGGTATCTGGTATTGAACTCCACTGGCGTTCTGGAATTTACTCAAATATGTAAACTTCCTAATGTAATCCTCGATAATTACATTGAGCATTTTTTCTAACCGCTCTTCTGCTTGAATGTAGTAATTGTACTTATCCTCTACATTTAATTTAAAGAAGCGTATCGGATAGATATTATCTTCAACGATCTTCTCGATAAAGAAGGTCAGTGTCGTTAGCTTTATATCGTATTCTAAAGCAAAATCTTTGGCCGTGATGTATTTAGGGTATTGATCCGGGTGATTAATAGCGAGATAAAGCAAAATTTTATCAAAATCTACCTCGTCAGACAAGGTGCTTTCAACTTTAGTATAATCTAACCTAAGCACCATATTCAAAAATCGGTATTTTATCCCGTTATCTTCGATATCGAATTCGTTAAAAAACTCCGCTACCTTGTCTGTAACTACCTCAACTCTCTTAGTCTCTTCGTTTAATATCGACTGGCGATCCAAATCGTATTTCTTTAACATATTGAAGTATTCTAATTCACCTGAATTAGTAATCTGATACTCACGGTTATCCTTTTCAACATAACCTTTCTCAAGTAATAGATTCAAATTCTTCGACAATGAAGACTGGTTGATTCTAAGCGGCTCCTCAAGGAAGTCTGACCATTTACAATGGTGGTTATTGTATAGCATCCATAGAATCCAATCATCGTAATTTCTCTTATTTGTTATTGTTTCAGGTGGATAATTTAATGTTTTTTCAAGTGCATTTTTAACTTGAAGATCGGCATATTGTTTTCGACCTTCAGGAGTAATTTTATACTTACCCTTCATCTCCTTCTCAATAAAACCATTACTAATCAAGATTGAAAGATATTTCGACAAAGTTGCTTGACTTATATTTACAGGATCCGATTTAAAATCAGACCATAAACAAACATCATTATTATAGAGCATCCAGAGTATAATATGCTCAAAATCTTTGTTGATTTTCATAGGTGTAATTATACCTTCAGGTGGAAATTTTACCTCACTCATAGTTATAGATCGGTTTCGTAGCTATTTAAGGTTTGTTATTCGCACTGAACTTCGAAGTTCGTTCGAACTTCTTAAACAAGAACTAAATAAAGAACCCGAAGTTAATAAAATTAACAATAAAAAAAAGAACTCGAACAAAAAAAAGAAAAAAAGTGAAAAAAAATGGCACAAGCAATAGAAAAAAAAACCATTTGTAAAGACCAATTGGAATGCCAATGCCAAACCATAGCCCAAAACCTAGCACCTGAGGTGTTAGAGCCTCAGGTGCGGGTTAATACCACCAAAGAAGCGAAGGTTGAATCAAGTTCACTATCGAACAAGCTTTTGAGAGTGTTCAATAAATTTAAATATAACGCGAGGATTTCGGAAGAGAAAGTCGGCATAAACAAGTATAAGGGGCAAGTAGACGCAAAGCTTCTTGGAGCTCGCAATTCCACGATAAATTTCTAATCAATTAATTTTTTTAAATTTTAAAAACCAGGAAAAAAAAAGAACAGAAAAGAGGTAAAAAAAAAATGAGAAGAAAAGAAAAGCAAGAAGAAGATGTTAGATTAGTTGTAGGTTTTAATCAAGCAAACTTAATCTGTAAATTTTAAGAATATATTTTTTTATTAATTTTAAGCCAAAAATCAAAACTAAAACAAAACCAAAAAAAAGCGAGGTAAAAAAAGATGGAAAAAAACGAGAAAAGAACGATAATCATCAAAAACGCGGGATATATTCCTTACCGTTTTGACATGTAATTGTAATTACCACATTTTTTTATAATAATTAAAAATTCGCAATTTAACAACAAATAATACACAAAACAAAACCAAATTAAAAAACGAGGTAAAAAAATATGAAAAGAAAAGGATGCAAAACAATATTAAACCCAACGGGTTATAATTTTGCCACATTAAGATTTTAAATTAGATTTTTTTTAATTCTTTATTTTTTAATACTACTTTCTATTTTGTTTAATCTTCTTCTTCCTGATTCCGTTATTATGTAATATCCTTTACTTACCCTGTACGCATAATTGTTTGCGATGAGTATGCTGAGATATTTCGACAAAGTTGCTTGACTTATATTTACAGGATCCGACTTGAAATCGCGCCATCCACAAGCGAAATTGTTACCCAGCATCCAAAGCATGACATATTCAAAATTTCGGGGTTTATTTAGAAGGGTGTTTAAGATTTCTCTCGGAGGGTAAATAATTGCAGATAATTCTTTTTGTTCGCTAAATTTCTTAGTAAGCTCTTTTCGTTCAGTTTGCTCCTTTTTTTCTAATTTCGCAAATAACTCAGACAATGCTTTTAAGCTAAGATTTTCTTCGAGATCAGCGACATTCAGGCAATCAAACACATTTCTGTGGGGCACATTTAACTCCTCGTCGGCTAAATATAGCTGGTTAAGATGTGTAAGTTCTTTTACGAAAGTAGGGAGTTCTTGTATTTTATTAAAACTTAAATCTAAAAAAGTCAAATTCTTAAGTTCTTGGATCTCGTTCGGAACCTTCTCTAAATTATTATAGCTTAAATCAAGCTTTTTCAAATAGGTTAAGTTCTTAACGCACTTTGGTATGGATCTAATATTCTGTTGTGAAAAATACAGTACATACAAAAATTTTAAATCACATATTTGTTCTGGGAAAACACCTACACAAGAATTATCTGAACCAAAAAGAGGCAAAAAAGTTATATAGCCTTCATTATTAGTTTCGTAACCTAAGATTTCACAATCTATTAATATTTCTAATAAGGCTAAAACTGGAGCATCAGAAGGGTAAACTCCATTATTAAGATATAATTCGATATTATTATTGCTTCGTGCAAATTCCCAGACTAAATTTGATTTAGCTAAATCAATTCGAATTTTAATAGCTTGTGCTTTAATTTCCTGATTAAGATGATAAAGTGAAAGATTGATTAATGACCTAAAAGCTTCTCTTATGTTAATATTTCTATTTAAGACATTTTGATAGATATTACGAGGTTTAAGTTCTCGATCGCTATTCTCCCATTCCATTTTCATAAATTAATTTATTCACCTTTCTTGTACTTAACTTTCATGAGCAAACGCTCCTATTTAAATCTAACTAGCCCAAGAAATTAGAAATTTTTATAAATACCATTTGCTTTTAAGTGATAATTCTTCTATCCTTGTCATAGGGGAAATCTCCTAACAGTTTTTTCATTCCTCCCTCCCAGTCTATTTCTTTTTCCAGAAGGTTTTCTCTCTTCAGAAAATATTTTCGTTCTTCTGTGGTTAAATCGCTTTTTCTTAGAACTCTACGTATCTCGGTAATTTCTTTCATAAATATCTCTTCTATCGTGTTAGATGTATTTGGTAGATACGGTTTTCCAGCCTTTAGATATAGATGTATTACTTTCATTGCATTTTTATGAGCTCCATGAACCTCATCCATAAGAATTTCAAATTTTTCACCATTCTGACGCGCTCTCCTGACTTCATACATCTGAGCAAATTTGTAACCCTTTCGGAGTTTTTCCCTTATTTCAAGATATTCATTTCTCTTATCATCAGTAAGTGACTCGTCTTGTAAGGAAGCTGATATGAAAATAGTCCGTTCTAAAAGACATGTCATAAAAGTGTAATTGTCCATTTGAGTTTCGAGTGCACTAAGGTCGGGTCTTATAACAATAACTTTTCCTTTCTTAATTGTTACTTCAAAATTTTTTATCATTTGTGAGGTATATTTAGATATTAAATAGGAATCAATAATCTGAAAAAATTCTCCCATACCTCTTTCGTAAGCTTCTTGTTCAGTGGAGAAGTGTAGGTGTTTCAATTTTTTCATCATTTGAATTTTTTTGGTGTAAATTCGAAGAATCCGAAAGATATCATCAAATGTTTCTTTACTGGTGCCGTACATACCTCTTTTTACGAGTTTTATAATGGGATCGCGAATTGGTTTTTGATAGTAATTTGTATCCCATTTTAATTCATCAAGGTAGGAAAGATAAGGCTCATACGCGAATTTGGTTTCATTAAAAGGATAAAAGCCAGAAGGTGCTGGTTGTTTATGAACCTCTTTTTCTGCTTGATCTAGTAAACGTGAACGCTCTTTCATTAGAATCTTCCTCTCTTTCACAGTTGTATTCTTGCTTAAAAACTTTTTCCTCATGACATGTTCCGATTCTAAAGCTGTAAAACTCTTTTGAGGATTCCAATATTTGTCCATCCCTTTTGGCATGAATATTATTAATTTGTCAAGATTTATATACCTAAATTTTTATAAATACCATTCTCCTATGGTAATGTATACGACAAAAATTAAACTGAGTATGGCACGATTACGACTTTGAATAATAGAAATATAGTATAACAAAGATTAAAAATTTAGAATAAAAATGTCAAAGAACTTAAGTCATTTCAAAACTTTACGAAAGCGATTAATTTGCGATCGTGTTTGGAATTGTGATGAGTTTGAAAAATTGGAACAGGAAAATTATTTTCTTAAATCAAATAATCAAGAAATTTTAAAGAGACTATTATACGAAATTGATCTTCTCTGGGATAATCTTAACGAGCTACATTATCATTATCTATTCACCCTTGAACGCGTTGTGAAGTATACTGGGGGAAAGGTGTTTCTGAGATTAATTATGGATACCCTTTTAAGAGAAGATATGAACCAAGATTCAATTACACGGCAGTTCGCGGAATTCTTTCATCCCCTTCTCGATGGCGACAACTACACAGATATTTTAAGAGATTTAGATAAAATTCTTGAAGAAGGATTGCAAAGTGCGGACGAAGAATATAGGATGCTCGCCGAGAACTTCTTGAAAGAGCTTTTTAACGTATCAAATGCTCTTATTCATAATACCGATGAATATCCTTATAAAAATTACGATAGAGATATCTTTATGAGATGTATCTTAAAGTTACTATGTTTCCTAGATCATTCCTGTAAGACGGATTTCTTTGTTCCCATCCTTACATCGTTACCCGATAAGTTTAAGATGACGTTCAACGAGATACAAACAGAAGAAGACGACCTCTATTTTCTAATTCACGGTTCAAAACGAAAATCTAGACATCTGCAAGTAAAAGAACCAGAAAAAAAAGCCCCCGTAGAGAAGGATGAGATTTTAGAGCAATTACTAAGTTTTGAAGATTTTAAATATCGATTCATTAAAGAACTAGGGTTATCCCCGGATACAGAACTGATTTTAAATGACGTGGACCTGATTCTACGTAATGGATATTTAAAGGTTCTTAATGATAGCGAACTCATTGGCTTACTCCCTATCATAAAAAAATTTATTAAAAAAACCAGAAAAAAATTTACAGGTCAGCGTCGTCGTAGTTATAATAGATACCGATACGATGAATATCGCCCTTTTGTTGATAAATTGATTGATGGGTACTTTAAATTTTGGAATAGAGATAAGCAAATCCTAAACACTAATCTGCAATTTGATGGATATTATTACGTTGTCTTTTATTATAAGACTGAAGAAGAGCATTACATCCGCCTTCCAGAGGAGGATTTATGGACAGACGAGCTTTACATTCACGATGCGTTCCAATTTGAACCCACTGGAAATGTAAGATATTCAGAATTCATAGGAACGTCAAAACAGTTCGATAAAGAAAAATTGGAAGTAAATGTTGTTGGAAGTGGCAAATATTACCCCTCCTCTCCTGATCAAATACTAATATATATTTACACGGAGGATAGTCATTCTGTACCTGGTACAACGCAATTATTACTAAATTCTGCTGGAACCAATAGAGATATATTATATTATATTGACGGTATCTTGAATATAAAGCGGTATAAAGAAAAAGATATAAAAGAGTTAGCATTACTGAATGGTCACGTGAGTAAGAGTGCTCTAATATTAGAAATTCTTTCAGAAGAACGAGAATATAAGTTTATAAAGTTCAAATAGTTTAGAAGTGAGGAAGTCGTTGATTATAAACTCGTCCATAATATCGAGTACTAGTTTGCCTTTTATTCTATTGTAATAATGACTATGTTCTATTAAGATTTATATACCTAAATTTTTATTAATACCATTTTCCTTTGATAAAGTATACGACAAAAATTGTATATTTTATGACCGGTCTTTCGTATAAACGCAAGGTTCCTGTCAATATAAGGCGATTACTCACTTTCCTATGGTTTATTGACCTTACTTAATAAGTTTTTTAGCTTAGCGGTTAAAAATACCGTTAAGTTTGGGAGAGCGGAGTTGAAGATTATTGGCAGGAATCACCTTTTGTACTTAATTAATATAACGAAGATTGGATAGAAGGAAATTTATTAAAAACCTCTTTAATTTAACATCGAAAGGATTTAAGTTTAAATTCTATTAAATTACACTAGTAGTTATAATAAAAGGTGTTTAATAATACCTGCTACGCCTCTGCATTACCCCGTCGCATGGGGGCTCTCAAAACTAAACAAAAGATTGAATCTACCGGGTTTAATTGTTGGGTCATTTATACCCGATATTGAGGTGCCAATTTTATTCCTTTTCTTTAGTGAAGGTATCGACAATCATTTCATTTTGCACAGTCTGATTGGCGCGCTCACTATAGGAACAATAATCTCAGCTTTAGCTACCGTTCTTCTCTATCCGATTATAGCTTCTTTACTTTTTCGGCTCGATAAGGTTAAGGTAAAGGAGGTGTGTAAATTAACCCCAGTTCTTATATTTTCTTGTATGCTTGGAAATGTTTTCCATATCCTATTGGACCTTCCAATGCATCCATATAGTTTAGTTCTGTGGCCCTTCGTAGATCCTTATAGTATTGTTGGAGTATTAGTTCTTGTTTTTGCTGTTGATGGTGATATAAAACTGGGATTTTTAATTGCTAATATTCTGACCAATCTAATAATGGGATTGTTTACGGTTGTCATAGTAATTAAAAGCAGGAATAATATGTGGGAGCAGATTATACTAGGAAAATAGATTTGTAATTCAATATTTGCTAAAAATTATAAAAAAAAAGAATTAGGAGTAATTTTTTTTCGAACTAATCTTCAGGTGGTTTTAGTCCTATAATACCCATCGCTTCAAATGAAGACAAGAATGTTTTTATGCTGTATTTATATCCCGGGATTTCGGCAAACATTAACATTGACTCGTTCATTCGGACGAGTGCGTCTTTTTCTCTCCCTTCTTTTACGTCCCAAACACCTAGTGAAATCATTCCTCTACTCGAAGGTCGTATAGCTACCATGACCTGTTTGCTAATGCTTCTATCTGGAGGAAATTTTTTAGTAACCTCAAGCCATTTTTTTCCGGATTCTGCAGCTTGATTGTGTGGAGCTATTGATTCAACAACAATGTATACCATATTTTTTACCTCTTCTAATGGTTTTAAAAATTCAAATTGGATGTAAGAATGAAATTAGATTTCATTCGCAATTTAAGAGAAGTATTATTTTGTATATACAGTTTACATTTTTGTATAAACTATGAATACACCTTCATTCGGCTTTCTGTATTTGGATTTTAAAAATACATCCATTCGTACTATAGGCATAACTTTTATATAATCTATTTAGTTAGAGCAAATTGAATAACGGAACATGAGGGGAACTTAAATGGATTTCATAAAAATATATACAATTATTCTTACAATCGTAGGGTTTGCAGTTCTATTTTCGTTAGGCTATGTATTAGTAAGTTTTGGAAGTCTATTTTTTTAGATCTAAGTTTCATTTCTTATTGGGATTATACCACTCTCATTATATTTCATGAACGAAAATTAAAAAAAAATTATGATTACATTTTTAACTAAATACACTGGTTCCTTCCTGCTCTAAGAGATTGCGAATCTTTACGAGATAGCTTCTGTTATAAGGTTCTATTTTTGATTCAGAAAAAGGTAATAAGCTCCAATAATAGGCCAGAATCTCTTCAGGATGTAATCTATGTTGGTTATTGTAGGGGTCGATTTCTTCGCACATCTCAAATAATTCATGTGGAGGACTAATGAATTTTGGCCGGCTATTTTCATATATCGGGACGCATTTATCGTGTTTCAATTCAGACTCAAGAAATGTAAAACGGAAGTATTCAAAGAAATATCCACCTGTATACGGAGTTTTAGAATAGAGAAAAGGAACTGCTTTTATCTGAGCGCCGTTATTTTTAAATTTCACATAGGAATTCTTCCCAATAGTATCAGGATTTGACACATATAGCCGTTTATATTCTTTAGGGACATCTAATTCGGGACAAGCATTAAATCCAAGTTTAAGATATAAGTCATTCCTGAATTTTGGGTTAGTAGTGCTGATTACATGAAAAAGCTCGTGAGCAATTAGCTCTTTTAATTGATCGTACGGCCATTGAACCATCGAAATTGGAACATATATGCACGTGTTTCTCGTGTAAGCAGCGTCGCATTCTTCTCGACCGGTGGTTTTTATAAGCTTAACGCTGTTCAATAGGTATTCTTTGTACGGCGCGTAACAGATATTTAATTCACTGAAAATTCTATTTACGATAATTTCCTCAGAATTTGTCCATTCAACGGTCTGTCGTGAAAGAAATTCTACTAAGTCTTCTTTCGATACCATTTCGAAGGTTCCTAAGCGCGACTGTAAGTCAAACTCGCTAAAATTAGAAATATAATCGTCTTTAGCAGCGATTATGGAGGATGCTGTTTGAGCATCAATAAGTACAGCCTTCAAATATATTTCACCCATTTATAAAATGAAGAAAGGTTTTTTGTCATTGAAGATGAAAAATGAGATTGTATTTAAATAAATACTGAGTTAAAATTTATTATTTAATAACTTTTTTTTTTAGAATGTTTCCTTTATATAACAACTTACGCTGATATTACGCAAGTTTAAATATTTTTACATCATAATAATAAACCAATTATCATATAATTATTGGGATATCAAATTGTTTTTGAATAACAAATCTATTGCCAAACAAGTTAAAACTATAAAATCCATCGTAACTGTTCAAGACTTTCTTCGGACCTACGCTAAGTACAGAGACTTAAGTTTAGATGATGGAATAAATTTTCCGAAAAGATCGGGTTCTAAAGAACAAAAACTAACACCAACGGTCCAGTTCGCTAAACTTGAAGAAGCTCAAAGCATCTCAGAAATTTTTCAACAAGTGTATCAAAATACATATCCGTACAAAGAACTGGAAAACGCGCAAGAAATACGGAAGATGATCGAAGACCCTAACTATCATTGGATAGTTTTTAAAATAAACAAAACCGAAGTTATTGGCTGTGCTGGAATTAAATTTAACGCTTCAATTAAAAGTGTGTATCTCCATGGGTTCACGATTAAAAAAGAATTTCAAGGTCTGAGCTCTCTTCCAAAACTTTTGATGGCCGCATGGATAGCTCTTCTTAAAAAATACGAGAAAAGGGCTTTGATGTATTTTGGGGAAGCACGTTCTGCTCATTCTAAATCTCAGTCGTTATCAGATTATATAGGGTTAAAACCGATAGCCTTTTTTCCAAAAAAAGACATCTTTTTTAATCGAGATGAATCAGAATTTTTGCTTATTTTATACGACGAGGACACAATAACGAAATATCGCAGAAAAGAAATCCCGAAGATTATCCCACGCGTCTTAACATGTTATTACTACGCCCGCGAGAGGTATCAGCTTGAATTTCCAGAGATATTTGACCATTTGACGTTGAATTTTGACGATAAAATAATTCAAACTATTAAGCAAAACTTGACCTACCAAGAAGAAAAGGATAATCTGGGCAACAGCGTAATAACTATTTCAATTAACAATTCAGACGCATATGTCTCCTTTTTACACCAACCTCAAGTACGAATCTTTGAAAAAATTAATTACAATGTTTCGAATAAAGAGCAGCTGTTTGTATTTATAGAGGAAGTAAAACAACTGGTAAAGAAACTTAATATTCGCTATTTGGAACTTTACGCGTCTGCATATCATCCTATACAACAAGCTATGTTATACAACGCGGGTTTAAAGCCTTTTGGTTACGTGCCTTGCTTCAAATACCTCAAGGAAGAAAATATTTTCGAGGATCAAGTTGTTTTTATCTATTACGAGGGAAAAGTGAACGGGAACTTGAAGATGATCCCAGAAACTGAGAACTTTCTAAAGGCTATTAAACCTTCTTGGGATTTCTGATATTGAGAAGTTATACGAATAATAAAAACTTAAAGTTTTAAGATACTTTATCTTTTTTTATTACACTAGATAGATTTTAGAGTTAAAAATAATAATAAGAATAGAAAACGGAAAGATGACAAATCCAGAGAGCTTATCGGTAGGTATGATAGAAAAGCCAAACGAAATTTTAAAATACTTACAGCTTGGTATAAATATCCCCGTCCGCGAAGCGTTTTACGACTTTATACTTCACGATCTTACTATATATAACACTAAATCGTTGATTTTAAAAGAAAATAATAAGGTTGTAGGCCATACTTTAGCGTACGACGACGGGGGGGAGGTATTATTTTTTGGATTCTTTGGTGTAATTGACCACGAAGAAAAATACATCAAGTATTTACTTGAAGAATTAATCACATACGCTCAAAAACATCAATATAAAACAATAAGGGGACCAATTAACCCTCCCACCTTTATTTTTGGCTATGGATTCATGACTGAAGATAGTCTGAACGATTTGTGCGTTTCAAAGCCTGTTAATCCCCCAATTTATCAAGAAATTTTCGCCCAATTCGGGTTTTATATTAAATCTAAACAAGGAACATGGGAAGGAGAGTTTGTTAAAGTTCCCGAAGAAGAGATGAAAAAATACGATTTTGAAGGTTACGAAATTCTCTCCCTTAAAGATTGGGACGATTTCCAAGAAATAAAATTGCCACTTTTGATTTTGAGCTCCAGAAACTTAGCTACAGAATCGCGAGTAACCCCCAGCCCAGAAAAATTAGTCGAGAACTTTTTTTCTTTCCTGAGAACATATGGAGGTGTTTATATGGTGAAGTTACTTAGGCATAAACAATCCAAACAGTTCGTAGGATGTTTTATCTCGCTTCCAAACCCGTTTAAGAAGAATCAAAAAGGAAAATACAATTCTTTTGTGGCATATTCTATTACTATCGATAAAGAACACAGAGGGAAAGGACTCAGTATTTATTTAATGAAGGAATTTTTAGACGCGGCTTACGATGATGATTTTCGCTTTGCCTCGGTCCCGATGGAAATTAACGTGTTTGAATGTAAAAATTTAGTTATAAATCACTTTGGCTTAACATATACTAGAACGCATCTCATATTGGAGCGGAAAGTAGAGTAATATCGAAATATTCGTTCGGCTAATTAACTAACCTACCTATTTAAAAATAATAAATTTATTTTAAGTTTAAAAACCTAATTTTTAATAAAGTTTCGAAAGAATAATAATAGTGTAATTATGATTTTTCAGATCACCGAGTATTTGCGGTTGTTTATCATATTTGTCCCACAAATATTTATAGTGGGGTTATTTTCTTACCTCATCTATAAAATGTTAAAGCGCAACACCAACCGAAATTCCTTAACTCTAAGTGGTTTTTACCTTTTCGTGAGCCTTGGTCTTTTAATGAACGGAATTGCGGTGTTAATTGCTTTCTTTTCACCAGGAGAATTTATTACCATCGTATATTTTTTTGCAACTTATCTAACGATGTTTTCGTTCATATTCGTAGTAGTTTTTATTTTAAGCCTTTTAAAATTGAAGTACGAGTTTACGCTTAAAAAAGCGATCCTAATAATAGGTGCGTACGGAATAACCTGGCTTTTATTTCACTTATACCCAAGTGGAGTGGCTTATTCCGAGAGTTGGGCGCCTGTATATAGTTTTCCGTATTACATCACTGGTAATATTCTTTTTACAATAAGTTTTACTATTCCGGTGATTTATTACTCTCTACGGTTGCGTAGCCTTTTTAAAGACTCCAATTTAAAGAGAAAATTAAGTTTGTTCATTATTGGAAACATTTTAGCGATTACTTTAGTTTACGGTCTCTTGTTGTATAACACGTGGCAAGATCCCACTTTTAAAACGATATGGGGTTTTTCTATTATAGTTTTGCTTATTTCTTCGGGATTGTTAATTTATTACGGTATGGGTAGAGACTTGTAGCTATTAATTTATCGCATGAGTCGTAGGTTTCGCCGACTAAAAAGCTTAAATACTATTACTTTTATAATATGGGTGTATTGTCTAATAATTCACCTAAGGAAATCGGTATTTTTGAAGCGAGGGAGAACGCTCCCGATCACGTAGTAAAAATATTAAGCATTTTAGAAGAGATTGTAAAAGATTTTTCTGTTACGGTAAAGACTCGAAGAAATTCTACCACTATTACGATCCAAGATAAAAAAACCGCTGTTCAGAAAGAACCATTACGAAAAATATCCTTAGATATTATTACTAAACCTAAGTCCTACTTAATGAACTTATATCACCAAACCACCAACAATAAAAATCAAAAACATGTTTATGAAATTAAAGTTAAAGGGGATTACGAGCTTAAAACATTAAAAACTAACTTAGAAAAATTAATTCGAGGGAAATCCCTTACCCACCGCCCGAGATTTTACCCATTTTAAGAATAGAGGTAAATTTTATTCTCAATAAATTCCTCGGATATCTTCATATCTTCTGGCTCCATTATGAGAAATACTAGTTCATTCTGTTTCTTATTTCTTTTGTGTAGATTACCCAATTTTAAACTGAAACAGTTTTCACTATTCCCGATTGATTTTGATGATGATGATACTAATCATTTTCTACGGTAGTTCGAACTATGCGTAAACTTCACGATTCGAAACTATTAATTGAACCTTTCGTATCAAGTATTAAAGAAAAAGGTTTTAAGTTGTAAGAATATAGAATTGAAGGTTTAATAAAAAAATGGAAGAATTACCAACAAAAAAATCGTTTAGGCATTACCTTTATTTTATGGCCGGACAGCAATTTTCGCTATTAGGTTCAGGAATTATCGGTTTTGTTATTACTTGGTGGATTACAATTGAGACACAGAGCGTTTTTTATCTCTCATTAGCGACATTCTTGATTTTTCTCCCTCAAGTTATCGTTACTCCGTTTGCGGGAGTACTTTCTGATAGGCTAAATCGCAAGACAATAATATTTACCGTAGATTTGTTCCAAGCAGTATTGACATTTGGTTTGTTCCTAATTTTTTTTACTGGATTCACACCCATTTGGATGATATTGATTATACATACAATGCGAAACATTCTCTTTGCGTTTCAAGTCCCTACATTCCACGCGATACTTCCTTCTATGGTTCCCAAAGATAAAATAAGCAGAGTTAACGGAGGAAACTTCTTGTTTTCTGGCTTAATTTTCATGGTCGGCCCGATTTTATCCGCTTTACTATTAGGGTTATTCCCAATTACCTATATCTTTCTCATTGACGGCGCAACATTCCTAATAGCCGTAGTACCATTGTTCTTGATAAAAATTCCTTTCAATGCTAAGGAAACCAGAGTTGCTGAGAAAACATCTTTCATGAGGGAATTTAAGGATGGATTTAAAATTGTAAAGGCGATTCCGGGTCTTTTAAGTATGATCATTTTTGCGATGATTTTTAACTTTATATTTAGGCCCTTCGGAGTGCTGTGGCCCTACTTCATAAATATCATACACGATGGATCTGTGTTTCATTTAGCTTTCCTTTTTGGTTCAATCCAAGTAGGGAATGTGATTGGCTCCTTAATTACTTCAATAAAGAAGGAGTGGAAGAACAAGATTAAGGTCAATTTAATTGGAGAGATGGTCTTTTTCACGTTTTACGTACTTATCATTTTAGCACCGTATCAAAATTTCTACATGATGATGATAGGTGGGTTTCTTGGAGCGATTATCTTTCCAATAACTGTTGCGACATACTTAACTATTTTGCAAACTGTTGTCCCATCCGACAAAATAGGGCGCGTTATGTCTATTGATCACACAGTATCTATGGCAATTGCTCCTATTGGTGCGTTATTAGTAGGACCTCTTGCGGGTTTAATGGGTGTCGTGAATCTCTTACTTGCTAGTGCTTTAATAGGAATCGTAAATCCGATTATTTTATGGTTTTTCACTAAAATAAGATATCTCGATCGTCCACAAGAACCAGAAATAGAAGTATTGCCTACACAAGAGGTAATAGAAGTAGAAACGCAAAAAATCTAATTTTTTTTATTTATTTTATTTTGTATTTTTTTTTATTTGTTGAGCAAATCCCTTTCTGTCTTATTCAATGTAAATAATTTTTTATAAGATTTTAGTAATAATAATATTATGAGCAAAGAGAAAGGAGTAGGAAAAACAAATTCTGAATTTGAACAGAAAAAGGATAAAGTTGTAGAACTTCCCGTTTTAGACTTTTTTAAAATAAATTTCATAAGTTTCTTAGTTCCTTTATATATTTGTTTAGGATTTTTCTTATTATTTGAGTATGGTTTTATAATTCCGCTCTCAATCCCTCTAGAAATCCATTTTTTGATACTCCCGGGATTTCTTTTTTTTCTTTATTTCCTTTACCTTATTCTCTTAATTGAGTTTACAGCGTTATGGGTACGGAGATGGAATAAAAAATCTCCTCCTGCTGAAGGCGTGTTTAAAAGAGTTTTAGAAGATAAGGATAGTAAGGATGGTAAAATGATGAAATACTATCATAAACGAGGATTTATCATTAAATTTCCGATGTGGTTAACTTCGAAATCTCCGTTCCCATGGCTCGTTAATAGAGTGTTGCGGAGGATAAGCCACAATAATCTCGGGAAAAATGTTATTTACTGCGATGCGTATGTAGGATTAGAATTTACTGAATTAGGCGATAATGTGTTCATCTACCCTACATCTGCCCTATCAAGCCATGCTGTAAATACAATATTTGGAAAAATTAGCATGATGAAAATAATAATGGGAAAAAATACGACTTTGTATCCCGGAATTATAATGGGCCCAAATGCAATAACCACGGATAACAATGTGATTTTCCCAAACACGGTCTTACATAAAAACTGGAGAGGAAAGCCAGATAAATTTTATTATCAAGGGAGCCCCGGGCGTCCTATAGAAACGAGCCATATTAGCGAATGAAATATAAAAAACATTCCTATTTTTTGGATCGAATTCTTAATCTTTACTTTTTGGATATTTTTCGTGTTTTTGTAAGAACTCACGATACGAGTTTAGTTTATCCAAAACAGTTCCTGCGAGATCTAAAGATTCAAAAACTGGAACATTTCGATTAAGCAATTTCAGCTTGAACTTGTATCTACTTTTATACTCTTCAAATCCCTCGTTGATTTTCAGCATGACGCAGTACATAGGTTTTGTACATACACTCTTCGCTTTTGATATGTATCGGATAAACTCTTTATTTAGATCTAATGCACCATACCCTAGTTCTTCCATTAAGTCAGAAAAACCTCCAAATCTCTCGGGATCCTTAATGAAAATAATAGATGAAATGTTAGGATCTTTATCAAGCGCTAATATCGTACGATAGTAGATATTGGGTTGAATTCCCATCCCACCTAAATCTATGGGGTTTGATAAGTTAGTATTTACATCTGGGACGAATCTTTTCATTTTACCGATGATTCTCTCTGATAATTGGGGAATTGTTAGGTTATACTTTTCTAAAATATCTATCGCTTCTATTGTGGAACCTCCGCCAATCCCAATCACGCCAACATTTCGCGAATTAGGTAAACGAGTTAAATTAAAAGCAGATGCCAACGCAGCAAGTTCATTTGAGTTACTTGTTATGCAACTCCCAGTTTGTTTTCCTACAGCCTTCCAAATTTCGTTGTTACCCGCTAAACCTCCTGTGTGAGAGAGTATAGCTTTTTTAGTTGCTTTTCCGTATCCCGCCCGCCAAAGAATGACAGGTTTACGGTTTAAATTACATTCTTTAACAATATCCATAAATTTTCTTCCCTGTTCAATACTCCGCAGATTCTCAATATATAAACCAATAATTTTTGTATACTCGTCATTTAAGAAATATTCTAAAAATTCAACTGGAGATAGATCGAGGGAGTTCCCTATAGAGATAAATTTTGATGCATACAAACCGTAAGATACTATGAGTTGGGAAACATTTTGAGCGATTCCTCCCGATTGAAAAATTCCTCCGAAATTACCATGCTTGCGGGATTGCTCGTAAGCAAAAAATAATCCCCCTTTAGGGTTGTACACACCAATACAATTTGGACCAATGATTCGAATTTTATGTTTGCGAGCTGTTTCAAGAGTTAATTTTTCTAGATCCTCGTTACCAACTTCACGGAATCCTGAAGAGAAAATTGTGCAAAAAGGAATAGACTTTTGACCTACCTCATCTAAGACCTTTGGAACTATGCGTGAGGGAACCGCAATAATAACATAATCTATTGGTTCAGAAATTTCTAATATAGATGCGTAAACCTTCTGGCCATGTAATGTTTTTCCAGCTAACCTTGGATTAAATAAGTAGGTTTTTCCTTTAAATTTGCCCCTCATTGCTCGAACAAAAAAACCACCACCTGCAGGATCATGGCTTGCTCCTATAATACCAATAGCTCTTGGAAAGAATAATCTATTAAAATCTATCGGTGATTTTTGTACTGAAGACATTGTTAAACTAAGAAAATTTCGTTTAAATTAATAAGAAATATAATAGAATTTGACTAAAATATTTTATTGATTAGTTCTTTCTAAAGTTCTATTTAATAAAGCAATATCGTCAGTAAAAATTCCGTCAACACCTAACTTAATTAGTTTTTTCATCATATCTTCATCATTTACTGTAAATACATTAACTTTAAGACCATTCTTATGAGCGAAATCTACAAACTCTTTATCAACTATTGGATAATATGGATGGATAGCATATAATTCATTATCTATTGCTCTTTGAACATATCGTTTTACCATTCGAATTTTTGTTAAAGCTTTAGGAATTAAAGAGCCTATTTTTAATCGTGGCTCAATTTTCTTTACTTTTAATAGCTCCGCAATATCAAAACTGCTAATGATTGAAGTGTTAATTAGGTCTTCTTCTCTTAAAATGTTAATTAAATCATCGACAATTCCTGGAGCTATAATTTCGGGTTGGAGTTTTATTTTTCCTTTAGTGGTTACCATTAATTCATGTAATGTAGGTATTCGTTCTCCTTCCCCAATATCTATTTTTTTAATTTCTTCAATTGACATATCTCGTAAAGATTTTGGTTTATCAGCAGTCCTTAAAAGATTGGCATCATGGCTTATAATAATCTCATTATTGAGAGTCTTTTGAAGATCAAATTCAATATAATCGGCATTCAACTCAATTGCTCTCTCAAAAGCTTTTAAAGTGTTTTCAGGCGCTTCTGAACTAGCTCCTCTATGGCCTATTACTAAAAAATCATCTTTTTTTTTATTAAAAATAATATCCCCTATTAATTTGTAATTAAGTTTTATTAATTGGATTAGTCATTACGGTTCAAAACTTCTTTAAGACGAGTAATGTCATTGGTTATAATCCCATCTGTGCCCATATTTATTAATTTCTTCATAGCAATTCCAGAATCAACAGTCCACGGAAAAACTTTTATGTTTTTTTCATGGGCATATTCGATAAATTGTTTATCAGCTAGTTTATATAACGGATTAATTGCATAGTAATTATTCTCAGATGTAAAATCAATTAATTTCTTCTTATAATTCCAATCTGAGAATTTTCCTGCTTCAGTAGGGACAAGGGTTGCTAATTTTAATTGTGGTTCAATTTTTTGTATCTTAATCAATTCTTCATGTAAAAATGAACTAACTATCGTAGAATCAAGAATGTCAGCATCTTGGAAAATGTGAATTATTTTTTTAGCGATACCTTCTACTTTAATTTCGCAATTAAGAGATATTTTATCTTTTGCTAACTCAATTAATTCCAAAAGTGTTGGAATTTGTTCACCATTTCCAAAATTCAATTTTTTTAATTTTTTAAGGGTCATTTGTTCTACAGTACCTTCAGTTCCAGCGGTTCTAAGGGTATCGTAATCATGGATGATAACAATTTCACCATCGACTGTTTCTTGGACATCAAATTCGACTGCGTCTGCTTTTAAGCGAATTGCTTCTTTAAATGCTTTTAATGTATTCTCGGGGGCTATTTTACTAGCGCCTCGATGACCCATGATGATAATCTTGTTAATCGCATTCATATCGATATTCTCTCTTAAAATAATTAATTATTACTTTAAAATTTAGCATTTATGTTTCTTAAGTAAAGAGAACACATACGATAAGTTTAAATAGAAGATTAACTAAAATCAATCCATGCATTTTCAACAAAGTCAAAATTTTGTCCAATATGATGGACAAAAATTTAATATAGAAAATCACGCCTTAAACTTATCCAATAAAGGCATAAAGGATATTGAAAAGATACAAGGCCTCGAGAAATTATCCAACTTGCACATTTTAGATTTATCTAACAACCAGATATCTCAAATTAATGGCTTAGATAAACTTAAAAAATTAGAGATTTTGTGTTTAAATAATAATCAGATTACTGAAATAAAGGGCCTTGATAATCTAGAAAACTTAAGGGTATTATGGCTGAAAAAGAACCTAATATCTGAACTCAAAGGCTTAAGTGCGCTTCAAAACCTCGAAGAACTTTGGTTAAAAAAAAATAAAATTTCTAGAATTAAAAATTTAGACAAATTAAAAAAATTAAAATATTTGTGTTTATGTGATAATCTGATTTCTGAGATTAATGGGCTTGATTCCCTTATAAATTTAAGGAGTTTAAATCTAATAAAAAACAAAATTTCTGCTATAACTAATCTCCAACACTTAGGTAATTTAGAAGATTTAGATTTGAGTTATAATGATATATGCGAAATTGAGGGGTTAGCAAATCTTTCAAAATTATATTTTTTTGGTTGTACGCACAATAAAATAATTCAAATAAAGGATTTAGACAACTTAAAAAAAATAAGTACACTTTGTTTAGAAGGGAACCCAATAGATTTACAAAAATTAAGATAAAATTACGAAAAAACATTATCATAAAAAGATGACTTCCTAACTTAGCACGCCCTTTAACCTAATACCATCTATAGGCATAAACTAAACTCTCATTACCTTTTCATTTGTTATACATTAAAAACGTAAAAGAAAAGTTTAAATATCTGAACTCAACTTCTCTCATTGGACGCCAATAAATTTATAAATGTTAACTATTTTACATATTAATTGACGACAGAAGATTATACAAGACACTTAAGGAATAATAAACTTAAAAAAGTAAAAAATGAAAAATTGGTGATAATCGAAACCATGAAGTTCTGCCCAGACTGTGACAATATCATCTTTCCAAAAAACCAAAAATTATATTGCAAAGCTTGCGATAAAGAATTCGATTTAGAAGCAGATGCAGATGATTTTAAAATAGTTAAAAAGATCATACACGACGAGAAGGAGTCAGCTCCTATAGTTGTGAAAGAAACAATGAGTAGTGCCAAAATTTCTGCTCAGGATAGAAAAGCTTTTGAAGAATTCTTTGATGCTGGTGGTGCTGAGAGTTATTAACCTCACGGAGCTATAGCATAACTCCCGATTTAGAATTATTCTTCTTCTTTATTATAAACGTTAAAAAAGACAATTTTAAAGATATCTCATTATTATTAGATTTAATTAAATAGGAAATTAAGGCAAAACTATTTTACATTAATGTAAAAAAATGATTAACAATGAATGAAGAAGAAAAAAAGAAGCGGTTAAAAGGAATAGCTAAGGTTGTGGCTAAAGAAATAGAAGTCCTGAACACAATTGAGCAATTTAAAGAAGATTATAAGGATTCTTTAATCAAAATACTTTTAAACCCTAAAGATGGAAAACAAGCTGCCCTTTTAGTGATAGAAAAGGGTAGAATCTATGTTGAGGGCATTGAAAACAACCCAAAATCGAACATATCGAAAAAAGCTCTCGGCTGGGATGGTTTTATGGAAACAAAAACCAACGTTTTTGCAGACATCTTGGGAGGGGGTGATATTTCATTGGGATCAATTGTTTGGAAAGTCATCACTTTTAGGATCAAAATGAAAGGTATAAAAAGTGTTCTAATTTTAATGAAACTGTTTGAATATGAAACTGAATCTGAATAGGATAAGATTAGTTCAAATGGGATTAATTAATCAAATTCGATAACATATAAAATCTATTTTTTCTATTCATCCTTCCAATTTGAATACTTTCAAAATCGATAATATTTTTTCTTTTAATCCTTTAGAATCTTCGTCCTTTATGGACAGGATTACAACGTTTTTATCTTGATCAGAAATATCTCGAAATCTTTCAAGGAATAAACGTAAATAGAGCACTTTCTTAGAAGGATTTTTTTGAATATTTGAAACGAGATTATCAATTAATAAATTTATTGATGAGATTTCTTGAGTTGGTGATTCTGGATCACAGGTATTTTCCTTAGCAAAGCCATGTTCTTTAATGATACTATTTTGTTCAATAATATCTCGCGTTATTTCCTCAAGAAGTTCATTACGAGAAGATATTGGCAAACTTGAAAGAATTTCATCAATTTTAACATTTTTCTGCTCGATGTCTTCAATAAGTGAGAGAGTTTTTTTTAACTCCATATACTAACTAACTTTATTTAAATTTTTAAATTTATCCTTTCATTTTATACAGCATGGATAAGATTACAGAAGACATACTAGATCAGTTTCAAGATTTTATAAATTATCGTTTTAATAAACCAGAAATGCTACTTCAAGCCTTAACCACATCCCAATTTGCTAACGAAAAAAAGCTTCCTTCCTATCAAATCCTCGAAACGCTTGGAGATGCCGTGATCAAATTAATCTTTAGTTTTAAACTCTATATTAAAGGTGAAGTCGATCCTGGCAATTTAACTAAAACCAAACTACGCTTAGAGGATAATAGAACTTTTCAAAAAATAGCGTTAGGAATGGAATTGTGGAAATACATTTTTTCTTCAAAAAAGCAAAGAGTAAAAGACAGTTCTATACTTGCGGATGTATTCGAAGCGATTTGCGGAGCGATTTTTATCGATTCAGGAAATAATTTACAAGTAGTTGAAAAAATAATTATTGACAGATTTGTAACTGATTGGGAGTCGTTAATAAAGGAATCACCGCACTTATACAAAAACCAGCTTTTAGAATATTTACAGGATAAATTCAAGGTAACACCTACGATCAAGTTTGATTATGAAAAGCTAGGTCCAGATGATGATGCTCGTTGGATTGCGAAAAACCCAGAAATTGTGGATAATAATCAGAAAGAGCTAATTAAAGTACCTAAAAACTTAAAATCAGATATATTTAAAACGCATAAAGATGCTGAGAAAGATATTAGTCTGAAAATTTTAAAATACCTAGAAAGAAAATGAATTTCACTCCTATTTCAATCGTTTTATATCTAAAAAAATTTTTATTGGATGTTCGAATATATTAGAATCTTAATGTTTAAAACATTCCTAATACTTCTAAACCTATTGCAGTAATGATTATCTTAGTATTTGTTCTACAATTTATATTTCTATACTCAAAAAAGGGTTAAACTTAATGTCTGAAAGAAGAATTATTAAAAAAACTGAGGAAATGGATGAATACGAAAACGAAACTGGAAAACTTGCGATATGGAAGGGAAAAGAAAGCAAAGAATTTCGAAAATGGCAAATTAAAAAACAAAAAAATACATTAAAACAGCAGAAATTGGAATCACTTACCCTCTCTCGTGAAGAAAGAAAGAAAATCAAATTCGAAATAAAACAAGAAAAAGAAGTTGGAAAAGATTATGAGCATTTAATTGTTGTTGAGAACCTACACAAAACATATTTACTTGGAACCACGGCGGTAGCGGCTCTGCGCGGCGTTGATTTAGCGATTGATAAAGGTAATTTTATAGATATAATGGGTCCTTCAGGAAGTGGCAAAACAACACTTTTAAACCTAGTAGGTGGATTGGATACTCCTACGAGAGGAAAAATTTTCTTAGAAGGGCGTAATATTTCCATGCTTAATGACAACAACTTAGCAGAAATAAGAAGAGAAAGAATTGGCTTTGTATTTCAATTTTATAACTTACTACCGCAAATGACAGCTTTAGAAAATGTAATGGTCCCTTTACATTTTTCTGGAAAGTTAAGTAAAAGAGGTAAGAGAAAAAAAGCAATGGATTTACTGAGTCTGGTAGGGTTGGATGAGCGTTCTCACCATACACCATCAGAATTAAGCGGTGGGGAACAACAAAGAGTTGCAATTGCAAGAGCATTTGCTAACGATCCAGCCATAGTAATTCTCGACGAACCAACTGGTGACTTAGACTCCAAGACCGGAATTATGATTTTGAACCTTATTAGAGATTTAAACAAAAAAGGAGCAACATTTATATCTGTATCTCACGATGCTGCGGTATCAGAATTCGCTACGAAAGTGTATCACATGAGAGATGGAAAATTAACTCACGAGGGGAAAATTGGAGGTCTAAAAGAAACAGATATTATGCAGTTACGAAGGAAACAGGACGCTGAAATTAATAAGGAAAAATGTAAGAGTTTAATATTTAAATTTTTATATACGAATCAAGGTAAAACCAATATCAAAGTTAGTGATATTAAAAATAGTGTCCCAATTCCGATCGTTTCAAACCTCCCAGAACATTTTAACGATATTTTGGATGAACTTATAGAAGAAAATAATATTAAGGGGCAAATTTCGGGAGAAGAATTGATTTTAGATTGAAATAATTCATCTATTTTATTATAAAAGTACGTTTTAATTAGAATGACTAACATAAAAATAGTATTTAAATACGCCTTAAAAGATTTCGTCCGTCACAAGACCAGGACCTTTATTGGGGTATTAGGAATTACAATTTCTATTGGACTTCTAGCGCTAATTCTATTTTTATCAGATTCTATAGCAGTTACTTTCATTGATTATCTTAGTATCGATGCAGGCCAACAAGATTTTAATGTTTCCGTAAGACATTATAATGGCGAGCCCGATAATCGGTCGAATTATTTCAGTTATCAGCCCATAATAGAAACGATCCATAGTGATATCGACGAAGTTGAATCCTTTATTCCTAGAATGAGTTTATGGGGAAATGTTAACGATTCTAAGGGTTATGAAACCCAAGAATTAGCAAACAGTAGGAGTAGCGTTATTATCTCGGGGATAGATTTTGAATTAGAAAACCAACTTCAATTTGGGAGTTTTTTAAAGCCAGATACTAACGAATTGTTAGAGATTTCTAATTTAGCTTTGAATCAATGTGCTATATATTACGGGTTAAACGAGGAAATTAAATATGCTGAGAACGACACAATTGAAATTAGAATGGGATTATGGCACGGAGATACTTACTATTATAGAGTAAAAAATTTTACCATAAATCGCATTTTTGATTTTCAATTGAAATGGCCTATAACATATACAAACCGACCCTTGATTGTCGTTGATATTAATACCATTTACGATACCTTTGGTAACACGACATTCAATGGAAAATGTAACGAATTAATTTTAACATTAAAAGGGGATGAACTTTTATATGATGCAAGGGATATCGACGGTACAGAAGATCGAGTCAAAAAATTAGCGGGAAAAGTTCAGATTTTAATCGGATTAAACGAATATAATATAGGTTTACCAAAGTTAGACATTCTAGGTTATTCTGAAATGTTTAGCGTCGGGTTGACGATAATTTTTGTATTCGTAACTATGATCTCTATGCTAATTTCTGGTGTTTTAATTAATGGGATTCTAAAAACATCTGTTGAGGAACGTATAAGAGAGTTTGGGATCTTTAGAACGCTGGGAGCAACCAAGCGTTACAGTTTAATAATCGTTTTAGTACAAGGATTGTTGTTATGTAATTTTGGAACGATATTAGGCATGATACTAGCCCAACTTCTAACACAATATCTCGTACTTCCGATAGCAGGTGCTGTTGTAGCGGAATCGATACCGGGTCTAGCGGGAAATATAACGTTCTCGTCTACTATTTGGTCGTTTTTAATTGCTTATATCATTGGATTAAGTGTAGGGCTTATTGTTAGTATCTCACCTGCTATTAAAGTTATGAAGCTCCAATTAATAGAATCTATCCATCCTTATCGTAAGGAGGATGTGTTATATAAACTTAAAAAAAAAGCTTCGGTGAACTATAAGCTTCTAATCGTGGGTGTTATTCTGGCCGCGAATGGAGCGTTTGTATTGTTTGTTATCCCAAGGATATTAACTACTGGAGATGCGGCGTTAATGTCAGGAACTTTAATCGCTTTGTTATTAATATTTTTGATTGGAATGACATTGGCAGGATTGGCCTTAATGCCTTTAATTTTAAGAATGTTTATTAGATTTTTTTCAGTATTTACCAAAAAATTAGCCCCAGTCTATAGAATCTTTATATTTAGATATGTTAGAAGGAACTCTAGCACGATAATAACTTTTGCATTTACTTTTTCGTTTGTAATATTTACTTCGAGCGTATTTAGCTTTTTAGCGAACGAGAGTGTAGTGAGTGCTAACTTGAATTTAGGCTCAGATTTAGTGATAGAAACAGAAGGGTGGTTCGAACCCGAAGAAGTCGAGAGTTTTGGATTATTTGGAGGTGAGGGTGGTGATTTTCTTAGCACTTCTGTTGATGGTCTTAAAACAAGTCAAGATAGCGACTTTTCTGTAAATCCGAATAGAATCCTCACAAGCGATTTTAAGGATGAATTATTAAAAATCGATGGTATCGAGAGGATTTCCTCGGTAATCGCCAGCCCTTTCCAGTTAACACAAATTTATTCTGAAGAAGGTAAAGAATTTACAGCAGAGATTGGGGATTACGCTGGTTTGACAACACAAGAAATAAGTCTTATCGGCGTTGACGAAGTATATCTATCTACGATCAAAACCGAATATATGGAATTTACACAGGGAGAAACCAAATCGTCTTTTGAACAACTATTTATTGAACAAACTTTCTATACTTGTATTATATCAGAAGGTATTTCTTTAAGTATGGATATGCTTCTCGGAGATATTATTCGGATGGTAATACAGAGGGGGGACGAGTCTGAGATCTATACTTTTAAAATAGTTGGAGTCGCAGCAGCCATGCCAGGCTTTATGGGTGAATTTGGGAGATCTGCTGCATCGGCTAATATGGGGGGCGTTATGATTTCTCAAGAAACCTATATGAGTATTATGGATATTCCCCCAATACCATACTTAGACAAGATATTTATTAAACTCAATCTAAATGCCCAAAGTTCATCACAGTTTATCATGAATAAACTAAAACGGGAAAATGAGAACTCTTTTGATTTTGAGATAATAAGTTTACAACAAAGGATTACGGAACAAGAATTATTTTTCACAATTATTGCCGTGTTTTTTTCTATGACCTTGAATGCGACAGTAATCATCTGTTTATTTGGATTACTATCATCTTCTTATTCAACAATTATTGAAAGAAAAAAAGAAATAGGGATTGTTAGAACTTTAGGGTTAAAAGGGAAAGAAATCGGGAGAATGTTTACTATAGAGTCGTTAATTATTATGCTAAGTAGTGGAACTGTAGGTGTCATCGTAGGGTGGGTTACTAGTTTACTTCTAAGTGTGTCTATGAATCTAACTAGCGGTTTACCTAATATCCCTGTTTTTCCATTAACAGATATGTTCGTAATTTTTGCTATATCGATAATTTTTACTCTAATTGGAATGAAAGTATTATTGAATAAATCCCGAAAAAAGAAAATTGTAGATATTTATAGGGAAACAATGTAGGAGGAGATGAAAAATTATGAAATACTCTAAAGAAATATTGACTGTTTTATTCTTCCTTAATTTTATTTCTTTCCCAATATATGACAATTTTGGCAGTCAAGAATTTGTAGTTGATTACGAGGAACAATCCGATTTTCAAGAAAAATTTCTAGAAATGTCTGATATAGCGGGAACAGATTTGTATGCAGAACAAATTAATGCTTTAGTAGCAGGGAATAAATCAGTCATTAAACAATCGCTTTTCACTAACGATACAAGTATTCTTCCTAAGTTTGATACGAGAGATCCCGCGTTTTATAAATGTAATGTGCTTCTCAGCGTATCAAACGGGATTACGCCAGAATTATTCCCTCGCGTTATTAATGAAGATCGCTATAGTAAGCAATATGAAACGACTTTTAACGGTTTTTCGGGATTTCTTTATTACGATGAAGAAATGAGCGAAGAAGACGTATTGTTTAGAGCAAATCGAGCGCTAGATATTATAAGAAAGAAATTTGAGATAGATTTAATAACGATAAATACCTCAAACGCGTATTTCTTTCCATTTGTAGGGGATCATCCAAATTGGGAGATTTATCTTGATGAAATTACGCAAAACCTTCCTATGGATGGTTATTGGAAAGCCTTAGATGTGGAACGTTTAACTTCCGAAGAATATATTAATGCTCAACATTTATCTTCCACATTTCTATTAGTGAACTCCTTGGATTTCTTAGACTATGATATATATAAGTCCATAGATCAGGTAAATTTTAATATTGATTCACTTGATTTAGGTTATTTAGAAAATCTTGAAGTAGATAATGTATTTGAGCAATTCTCTGATATTATCCTTGACTATGATTCACTATTTGGAAATTTTTCAGAGGTGTTCAATCAAACATCGACCCAAAACGATTTTGGCGATTTTGGTGATTCGTTTAGTTCGCTCACGCTCTCTAATGAATCACATTATACGAGCTTAATGATACAATATGAAGGTTCAGCTCTTGGAATTACCGAAGTCAGTGAAGATGAATATCGTTTTAATTTATGGGACGCATTAGGCTATCAAGGAGAATCACTCAAACCTAGTGAAAAGATATTTATTTCTTTAATAGGCGCTTTTATGAGTGAAATTAATGTGAATATTTTTTGTACTGATATAAGCGATGCAACACCCTCCTACTTTACGCTTTATGACTTTCTATTAGAGCAAATCGGCTTATTACTATACTACGCTGAGATAGAATTTGATATCCAGGCGCTTAAAGATTATTCGTTTGAATTGTTTTGGGTTAACGACAATGGATTTAAGCAAAGTTATGTTAAACCCGTAAATCTGAACAACCAAGCAGATATCATAAATTTTTTACACCAGTTCGGAATTCAAGGGTTACCAGGAATACCTACCGGAATTTTTAACCCAATTGAAGAGATAGTTATTACTTATAAAATTTCAAATTCAGAACCCAATTTACTTATTACAAAAGACTTAATTGGGGGGAATGCCTCAAATGGAGCCTTTAAAGACTTTTCATTTAATATTACAGCTACAAATGTAGGTAACGAAACTGCTTGGGGGGTTCCTACTCCAATACCTATAGAACTCGATGATATTTTTCCAATAATCATAGGACCAATCGGAGTTCTTTTAGGTCTTGATGAGGATCTTAAAGAATCTATATGGGAAGTTGTCAGAATTGAGTATGCTGGTCAATACACTTCTTTGGAGGATTTTTTTAACTTTGATAAGAATCCACACATTTTTTATTTTGATACAACAGGAGCAGGAACTGTAGATACTTATTTTCCAGATCTTAACAATCTCACTAATTTTTTACCTTATAATGAAAATATGGATCATGTGATTGATTTAATTGCAATAGGTAACCCACAATTAATTTCTTCATTAGATGCAATAGGTCAATCTTCAGAATCGCTAAAAGATACTTTTACCAATGAACGGAGTATTTGGAATAGTGAGAATTGGAAGTTAGAGCCAAACGAGGTATTATCTTATACCTACGACAATTTTTCGATAGAAGGGTTTGATACATTTTCTTCTTTTTACAAATATAATTTTACTGTTAATGAAAATTTTCCGCAGATACCTTCGATAATTTCTGGGATTTCACTTGACGGAACTTCTCCTCAAATGGCATTAAACAACGATAACCTAGATTGGATCGTCGAATCAGAACAGAAATATATTGATCAACACGAGATTGAATTACAATTTCTTTTTAAGAATGAAACTGCGATAGACCTAACAAACAATTCTTTAGATAGTATTTCAATTATTGTTAATTACACTGACATTAATGAAGTGTTGAATTTTGAAGTTTTTAATTATACTTCAGAAACTTTTCAAGATATATCACCGTATTTGATTACCACAATCAATAACGCATCGACTTATACGTTTATTAAAGACCAAGAGATTTTTGAATGGATTTTTGATCCTGCAGATAGAAACAACCATTCAATTATTTTAAAAATAAAGGGGATCAATTCTGACAAGTTTAACATTTCGATAAATGATTTGGATATAGAATTTTATTACAGAGATGTTAACGAGTATACAGTTTTAGGATCTAGAGTTACTTATACTTCATTAAGTGGTAAAGTTGAATATATTAAAAAATCAAATACAATCTCTTTGAGTACTTACAATATGGCGTCTATTACCTCATATTCTTATTTATCTAGCTATAGTTCAAGTACGAGAGAGATAAATAACTATACGTTAGTTTTTAGCAATATAGGGTCAAATATCGCAAGAAACGTTAATATATCAATTATGGTCCCCGGAATTATGCATAATCCTTTCAACTTTACAATCGAAAAAGACTACTTAAAATACAATATTCTTAATCTTGCTCCATCTGAGAAAAAGCAAATTTCATTTTCTTTTTATGTTCCAAATACAGCTACAATTAGCAATGCAACAATTAGTTATAATAATTTAGATTTTATTCAAAATTTAAATTCTACAACACTGGAGTCTCAACCAAATGATGTGTATTTTTCTGCTCCAATCGATTATTTATCCCGAAAACCTTATGTTAGAACGATTGAGATTCATTGTAATTCCACAACTTTAGCCCCTAGTGTCGATGAAATATTTAACTTGTCAATTTATATTAAAAATACGGGAATTGCTGGATTAGTGATTCCAAATTTATCTCTTTCATTTAATGATCAATACGGAGATTTGGTACCTAATAGTAAGAAGAATCTGGTTACGCCAGAAATTATGTATAATGAGTTAATAATTTTTAACATCTCCTTAATAAAAATTGGATGGAAAGGGTACTATTATCCTTCTGTTAATTATTTCAGTTGTTTAGAGGAAAATACGATTCAAATTGCTTCTTCAAAGTCATTTATTCTTGGTTTTATCAATTTTTCAATATTAAAATCAGTTAATCGAGATCAAATAGAAATTGGGGATATTATTACGGTAAACATAACGGTTACTAACACCGGGAATATTTGTGCGAAAAATATTACCATTAGCGACGCTATTGGCTTTACGAATATTGAATTTGAATTAATTAGCGGAAGTCTTATTTATACTGCTACGAGTTTGCAACCAGATGAGAAAATTACATTTTCCTATAAAATTCAAGCGACTAAACAAGCTTTAATCAGGCTGAAACCTGCGAGTATTGAATATTTCTACCTTCAAAAAGTAATAGAAACATCAAATTCTATTGAAATTAAAGTTATAATTCCAGAAGAAATTAATATTTTGTTTGTGCTAGGTCCGGCCTTAGCGGCGTTTACTACTTTAACGATTTTCATTTGGAAAACTAAGAAATATAAAGCTAGTAAGTATGAACTTCAGAGGAACGAATTAATGCTTTTTAAAGTATCACGCAATGACTCGGTTCTAAAAGTTGAAAATACCTTAAGAGACCGCCTTAATTCACTTTCCAAAGAACAGAGTTATATTAAGGATAGTACGGAAGATGGAGGGGAATTTTGAACATGAAAAAAGTATCAAAATATCTTGTTATCTTACTTCTTATCCTCGGATTAAATATCGGTACTAGTTTTCTTTTAGAATTTCAAACTTTAGATTTAAACGGTGTGAAACTCGTAAAACAAAAAGAATTCTCAGATACACTACGCACATCAAACAGTGGTAACAAAAATGTAATAGTTTTTTTTAATAATACAAATTATAATAATAGCGCAAAGATTAGATTTGTGTCTTATGGTGGTATTTTAAAAGAGCATGAAGATTGGAATGGGTTATTTAATGATTTCTCAGGATTTGCTGGAACAATCCCTTTAGTTAATTTATCTTTATATAAGAATGAATTTCCCGATATTAATATCGATACCGATGAAATTATTGAAGTTCAGATGAATTATGCTAGCGCTCAAACACAATCAGTTAATGCCACTTGGTATAATAATGGTTATAATGGTGACACTGATTCCTCTATCGCAGTTTTAGATAGTGGCATTAATCCTAATCAAGCTTTTTTACAAAATAAAGTTGTAGGTTGGCAGAATTTTGTCGATAACGATTTGATCTCTGATAGAAACGGCCACGGAACTTTCATATCCTCTGTTATTGCAGGTACTGGCGTCCTCACCAATGAATCTAGCAGCCCTTCTTTTATTAATTTATATGGAAATTACACACATTTGGAGTTATTTGAGGATTATTTACCTTCAAAAAATTATACTTTTAAAATTCTCACTGTAAATATGTCAAAAAGTAGCACAAAAATTGGAATAAATTCCAGCTTCGATTATCAGACAAATGAAATAGATACTTTTTGGCTGGAATTGTTTTATAATTCTACATTGGTTAATTCTAGTACCATTCAAAATCCTAATCAAATCTATTCAATTATACACAATGTCGCCCCTGATAAAAGAGGAATTTATGATGTTTATATTAAATATCATAAAAAAAGTAATACTACTCCAGCCTTTTCTTTCAACTCATCTATGTCATTTTTTCCCGAATCTTATTATGAGGACTATAATCATTTTAATGGAATCGCTAACGCTACCAAAATTTTGAGTTATAGAGTCGTAAATAGTTCAGGGCAAGGGTATGTATCAGACTTAATATCGGCAATGGCAAGCGTGATCCAAAACAGAACAATATATCAAATAATTTCCGTGTGTTTAAGCATCGGAACAATAGGAGAAGATGTAACTGCGATTAATGCTGTAATTGATCAAGTCATTAAAAATCATATTATAGTAGTTATTGCTGCGGGGAATAATGGAATCGAAGGTGCTAAGCCATTTAACAGTTTAGGTATTAATAAAAATGCAATAGTTGTTGGTGCGATCAACGATGAAGACATGATAACTTCTTACAGCAGCATGGGACGAAATGTCGGAGAAAACATTCTGAAACCTGATATTGTTGCGCCAGGAGGTAGTACAATACCAAGTCATCGCTCAATTGTAAGTGCAGATGGAAAATCTAATGATACAACCGCTTTAATCGGGACTTCAATATCAACAGCAATCGTTTCTGCAGTAATTAACATATTAATAGATGCGAAATGGGGGAGTTGGACTGAATGGAATAACCAGAATCTTACTAAATGGGTAAAAATGTTAAAAGCTATATTACTCATGACCGCATCAGAAACAAATCTCGAAAGAGAGGATGATCCTAAAACAGAAATAGATGAAAGTGATTACTCACCAAATCTTTTTAATGGATTATTAAATAACCTGAAAGATGTACATGAAGGGTACGGAAGATTGAACACTCAAGCGGCTATTGATGCCTTAACCAAAGAAATTGAGATAAATGAACCTATTAATTACGAATTGACAAGTTCAGAATTAAATCCCTTGGAAAATCATGTGTTTGCAAGAAAAATACATTTACTTGAAGACACTCAATATAGTTTCAATCTATCAAATGTGGATGGTAACGCAGATTTAGATTTATTTCTATATGCAAATGAATCAAATCGGTTTGGAGAACCCTTGTTATTACAAGCAGCACAAAAGTGGTATGGGGACTCAGATTTCTTCTACTTCACTCCAAAGCATAACCAAACAGAATGTATATTAATTGTTAAAGCTATTTCAGGAAAAAGTAACTTTACCTTGAATGTTTCTAGCGTGAATAATAATTTCGCTCCCGAGTTAAAAATGACCGAGATTAATTATTTCGGGGGGGCAAAAAATGATACAGTTATTAGCCTCCAAGAATTTTATGGAAGTGAACCCGCTAAGAATTATACTATTGATAATTATTGGTTTTTCATAGAATATTTTGATAACGATACCTCAAATATACCTCCTCAAGAAGTATGCTTATATATTGTAAATACTTCAAAAAAGTATGCAATGACTCAAATTCTCGCTTTTGATGACAATTACACTAACGGAGCTGTTTTTAGAAGCGATTTTGTTAAATTTTCTAAACCAGGGAAATATTACTACTATTTTAACGCTAGTGATGGATCTCATCATGCAAAATATCCTTTATCAGAGTTATTAAGTATCAATATCGAATTTCCAGATGATAGCGAGGCATTTCCATATGTTCACGATTTTAACGATGGGTTTAATGGATGGTCATATAATGGAACAGGTTGGGGAATGTTAAATCAAAGTAATCAGAATGACAATCGTTCCACTTTATATTCTGAGAACTGGTCAGCAATGTATTTCGGTAGAGACCATGATTTTCCATTAAACTATACATACCAACCATATATCATAACAAATCCCTTTCCTAACGGATCGTTAAGAAGCCCCTTGTTTAATATAACTAGCATCAATAAAAACTATACGCAAGTTTTGGCTAAAATAGGGCTAAGAACGAGTTTAAATTCTGGTGATTTCATGTTTTTGCAGATAAATCCTAATTGGACGGGCTGGATTACGTTAAGAATTTATTCAGGTGAAGAAAGGGACTGGTTTTTAGAAGAAATAAATATAACTCAATATATTGGAAATTTTGTCCAATTTAGGTTTGTAGCTGTAATAGATGAAGATTTCGATCCTATTAACTATAAAGGATTTGCGTTGGCTTATTTCTCGCTAGAGAACTATACGAACTTTCAAACGCCTGAAATAGATTTTAATGTAGACGATAACATATCCGATATTCAAGGATTTAAATACGATAGAATCACTTTTTCGTTAAATTACTTCGATTCCGATAACAATTATCCTGAATATGTATTTATTGAAATCAATAATCAGAATTATTCTATGATTAATATATTTGGCGCGTGGAACGCGAGTTTAGGCTCCGTTGACTCTCGTGGAATTAAATTTGTAAAGTCATTCGTATTGAACGATATTACTAATCTGACTTTTAGGTTTCATGTATACGATGGTAAGTTTTTCAACTCTACTAATTATTTTAATCAAGATAATAATTTATTTAATTTTCAAAATCCCATTGCTTACGAATTTAATGTAAATCAAAGTGGCAAATTAATTGGGTTCGATTATACGCTTACATCTTTATCGGATTATTATATCACTGGAAATCCGATGCAAAAAGAGCTAACGCAATGGTTAAAAGGGGATAATAGTTGGCATCTATATTATCGCTTTGGAAATCCCTTCATATATGGAGGATTAGGCCAAAGTTACGGTAGTCTCTCGCAAGGATATGAGCCCGATTGGGAAGCTAGTCTAATAACATATCCTTTACATCTTAGAGATGAATACGATGTCTTCTTGAATTTTGCGTATGAAATTTCTTTACAGAATGAATTCTTTTTGGAACAGGACGAACTTGACAAGTGTACAATTTCTATCTCAAGTGATTACGGAGAAAGTTGGGATAATTTAAGAGAATACTACTTTGATTCTGAAAATCTTGCAGGAAACGAATCATTGGATATTTCGCAATACTCCAATGAAATTGTTTTAATCAAATTCACTTTACATTCCAATGACATAACAACAGGCTTGGGTTATGGATGGTTAATATCAAATATCTATTTAGGTTATGATAAATTCACAGATTTCATCGCTCCTACTATCGAAATTAGCACACCGCTAAACGATGAAATTGTCAACTCAATTACTAAAATTGAGGCAAACATCAGCGATAATATTGAAATAGATGATACTCGTATAAATATATATATCAACGATGAGATGATTGATAGAAGTTTGCTTAATTTCAATCAAGGTACCGGAGTTTTAAGTATTGAATGGGATACTTCTCAATTTCTAGATGGGACATACATAGTAATGGTCGTTGCTTACGATGCAGAAGGAAATAGAGCTGAATCAGTAGTTCACGTCGAAGTAGAAAATGGGTTAATGAATTTTCAAACGTGGGGAATTTGGTTGCTAATAATTGTAAGTGTTATCATACTTGGCATAATATCCTATGTTTTAGCGGAAAAATATGGTAAATTTAGTTTCAGACACCGTAGGAATACCTTTGCGGAGAAACTAAGGTTAAAAGAACTTGATAAAGAGCAAGTCATTAAGAGAATAGAGATCATAGAAACTTCAGAAGAATACAAGAATCCCTTAATTCTCCACTGCAAGTATTGTCAATCATGGTTTGAATCAAGTCAATTTAACTATATGTGCCCGAAGTGCGATCACGATCAAATTTATGTTGCTTATAACTGTATAAATTGCGGTAAATGGTATTTTAAAGATAAGCCAGAAGAGAATTTTTACTGTAAAAACAAAAAATGTCGAGGAGTTAGATTAGTTAGGCGAGAAATTGGAGAAATAAAAGAATCATTAAAAGAAAATGGCATTTTTCTAAGAAAATTCGAAAATAAAAGTAAAAAATTTAGTATTTTAGATAGGTAATTAACACAATCGAAAGTAAAGCGTGATAAAGTGAGTATACAAAATATATTATATAAATTAAGGTTAAAACTCAGAATCCAATTTTTACAACAATCTTGGTTAAACATAAAAAAAGATCGAGCAAAAGTTTTGTTTGGGTTGAGCGGAATTACAATTTCAATAATTCTTCTCACCGCAATCGGTATGATAAACGATTCAATGTCTTATAATTATATGGGGATTATAACGAGTACCACTGGAAGCTCCGATATACTAATATCTAAAGCCGTAAATACAGATTTAACATTTGATCCTTTTTTTGATGAATCACTAATAGATAATGAATTATCAGATATTGAGGGTGTGGATGAGTTATTTCCACGAATTATGATGCTTGTGAAAGTATCTTCTGATAATACTGATTCGAATGGTTCGTTACAAGTTTATGGAATCGATTTCTTAAAAGAAGTTAATAATGGAGAAATGGGATATTTAAACTTGGTAGATCAGAATGGTACTGAAACGGGAAGTAATTATGTTGCCGAACCAAATATGGGAGAATGTGTTATTTTATGGAAAGTTGCAGAGCTTCTAAATGTGAGTATCGGAGATTTAATCCACATGAATTATCAGCAATATTCTTTAGATGTCGAGGTTGTGGCTATCTGCGAACAAGACTTAAAATTTACTGAATTAGAAAACGCATTAATTATCGTAAATCTAGAACAAGCTCAATCATTTATGCAGCGCGAAGGAGAGATTAACTTAATAATGGGCACCATTAAAAATCCACAATCAATTTACGTTGTTAGCGATATTGATTTCACTAAACGACAAATTAGGGAAATAGGTACGCGAATTCAACAAAGACTAGATCCTAATGCTTACACCGTAGCAATGCCGAAATTACAGGAAATAAGTGCTCAACAGTTTTTACTAATGGGTATGACAATTATTTTTTGGTTTATTACGATTATTTCTATGCTTATTACAGGTATTTTAATAAATTCTATTCTTTCTACATCTACAGAAGAAAGAATTAGAGAATATGGAATCTTAAGAGTTGTAGGAGGAAAGAAAATGTTTCCTGTAAAAATGGTAGTTTTTGAAGGTGTAATGATTGGAGTGGTAGGATCTATTATAGGGATAATCGTAGGTCTTATCGGAACACCGCCAGTTGTGGGCGCACTCTTCGTTTTGACAGACTTTCCCCTACAGAATATGGACTTTGTTATTCAACCTCAAACAGTTATTTTAGCATTTTCCATAGGATCTATAGTTTCTTTAGTAATTTCTTTAATCCCTGCCTTAAAAACTGCCAAAATTGATATTATTAAGTCAATTACGCCGTTTCACAAGAAAGAAGAAGGGTGGGAGGTAAAGAAAGAGGGAAGTATGAATGTTAGAAATTTTCTAATGGGCTCAGCACTTGCTACTATCGGTATGCTAGTGTTTATCTTGTTACCAAGCATATTCGTGTCGGGTGATATGATGATGATTGCCGGTCTATTTATTGGACTTATTGCGGCTATATTAATTGGGTTGGTCTTCGCATCAGTAGGGGTTATACCAATCATACAAAGCCTATTAATTGGAGCTTTCACGCCATTCATTAAGAAGTATGCTCATATTATTAAAATATCGCTAAAAAGAAACAGGAGGAGGAACACAAGCACAATTGTGATGTTTGCGATAAGTTTTTCTTTCATTTTCTTTATCACTAGCGTTTCCGAGATGGAATCGCAGAACTTGGCAACTAATTTAAAATTTCAATATGGATCCGATTTAGTTTTAATTAATCAAGGAGTAAATCCCGAAACTAACGCAATTACGCTCAATACGATTGAAGACCTAAAAACTATTGATGGAATAGATGAAATCGCTATGTCATTATATAACATGTTTGATATAACGTCTGTTTTATCGATTTTATTCGACTTTAGCCAGAGTGGAGGCGGTTTTGACGAGGACTCTATTAATGATGCTTTTATAAACATCTTTGAATTTTACACTGAACAAGCGGAAGAAAAATATCAAGTAAAAGGCGGAGATATAGCAAATTTCGACAATTTAGAGGTCGGGTTTATTGGTATTGAGAGGAATTATTATAAATTAATGGATAATGATTTGATGATTTGGAGCAGTCCACGGAGCGGATTTAATTATTCATTTAGTCAATTGTTTAACGAAAATAATACATGCATCATTGCTAAGTCTCTTGCGACTGTTTTCGGCATCGATGATGTCGGTGAATACATTCGATTAACTTTTTTCAACCCTCAAATTCCGAACGATCCTGGAAATATTACTCTATTCCGTGTTGTTGGTATTTCCGGAGGAATGCCAGGATTTTTTAACTTTAGAACTACAGAAGCTTCTGCTGAAGGTGGAGGCATTATGGTTTCTTTAGAAAACTACATGAGGTTAATGGATGTTAAAAATCAATGGGACCCAAAAATGATTGTTGATAAAGCTTTTATTAAGCTTGAAGATGATTCCGAAACCATAATTGAAGATACTAAAGATGAGATACGAGATATTTCTACAGGGAAAGATTATTTTCTTGACGACGCAATAACAAAAGTAAATATGATGCAATCTATGTTTGATCGACAAAGCAGTTTAATGGAAGTTGTTCTTTGGTTTGCAATTGTTATAGCAATCTTTGGTTTAGTAAGCACAATGTACGCAGTAATGATGGAGAGAAAATTTGAAATTGGCATTCTAAGGTCTATGGGTATGAAAACAAGAAACGTAAGGAATCTCTTCTTGATTGAAAGTTTAATTATTATGTTGAGTAGCGGAACGATGGGGACTTTAATCGGTACCTTTTGTGCTTACTTAATGGAAACGAATTTAGGACTTTTGACAGAAATGCCTATTGTATTCTCAATCCCTTTGGATGTCTTGTTTAGAGTGTTCTCCCTATCCATTTTCTTCGGGATTTTGGGGATGTATTTAATCCTCATCAAACTAAGTAGACAATCTGTAATGGATATATTCCGTCAAACTTTTTAAAATAATTACTGGTGCGCCCTGAGAAAAGTTAACAGCTTTTGCCAAGCTTTCGCTCTGTGTGAAATAGAATTTTTTTCTTCCGTAGATAATTCACCAAAAGTATTATTAGGCAGTTCATTAGGAATAAAAATAGGATCATAACCAAATCCATTTGTACCTTTGATCTCTTTTGAAACTTTTCCCTCAACTGATCCCTCAAAGGTAAATATTTTATCTAATGGTTGAAAATATAGAGCTATTACTGCTTCAAAATGAGCAGCGGTGTTTAAATAATCGCTAATGAGGTTCAGTATACCTTTGTTACCGATAGTATTTAATACAAACTTGGAATATACTCCTGGGAATCCTTTGAGAGGAACATCAATAAAAAACCCCGCATCCTCAACAAAATAAGAGTTATTAAAATTTGTTTTTACACTTTTAAGTTTAAAGAGAGCGACTTCTTTAATACTAGATGCTTGAACTTCAATAGTTGCAGCGGTTTTCTGCTTTAAATCGTATTCTAATTCTTCCTTTTGGAACAATTTTGCAATTTCCTTAAATTTATGATTATTCCCAGTAATAAAATAAATTATTTCTTTTTCATATTTCATAATTACAATAATTTCCTATGATATATTTAGATTAATAAGGTTTTAATTATTAAATTCAAAAATTTTAATTTACATGATTCTTTATATTGTTCATCTATAAAATTACTATTATTAAATTATTCATAAAGTAGGACGCAAAAAATGGCTCGAATGCACTCAAGAAAGAAAGGGAAGTCTGGAAGTACACGCCCGGCTAGATTAGAAAAACCTGTGTGGGTAGAACTTTCTTCTGAAGAAGTAGAAAACGAGGTCATTAAACTTGCTAGGAAGGGTTTTTCTCAATCCCTAATAGGTGTGATATTAAGAGATTCTTATGGCATCCCTTTAATAAAAGTAGTCACCGGCAAATCAATTTCACAAATTCTTAAAGAAAAAGATATTGAAACTCCTCTACCAGAAGACTTAACTAATTTAGTTAAAAAAGCGCTTATATTAAGAAAACATCTGGAGACAAACCATAAAGATTTAGATTCGAAAAAGGGGTTACAACGTACAGAAAGCAAGATTTACAGACTTATCAAGTATTACAAGAGTAAAAAAGTACTAGCAAGTGATTTTAAGTACGACCCGGATAAAATTAGGACAATCGTGATGAGGTAGACTAAGGTATGAGTCAGAAAGCAAAAAAAAAGAAGTCAAAATTAAGGAGAGTTTCATTCAAAGATAAAGAATGGTATAATGTCATCGCCCCAAAAAGCTTCAACTTTAAACCTATTGGCGAAATAATCGGAATGGAAAATAACCTTAACGGAAGAACCATTGAAGCCTTACTATATGATTTTTCAAACCGTTACGAAGATGTAAGTCTAAAATTGAAATTCAAAGTAGTACAAGTTAATCAAGAAGCAAAGCAAGCACAATCTATATTTTTAGGGCATTCATATACTAACGATTATGTTAGATCCTTGATCGGAAGAGGAAGCTCGAAGATTCAAACCATAATTAATCTTACTACTAAAGACGAATATGTCTATAGGTTAACGATTATATGCACTACTATAGCCCGAGCCCGAAGTTCGCAACAAATTATAATTCGTAAAATCATGAGAGAAATTTTGATAGAATTCGCAAAAACATTAAACCATGAAAAGTTCATTACTGGAATGATTTATAAAGAATTTACCAATCAAATCGTAAGAATTGCGAAAACCATTTATCCACTATCGAACTGTGCAATCATTAAATGTAAATTGGTAAGCGTTCCAGAGGGAGGCGAGGATACAGAATTCGTAACTAAAGATGAAGACTTTGAGGTAGTCGAAGTTGATGTCAAGCGATCTCGAAAGAGTGACATAAGGAGAACTGAAAGAATTAGCGTTAGGAAGCTTACTAAGGCTTAAATTTAGGATTTTTAAATCTAATTATTTCATGTTTTTCTAGCTTTTTTTATTATCCCGTTTTCATTTTGGTAGTATAAAGTATTAGACGGAATATCTTCGTTTACAATTGTATGAGCACCTATTATCGAATCTCGCCCGATTTTTTTGCCACACATTATGCTGGAATTAATTCCCGTTTGCGTGTTTGGTCCAATAATAGCACCTAATTTTCTTCTCCCTGAATTGATGGATTTTCCTTTGATAATCATCGATATACTCTTATTATCAAATCTTAGGTTGGATATTTTTGTACCTGCCCCGAGATTAACATTTTCACATATAATAGAATCGCCAATATAATTGAAATGAGGAATAGAGGTATTTGAGAAAATTAACGAATTCTTAACCTCAGACATTCCAATGTGACAATTATTACCGATGTAGGTGTATGGCCGTATGTATGCATTTGGGCCAATTAAGGATTTTTCTCCAATATAACAAGGTCCTTGAATGTAAGAACCTGATTTAACTAATGTATTTTTGCCGATGAAAACATTACCTGACACATTTACATTTTCTTCAATTTTTCCTTCCAAACTGGATTTCAATCTTTTTAATATAAATTCATTTGCGTCTAAAAGATGCCAAGGTAATCCTATATCACTCCAGAATAAATCCTTTATAATATACCCTTTAATTTTTCCCTTTAACTGGTTAATCAAAATTTGCATTGAATCAGTAAACTCATATTCATTTCGTACAGATAACTCTGTTAATTCTATAGCTTCGAATATTAAAGGATTAAAGATGAATATTCCAGCATTCGCTAGATTACCAAGATTTAAATCTATAGAAGGTTTTTCAGATATTTTTTCAACATATCCTTCATTGCTCAATGAAATAATCCCATACTCTTGAGGATTGTTGACTTCAAATAATGAAATTAATCCTTCGCAGCTACTTTTCTGGTAAATCTCTAAAATGTCTTTAAATACTTGTGGATCTGTTAATAAATCACCATACATTAGGAAAAAATCATCATCCCCTACGAAATCTTTAGCAAAACCAACAGCGTGAGCTGTTCCTAAGTGTTCTAATTGTGTAGTATATTGGATCTTAACTTTGAATTTTGATAGTCCATTACCAAAATAATTCTTTATAATTTCTTCCTTGTATCCGACGATTATTAAAATTTCTTGAACACCTATATCTCTTAAGTTTAATAAAGCGTGTTCTAATAATGGTTTACCTCCAATAGGAATCATTGGTTTTGGTACCGTAGATGTGATGGGATTAAGCCGGCTACCTTTTCCTGCTGCTAAAATAACAGCCTTCATAAGAATAAGAAAGAAACATTTTATTTAGGAATTATTGATCAAATTGAAGGATCATATCATCGAGGTGGGTTTTTAAATATCTATATGGTTTTAAATCACCCATGAACTCCTTCTTTAAAACTTGTTCTTGAGAGAAATTATCTTCTAATTGTTTGAAAATTTCCTTAATTTTAACAAAATCCCCAGAAGCAATGAAATCTAAGGAATATTCGTTAATATTACTATAGAGAATTATTTTCTTGCATCCATTTTCCCCTAAATCATCAAAATGAACTTCTTTAATATTAGTTTTAGCTCTGATTTGAGTATTCATAGCTATCGTAGCTAAATTAGCTGAAATATTTGAGCTAAGCAATTCTATATTTTCACCTGTAATTTCTCTATGAAAGTTGTGTAGAAGCGTTTTGTCGTATAATTGTGAAATAATTGGCAATCCCTGAGAAGAAATCCCACAGTATATTATTTTATTTTCTGTATCAGAACATTTTAAATCTATATTTTCATCTTCCAATGGTTCTCGATATTTATCCCATAGATAAGCAGTAATGAGCTTGATAATTTTTGAGAATTCGGAATTTTTTGAGGCTTTTTGAATAAATTCTACAGTTTCATAGTTCAATGTAACTTTTTCGTAATATTCTGCCATGAGTTTAGAAATTTCTTCAGAATTAGAAAGGAAATCACCTGTTATACAAAAAAATAGGTTTTGATCATTCTCTGTGACTATGTGCTTTATTATCATTCGTTCTTTACCAGTCTCTCCTTCGAAATAGATATTAGTTAAACGCCAAAAATTTTTAGGATTAAGACTACTTATTAACTTCTTGACAAATAATACTATTTCAAATGTAGGATACTTATTTTCATTTGAAACATATAACACATCATCATCTAAGATTATAGAGAAACCAGTAATCATTTTCTAAAGAAACAATAGTTTATCACTTAAAATATCCCTTAAAGAATTTAAATTAACGAAAAATATAATTCTTTTCCTTTGAATCAAGTTTAAATAAAAGAATATATAAGAGATATTTTAATTTTAGGAATTTTATAGTTTTTCTGTACGTTTATAACAAGTAACTTTTAATAATTTCTAAAAATATTATAAAAATAATCGAGCCATTAGAACATCGTATCTATATTCAATTCTTAATCTAGAAATTCTAACCAAAGTACATGAAAATTATTAATTTACTTGAAAAAAAGAAAATTCAGCAAGCAGCAAATTTACTTTTTAATTCAAAAGAAGCTATAGCGTTAACTGGGGCGGGAATCTCTACAGAATCAGGCATCCCGGATTTTAGAAGCGAGGGAGGCCTTTGGGAAAAATACAAGCCAGAAATTTATGGAAACATACAATCGTTTCTTAAAAATCCAACTAAATTCTGGGAAATGGCTAAAAAGATTGCTCCAAATATATTTAGAGCAAAACCGAATTTAGGGCATTACGCTCTTGCAGAGCTCGAAGATTTGGGTATATTGAAAGCAGTAATCACTCAAAATATAGATGAACTTCATCAACAGTCTGGTTCTGTAATAGTTTATGAAATCCACGGAAGCGTCAATAGGTTTACTTGCTTTGGATGTAGAGCATCATATACAAAAGAACAAATCTTTCGAAAATTAAAAAAAGAGAAGAAAACAGGACCTTCATGTGATTATTGCGCTTCTCCCCTTAAACCCTCTGTTGTTTTGTTCGGTGAAGCTCCACCCCGGTTCGAGATGTACCAATCTCAAGCTTTAGCTCAGAAAGCGGATGTAATGTTAATTGCAGGGTCTTCCCTTTCAGTTGCTCCTGTGTGTGATTTACCGTTATATACATTAAGAGAAAAGGGAAAGTTAATAATAGTAAATGATGAGAGAACAGACTTAGATGAGAAAGCAGAGGTTGTAATTAACCATAAAATTGGGAGAGTTTTACCTTTAATTGTTGGAGAAATTAAGAAATTATTAAAAGGACGGGAGCTAGATTCTTGATCATACAATGTTCTAACGAATTATGGTAATTTCTGTATGTTTGAAGAAAACATAATTATCAAAGATTGGAGAAAAATTGATTTATCGTTTGGATTAATTTATCCAAATACATATCAAATGGGTATGTCCTCTTATTCTATTAGATTGCTCTACTTTATGATAAATTCGATTCCAAATTATGCTTGTGAACGATTTTTCCTTCCAGAAAATATAAAATATCCCGCGTCTGACGACTACTCTCCTATCAATCGCATTCGAAGCATTGAAAATGCGTTATTACCTACAGATTTTGATATTTTAGGATTTTCCGTTCATTATGAAAACAATTTCAAAAACATCTTATGGATTTTGGAAAAAGCTCAAATTCCTTTGGAATCTAAGAAGCGATTAAGCAATTTATCTCGAAATTCAGAACATTATCCTCTAATAATAGGTGGTGGTCCTGCTATAACTTCTAATCCCTTACCAATGAGTAAAGTGTTTGATCTTTTTTTTATTGGAGATGCTGAGCCAAACCTGAAAGATTTTTTTGATAAATTTTTAGAATTTAAAACCAACAATTATTCTACTGAAGATTTTTTTAACAAAGTTTCAGAAATTGAAGGTATTTATATCCCAAGTATAGATAATCCTGTAAATCGTGCTGTGTTGGAAAATTTGGATCAATCACCTACTCCAACATACCAATTATTATCGAAAAGTGATAATATAAAAAAGATTTTTGAAGAAAATTATTTTGTTGAAATAAATAGGGGGTGTCCCTTTCGCTGTAAGTTTTGTTTATCTTCTTTTCATAACTACCCTTTCAGAAATAAAAGTTTCGATGAAATTATTAAATCGATTAAAAATGGATTGAATTATTCAAATTTTGAAAAATTTAGCCTTATAGGTTCCTGTGTCTCCTCACATCCTCGATTTTCTGAAATCTGTGAGTTTATACTTAACTCTAGTAAACGATTTAGTTTACCCTCAATAAGAATTGAACATATCACACCCAAAATTATTCAAATCCTTGAGCGAAGCGATATAAAAACAATTACAATAGCTCCTGAAACGGGTAATGATTCGCTAAGATATGACTTAAACAAAAAAGTTTCTAATGATTCAATTTTCCGCGCAATAGAAATGATTCGGGAGTCCAAAATTAAAAATGTAAAATTTTATTTTATAATTGGATTACCTAAGGAAACTGATGACGATATTTTAGATATAGTTACTCTCTTAAAATCTATTGAAAAGTTAGGTTTTACTAGAAATCAATTAAAAGTAAATATAAACCCATTTATTCCTAAATTAAACACCCCATATGAGAATGAATGCCATTATTATTTATCTGAAAATCTAAATATTTTATTGGAGAGATTTAAAACCTTAGAAAACGAATTAGGACGTTTATCTTCAATTAAAATTAAATTCAAACACATAAAAAGAACACTCAACGCTGCGAGATTACAGGCACTTATCTCTTTAGGTGATTCTTCTATTTCCGAATTACTATTACGGTATTACGCTTATGGAGCAACTATGGGCGCGTTGCGCAGGGCTGAAAAGGAATTGGGATTCTCAATTGATGATTATTTCCGTAAAATACAGGGCGGTTATAAGCCTTGGACAATTTAAAAAAAAAGATAAGTTTCTAATCGATTTTATTAAAAACCTTTTTAGGAGAATTACAAACGGGACATGTATCTGGAGGGTTTCCTTCTTGTGTATATCCGCAAACAGAACAGACATACATTGGTTTGTTTTCTAGATCTTTCCCATTTTCCAGTAACTCTAATGCTTTTTTGAATAATTTATGGTGTACTTTTTCGACATCATTAGCGTAATTAAAAGAACGTTCAGCGCTTTGGTTTCCATCAGTTTTTGCATTTTCTATGAATTCGGGATACATATTTGTAAACTCAGAAAATTCCCCTTCAATTGCTTCTTTTAAGTTTTCAGCGGTTGATTTGATGCCTTTTAAGACTCGCAGGTGATTATTAGCGTGCACCGTTTCGGCGGCAGCAGCAGCGTGGAATAAACGTGCTACACCGGGAAAGCCTTCTTGCTCAGCTTTTTTCGAAAAAGCCAAGTACTTCCTATTAGCTTGGGATTCACCAGCAAAAGCTGTTTTTAATCCCTCTTCTGATTTGGTCATTTAAAATTTCACTTTAAGTTTTTACATTTTATTATTTATTAAGATATTTTAATTTGTATTTTATAAATCATAAAGAATTCATGTTTACAGTTTCTCAATTTCAAGTGTGAATATTTCAAATTAAGTTGTATTAACTTAACGCTATCCTTAGTTACAGTCCAATTAAGTTCTTAATTTTTCTTACAACTTTCTGTAAATAAAACTCAGCTATTCCAAATTTAATTTTACTTTCAAAAATAAGAATAACTATAAACAGATCGTTAATATTTTCAGAAAAAATTAACTCCTTGTTTTTAGAAGTATAAAATAATTTTAAAATAGAATTATTCGATATTTTCACCCTAAAATCCACTTCTTTTAGGAATGGTTTCAACATAATGTTATTTATTGATGAGTAAATTACATTTCCTCTATGAGTTAAAAGAATAACACCTTTAATATCGTCGTTTGACTTAAAATCGATAAGGAAATTTATTACCTCTTTTTGTTTAACAATATCGAATTCGTTGGTAAAAGGCTCCTTGATAATATCCTCTATGAGATAGTTTAAATGCTCGTCGTAAACATATTCTAAATCCATTTTTATGTTATTTTTATTAACATAATTCATAAATTGCGATTCAATTTTAGAAATTAAATCTTCAAGAAACTCTAAATTTTCAATTGTACTACAAAGAATACTGTAAAATAATGATTTTTTTTCAAATACTACCAATTTAATTCCACCGCTAATTTCTAAGGTTTTAATTTTTTCTCCAATCAATTCTTTTGTGAATGACATTAGAGCTGTAAAGTAAGAAGAGATAAGCTGTTCTTGCTCTATAGGGTAAAGATTTGTGAGATTTAAACCATAGATACATATTCCAGATTTGTTAAAGATAAAGAGATTGTGAATATTCGCTTTCTCAGGTGCTCGTTTTATTTTTGATACTATTGCCGAGTGATCGTGAATTCCCATGATAGTTTTTTACGTTAAAACTATAAAAAGCTCAAACTTTTGCTTCGTTTCCAGTAAAAACAGAGAAACACATGATTAAATAAGAGTAGAATTCTCGCTTTTAACTCATGTAAAACTTAATTTACATGGAAAACTGTTATTTAACAATGATATTGCGATATTTATATTCCTTACAACACACCAATATGGAGCATTAACCTCACGGAATCGGGATCACGACCCCAAATCAATATAGTCAAGTCTCTTATTTCGGTTAAAGTGTACTTATTATTGAGTTTCCTTAATATAAGCTTGTCCGAGAGTCCCAGCTTATAATATTTCTCTAATTCTGTCCCGACTATAGCTGCTCTTGCCATTTCTAAAGAATTGAGATTCTTCCTAGAAAGTAATCGCTGAACTAATGGGTTGTTTTTATAGTAAATTTTTAACTTCTTATACATCGTAAACTTCGACATCCAACATCTACTATCGTCTACAATGTCAGATACTTGTGAAGGATTAATATCTAAAATTAGAAGCCTTAGCAGGGGTTCTTCAGCAACATTTCGAAGTTCAGAATATTTTTGAGTATGTAAAACTCTTTTAAGAACTTCTCTGAAATTATCATTAGATATTCCACCATCAAAACTCGTTATAATTTCACCTCTTGATTTGTCTTCCAAATAATAGCGTAATATTTTCTGAGCTACCAAATAATATTGTAAATCTTCAAACGACCTCTGCTTTTTATTACTTGTAAATTTATATTGTTCTATAAAATCGTATTCTTGAGGAATTAAATCTTTAGCCAGATCTCCTAGATGATCAGCATTGTGACCCATCTTCTCTGCAATTTCAAGTAATTCATAGTTCTCTTCAGTCAAATGAATGAACAGCTCTTTATCAAATTTCTTAGCAAGTGGGAATAATCTATTAAGGTCACTTTCGGAATAACCATACAATTCCTTTAAACCTTCAAGTATAGGTTCGAAGAACAATTCTCTGCCTTGCTTAAGGTTCCCAAACCACCTCGCATATTCCCACCTAAAGGCTGGAAGTGATTTTTTATAAAAACCATTTTTCTTCATTTCTTCGTGCATTTGAGTCTGTAACATACCAAGCGCTGTGTAATAACCACACCTCCAAATATAACTTTTTATATACTTGGGATAACCGCCGTGTCCTGAAGATAATGGATCATTTAACCCCATTCCAATCATACTTTTAGAGATTCCGTATTTCCGCCTAATTTCGGTTATTTTCTTCATGTTTAAAGAGGAAGGATTAAGAATATCGTATCCTATACCCGTTCGGCTAAGTAACCTTATTAATCCTTTGCGATCAGTGTTTAATAAAGTAACAGCAATTTGCTCGTCCTCAGCATTTCTTACTGACTTTTCGCCCCAAAAGACTCCAGTAATCTCAAATTTAAACATTTTATTTAATGCCTTATATAAAGATCCAATTTTTCCTTCAGCAATTTCCTTCCTAAATGACGCTAAACCGCATTCTCTATCGATTGCCTTAGCTATCCAACCATATATTTGATTAGTACCCGTTTTTTTAAATTGGTATTTCTTAGGCTTGAAAACACAGTCACGAAGATAATAATTAAGTCGATTAGGATGGGGGACGAACGATAAACCACTTTGAAAGAACATTGTTTTTCTGTCGATTGCCCTATAAGTAAAACCTACGAAGCCATATCGAAGCATTCCCTTAATGCCGATTAAATCGTCTATATCCTTGATAATGCCCTTCTGAAGAAGTCTAGCTATATCTTTATCGTATAAGACAAACTCTTTTAAAGGTATGCTCCCGTCATATCCTAATTCTTTAAGATTCTCATTTTGCTGTTGCTGCATTTTATCCACTAGCTCTTTTGCAAGTTTAAGAATTCGGTTGACATGCTTTTCTTCCGAGGAATTATCAAGGTGTTGATTATTCAAAGTTAGATTAATAGATTTCTCATCTTCATTAGAATGATTAGTTGAATTTAAATAATAGAAATAGGTCCTCTCTGGTTTTTTATAAAACCATTCAAAATTATAGTTTGCTAAGTCTTTTACCACAGCAAGTTCGAGTTGAGTAAGATGTGATTTTTTTGAAATTGAATGTACGATAGTAAACACGAGTTTTACAAGGTCACTAAGGTAATTACGAAAGCTCTCCACATATATCAAATCCGAAGATAATTTTAATTGTAATTTTTCATAATAAGTTTGAAATTTTTCTAGCGAGAACTTATAAAACTTCTTCAATAATTGAGAGTTGATTTTTTTACCTGCTGTAATTTCATCTAAAATTGAATTTCTAATTTCATTTTCTTCCGTAATGCTCAAATTTACGGGTTGAGAGCTTAATTTGGTTATACTAGGGGAATTCTTTATTTTTATGTATATAATTCGACACAATATCAGAGTTAAATTTAGTTTAAAATGAGGAGAGAAATCCTGGTCTTTTTCAAAGAGAGCTGATTGTGTTAATCCTTGGCTGATAAGCCGCTCAAATCCAATAAGGTTGGAAGAATAATCAGCATCGCTCATTAAGGAATTGACGACTATAATTAATCTATAGATGTGATCTTCAAAGCTCTTGCGATAAATCCAGTCAGTTTTTAAATTGGCGATTAATATTTCCAGTGTTTTATGAAACTTTTTCTTTTTGGAGTTGTTGAATTCACTTAAATCAGATAAGTTATCCTTATTAGTGACTATATAATCAATAACATGACCAATTATTTCATCTAATGCTAATTTATTATCGTTCCCCTCTGTAATGTGATATTGACTAAGTATGCTGCGAATCTTTTTACTAACGATTAACGAGATGTTGTAAGTAAACGAATTCGTTGTTGCCGTATCTGATTTAAATCCAAAACTCTTTTTTAAATTGAGTACTATCCGTTTTTTAGAGGTTGCAAGGTTCGAGAATTCGTAATCACCTAAAATTAACCCGAAAACGAATTCGATGTTTTCTGCAAAAAGAGCAAAATTAACCTTTCGAAATTTTTTATAAGGTCGCAGCGATGATTGAAATTCTTCAAAATAATTCCTAATTCTTCGTCTTGAGCTTACCAATTCTTGATTAGCTAAATCATTTCGATTCAAGTCTTTTAATTCGTTCCAAAGTTTTTTGAGTATTATATTAATATGCGAAGATTTCAATTCTTTTTTATTCTCCATTTTTTTAAGGGTTACAGGAGTGTTTGTTAACAATTGATAAATCAGCTGATAAATATAACTTCGTAGAGCGTTCCTTATATTTGAGTAACTCAAAGTTAAATCGCTTTTTTGGCTAATTTGCTTAATTTTTGTCAAGTTCGACTCTTTTTGGGTATTAGGGGAGATAATAGGACTCTCGCCAGATACAATATTATCGATTGGATCGGGAAAGAGATTTAATGACACACCACAATATTGGCAATAGAGATTTTTTACTCCCTCTACACTTTTTTCAAGAATCTCTTTTGGAATTGTATTATTGCATGTTTCACATACTAAAGTTTCCTTTCTTTCAATCTTTCTAATTTTATTTTCAACCACTCTTTTATCACTTTAAATAAACTTATAATATCTCGGACTTTAGTGTTAAATCAAGATTTACTGGGGATTAATTAATTATTCTTTATAAAGGAAAAAATGAGATAGAGAAGCAAAAACAGATTTTGGGTAGTTTACTTCGGGAATTTTTTAATAATCCACATTTTTTGTTTAAATATGAGGGTGAATTGTATTTCTAAATTAATAATTACACCCATAGGAAGCGATTTAAAAATTACACAAAAAATAGTAAAAACAATTATTATAGTAGTTTTTTTCATTGGTACCTTTTCGATACCCCACTTTTCATTGATTGAGAATAAGTTTGATACTATCGAGCGAGGATATATTGAGGTAAATGCTGATGATATAAGAAAAATAATCCCAAATACCTCGTCTAATGACAATGGAGATGACATTGAAGCAATTTTCGGAAGAAAAATCAACGATTACGACAATCTCGGATATTTTCCACAGATTTATGAGCCTTCTTTACAGGCAACATACTATGGGCTTTATATTCTTGAAGCACTCGGAAAGTTAGGTAATATAAATCAGACCAAAATAATAGATTACATCTTGGATCACTATTCTGAGGATTTACACATATTTATAGACAAGAATACGCATCGGTATCTAAACATGAACTTCCCTCAGATGTATTATCCTTTAAGCTCAATGCTCGAAATCCATTGTTATGCGGTCTTATCTTTAGATATTTTAAATAGATTGGATTTAGTAGATCCACAAGAAAATATTAATTTTATCTGGAATTGTTTTAATCCTGAAGGAGAAGAGAATGGTTTTATAGGACAACCTTATGATGACGGATTAGTGAGTGAATTTAAGGTTGCTACATTGGATAACACTTATTTTGCATTGAGTACTTTAAATCTCTTTATCGATGACTGGGCGGGTTATGGTTTTTATCTAAACAGATTAGTGCCATTTATTAATTCATTGCAAACTATCAACGGATACGATTGGTTTTTTGGGAGCTTTCTTAACGATAACGATCTCACCTTAGATACTCTTGGCTCACCATTATTCGAACCGAATCTTATATCCTCCTATTACGCTGTAAAGAGTTTACAGATGCTAAATTTAGTTGATACTGTGAGAACACACGAATTTCACACATTTCTCAATGTGATCTACGACGAACAGGAGTTTAAGTTTCAAGTGAACGATATCTCCAACGCTTTAGATATAGTTGCGACACCTATAGGGCTTGAAATGTCAGATATTACAGGGTTTTCCAATTTTAGTCGATCTGAAACCCTTCAATTCGTAATGAACAACAGAAACACTTTGGGTAATTGGGATCGTTCCACGGTGTACAAATATCATGAATTAATTGACACCTTCCAAATAGTCCGAAGTTTAAAAGAAATTGGTGAAATTTCACAGTTAACCGAACAAGAAAAGGAAGAAATAGCGAATTCACTATCTTTTTACAAACAAGAACGAGGTTATTCGCTCCTTTCTGCCGATTATATGTCTATGGAAACAATTAACTCTGTAGTGAATTCATTTTATCAAAAAGGAAGAATTGGCGAATTAGATATATCAGGGTTGTACGAACTTATAAAACAAGCTTGTATATTCAATCCTTTAAGAGGACACATTCTAATATATGCGAGTACTGGTATGGATCAAAATATTATTGGATTCAGATCCTACCCTATAGAATACTATAAATATGGCAATTTGAACGAAACAAATAACCTAAATTTCTTAAGAAGTCACAAAACCACCTATATGACACTAAATAGCCTAAAAAGAATTTTTAAATTAAACGACCTTGGGGTCCTATACGATTTACGTGAAGAGCTTAACGCCGTATTAAATTCTCAATTTCAATCAATTGGGAACGAATTTCACGGAGCATTCCTTCCTTTTCCTACTTCAATACCTCAACAATACCAAACAGGATATATCACTTTTGAAAACAGTTTTTACGCGATTAAATTACTAAATCTCCTTGCTGATCACCTAGATTTAGGAGATATAGAATCACTTTCATTTAACAAAACAGCTCTCTATCAGTATGTTAAAAGTAATGTATACGAATCCGACACAGTTATCCATTTTAACCCTCAGTATTGTTCTGATATTGAGTCATTGACAGAAAATACCTACTATATGGCGTATTTACTAAAAGAACTTGGATTATTCGATTTAAACAGTCAAAAAATAAGGAATTTTATTTACCAAAACATTGATACATCAAGCTTAAAAATTCTCTATTATCATTATAAGCTATCAGAAATCCTAGATCTCCAAATCGTGTTTAATTATTCTTATACAAACGCTCTTGTTCAGGATCTATACTCCAGTGAGTTCAACGAATATTATTCCGATCCTAATACTTCCCGAATCGAGCAGGCAAATTTCTTCCGAGTGGTTGATATGGCTCTTAATGACGATCTACAAGTTAATTGTGAGTATAATCAAGAAATTTTATTAGGGCAAGTAAATAGCATTACAGCTTCCTTTAGGAACATAATTTTAACGGATTTTGGAAACCAAGTATCAATTTTTTTTGAAAGTCCTCAACTAGGCGTTTTAAACCTTGAAAAACAGACAGAGTCTAACTATTATGTGAATTTTCTTGTTCCAGAAAGGGCATTAAATTACCCTAAAGTCGAAGGAATTATTCGTGTTTACGATTACATAAAGGAAATAGGACAGTGTTCTATAAGTTTTCTGACATCTTACAATTTTCATAGTAACGGTCTGAAAGTTACAACTAACAACAATTCTGTAAACTTTGAATTTAATGTCTCGTACGAATTTGCGTCGGGGCTCAATCCAGCTGAAAACTCTAGAGTTCAAACAAAAATTTACAAAAACGATATATATTTTGATTCTCAACTGTTTGATAGAGTCGATAATTTTGACCATTCTCGTTTTACGTTATATTTCGAACCTGATAAGGATTTTAAATATTACTTTGATATTGTTCTTATCGATGAATACCACCCCAATGGAATATCGCTCTACCAACACACGATTAGTTCTTCAGAAGAACCCATACCTGACCCTGAGCCGACACCTGATCCCGATAATCCTCCAACTCCAAACACAATTCTTGTGTTCATAATAAGTCTTTTAATTCCATTTGTGTTTTATGGTGTATTAGGATATATTGTTTTTAGGATTATTAGTGCCATTTTCAGGCGGAAAAGAAAACATTCACCAATGAAAGTGGAATTAGAGATCAAAAATACTGGAAATAAAGGCAAAGGTAATCCTTTTAACGATATTTTTAGTAGTGAGGAGGATTAAACATCAAAATTTTTATTTTTTTTATTTAAATAAGCTGAAATTACATCAAATTTATTAAGAAAAAAAGTAGGTGATTTTATGATTGAGAATAAAACCTTTCCAAGCACAGAAATATTGTCAGATGAAGAGTATTTTAACCAGCTCGATTTATTGTTCGAGTTATACAAACTAAAAAAGCAGCAAAATGAGATTAAGATAAAGTTAAAGGAACTGAAAAAAAGGGTTAAGCGAAGCACTGAAGAGGAAGCTTCCACGCAGTTTAAAGCGTTAAAATTTATGTCTAATGAAGTAAAACTGAAACTTAAAAAAGTCAATCCCCAAATCAGGGAGCCATACAATTTCTTTGAAATCAATTCTCAAATCCAAAATATAAAAAATTACATATCTGAATTGAATAAGTCATTCAAAAGAAAGGAAATAGACATCAATACTCGTTTGATTACTTTCAATTATTATAAAAGTCAATTAGAGGGCTACGAAAAAAGTTTAAGGAGAATCAGGATAGTCGCTGAAGAATACTTCTTTTACTTAAGAAATCAAAAGATTGAATTAATGGCTAACGATAGTATAATGAAGAAAAAAATGTCAAGAAAAAAAGTTACGAGGGAAGAATACAAGGCTTTTAAAAAAGAAAATTCTTCGAAAAAAGATGTTAACCGAGAAGTCCTGTCATTTTTAACAGAAATTACCCTCAATTATAAACCTAAATAAGATCTTATTTTTATTTATTGAATCTACTAATATTTTTAGTTATGTTGACTAAATAGGATGATTTTAAAATGGTTGATTTTGAATCCATCGATATTGAACAACTAGATCCTGAAAAATATTCTTATTAGGTATTTATTGATATTAAGCGTTATAGGGAAACCAGTATTTGCTTGGCTTGCAATGAACGAGATATACAGCCTATTTACCATCCCTTCTGCAAACTTTGTCATAAGACAAAGATTCTTTGTGAAAAGCAAATCAGAATAGATTTTGTGCTAATAGTAAAAATCGTTTATTTGAACTTTAATGCTTAAAAAATTACAAATTTTGTTATTCCTCCTTGAAAGCTCAGTTACAAATTAGAAAATTGTGAAGTAGCATATTTTTATAAAGTAATTCAAATAATACATAGTAGACAAAAATAAAGTACGCAAACAATTACAATAAAAACAGGTAAACAGTGTGCACACCTTTAAAGTAAACGATTTCTTAACCCTTAAGCTGGAACGAAACGAAACCATGATATACGTAAACGGTGAGCGTTTTATAAACTGTAAATACTTACTTTTAAACGTTCCAATCGAAAAAATGACGAGAATAGAAAATCTACTCTCGATCGATGAAATATCCGATAACTTAGACAAATCGATGGAATACGAATCGCTGTTACTTCCGGAAACGGTTCCGCTTATTCCTCCGGAAGTAGAGTTCTGGGGGCACTGTTCTAACCTCCAAGTCTGGTATGAAAACGATTACAACACCGGTTTGCTCCATTCAAACATCTCCTTTCCGTTACTTCGTAAGCTTTGCGACGCTGGCGATCCACTCGCAAAAAATGTTTTTTCGGAAGAAATCGCTCGCAGGTTCGATTCTGAATACTTGCCCGTAATGATGAGTCTATTACTTGGCGGGTATCTTTTCTACCTTACTCCTGAGCAATTTGAATCGTTAAAGTTTTTTGATCGCTTTAAAACTGTTAACATTCAAGACCTAAAGTCGTCGGGGGCAAACCCACAACCTCAATTACTTGAAGCTTTTATACAATACATTGCGAATTTCAGAGCAAAGACCGTAAACGAATGGAAAACCAAAGCGAAAATGCTCCGCGCTTTTAAAGGCGACGAACAATCGGATGAATGTTTCCAGAAGGCGATGGAACAATTCCCTGACAACGAAGAACTGTTAATCGCGCGTGTGCGAGACCTTAACGAGCGGGGGAAACCTCAAGAAGCACTCCGATACATGAAAATTCTGACGGAAATCGTTCCGCAGAAAGCGTTTTATTGGGTAGGGCTAGGGATAGCGATGTTCAATCAAAATCATATTGAGAAAACCATACTTTATTTGGAAAAAGCTCTCGAAATTAATCCTAAAATACCAATCGCGAAACTACGGTTAGCAGAAGCGTATCATATATCTCGAGAATTCGTCAAACGGGATAATCTCATTATTGATTATTACGAAAAAAACGACTTAAAGTTGCCTTTCTTGAGAGATTTTGCGTTTTTTAGTAGTGGAATCGGTAAATACTTCTATGCTATCCCGCTACTGAAAAAAGTGTTGTTCCTTATGCCCGACGACTCCGAATCGTGGTTTGCGCTTGCGATGGCGTATAAAGATTATGGTAAATACATGCATCAACGACGGTGTTTGAAAAAAGTAGTATCGTTAAGCAACGATCCATTTTTAACCTCAGACGCGCTAAATTTACTCGGGTTAGCATACATTGAAGGCGAGGTGTGGAACTTTAAGAAAGGGATTGAGTACTTCAAAGATGCGGTGCAATTAAATCCAGAAAACGAAATGGCTTGGGCTAACCAATCTCCCACTTACGCGATGTTGCTGGACATGGAGCGCGCCGGCCTTGCGCTTGATATATCGCAAAAAGTAAAAGAACTAAAAGAACTGAAAGAATTGCCCGAGGTCGGAACTGCAAACGCCATCGCCCGAGTAAGAAGGGAATTAGAGGTGCTGAAAACTACTTACTGGAGCGCCTCTTTCACCTGTCCCTTCTGTAAGGTAGAGACCGTTGACCGACCTTCTACTTGTTCTTCGTGCGGGAGAAGTCTAGACGACTTGTTCAAAATGGATACTAAAAGTAAGAGTACACAAAGTGAGAATACACACAGTAAGGATACGCACTTGAGCGCTCGAAAGGAGATAAAAGCGATGGCATTAAAGTCTCCACAATTAGAAGACGAAGTTCTCATGTATACATATAAAAAATTCACAAGCCAAGAAAAAGACCGAATTAACTTTACTCTTCCCGAAGAATTGCTCCCAGAAGAAACAGGATTAATAAAAATGTTCTGGCCGTCTCTCGATTTTGGGCACATTAGTCCCGTACAATCGCTAGCGGTGAGCCCCGACGGGCGATATCTCGCAAGTGGTTGCAACGACATTAAACTATGGGATCTCCACGAGAATAGTTTTGTGAGAACGATGAAAGGACACACAGGAGCCGTGAGCAGCATATCATTTTACGAGAATTTAATCATAAGTAGTGCGTGGGACAGCACGATACGGATTTGGGATCTTGCTACGGGAAAACAGCTACACCAGTTCCAAACGCCTAAAAAAGATGATGGTATCGTACACTGCTTCCAAGCGCTTATCACTTCCAACGGATTGCTTATCACTGAATTGTCAGAAGGTAATTCCGAATACCCAGATTGGGTTGAGGTGTGGGAATTAAAAACCGGAAAACTCGTAAAAAGTATTGAAACTGGGTTCGATCATTATGGCTCGTTGTGCTTATTGCCAGACGAAAAAATCGCAGGAATCTTAGAATTTGACGATATAGGGATTGTTGACATTAACACCGGACAAGTCCTCCAAGTTTTCACCGGAATAGTAGATGAGCCAAACGAATACAGAGAGTCCGACTATCTTACAGATCTAAAATTGACGCCTGATAAAAAGTATTTTATAACCCGTTCAGAACAAGGAATTACCAAAAAAATTGACTCTCGAACCGGGAAGATTATGTTTTCTAAGGAGATAGGCGGGAGATTTTGGACGAAAGTACTTCGCAACGGCAAGTTAGCAATTGCTCAGGGGTATAACGTGGCAATCTTAAATCCGTATTCGTTAGAGCTTGAAGAAAGGTTGATTGGTCCAGCACCAGGAGAGTATCGCGGTTATATTCGCGATATCGTCTTAACACCCGATATGAAACGCCTTTTTTGTGGAATGAATACTCAAATTAGTGAGTGGGATTACCGAGGAAAAAAATACCTCGGGTCGCTAGGGGGGTTAAAGACGCGTTGTTCTACAAACAAAGTAAAAGGTAATTTCGCGGTAACGCTCGTAAACGACGAAATTTTTTATTGGGATGTTCTCACAGGCGATGTAATTAAGCACTGGTTGGTAAAATCGGAGTCGCGTAGTCTTTACACTTCTGCAAAAGGCGATTACTTTACTACGGGAATTGTTAGCTCCTACAGAGCCTCACATCAACTATGGGATTTAACTTCGTTTACGCTTGTTACCGAAATTTCAGATTTCTCCATTCATTGCTTTAACGAAGCCGGAAATTTACTGGCTGGAACTCCTTGGAAAATTTATTCTTTTTCTTCCACCAGAGAGGAAAAAGATAAGGGAGTAATAGTTGTAATCGAGCTACCTTCTAAAAAAGTTCTCTCGTCGGTAAAAATCCATTCTGATTACGTAAGCGGAATTGCGTTCTCTCCCGATAACGTACGCGTAGCCAGTAGTTCGTACGACAGAACCGTCAAAATATGGAATTATCGCACCGGAGAAATAACGCTTATCATCGAAAGCTACTCAAAGGGTCGACCGTTAGCATTCTCTCCCGACGGTAAAGTACTTGTTGGAGGTTCTTCGTGGCGTGGACCGCCTAATATTACCTTCTGGGACGCAGAAGATGGAAAAGAGATAAGAAAATTACGAGTAAAGGCTGGTAATTTTAGCCAATTTGCCTTTACCCCAATGGGCGAGTATTTTGCAAGCGGTGGCGGGAAGGAAGCGTTTATCTGGAACTTTGCAAAAGGAGTTGTTTTTGGACCGTTTACGCACTTAGCTAAAATTTCCCAAATTGGATTTATTAATAACGATAAGCTTTTAATGGTCGTAGATCTCAACGGTCACGCGTATATTTGGGATTATATGAAAAAAAAACCGGAACAAATCGACAAGAACGGATTGGAAGTAAAAAGCGTGCTTAAAAGATATGATTACCAAGTTTTTTCCAACGGTTTCCCTAAAGTGGAAGTTTATTCGTTAAAAGACTTAGAAGAGAAAGCGCACAACAATCCAAAAGCGTTAATCCGCGATTTTTTTAAGTTGCCCCAATTTTCCTGGGAGAATATCGTTGCAGGCTTAAACTGCGAAATTGAATTAGAAATCAAAGAATTTTACGAATTATTGAAGTTCGCTTTAAATCGAGAGATAAGCAAGATTTTATATGATATGTTCGATTTCACTACCTTCAACATTTTCATATTACTCGTGCGATACGGCTTCACACAATTTTTAGAGGGTGTAGATTACGAAAAATTGTGTAAAGATACAGATTCGGAATTTTTACCTAACTTGACGGCAATGTTAAGCGATAGTAATTTATCCAAAAGGAGCGATATAATCAATTCCGTCACTCGTTTCGTTGAAGAGCAATTTACACCGAGTGGTAAAGAATTATTTACGCAGAGTTGTAATGGATTATATCCCCATGCAGAAGAGTTGCCGATAGACCATTCGATAGCATCACTTCAACTAGCGATTATGAAAAGGTTTCAAACGTTCTCTGAGCGCACGATTAAATTTTTGCTCAAAAAAAGATACCTTAGGTATTTAACAAGGGAACAGAAAAAAACGCTATTAGAGGTGTGGATGGACAACGACATCGAGAATGTTGTCGTGTATTTAATTGGCAACGGGTTTTTGCATCAATTCGGAAAGAAATACGAACCTATAATAGTAAAAAGACTTACTACGCATGTTGACGCTCGAGAAAAGAATTATTTAAAAACAGATTTTGATGCCCTACTTGAAGAGTTAAACTTAGTTAGTAGAGATGAGTTTTCAGAACAACTTCTAAACGAGGATCGTTCGCTTTTAAAAGAAATATTCGACCTCCGTCACGATATTACACTTGAAGGGGAAACATGTTACAATCATTTAGCAGTTCTTAAAGAACTTTTTGGGTTCCTTGAACAGCTAAGCTTGGAGGGAGATAGATATAAAGCAACGATGAAGCGTCAGGTAAAAGAGTTATTCGAGTTTCCGTCTATAGTGACAGTTTTTCCGCTTCTAATGTACAATTTTTACAAGTTATTACCGTTAGAAGAGTTTAAAGAGATGATGACTCGAGATAATTCGCCATTTCTGAATAACCTACTTAATTATTTAGGACACGAGACGCTTATGAAATATTTCGACCATCAACTCATACCTTGCTACATTCTGTACGAATATTTTGACGAGGAACTGCGAAGAATATTCGCAGAAAAAGTGAGAAAGTTACCACCAGTTCAGAGAGGGGCCGTTATTGACGGTCTCACAAAATCATTTAACCATAAAACATTTAACCGTCGCATTTTAGAATTAATCGCTCAGATTCAACATAAAATAGAATTTCAACTCGTTAAAGGCGGACTCTTACGGGTTGCATATTATTCTCAAGAAAAAAGGCGTAACGAATTGGTAAATCCAAGCGAAATGATTATCGAAGACGAAGAAATCCGCTTACGACCATCATTCCCAAGGGATAATCAACAAGAAATTATTCTCAAAAAGCAAGGCGGGTTTACTCGAATGAATTTATTTCAATCGATACACGAAAGATACAAAACATTGTATCGAGAACACTTTGAATCGAAAAACCAAAACCATATATGGAGCGTTTACTTCAAAGATCTCTACATTGACGCAGTGTTTTACGACAAAGAAACAAAAGTTTTTAGAGTTTACATAAGAGACACAGCAAAAGCATACCAAGCTTAATTTATCCTTCGAATAAAAATTCATTGGAATTTTACATTCAAAAAAAAAAATCTTTCATCTAATAAGTATTTTTGATAGGTATATAATCCTAAGGAAAAATAATATTAACATTCTGCCTAAATAGCGATGTACTAATATATTTTTTAAGAAAAATTAATATCATAATTTTTCAATTTAAGAGATGTAAAAAATCCCATAAATAAAGATTTCCATTATGAGTGATAGTAATTAAAAACTCATCATTTTTTGAAAATGCAATTTTATAGATTCCAGAAAAATGGTTGAATGGGCCATAAGATATATCCTCTTTAAAATTCTTAACAATTACGCTATTTTTAGATCTGCTAAAAGCAATAAATTTACCATCATGGGAGAAACACAAGTATTTAGCATTATCTCCCCGACCACTTATCTGCTTAAATTCCTTCCCATTGGATATTTCCCAGAATGTAAAATTTCCATTTCTGTCTCCTCCAACTAGATATTTACCATCAGGGGAAAAGAATAATTTCCTTACATCCCTATAATCCTTAATATTGTGAATAATTTTGCCAGTCTGATAATCCCATATTTTTATTGTTTTATCATAAGAAGTACTGGCAATCAATTTCTTTTTTGGAGAAAACTTAATATCTTTAATACTATCGTCATGAACTTTTACTGAAAATTTGATTTTACCTGAAGGGATTTCTAATATTGAAATTAATCCTTTTTTTTGTTGCTTACTCCAACTATATGATGAGAGACTTATGCTTGGATTACATGCACATAGTGTACCTTTATCATTGAAATCCATTATATAATAATCTTTAATGTTGTGTATGCATTCTAATTTGTCGATTTCCCAGATATCTGCTCCTGAGAAAGAGGAGGTGTCAACATATGTAGAGAAATATTTACCATTTGTTGAGGTATGAGGTTCAATTGTTTTAGGTTTAGTAGGAACTTTTTTAATTACATTTCCATCATTTATATCCCAATATAGAAGTATATCGTCAACAATACTGATTACTTTATCATCCCTAACAAGTTCAGTATCGCTCATAAAAGAACCTTTTCCAAATTGATTAACTACATTTCCACTTGATAGCTCAGTTACTATAATCTGTGTCCCAGCAGAGATTAGATATTTAATATCTGGCGTGAATATCAAATAATTCATTCCTTTTTTATGTGGATTCTCTATTCTATTAATTATTTCCAGAGAATTAATATCTCGTATTTGTAACTCAGAACGAACTTCAGCTAATAACTTACCAGGCGGGAGAATTTTCAGGTTTCTCAACCCACGAATCTGAACTGAATTAAGAATTTCTCCTGATAAAATATCTATTTTTTTTAATAGATTGGAGTAAGTTGAGATAAAGATGTATTTACAATCATGAGATACTACGAAATCACTAATAAAATCCTTTTCTCCTCCTTCATATTTAGGTGGTTCAATTAAATTTTTCAAAACATTTACAGGATGACCAGATTTAAAGTCTAAAATTACTAAATCTGATCCATAATTTGAAACTCCAATTAAATATTTATAATCAGATGTAGGTGTAAAAGCCCGTGATGCTTCAAAATCTGGTTCGATTACATTTTCTAATTTCCTTCTTTTTAAATCCCATACTTCGGTCCACCCACGATAATCACGCTCATTATGTAATCCCACGATTATATGGCCAGTTCTCTTCGAAAATTTTAATGATTGAATAAAACCATTATTTGAAGTATAAATTGAATCTATTAAGTTCCCCGAATTTAAGTTCCAAATTTTTATTGCAGAATCTCCAGAACCACTCAAAATAATATTTAAGCTATCTATAAATAATACAGAGTAAATAGAACTTTGATGTCCATTAAATGTAAGTAAATGACATCCACGTTTAAAATCCCATAACTTTACCGTAGTGTCATTTGATCCACTTACTAGGTATTTGCCATTTGAACTGATATCTAAACAATTTATACCTGCTGTATGTCCAAAACTTCTTGGAGGGTGATAATACCTCTTTAAGCCCCTTTTAATTGGAGTTAATATTTCAGGAACGGTTAAATTTATAGCGTCTTCATTTTGATGGAGAAAATGCTCAGAGATTTCTCCAAGCTCATCCAAATTTATTGGATCTTTATTATTCGATGGGATATTCTTAAATTCAAAATCTTTCATTATGAATTTCAATTTTTGTCATATATATTATTTATTAATTCCAATTAAATATTTAAATAATTACTCCCCATAAAAATTATCAAGACAAATATTCTGAGAAATTATGAAATTTCTAATTTATAGTGATCCTAAGAACGGTTTTGAAATTAAATATCCTAGTAGTTGGATAGTACAGGAAGATCCTAGAAATCCAAGCCCTCTTATTATGGCGATATACGAAGAAAATAGTGAACGCTTTAATGAAATGTTAATGCCTTTAGTTAATCCTTATCGTGGAAAACCCAAGAAATATAAGAACTATATAAAAGAAGCAATTGGAAACTTGCGTTTATATTTGAAAAATTTTGAAATCATTGAGGAAATACACAAAATTGACTTTAAAGAAAAATTGAGCTATACTCTAAAGGTTAAAGGATTTCAACCACCTTATGATGTTATTATTCAGTTAAATTACATATTGCATGAACAAAGATCATATGCTCTCTATTTCTTTGCTGATAAAGTTAATTTTAACGAAATATCTCCAATGTTTGAAGAAATGCTCCATAGCTTTACATTATTTCCTCCCCAAAGAATGACAAAAGAATTTGAAATGCAAAAGAGAAAACGTGAAACATTAGCTTCAATTGATATCGCGAGTGTTGCTCATGAGATAAATAATATAAATACTAATACCAACATAGATACAATTCATAATCTTATTGAAGTATTTTCATTAGCTGGTTTAATGGACGATACAATGGGTTTTGGGAATTTGAACCATTTATATCCTAAATTCCGTGCAAATTTAATTCAAGCGAATTTAATGGATGCAGTTCCTGGGGAAATGTATCGCACTTTGATGATGTTTGAAGAAATAGCACGAAGTCACGGTTTAATTGAATAAAAAAGATGAAAGTAATGATAGATGAAGATATTATTTTAGAATTGAGTGATATTCTTGCTGAACTTACTTATAACCTTAATAAGCCGGAATATCTCATTAAAAAATTGTATGGCTCAATTGGTTAATATTCCTATAACGATTTGGAAAAAGATAAACTAGATATTTTCTACGAAAGTATACAAGAAGCAAATCAATACGCCATGAATAACTCTTTTTATTCCCATAAAGATAATATAATTCCTACTCGATGAAAAAAAGCATCTTCTCCAATATAAATTAAAGATAAACCGTAGTAGATTCGATTAGAATTAGTATCGTCATTCAATAAGGCCAAGCTAGTCATAACTTCTAACGCCAGTAAAACTCATTTTACATGGCAAGATTGTATAACCGTTTTCAACTAATTTTTTTTTGATCTGATATTCGTATCCACTTTCAGCTAAAATGGTAGCTGAACCACCTCCACCTGCACCATTGCACTTAAATCCTATAGCACCATTACTCTTAGCAATTTTTTCTGCTTTCTTTATTATAGGATTAATCATTAAGTGATGGAGAGATTTCTGAGCATCCCAATTTCTATTTATAATCTCTCCAAGGATTTCAATGTCAGAGTTAATTGAGGCTTTCATTTCATATGCACACTGTTTCATGATTTCAAAAGAATTGAGCGTAGCCTTATCTCGATTTTTATAATTACTTATAACTGCATCATGCATTTTACTCGAACTTCTTGAACCAAAATAGACTAAGATAAACTGCTTTTCAAGTTCAAGAATACGCTTCTTATTAATCTTTATTTTTAATAGTTTTACTTCAGGATAATCAATTTCCATGAAATTTATCCCTCCATAAGCGGCAGCATACTGATCTTGAACTCCACTTTCAAGTTCAAGTTCTTCAGTTTCGAGTTTATGTGCTAAAGTAGCAATATTGTTTTGATCCATATTTAATCGTTTATAGGTGGCTAAGGCAGAAATTAAAGTAACCGCAACGCTCGCACTAGTACCTGTCCCACATCCCGGTGGTGCGTCTGCTCTCACAAAAATATCCAAACCATTTTCTATATTCATTCTTTTAATCGCTGCTTTTAACAAATCCAAAACACCATTGTATTCAATTTTTTTTAAATTTAGAATTACAGCGCTTTGTTTAAGATTCTCAGCAAAAATTTTTATCGTCTTACTTGAATTTTCTACAAGTCTTACATAGCTATAGAGATCCACACAAAAACTAAATACAGCTCCTTTTGGGTAAAACCAAGTGTCTGTCCATCCTCCAATGTCGCAGATTCTTGTTGGTGCTCTTGTTAAAACAGGATTTTTAAAATTCATGCCAAAGTTTTATAATAATTCCTCTTACTTTTTGATTCGTTATTCGTAGTTAAAACTGTTAATTTTTAAAATTAGAAAAATACATCTAATCAAAATTAGATGAGTTTGTTCATATAATCAAAAAATATTTTAAAATAGCTTGAACAACTCTTGTACTTTCAAGTAAGAAGATACTACATAAGTAGCAACTCTATCATATGAATTACCTTGCCTATACACAAATCCTAAAGATCATTGAGTACACCTTGTTAAATTTCAATTTAACATCTCTATTCTAGATCGCTGGTATACCCAAAATATTAACCTTCTATGATGTTTTTTCAACTAACTTTAAATAGGAGTAGGAGAAATATTCTTTAAACACTAATTTATTTTTAAAACATATTTAAATAATTAAAGGAGGAATAAAAAATGGCTAAAAAAGCTGCAGTTGATGTTTTATTCGTAAAATCCAAAGTTCGAGAATATATCAAATCTAAGGATTGTAACACATCTGGAGATGTAATTGATGGTCCAGCACTCAATAATGCCTTAATTGGTATACTCGATAAAGCGATTGGTCGAGCAAAAGCAAACGGTAGAAAAACAGTCCAAGAGAAAGATCTGTAAAGAAGATCACTCATAGAACTGCAAATCTATTTAAAATAATCACCTGTAAGGAAAAATATTTTTATTAAATTTAATTAAAATCATTCTTTTTTTTTAATTCTGAAAAATTACTAATTTCTCAATGTATGCTTATTTTTATTATAAATATGTCATTGTAGTTATAACACACACACAATCTAATAGAATAAAAAATTCTTCATAAATCGCCTTATCTTTATCTTTGTTCTTTTCTTGTTTGAAGAAAATTTTTTATTCTTTTCTCTTTCTTTTATGTAAGATCATCCACGTCGATGGTATTACTTAAATTAACATTAAAATTCTTTATCAATGATAAAAAATTGTATCGACACGATACTCCTTAATCTTTGCAAAGCTTCCTTAAGTTTTTTTACTCTTTCAAAGGGTCCAGACACAGCTATAATTTCTAAACATTTTTCAAATTCAAGATGTACGTGTAAAGTTGATGTAATAACATCATAGAAATGATGTTGAATATCGTTTTTTAAAATTTCGTCTGTTTGTTGGACAGAGGCGTATATTGGTCTGGAATCGTATTCGTGATCGTGGTGTTTATCATCATGATTTATCTCGTGAGAGCGTTCTGCGGAATCTTCCTTTTCATGCTTATCAGTAAAATGTTCATGAAGCATAATTATAGGGATGCAACCAACAACATTCCCAGAAGCTTTCGTAATACTCTCTTCACTAGCCATTAAAGTATACATCGCTTTCCTAATACTATCTGATCTCGAAATACCAATATTATTCCTGAAAGCTTCAAACTTGTCGTATAAATCTTTAGGAAGTGAAACTGTAAAACGCTTATATTCTTCCATTTTAAACATCTTAATTTTTATAAAAATAGTACATACTTATTTCCTAATTATAATAGCTATCGGTACACTTGCTTCCCGCCATTGTGCTATTTTCCCCGAATATTCGAGATTTAATTTAACTCTACCGTGATCTCCTAGAATTACCATTAGAGAATTATTTCTAAGTTGCTTGTAGTTCCCTAAAATCCATTTGTCAGTACGAAGTATTAATTTATCAATCAAGTCCTCGGGAGTTCTTTGTTTTAATGCTTGTTGTTGTTTGTGAAGATTTTCAAAATCTAAATAATGCATCCAAGACATTTCAAAAGTATTTATAACCTTCGCAGATTCAACCCATGTAGCCATATCCGTTTCTTTTGGAATTGAATGAGTTCCTCCATCGTATCTGGCTATGTCTTTTTTTCTTCCAACAAAGCATGATTTCTTTCCATGTTCGTTTAGATATCTTAACAAATGAAATCCGTTGGGTTCAAATTCGAATCCTCCATACATCATTTGATGTAGTACGCCTAAAGTATAAGGGTTTTTGGTGGAGAGAAGCAACATCACCTGAGAATTTGTTATCATAAATTCGGGCTTATTAAATGTGAGTTCAAATAAACCAAAATTATCAATTATGCTTACACTTATTCGTTCAATACCTTGATAAAGATCAACAACCTCATTAACAGGTTCTGGAATTATTCCAGATGGCGGATCGATGCCCAACAACTTTATAAAAGTGGAAGGTATTTGATCTAGGTAACATTTGATAGTTTGAAGTTCACTCATAACTAATCATTTCTCTTTTATTCATAAATATATAACTATTAAATTGAAATTAAGTACAATTTATTATAAAATAACAACGGTTTATTATTTTTAGTATTGTTCTTTTATTTATAGTACTAGGTACAAATTCACCTATTTTAATCATGAGAGTGAGCATGTGATGAAATCTATATTTTTTGATTTAACTAACTCAGGAATCTCAGGGGATATGTTATTAGCATCGTTATTAGGTTTAATACCTGATTCAACCCAAATCCTCACAGGTTTAAAAGATTTAAAGAAAAAATTAAAAGGAGTATCTAAATTAGAACTTGATCTAGGGATCGTTAAAAGGATGGGGTTAGAGACTAATAAACTTGAAATAACAATAGAGGAATCTAAAACGCATAGAACTCCGGAGGATCTCTCGAACGCTCTCGAGGAGTATCTTAATGAGAACAGCTTTTCGAAACAGGCTAAAGCGTTTGCAAAGAAAGTCTTAAGCACTTTATTTAAAGCTGAAGCTGAAGTTCACGGAAAATTAATTGAAAACATTCACCTTCACGAATTAAGCTCAGTTGACACATTGATTGATATTTTGGGAGTAACGAAAGTTATTGATACAATAGGAGGATTTAACACGGATTTCTCATATTATTGTAGCGAAGTACCTCTTGGTGGCGGAAAAATAAAAAGTGCCCACGGAATCTTACCTATCCCCGCTCCAGCTACAGTAAAAATATTAGAAAACTCTAGTTTGTCTATAAAAGGAGGACCTATTGAATCGGAACTAGTAACCCCTACCGGAGCAGCGCTATTGGTAAATTTGCATCCGACCTATTCAGAATTTGTTCCCTCTATGAATTTGCTAAAGATATCCTGCGGGACGGGTCAAAAGGAGTTTAACGCTTTTTCGAATACACTTCGTTTGTTTTACGGAGAGATAAAAGATTCAATGCGTTCTAAAGAGTTACATCCTATAAGTAATTATGTTGAGGAAGTTAGTATTCTAGAAACAGCTGTAGACGATGTATCTGGAGAAATTTTAGGTAATTTTGTAAATATTTTAGGAAATGAAGATATTTTAGACATTCAAATAATCCCAAGTATTACTAAGAAAAATCGCCCTGGCCACGTCATCAAAATTATATGTGATCCTTCTCATAATTATGATTTAATACTTAAAACTTTAAGAGAGTTGGGTACGCTTGGCGTAAGGTTCTATTCAAGCAAGCGTGTTTGCGTTGATCGCAAGAATGTGAAAGAAAAAATAGAAATTAATGGTAATTGGTATGATTTGAATTTGAAAATTTCTTTCATTAAAAAAGGAGAAAAAACAGAAGTTATCAATGTTAAACCTGAATTTGAAGATTTAAGTGTAATCAGCAAAGAAACATCTCTGACTGTTAAAGAAATACTGTTTTATTGTCAAAATGTGATAGAAATGCTTTACAAGAATAACTAATAGCCGTAGCATACTCTACTCATAAAATATAAAATCAAAAAAAAAAGGATTTTTTTAAATTTAATGGCCATACTTGGATTGCTTTAGTAATTATCAATATTGAATTTCTTTAAATTAAATTCGTCCTTAACCATTTCTTCAGAAAAATCTTTCAGCCGATTAATTTCTTCTTTAATTTCTGCTTCCTTATTAAATTTCCCTAACTCTTGAAAAATTTCGGCAGCTTCAGTAAAAGATTTTGCGCATTCGTCGTAATTACCTGAAATTTCGAGGTCTTCAGCAAGAAAAACTAAGCTCTCAGCAATATCTAACTTTCTTCCAATTTTTTTTTGAATTTTTAATGCCTGATACGAATATTTTAAACCTTCTACGTGATTTCTAAATTTAGAATGAGTTCTTCCCAAAGTTCTTAAAACCATAGCTTCTTCGTCTCGAAGATTGTTATCCTTGCTATACTGTAACAGATTTTCCAAAAACAAAATTAGTTCTTTTTTAACGGTGCTTTTAGAAGTATCTGAACCATTTAATGCTTTAGTAAAGCTCTCTAAGGCATTAAGAATATCGCCACTTTTAAAAAATTCTTTAGACTTTTCAAAATTATCAACTGTTGCGACCATAGGTCTCAACTTTATAGTATGTTAGTTTTTTTTTAGATTATTTAGAATTAGTAATTTCAATATTAATTATGTTAATCTAAATATAAATACTTTCACATTCAATTTATAAGGTGTAAAATGGTCAAAATCTGTGTTAGTTTTAAATTATCTTCATTTGAATACCGCAAAAGATAGTTCAAATAGTTATTTGATTAAAAAAATAAAAAAAAAAGGATTTTTGAAAGCTAAAAAATACCAAGAGGCATCAATAAGGGTCCGAAGATACATAGAAGGACGATAGCTATTCCGTAAATAACCCCTACTACCTTAATTTTGTCTTTTCTTTCGGGAAGGTCATACACATAAAATGTACCTACAAAAAAGTGAAAATAACCGATAAGAAAGATTAAAATGGGGTTGTACCAATTCCACCACACATATTCCCATATTAAATAATTACCCCAATTCAATAGAATCTCGACAAACACAGAAAATAGTGTAAAGCCGATTGCCATAGCCCAGCGGTTTGGAAGTCCTAAAATTTTCTTTTCTTTTTCATCTGGTAGAAATTTTGCGAAGACAATGCCTGCGATCGAAAACATGAAAGCGATTTCTATGTTCCATCCAATTAAGATTATATAAGCACTTGCTCCCGGTGTGGTCCAAAACGCCGAGTAGTTGGAAAACGCAAATACTAATCCGTTCCATATTTCATTAATAAGATCAAGTCCTAATAATGTTAAACCAGCAAAGACAGTGCTCCAATTATTTGTCTCTCTTGCTTTTTTGATCTCAACACCATAGATATATAACACAATAACTAAAATAGTAACAACATACCATCCTGTTACAGGATTTAACTGCCTCAGTTTCGATAATGCTTCAATAGAAGCTGGTGTAGGTGCCATAACATACACTTTTTTATTATAGTTTTTAAAATTATATATTAAGATATAATAATTTTAAATTAACTTGGTATAAAAATATACTAAATTTGTAATCTCTTACAAATATTAAGAAGAAACTCTTAGATGGAAAATTTATTTTGCGATGCTATTAGCTATTAAAGCTGCAGAGGCACCTGCTCCAAACCCATTGTCAATGTTGACTACTAATAACCCTGGTGAGCACGATTGAAGCATCGTTGTTAAAGCACCGATACCTTTTTCCCCTAATCCGTATCCGCTAGATATGGGAACTCCGATTACAGGAATGTCAACGAGGGCTGCAACAATTCCAGGCAAGGTTCCTTCCATCCCTGCGCACACAATTATTACATGAATATCTTCTTTAATCATTTCACTGAGAGGTTTAAAGAGACGATGAATACCAGCAATTCCTAAATCGTAGCTAGTAAATACAACACATCCCATTGAATCTGCAATTACTTTAGCTTCTTCAGCAATAGGGATATCTGAACTTCCGGCTGAAATTATGCCAATTCTTCCACCCTTCTTTTCAAATATTAAGTCTTTTTCTTTTACTATTACAATCTTAGCCAAATCGTTAACAACTAATGATAATTCTTCTTTACCACCAAATTCTTTCAAAATTAAAGCCTTCTGATCGTCCTTATACCTAGATACAATGGCAAATTTATTTTTTTTTAAGAAGGTAGAAATTATTTCTATAATCATCTGAGCAGTTTTGTTTTCTGCATAAATAACCTCAACAACGCCAGTACGTAACTTTCGAAAAATATCTAATTTGGCAATGTTTCCAACCTCTTCAATAGCATTTGCTTTTAACAATTTTTCAGCTTCTTCGATTGAGCACTCTTTTTTTAACAACCGATTTAATATTGCTCTGATATCATCCACTCTCATTCACCTAACTAAATTTCATAAGAATTAATGTTCAAATCTCTATATTCATGAAAATCTTTTAGCCTTAATAAATTTAGAAATATGTTCCAACATATTATTTTTAACATTTTCATATAAATAGGGTTAAAACTCTAAATTTTAAGAGATTTTTCAGAATTATTTGAAATTCAAGATGGTGTGAGTTTTTAAATACATTAGTATACCAATTATAAATTACCTTAAATTCAAAAATCAATATTCAGCAACATCATTCTAATGTTATTTTCCTAAATTTAATTAGGATTCATATTAATAGGAGGAGATGAATTTTTCAGATTTAGCGATTAATAGAAATATTGAATACATTCAGCAAAGAAATGAATTTGACTATTTGAAGGCTTTAATTAATTCTCTAGGGAAAGGCAGATGTGTTGGTATCTTATTACATGGCCCTCCTGGAACGGGTAAAACTCTTTTAGCAACATCTCTTGCTAAGGAGTTCAATTCTTCATATTTTATAATTGATGGTTCACCAGATCTTGATAGACGAGACATCGAAGGGAATTGGGAGTTGTTTAACGGCAATACTAAGTTTAATCATGGTCCATTGACGAGGGCTATAGAAGACGCAAACAAGAACGGTATATCTTTTATTGTTATAAATGAAATAAATGCGATTAGAGAAAGTGAGCAAATCTCGTTAAATTCCCTTCTCTCAGAAAGCCATATCAACTTGATTTCGAAAGGATTTGAAAGGTGTAGCTTAAAAGAAACGAGTAAACTTGTAATTATTGGAACGATGAACAAGAGTGTATTAGGAATTAATAAACTTCAAGAAGCATTTGAAGATCGTTTCTTAGTTTGCCCTGAAATAACATATCCCACAAAACAGAAAGAGATCGAAATTGCTGTTAAACTATCAGGATGTAAAAAAATGGTTGCTGAAACCGTTGTAGACGCTGCTAGACAGATCAGAAAGCAAGCAATAAAAGATTTTTCGATAACTAAAATATTCTCTACCAGGTTAATTGTTAATTTCTGCTTAATTGTATCAAATATGTCTTCAGATTATTTAAGATATAATATTGAGAATGTTATCATCAATAAATTAGGTGAGAATCAAGAAGAAAAAAAAAGTATAGCGATGATACTGGATGGAAAACTATTTGAAGACAACTTAAAGAAATATCTAGTCCCTAATTTTGATGCTAAATCAGGTATAAAGACGGGTTTAATTTCTCCGAGAGCTCCTGAAGCCAAAATTATTAGCAATTTTAAAAGTAAAGTGGAAAAGTATGTGTTTGAATTAGGAAATGGTAAGTATAAAAATAAAAACGGAAGTCTTATGTGGAAATTTTTCGATTGGTTTTGGCAACAGCATAGGACATCTTTAAAAGACTACATACAATTAACTGAAAAACTTGGGTATCATAAGGTTTATAAGGAAAATATGGGACATAACCACCTTTGCAATGGAGAAATAACATTTAGTTATATAAAGTGGCTATATAGAAATAAGAATAAAGATCTAATGGATTTCATGAGGCGAAACTGTCCAGTGTTAGATTAAGTTAATATTTTAATCTTTAAGTAAGTGAGGTGATCAATTTATCAGCTTTGTATGACCTTTTTGAAAAAGATTTCTTCTCAGATTTATTTGCTCTAATTAATATCGGCAAAAGGATAAGTGGAAAGAAAGATATTTATATTGAATTTAACCAGAATTCGCTGCTCACTTTTACTGATGGAAGGTTTATATATTTACCAAAAAAGATAAAAGATGATATAACTTCAGCCCAAGGTTTAGTCGCTCATGAAAGTGGGCACATAGGTTATGGTTCATTTGAATTATCTTTTATAAAACTCATTGACATTTTTTCAAAAAAATACGACCTACCACAATATTTCATAAAACAAGTTATCAATGTTGTAGAAGATGTAAGAGTTAATTCTTTAAACAGTATAAAATTCCCCGGATTCTACAAAAATTTGCGAGCATTCACACTACAGCTACTTCCTGATTTAATCCTTAAAATGAAGTGCTCAGGAGACTTGCTCATTTACATTAATTTATATATGGAAAACTACAAAGGATTTCAAAAGAAGCCGAAATTCAGAACGCGAAATATGAGCGAAGAAGATTGGCGTGTGATTATCACGGCAAAAAAATTTCTCTTGAAGTCGCTAACGCCCGCTTCGTCTATAATTACGATTGATCAATTATGTAAAGTTTTAAAGAAGTTTTACATGAAAAAAAAAATAAGTAGGGATAGAATACCTCCACATAGAGCAAGCGACACAGGAATTTACGAGCCAGAATACGATGATTACTATGAATCAGAGGACATTGAAGATTATGATCAATCTTCTGAAATTATGGAAAGAGAAAATTATGAAACTTATTTAAAAGATCTCCAAGATTCCGATTTCATGGAAGATCCTTGCCTTTACGACAATATTGAAGAAGGAGAGTATCATCATAATTCACCTGGAGAGCTCGAACCTCTAATAAATCATTTTGAAGAATTTATCGAACATGGCAAGAATTTAGAATCATCAGAATTAAGTTCAGCCAGTGAAAAAGTAATCGAAAAAATTAAAGATTTAGATCTAAACACAGCAGATATTGAGAAGTTGATAGAAGAGGTTGAACGAGATTCAAAATCTGATTCTATAAAAGACTACCTCAAAGAAACTCTTAAATCTAATGAATTTGATATAAGCAATGATGAGTTTAAGCAATTAGACATCAATGAAAAATTAAAGATATTATGTCAAGATAACGAGAATCTGAAAGCTGTTGAAATTGAGGATTTAATTGCGATTTTGAATAACGAGAATCAAAATGACAACAACTCCCGGAAATATGAGGATTTCATTAGTGAAATTAGTAAATTAGTGTCTGATTCTCAAACTGCTATGGAAGGAAGGCTCTTGTTAATTGAGAATCAAGACCAATTTAATGAGACCGAAAGAAAGGTAAATGATGTGTATATTGAAAATGAAGATATGAGATCAATAGGATTATCGTACAATGAAATCGTGAAAACACATTACAACATAATAACTAAGTTGAAGTATTTATTTCAAGATTTGAGAAATCAAAATGATGTTGACAACTCTCAAAAAAGAGGACGATTAAACAATAAGTTTATTAAAGCAGTTACGAGCGATTTTAAATATAATAAGTGTTTCACGAGAAAATTAACTCAAAAAGAATTAAAAATCTTAATGATGGTGGATATCAGTGGAAGTATGGCAGGAATTAAATTAGAAGCAGCCAAAGTTGCTATGGTAATGTTATGTGAATCCCTCTATGAAATTGCTCAATTGCGTATCGTACTCTTTACTGGCGAATATGACGCCTTAAATATTCAATTAAAGGATTTTGAAGAATACCCAGATATTAAAAAATTTGATAAATTTGGACGCCATCAACGCATTGGGAGCAATTTAGATGGAGTGTCACTAAAACATGAAGCAGCTAAACTGGAAAAGAATGTATTAATCTTAATGATTTCGGATGGTCAACCTGCAGGTACTCAATATGGATTGAATGATGCAATAAAGGAGATTCAAGATGTTAAAAAAAAATTTAAAGTCTATGCTTTTTCAATTGATGCAAAAGGAGATTATCTAAACAAACTATATGGCAACAACTGGATTTTAACAAAATCATCAGATAGAACAGATCTAGCGGAAAAATTGACGCAGTTCTGTAAGCTTGTTGTAAAAGAATATTTTCGGTAAAATTGGTTATTAATCGGGATAAAAATTGCTTCTTTTATAGTATCATAAGTTTAACATAGAGTTGTAAATTTCCAAATGAACATTTGAAACCTTTTTTTGATATAATATATTACCATTTATTATAACCAAAATCAAATAGAGTGAGATTAAGTGTTTGATTATAAATCGTATAAAGATGTTGATTTAAAAGGAAAGAAAATTTTGATGAGAGTTGATATTAACTCTAATATCGATGTTGAAAATAATAGAATTCGCGAATCCCCTCGTATTCACGCTCTAATCCCCTCATTAGAAGAACTTAAAGAGAGTGCTGTAGTAATTATGGCACACCAATCTCGACCAGGAAAGAAAGATTTCACCTCTTTAGAATTACACGCGGAAGAAATAAGGAAACTGTTAGATCGCCCTGTTAAATACGTTGAGGATATATTCGGAGAAAAAGCAATTAATGCAATAAAGAATCTTAAAGTAGGCGAAGTATTAGTCCTCAATAATGTACGAATGTGGGAACTTGAAACTAAACAATTTAAGGACTTTTCTGAAGCAGCAAACTTGGAGATGATTAAAACATTATCACCACTATTCGACTACTTCATCGCAGATGCATTTGGAGCAGCCCATAGAGCACAACCCTCGATAATTGGGTGGCCAACATTAATCGCAGGACCCACAACCGTAAAAGAGTTCGAATACATGACTAAAATCTTAGAGTCCCCCGAAAAACCAATGATTATGCTTATTGGAGGAGCTAAAGCTATAGATAAGTTTAAAGCCATGAAGTTCAATTTTGAAAACGAAAAATTAGATTACGCACTCTGCTCTGGTTTAACAGCTATATTAATCTTGGAGGCTATAGGAGTTGATACTGGAGAAGCAAACCGAGGAGCAATAGCAAAAGATTTAGAGAAAGCAAAGGATGACATTAAGGATACTTACGAGAAATTTAAAGACAAGATCATATTACCTAAAGATTTAGTAATTGATGACAATGGTAGCAGAAAAGCAATTGGCATCGACGAATTAAAGGATTATAATGCTGTAACTGGTGATATAGGCCCTAAAACTACAGAGGAATTCACAGAAATTATAATGGATGCAAAAACTATTATTGCTAACGGACCACCTGGTATTTTTGAAAAAGAAGTGTTTAGAAAAGGCACCTTTGACATGGTTAAAGCTATGGCTGAAGCTGCTAAAAATAGAGGAGCTCTTTCTGTGATTGGAGGTGGAGAAATGGGAACTGCAGCAGAAATGTCCGGTCATGCTCAAGAAGTTTCCTTTATTTCTACTGGTGGGGGCGCTATGCTAGAAATACTATCAGGAAAAGATGTTCCAATGGTTAGAGCTTTAAGAGAAAAAAAACCTTAAATATTTCATTAATTATTTTTTTATATTTTTTCTAGTGATCTTAGTCGTGTTTAACTAGATTAATGATCTTTCAGAAAAAACTAATAAATTATTTATTTTTTAATAATATAAATTATTTATCTCAAATTTTAGTATTTTTTATACTTAAATTAGGGAAATCAATCACGGGCCCGTGGTCTAGCTCGGTATGACGTCTCCTTGACGTGGAGAAGGTCGCGAATTCAAATTTCGCCGGGCCCACCATATTATAAAAATTGTTGATTAAAATGCCGATAAGATTTCGCTGGTCATCAAAGGAATACATACCAATTGCTCTAATGCTATTGGGAGCGTGTGGAATTTTCCAAGTCTTGTTTATATTCTTGGCTCAATTCATTCTGGGAGTAGGAAATTATGTAGTAGTAATATTAATACCGATTGGCACTACTGTTGCTCTATTTTTTGGCGTAGTTATTATATTTGAGTCTTTTGTCCAAGTTGAAAAAAGAAAGAAAAATAAGAGCCAATTTCAAAAGTCAAGGCTAGAGTTATCTAAATTTCGAAAATTACTATATTTTCCCGTTATTAGGCCGATAATAATAGTTTTTCCTATTTTTACTGCTATATTTATTAGTACCTATGGGATAAGTCTGATCTTTTTAGATAATGTAATGTCATTTTTGATATCTGAAAATGTAGCAGCAATAATCTCATTACTTATAGCTAACCTAATTGAAAAGAAATATGCAAAGGTATATCGGTATTAACCACTCACAAACTATACATTCTTGAAAGAATTGCATATTCTATAATAATTTTTATTTATTTGCTCAGTCAAACTTTATATAATTGGTTGTTTAAAATTTAATTGTAACTGCTAGAAAATCTCCAATATTGATTTGAGTTACAATAATTAGGTTTTTATAAATGAAAAAGCTCGAAGTGCGATGCCCATCTTGTTCAAGTAGAGGATATATTGAAATTTCAGAGGTAGCAGTGGAAAAAGCCGCAAGAGGAGTTTATGCAGTAAACATTTCGGAAGGAATTGTTTGTGAACATTCTTTCGTTGCTTACATCGATAAAAATCTTTCAGTAAGAGACACCTTCATAGCAGATTTTCAACTAGAGCTTCCTGAAATATCTACCCCACGAGATAAAGAGCCTGAAACGACCCCTCAATTAGAATCAATTGACGTGAGCCTTATCAAACTTAATTTAATTGCTTCTTTATTAGTAAACATAATTCGAGCGATTTTTTTTAAGAGAAAAGTATTGGTGCTTACTGATCAGACATTTATGATAGATCAGATTCACGAATTTTTTGATTACATAATGGAAAATTCCTTTAAAGCGTCTATACGGGTAGAATCAGAAGATCAATACCAACTCGAGAGTTATAAAGATTACATTGTAGTAAAAAATAACCTGATTCTTCAGGATAACGACGGTATTCTTAACCCAAAGAATATCAGTTTTGAAAAATCTTTAGTAAGAAAATTTTTAGAAGAATATGAACCTATTCCAAGTTTAATTTATTTACATGAGGGAATCCAAAAAACTTACGAACTTTCTGAAACAATAGTTGAAAGAGTCAAAAATTTAAAAAAGAAAGAGAAGCTTATTTCTAAGAAGGTAATTGAAGAGCTAGCAAATGTTCACGGTGTAAAAATCCAATTACCGTATCTCGACTTTCTGTACGAAATCGTTGAGAATTATTTTAAAGTTCAAATTCCAAGATCTTCGAATGTGTCTAATTTTCTCAGTACTCTATAACAAAATCTAATATTACCGATCGTGAAACACACCTTTCACGAAGATAATTGTGTTTGATTTTAAAAAGGTGCAATAATTAGACTAGGTATAATTAAAAAAGGTGGATTGAAATTGACTCAAGATATTTTTCCTTCAATATTATACACATTTCTCGATTATACCCTTGATGCTGAAGTAGAAAAAACAATTATTGATTGTGGTGCGGGTGGAAAATTCCCAAAAATCACACTTTATGCTATGAGTGGATTTGATACTTATGGAATCGAAATTTCAGAAGAGCGTATGAAAATGGCAGAGGATTTCGCTAAAAAAAAGGGCATTAAAGTTCATATTGTTAAAGGTGATATGAGGAGCCTCCCTTATGAATCAGAATCATATGGATTTGCTTATTCCTATAATACTATTTTTCATATGAATAAAGAAGACATTGGTGTAGCAATTAATGAAATGCTTCGCGTTGTCAAAAAAAGGGGGTTAATTTATGTGAATTTGCTTTCTATAGACGATTCTCGTTATGGAATAGGAAAAGAAACTAGCCCGGGTATTTTTACTCAATTCGAAGATGGAGAACAAATTTCTCATACATATTTCAAACATGACGAAGGGGATATCTATTTTTCAAATTATGAGATAATATATAAGCAAATCAGAATTGAATATCTATACGAGAGAGATTCTACGAGAGGAATGATTGATTATATTGTGAGAAAATAAAATTTACTTAAATGAGATATAAAATTAGTATAAGAATGCGCCGCCCGGGAATCGAACCCGGGTCACCAAGTTGGCAACCTGCTATACCCACATTTAGTTATTAAATGAGGAGTATACTAACCACTATACTAGCAGCGCTTTTTATTTAAAATGCTTAGTGATATGAAAAATACACTAAGAAATTAAAATTTAATCTTTTAACATGAAACTTGGAATGTAATTAGAATTGTATGTTATATTATTTTAGATACAATCTGTTTTATTTGATTATTGTTTATAAAATCTTCTAATTCTTTCAAACTGTTAGGTAAACCCTCTCGAACGCCAATCTCCTTACTTTCTAAATAGGACATTGCCGTTGCCATTTTAGAGGACTTCTCTAAAGAAAATCCATTTAGGTGAGATATTAAAAGACCAGTTAGAAAAGCGTCTCCAGCACCCGTTGTATCTTCAACTGGACCTTCGTAAATCGAGCTATTTACAATATTTTGACCGTCTGAAATTATAGATCCATTTGGTCCATCTGTAATTGATATTAATTTTACTCCTATATCTAAAAATTTATGAATCATTGGAACAGTGTCTTGCTCTTCAGTAAATTCTTGGGCTTCTTCTTTATTCAGGGAAACTACATCCGAGTTAGAAATTAAAATTTTTGCCCATTTTGGACTATTTTTAATGATTGACATGCTAGGAGCAGCGAATACTTTTCCATTATTTTCTAAAGTAAGAGTAAGTGCTTTTTCGATTGCTCTACATCCATTTTCTGTAGTCAAGGAAGTCCAAGCAAAAGCTTTGATATCTTGAAAGAAATCTTCTTTTACATCCTCGGGTTTCAACATGTTATTTGCACCTTTGTATGCTAAAATACTCCGATCTTTTCCCCATTCTGTTTTTAAAATTACAGAAAAAGCAGTACAATCCTCATCAGTTTGAATGACATGCGACAAGTCAACACCCCTCTTTTTCATATCATCTAAACATATATCAGCAGAAAAATCATGTCCTATTACTCCAATGTAAGCACTTTTCAAGCCTAACATTGCGCAATTTGAAGCAATATTAGCAGCAGAACCTCCTGGAACGAATAAAACTCCATCTACATTCAATTTGTGACTATATTCAATTGCTGTATATTTTTTAACAAGATCCTTATCTAAAAGCTCAAATCTAAGAATATCCTTAACTTGTAGCATACAATCAAGTGTACAACTACCTATTGCAATTACTTCTGGATTCATTTTTAACACTCGTTCAAATTGAGTTTAAGAATAAATTAAAAATAGAGTTTAACCTTAAATAATTTTGGTAGGTGGAAAGGAAGAGGTACTAGATATTGCTAATATCTAATCTCGCGATTTTAATTTGTTTAACTCTTCTTCCAATTCTTTAACTTTTCCATCAGGATCTATTGATGGTAATGCTCCACCAACTTCAACCTGAATCTCAGCGTCAATTTCGCCTAATATATCTTTTACTTGATTATCTGTAACAGCAGTATCTAAAGTCATATTATCGATTCCATCCGAAGTAATTTCTTGCGTCACTTCAAAGTCTTCCATATCAATTCCGATTTCAGTCATTATCTCTGTTAGTTGGGGGACTGACAATTGGTTCTTTAGAGCACCTAGACTAGAAGCTATGCCTGTCATTATGTTTGAAATATCTTTAACTGCGGTAGCTTGCTCAAGCTTGAAAACCATTCCTTCTAAGTTTGTTCTAAAATGGTCAATCGCCCTAGCTTGTTTTTTAACTTGAAGATAGTTCCGTGCGTGGAATTCAGATCCGTCCATATCTCCAGCTTTTCGTAATCTAACAGCTTTATCTCTCGCTTGTTTTGCTGTTATCTCCATTTTCCGAGTATTTCTGGCGAGTCTTTTGTTGAAGACCTTTAATTTCACGGTTGCGGAACGAACAGTATCTTTTTTCTTGCCTCCTGAGAGCCAATTACTCATATCTTTGAGAAAACCCATCTTAATTCATCAATTATTATTATTTTTATATAATATAAGAAAACTCAAGATTATATAATTTTTTGTTGTAGACCAATGTTTACAATACCTTTTTAAAAAGAAAATTTGATATATGTGGAAGAATTAATTAATAAAATAAACATTGAACTAGCTTACCTATAAATATTAAGAATATTTTAACATAGATAAGATAAATAATTACTTTTAAAAGGTTATAGCCGTTGAGTAGTGTTGATAGTAAACTTTACCTTTATGCCGTCCAAGAAGCGCAAGCTGCCGTTGATTTGGACGAAAAGGGGCATTATAGACAAGCTCTAAATAAGTATCAAAGAGCAGCAGAAATCTTAATACAATTCGTAAAATATAATAAAAATCCGATAATGGTTAGAAAATGTCACGATCAAATCGAACAATATTTGAATCGTGCTAATGTACTTAAAGCCCATTTAAGCGGTCCTCGAGTTAAGAGAGGAAGATCTTCTGGTAAACCGAGTGAACCAAAAGAAGGCGAGACAAAAGAAGAGGAAGGGCTATATTCTGCTGAAGAACAAGAAATAATTGATTCAATATCGGGGACTATATTAACTGAATCGCCTGATGTGAAATGGATAGACATAGCGGGTTTAGAGGGAAGTAAACAAGCCTTAAGAGAAGCTATAGTTTTACCAATTATGAGACCTGAATTATTCACAGGAGCAAGAAAACCATGGTCAGGGATTCTATTATTTGGACCTCCAGGATGTGGAAAGACATTGCTAGCCAGAGCAGCAGCAACAGAATGTGAAGCAACTTTTTTTAGCGTCTCATCAGCCGATTTATTAAGTAAATGGTTAGGAGAAAGTGAGAAGCTAATCAGTTCACTTTTTAAAGTTGCTCGAATAAAAGCCCCTAGTCTGATTTTTATGGATGAAATTGACTCTGTAGCTACTAAGAGAGGTGAAGGTCATGAAGGTGGTGGAGAAAGGAGGGTAAAAACTCAGCTGTTAGCCGAAATTCAAGGTGTTAAATCAGGGTCTAAAAAACCTTTGCTAGTTTTAGGGGCAACGAATCGACCTTGGGATATTGACACAGCCATGCTTAGTAGATTTGAAAAAAAAGTGTATGTTCCTCTTCCAGATCTAACAGCCAGAGTTGGAATATTTAAGATTCACACCGCAGGTATTAATATGGCGATGCCCGAAGAAGATTTTATTGAGTTAGGAGTTAGATCTGAAGGATATTCTGGAAGAGACATCTCTAATGTATGTCGTGAAGTTATAATGCTTCCAATCAGAGAACTAGATATGGGTGGGCTTCTAGAAAATAATGATCAAGAAGTTGTTATAAGGGATATTGAATTAAAAGACTTTACTAAAACTTTAAAAAAAGTAAAGCCTATGACTACTGGATCTTCTTTAAGCCAATATGAGCAATGGGCTATTGAATTCGGAGAATACTAAAAACATTTAAAGATGTAGAATATGGAACGTCAAAAAGAAAAAACAGAAGAAGCAGTTAAGGATACAGAAGAAAAACCTGAAAGAGAATTAGATGGTTTAAGGAAGGAATTAGCTCGATTAAAAGAACTAAAGAAACAAAAGGAATTAAAAGAAATTGAAGTTGAGGCAGGAAAAATAGCTTCAGAAGTGATCCAAGAAGGACTTCCAAGCGAAGAAATTGATGAACGGTTAAATAAAATCGAAGATATCCTCACATCAAAGCTAGGAGAAATCGATCAAAAAACCTACGAACAAAACGCTGCTCAAATTGAAATAGAACTTCGCGAAATTGAGCTAGAAATAGTAAAAGAGAGAGAAGCTGTTACTCAAGAAATATCAACTTATGAATTGTTACTTAACGATTACCCGTGGCTTGAAGAGAAAAGATACATATTTATGTATTCAATTCCAAATAGAAAAACTGACTTGAAAGACTATGAATCTTGGAAAAATGAATGGTCTAAAGTCCTTTTCGATTACGCACGGTATGCAATACTTCATATTTTATATCTTCGGCAATCTGAATCTGAAAAACCTTTTTCTAATTTTGAAGACCGTAAACAAGCCTTAGAAGAAATTGCTGAAGAATTAATTAATAAAGAACAAGCTGAATGGCTATCAAAAAGTAAAGAGAAACTAAGAGTTTATTGGAAGAGCTTAGATAATTGGGCTGAGGAAATATACGATTGGGCCATGGAGATTTCTCCATTGGAGCCAATATTAATATTTGAAATTAGAGAATCTAATAAAGCGTTTAGTAAACTTCCCAATGATGATATTATTAAAATTTTTAAAATGTTAGAGAAAGATAAGAGGGGGGAGATTATTAGATTAGAGGATGATCAAGTTTCATTTAAAATAAAAATAGAATAAATCATTTATAAAGAAGGGAAGTACCATTGCTTTCCCTTTAGGAGAGATTCTCTTAACTTCGCCATTCCTGTGGCTTCTAATGATTTCAAAGTTTCTAAAGCTCGATCTTGAGACCAGCTTAGGGCAATACATACATCTTCAAGAGAAATAAAACCCTTATCTTTAGCAACTCCTACAACTTTCACTTGATCAGTAGTGTATTGAACTGGAAAAAATCTTACCATTACGATACCTGAATTAAATTCTTGCAAATCGTCAATAATATGATTTTTCTTGAGCAATTTTAAAGCTTTTAACAAATCTTTAATATCTAATATTCCATTTAGAATGCCCGTATTTACTAAATCATACACTCTAGAAATGGGCAATAATCCCACTCCAATTTCTTCTTTCTGCATTAAAATTCTTTGGTAAGCAAGCATTCCTAATTTTTCATGATCTATTTTAGAAAATTTCTTTAAAACATCGTTTTCTGTAATCTGTTCAGTAATTATTTTGGACGAGGGAATATTAAACTTCTTTTGTAAAGCTTTAACCTCATTCTTTAATTCGGGAGTTAACGCCAAAATGACTCCATGAGTCTTAGCTAATTCTGTAAGTCTTTCTTTTGTAAAGTTTTCTGTTGCAGCTTTTGCTTCCATGTCTTGAAGCTTCAACTCAGCTGCCTTTTTCTTCATGGCTTCTCTTAAGTCAATTTCGTCCTCAATTTTACGAATGCCCATTTTTCGACAACAGTATTTTTTAATAACTTTATTGATTAATAATTATAAAACTACTTATTTCTTTTTATTTTAACGGAGAATAAGAGAATTGAATACTTTTAGATTAATTAATAAAATTGAAAAATCAATTATTAATAATTCCCTTCTAAAATTTTCTTCCGAAGTATTATCGTATTTTAAGAAAAAAGATTATAGGTTCTATATTTTTATTAACGATGAGCAAACAAAAAACAAATTCCCTTTAATCTATTTAGTTCCATATGAAATTAGTAATTTTTTAGAAGAAAAATTAAAAAACGAGAATATAAATGCAGCAGGTATTTATTTTGGTTTCATTAAGAAAGGAATTTTTCACTTAAGCTTAGAAGGAGCTGAATTCTTTTTAAACAAAAATATAATTCCAAATCAATTTATTTTAATTGTAACCAATAAAGGAGAGAAAGCAATTCTATATGGAAATCCAATAATAAAAAAGATGGTCTTTAATATTCCATCAGACCTACAAAAAAAAGCAATTCTGCTTGTCTTAAATGAATCAAGAAAGTTGATAGCTCTTGCTCGTTCGGAAATCGATTATTCTAATTACAACTTACTAAATCAAGAAGATTTAGTAGCAAAAAATTTAATTGACAAGGGTTATTATCTAAGGAAAAAACAATGAACATCAATAAATGCAATATGGTTAGTTAGAATTATAGGAATAACGCAGATGATGACTTCTTTCTTACTTTTTGGATGAAAAAACAAATAAATAAGCTAGAAAAGAAAGGTTAGTCTTTTAGATCAAGCTGATCAACTTTTTTATCTTCAATTTTGTCAATTTCGTCTTTTAGTTCGTCATAGAGAGAAAAGAAGTTAGAAACTAAGCCAATTGGGGACTTTTGTATTTCGTTTCTTATATTTTCATAATCTTTCTCATCAGGGAATATTTCTCTAAGGTTGTTATCGAATTCCCCTACTCGTTTCATATATTTACTTGATAAAAGTAGAGGTTGGTTTCTACTAGAAATAACATGAGACGGAAAGTTTGAAAAATATTTCTCAATCAATTCAAATGCTCCCTCGTATTGGGTTATATTTTTAAGCCCTTTTTCCAACTCTCGCTCGAATTTATGTTCAAAATCCTGAGTAAATTGTAAAACACACTCTCGTAACAATTTAGAGTATTTCGATGCAATTAGACCAACCGAGATTAATTCAGATTCATATACTGTTAAAATACCTTCTTCTAATTTAATGTCCAATAGCCCCCCCATATTTATGACTTCTTCGCTCATGAGTTGCACAGTATTTAGAAATGCAGCAAAAATTGATTCACTTAAGTTAGAACGAGACCAATCGTGATCGAATAATAGGTTTCCTTCTCGATCTCTTACAACAAGCCTATTAACGGTAAATGGTAAAATATAAAGAAGTTTAGGCTCTTTCGATATTCCTAAACAAATAATTAAATTTCCCAAACCTGTAGTAGCATAAGCAAACAGAATAAAAATTGGATTCCAATAATAAAAAAGGTAAATAATTAGAGTTAATGGACCGTTTATTACAGTACCTATAAAAAATATAAGAGCTTCTCTTTTCATCAAAAATGGAGCATTCATCCAAGTTTTTAAACCCCAATAAAACGATGCACTACCAACAAAGAATATAAAAATTGAACCTATCAATTCATACAATCCAATCCAATTCACACTTAAATGTCCTCCCACAAATTCAAATCCTACAGCTCCAGGTTGAAATGCAATAAAACAATATAAAACACCTAAGCCAACTGCTATTAGTAAGAAAGGTGAATTCGATGTTTCCTTAATTGTATAATTGATCCCTATCGCAAAAAACACTGCACTAGGAAAAAGCATAAGCCCACTAATCCGAGAAAGTAATGTGTTCAAAAAAAGATTAGCCAACAAGTCTAATGTAAAGAGCATGCCCATAAAAAAGAGACCAAATCTAATATAGGATAAAGATTTTATATTCTTAGTTTTCGGTGTAATGTACATTAATAGGGTAGCTAGTAGGATGATTGCGCTTGTGAAAATTTCAACGATTACTTCAGGTGTCCAATTTAATACCATTTTCACTCTCTCACAAATTTAACTTAACTTTTTTCTTAATTTTTTTTAAATTTATTTAATATATTGATAATATCCTCTTGTTTATCTGGATTTAAATAAACTTCCTTACTTGGATCTTCTTTAACGCAAATTAAATCGTAATTAATTAAATTTTTTAGTCTATAATTGACTTTTCCTCGGTTTTCATCTAATATTTTAAAAATATCTGAATTTTTAATTGAATTTTGTATTGTTAATAAGTCTACAATTTTCCTATTTATTTCATCCATTAATAAAAAATTAATTATTCCTAACTTAACTTCCATCTCAATGGGAAGAAACACTGTAAAATTACCTACTTTTATTTTTTTTATATAATTGAAATTCATTAACATCTCTAAATGCCAAACTAATTGCCCAGAACTTCCTGGATTTCCATCTCGCTCTGATAAAACTTCTCTTCTCAGAATTGAGAAGTGAGCACATCCATTGAGTCGAATATACTCTAAGATGTTTTTCCTCAAACGATTCATAAGAACTGTTTCTCTTGAAAATTTTGAACCTTCAAGTAATACGTGGCTGTTGATCAAATAATGAATGATTGAAATTAGACCAGATTGGGGGATTTTTAAAATTTTTTTTGAAAAGTTATACAATCTTTCTATAGTGAGGATCTTTCCCTGATTCATCATATCTTCCGCTATGACGATAACGCTCTGTACGTTCGGATTTTCTAAACTTAAGGGGGGCGCAATAATTTTTTCTTTCATAATATCTAAGTCTTTATCAATCGTAGTCCAATTTACAAATTTTTCATTATTATCTACTTTACCTTTAGATTCCTGTTTCATTTCAAGATATAGTTCTACAAATCTTGAAAAAGGGTCAAAAGAAGCTCTAAAAATTTCAACCTTAACTGTCTTTCTAAAACTATTTCCTCTTTCAAATTTATTGATTTTAGTATAAAGATAGAACCTTGACAAATAAAAAGCTATTTCACTTTGAAGCATCATTTCTTATCAAATGACATTCTGTTGAAAGAAAAATTTGAATTAAATCTTTTATTGAAGAAAACACTGGATTCCACCCAATTCTCTTACCTATCGTAAAAAAGAATTAATTCATGACTATTAAGAAATAGTTATATATAAACAAATTAGGACCAAATTTCTACAAAATTTTTTATTTTTATATCATATATTCCGCTGTATTAAACATACGAAAAAACCAATTGTATTATGTAAGTGAGGATATAATCTCTGAGAATATTTTATATCTTCTCTGAGCGTTTTATTGTAGACATCTACGATTCCCTTTACGCCGTAATTACCGGGTATCTTAACAATGGCGAAGTCTGAATTATCTTTTAACACATCATCTATAACTAATTCGTTTTCTTCTGGCGCGATCGAACAGGTACTGTATAATAGTTGTCCTCCTGGATTTAAGGAATTTAAACCAGTTTTCAGTAATTTTCTTTGAATACTACTTAATTTATTGATATCTTTCATGGTTTTACTCCTTTTTCTACTAGAATCTTGCCTGATCAGGCCCTCCCCCGTGCACGGTGCGTCTAATAAAATCTTATCTGCCTTCAAATTCATTTTTGACAGATTCACAGCATCCTCATTTATGATAATTGAATTGGAAACCCCCAATCTTCGAAGATTGATCTCTAAAGCAGGTATCCTATTTCTATTTCTTTCTATTAATATTAAATTTCCCTCGTTGTTCATAATTTGTGCCATATGTGTTGCTTTTCCACCTGGAGCTGCGCACATGTCAATCACAATATCACTTGGATTTGGGTCGAGAATGAAAGCGGGTAACATTGGAGCAACACTCTGTATATAATAAAATCCTTGAAGGTATTCGTGAGTTGATCCTAAATTTAAAGGAGATTTTTTAATTTTTAAACCGTAATGTATCCAATCAATCGATTCTAACTTGAATCCTTTGCTTTCCAGTCTATTTTTTAAAGTATCTTTGTCAATTTTAAGCGTGTTAACTCTTATTGAAGGTGTTAATGGCTTTTCATTTGCCTCTAATAATTGTATAGTTTGATCTTCTCCTAAAAATTGAAAATATCTTTCAATCATATAAGGTAGATAACCATATTGTTCTGCGAGTTTTCGAATAGATTTAGAATTCAGAGATATAAAAAATCAACTCTACGTGAAACTATTATTACTTAATAAAAATTAATTTTATATATTTGTTATTAATCAAAAAAAGATTAGCATTATGATTGAAGTTGAGATTAAAGTAAAAATCTCCGATCCAAATCTTATTAGGAAAAAGTTTGAAGATTTTAATGGAGTATACAAACTTTCGTTACATCATGAAGATACTTATTTTAACATGCCAAAGGGTTTAAGGGATTTTAAGCAGACTGATGAAGCATTAAGATTAAGAAAGTCTATTGAATTTGACAGGATTGATAAGGAGATGACTCAAAAAGTCAATTATTTTATTACTTATAAAGGAAAAAAAATTGATAAAACAACCAAAACAAGAGAAGAAATCGAAGTAAAAATTAATGAAATTGAGGACATGAAAAATCTTCTCAAGCAATTAGGATTTCGAGATGTATTTACTGTCGTTAAAGAAAGAGAACTATATGATTTCAAATTTAAGAATACTAGAATAGAAGCTTTAATCGATTATATTCCTATTTTAGAACAACATTTTGTTGAAGTAGAATTACTAACAGAATCATATGAGAATATAGATGAAAATAAAGAGCTACTTTTTCAATTTTTAGAGAGTTTTGGGATTAAAAAGCAAGAATCAGTTAGAATGTCTTATTTAGAGCTAATTGTCAATAAATTAATGGGAAAATAATAATTAAATTATAAAAAAAGGTTTACGCTGATTTTCTCTTTAATTCGGTATATTCTCCATCTATTATTTGAACGAGATATCTTCTCCCTTTAATTATCCACATGATTTTGTGTCCTTCTCGAGCTTTTTTCCCCCATTCTGATTTTTTTCTGTAATTTTGTTCTATAAAACGATACCCAAATAAATCAACATATTTAATTCCGCTTGAAAATTTCTTTATAGGGTATTGAATCTCGTCAATTTCGACATCTTTTTCTCCTTGAAAAATTGCGTTATATATTTTTATACCCTTTTCCTTCAAATCTTCCATTTTACATGCTCCATAAGATTTTTAACTGTTATATCGAATCCAACTAGGAACTTTATCTATTGTATTATTTTTAAATTTAATCCGTTTTATTGACAAGAGATTTGGACATTTTTCTGGATATTTTTCTATTTTGCAATTAGAGATTTCTAATTCCTGTAAATTTCTTAAGTTACAGATTGAGGAAGGAATTTCATTAATATCCGTGAGAATTAAATTTATTATATAACCTCCCTCAGCTTTTTTAACTCTACCCAAGCCTTTATTTCCAATTTCAGTATTTTCTTTAAGCAAAGTATGTTTATCTGTATCAGATAATTCAAATTTCTCGAGAAAATTATTAAAGTCGGCTTGAAATTTCATGTAATCAAGATACTCAATATCTAGGATGAATTTCGAGTCGAATGAATTTAAATTATATTTAGATGTTATTTTTTTATAAATTCTTTTCCGAATTTGTTCAAATTGAGGATAATCTTGAGTTTCTAATAAGTTGATTAAATTTTTAAGAAAGTATATTGAATTTTCATTATCAATTGCCCATAGTAACGGTTTTATTTCACGTTCAGTAAAGTAATGGATGAAAGTTTTCGCAGCACCGAATTTAACCACCGGCGATTCGTCAGAAATTAAGCAATTTTCAATAATATTAAAGGCTAATTCGTCATCAACTGTTAATTTACCGATGTAATCTAATACATTTACTCTGATTTCCTCATCATCGCTCTTGTTAATAATGGATTCAAATAATTTTAGAGCATGCTTCGTTCCTATCTTTTTATCAACATATTTAGAGTAAATACTCTCTGGTGTTAGATGGTCTTTCATAACTTATTTCATATTTTCCTTCAAAACTTCGTGGTGACACACTGTTAGCGAAATTGTTTTAGGCGCTAAAATTTCGAGATTTTTTAACACTTCTACATATGAGGCTAAAATTACGAGGTTCTCATTATTTCCCTTTAGTGTTACATTTTCTTGAATATGACAATTATCAGCGATAATGGCCTTTTCGATCTTAACATTGCTTGATATGTATGATTCGTTATAGATTACGCATTCCCTGAGTTCGACATTATTATCAATAAATACATTATCTCCTATTATTACATTTGGACCAATTGTACTATTCCCTCGAATTACAACATTTTCACCTATGGTACACGGCGAATAAATTTTTGAGCTAGGGTGGATGTCAGCAGAATGATCTATTAAATTTTTAACATCGCCTTTTAAATTTTTCATTATATCCACCATTAGTATTATATTTCCTTCAAGTAAATCGTACGGCTTTCCAATATCTTTCCATACACCACTTATTTGGTAATGATAAAGTTGTTCCTTTTTTACTGCAATAGGAAACACTTGTTTTTCTATTGATACTTTTTTATGTGGTTCAATATAAGTAAAAATTTCTGGTTCTAATAGATAGACTCCGGCATTAATAGGCATGGGGACAATTTTCCCGTTTGAAGGAAAATATTCGTCTTTTTCTAGGAATTCCAATAACTGGTGAGTATCCTCATTTTCTATTAACACACCATATCGAGAAGGATCGTCAACAACCTTTCCAGCTATAGTTCCAATACCTTTTTTAGTTGTATGAAATTGCAGCATTTTATTTAGATCACAGTTGAAGATCACATCCCCATTTAGCATGAAGAAATTTTCATCTCTCAAATAAGGCTCAGCTATTTTAATCGCTCCCGCAGTTCCCAAAGGATGTTTTTCTTCCGTATAATGTATTCTAACTCCTAGATGGGAACCATCTTTAAAATAGTTTTTAACAATATCACCCATCACACTTACAGCCAGAACGATTTCTTTAACACCCGCGGATTTTAAAAGAAGAATCTGCCGCTCCATAACAGGTTTATTGACGATTGGCATTAAAGATTTTGGTACATTACACGATAATGGTCGTAAGCGGGTTCCGTATCCTCCCGATAGTATAATAGCTTTTGTCATCTTTTTTCAAATAAAGTTAATATTAGAATGTATAAAATAATTAAAAAGACCTTTTTTTAAAAACTATTTTAATTAATGCTATTCTCATCTAATTCATCTAATTCATATACTCTATCGTAATTTGTGTTTCTAATATTAGAAAACAACCAAACGAATGCAATAAAAATGATATTTAAAAACGAACTTACCATAAAAAGAGTCTTAATACCCATAAGCTCTGCTAATGGTCCTGAAATTATCATCGCTAACGGTGATACCAACGTAACAATGGTGATTACATTTGACATGACCCGACCTTGCTTGTCTGGAGATATCACAGTCTGCAGAATAGTTAGAAACATGGTGTTAACAAATGGAACAATAAACGCAAAGATGAAACCACCTATACTTATAACGATGAAATTTTGTGGTGGAGCAAAGGATAATATCAAATGTCCGATTTCCCCTACAAAGATGCCAAGAAATATGATTAATATTTTTTTCTTCCAAACTTTTTTGATGACGACGATTATAGCCCCAACGAACATCCCGGCTTGGATTGAAGCAAGAACGATAGCTGTGTTCTCAACAGTCCCAAAATGTGTTACTTCTACATAATATACCATTAAAGTGCCATAAGGGTTTCCAAGAAAATTTAAAATTGTGGCTACAAAAAGGAGAGTAAGCAAACCTGGTACTATTTTGATCGCTTTCAATCCGATCTTAAATTCTCCAATATAAGATTTTTGTTTTCTAATATGTTCTTTTTTAGGGAGTGGAGGTATTTTTATTAATAAAAGAGGTATTATGGCAAACACAAAAGTCAGAATATCAACCCACAAAATTTGATCTATTGGCAAGATTAGTAGGAAAGTACCTGCGATAACTGGGCCCATAGTATTAACCAAACCTGTGAAAATATAATTGATAGCGTTCATCCTGCTTAAATGTTCCTTTGGGATCATTAAAGGAATTATAGCATTTACTGCTGGCCAATGAAATCCTTGAAATAGTCCTCTAAAACTGTTGATTAAAATGATCATCCAAACGTCTTGTATATCAAAAAAAAACAATAACACCAAGCTTAAAGTCGTGATAGCTTGAAAGAAATCAGAGAGTCCTATCAAGATTTTTCTATTCCACCTATCAGCAAATACGCCTGCTAGTGGCCCAAAAATGAATTGAGGGAGAAATGAGAAGAAAGCAGCCACTGAGATGATTGTTAGATCCTCAGTTTCAATTGTGATCCACCAGATTATTACAAATTGAACAATTGTAGAACCTAGCAACGAAAAAAGCTGACCTGACCAAAAAAAAAGATAATTTTTAAATGATTGTGATGAAGCTGTTGATTGCATATTTCCTAATGGCTGAGAAGAATTAAATGATATTTGAGTATAAGGAATAATAATTTCTTAAGTTTACTAAACTCCGGGTTCAATTCCCTTTTTTTCTGCAATCTTAAGGAACAATAGTTGGAGAACTATTATTTCCATAATAGGGGCGAGATGTGAATCTTTTATTCCGTGCTTGTAAGTGAAAATCTTTGAGCTATCGTGTAATTTTTTTACTCTATCATCAAACTCTTGATTAGTAATGTGTAGTAATCTCCCGAATGCCCATTTTTTTACTAGATTTTCAATAAACTGAACATTCAAATCAAAATTGTCTTTGTCAGAAGAAAGAATTACAATATTCGTATTTTTATTTAAGCATTCTATAGCCCCATGCCTAAAAGTTGATATAGAATTTGCTTCCGAATAAGATTTAACAATTTCCTTAAAATATAAAGCTGCCTGGTGAGCCGTTGTAAGTGAAGAACCTCTCGAGAGAAATTCTAAAAAATTAATTTTTTCTCCAAAAGCAGGTACAAAATCTTTCCATATTTTGTTAATTTGTTTTTGGTTCTGTAATAACTCCTTGATACTCCTTAGAACATCTTCTACTGCTTGTGTTTCTTCTTCGGATGTAAAAAATTCCCCTATAATTGTTTTAGCCATTATGTAAAGCATTAACAAAGTACACACATAACTCTGTGAAGTAACTGAAATTTCTTCGTCAAAATTCATAAAAATCTGCAATTCGGTCATATAAGCTAGATAACTGTCTGGATTATTAGTGATACCAATCGTGAGTGGTTTGTCGTCTATAGATATAGCATTAATATCCCTCAGAAGCTCCCGAATTTCTTCAGATTCACCAGACGGAGATATAATTATGATTCCTGTATCCTTAAAGCAAGTTTGCTTAACTCGTGGAAAAGTGTTAAACAAGAATTCTCCGGCCTCTCGCATTTCAACAGCAATTCCGTATTGGTTCAATATATAATAAGGTAGATATGAACTGATGTAATTTGAACCCATACCTGTAAAAATTAATTTAGTTATCCCTCCTTTTTTTATAAAATCTCTAATCTTTAGAAATTGAGGTCTACCCTCGCCTACGATATATTTTAATGTATCTTCTAACGCTTGAGGTTGAGATTTAATTTCTTTAAGAAAATTATCGTTCATTATTATCCCCATAAAATTTATTCATGTTTTATTATATATTATAAAAAAAAATATAAGATAAAATTAATTTAAACAATTCAGTAGTCAAATTAAAAATAGTGATAATACATGTCATGCATACACGGTTTGGATAATAATAACTGCCCTATTTGCCGAATATCGAAATCTACTATCCCTAACTCTCCAATAGTTAAAAATCCTGCTAAAATCGAAAACTTGAGACCCGAAAATCCATTCTTTAAAAATCATATTGAAAATAAAAAACAAAGTGAAGAATACCTCACCCATAAGAATACATTATTAAGGCCAAACCTAATTAATTCATTACCTGCGCCAAATCTCATAAATAGTATTCCTAATTTTGAAAATAAAGATTTTATGAAAAAATTAGCTAAGCTTGATATTAATGGATTGGATACTCACGGAATTTCAAAAAAAATCAATCTTGAAAGTCCAACAGTAAAACTTGATGAAGAATAGCTATGATTTAATATTTTTTTATTATTTTCTCGACAATCCCTAGTTTTAAACCTAATTTAATTCATACAAAATTGATACTTACATGTTATTCGTATTAACATAAAATTTTAAAACAAGAGTTTTAAAAATAATATAGATAGTATTAAATAAAAGAAATCGTAACTCAAATTTAAAACACAAGAGAGAAATGATTAATTATGGAAGTTGACAAAGATTTGAAAAATAGCACTCAAGTTGCATATATTTCGATGGAAATCGCTGTAGACTCAAGCATTCCAACTTATAGTGGCGGATTGGGAGTATTGTCTGGTGACACAGTTAGATCTGCAGCAGATTTAGAGCTTCCTATGGTAGGATTATGTTTGTGTTATAGTTCTGGCTATTTTTATCAGTTCTTCAATGAACATGGAGAACAAAAAGAAAAAGAAATTGAATGGAACTTTTTTTACGAGTTTGAAAAAGTTGAAAAACCAATATCGATAAAAATTGAAGACAAAGAAGTTTTAGTATCAGCTTGGCTATACAAAGTAATGGGTCAATCAGGTCATATACTTCCAATTTATTTATTAACTACAGATATTGAAGGCAACGAAGATTGGATGAAAAAAATGACGGGTTCATTGTACGATTCCACATCTCGTTGGAATAGAATTGTGCAAGAAATGATACTCGGAATTGGAGGCGTGAAACTTTTAAATTCTCAGGGATACAACAACATAGAAACCTACCATCTAAACGAAGGACACGGCTCTTTTTCTATTGTGGAACTTTATGATATGTTAAACGGGGATCTTGACAAAGTAAGGGACAAAGTTGTATTCACCACTCACACTCCTGTACCAGCCGGACACGATAGATTTAATCTAGATTTGGTTGATAAAGTATTTGAAAATAGGATGCCTTCGGAAATAAGCAAAATTGCAGAGGATAACGGTCAATTTAACATGACTTATCTAGGGATGGGGCTTTCTCGATACAGAAATGGAGTTGCAAAAAAACATGGTGATATATCCAGAAAAATGTTTCCTCAATATGAAGTCGATTCAATTACAAACGGGATTCATTTAGGATTTTGGGTTAGTCGCCCATTTCGCCATATCTTTAATAAGAAATGGCCTAATTGGAAAGCAAATCCGTCAATTCTTCAAAATGCAATTGAACTTGATGACTTGGATATATTTGATGCGCATATCGAGAACAAATTTAATCTAATCAACTATCAGAAGGGACACAGTTGGAATCTTTTAGACGAGGAACGCATTACTATTGGATTTGCTCGAAGATTCGCTACTTATAAAAGAGCTACTTTAATATTTAAGGATATTGATAGACTTGGAAGTATCTGTAAAGACAAAATTCAATTCATATTTGCCGGAAAAGCTCACCCCAAGGACACAAAGGGAAAGGATTATATTAAGGAAATCTATAAGGCTGGTGAATATCTCTATGATAATTATGGAGTGAAGGTTGTGATGATGGAGAATTATAACATGGATATATCTCACATGCTAGTATCTGGATGTGACGTTTGGCTCAATACTCCTGAGAGATATCGAGAAGCAAGTGGCACAAGTGGTATGAAAGCAGCATTAAATGGTGTTTTGAATTTCAGCGTTCAGGATGGTTGGTGGTTAGAAGGGTATCATAAGAATCCTATGGCAGGTTGGGCAATTGGTCCAGATGACTCAAATCCGAATGATTCTGGAGTTTCTAATGATTGGGATGTTGATTCGAAAGCAATTTATGAGGTTCTCGAAAATGAAATTATACCAACTTATTTAAACCACGAAGATTGGTTGTTTAGAAGTAAGAATGCTATAGCTTTAGCAGCCTTTTTCAACACAAATCGGATGATGAAAGAATACGCTAAAAAAGCGTACAAACTCAGAAAACAAAAACCGTGGCAATATGTAAAATAAATAACTTTTTTTATTTAATTTCTTAAATTTAGTGAGCAGATTATTCAATACAATTAAAAAGTTTAAACGATCTAATTTTTACGTAGTCATCAGTATTTTTCTGAGCGAAATGATCTTCAAAAGTTTGATAAAAGATATCTTCCATCGTAATTACTCCAGATTTTACCCCACCTAAATCTTTTGCAAGTAAAAGTATATACTCAGATGTCGATTCTAGATAATAACATCCTGTCTTTAAATCGATATGACGATGCGGTTCAATAATTTCGTTAGTTTTTCTAACAACCTCGTGAGTAGTAAAAACGATGATATAGAAAGTCTCTGAAAACTCTTCCTTTAAATAGGAATCTCGTATTCCAGAAGCTTGAAGCGCGATTTTTGTATATTCTTTAAATATATTTTGTAATCGAGTAATTTCCTTCCTAAATTTTATTTTATTGTGAAAGAAAATAAAATCCTTTTTTAATTCTAGTGGATCTTTTTCCATATACGTAATTTCAGTTGGTTTTACCTTAAAAACGTACTCCTTTAAGTTATCTGACATTTTAAGTAATTGTTCGAGAATATAATATAGTTCTTTAGTAATATAGATTAAACTTATTCTTTCTAAATTAGATAAATTGAAGTTTCTTAAAAAATTCTTGTTTATGGAAAGTAAAAGATAAGAAAATAATACTTTACAAATAAAATGAAATTAGGACCGCTCTTTTTAGAAAATAATTTAATTTTAGCCCCTATGTTACAAGTATCTACGGCGCCATTTAGGCGGTTTTGTAGAAAATTCGGCAATATCGGGTTAGTGTGCGTCCCAATGCTTTATACTAAAAGGATTGAAACTCATTCCAGAAGCGTTTTAAGATATTTACACAAAATAGAGGAAGAAAGACCGGTAAGCGTACAATTAATTGGTTCAGATTTAGACGCTTTAAAAAGTTCCATTGACTTTCTGGAAAGCTATCAATTCGATGTCTTAGATATCAATGCAGGTTGTCCCTCTAGAAGAGCGATAAAAGCTGAAGAAGGGGGCTATCTCCTCAAGAATCTCGATGTATTAGAAACTTTGCTCAAGGCTTCGGTAAAATATTCTTCACGACCCGTTTCTCTTAAGATAAGAACCGGCTTTAATAATACAAATAATATCGAAAAAATAGCTGATATTGTGAATCGTTCAGGTATTGACTTCCTAACAATTCATGGAAGAACAGTAAAAGACCGATACCTTGACTCAACCCTTGACCTAAATACTATAAAGAAAATAAAATCATTAGTCAAGATTCCTGTGGTTGGAAATGGAAATATCTATGGCGGGTTAACTGCAAAAAAATTCTTAGAACTTACTAATGTTGATGCCATTATGATTGGGAGAGCATCAATGGGAAATCCAGAAATCTTTCAACATATCAGTCAATGTTTTTCAAGGGGAATAGAATCTAAACACGAAACTAGTTTCTCTAAAGCGAGAAAATACCTCAAGTTGTACGAAGAATGCGTTGATGAGTTTTTAGACGATACGATCGATATGCCTTTTTCCCATGAGAAGTTTAAGCTTATGGAATTGAGAAGAAATGCAATATGGTTTACAAAAAATATTGAGGGTGCAATTAGTTTAAGAACGCGAATCTCAAAAACAAGAAACTTAGAGGAATTAAGAAATCTAATTACTTCCAATTAGCTTTTGAGTAAAAAGATCAAAAAAACTACGATGTATAGAAACAAGATTACTCCATTAAGAAGAAACACGAGTTTGAGAAATTGAATGAAAAAACCAGTTAAAGATGATCTTAACATTTCAGGTGTCCAGATAAAATCGCCTAAATTGATAGATATAATCAAATAGAGAAGGTAACATAAGAGTTCGATCTCACTAGTAAGAAGAATTTTAAAAAGTGTATCCTTTTGTTTTTTATTAAACTTCATGTCTATATCATTCCGAGTGAAATCACATATCTTATTCTATTATTATTAAACCTTGTACTTTTTTAATAATTCTCCTGGTGAGAAAACACCGTCTTCTGTAATAAAACCAGTCACTAATTTAAAGGGGGTTATATCAAACGCATAATTTAAACACTCGACACCCTCAGGAACGATTTGCACTTTTCCTAATATGTTACATACTTCATTACTGTCTCTTTGTTCAATTGTAACATCTTTAATTGTTTCGTAAAGTGAGAGTGTAGAAGATGGAGCAGCAACATAGAAAGGAATATTATTATCTTTTGCAGCTAAAGCTACTAGATACGTGCCAATCTTATTAAACACCGCGTCTGATGTAACTCTATCGGTCCCTACAATTACCTTATCCACTTTTCCAAGCATCATCAACAATCCTGAGGATGTGTCTGAAATTACTTTTACGGGGATTTTGTCGTATTGGAGTTCATACGCCGTCAATCTCGCGCCTTGTAATCTCGGTCTTGTTTCATCAGCGATGACGCTTATATTTTTACCCTCTTCAATTGCTGCTCTGATGGGTGCTAAAGCAGTCCCATATTGAACAGTTGCTAAAGATCCCGCGTTGCAATGAGTTAAAACGACATCTCCATCTTTTAATAGGGAAGCACCATTTTTACCGATATTTTTATTAACGTTGATATCCTCTTGTGCCATTATTTTTACCTCTTCAATGACAAGATCAGATATATTCGAGGGATTATCAGGGAATTCTTTGATTATCTTCAAGATTCTATTTATTGCCCAAAATAAGTTGGATGCTGTAGGTCTTGTACTGCGTATTACATCAGCAGCTTCCTCCATTTTAATAAGGAATTTATCTTTTACTAATTCTTTATATTCTATCGTAGCTAACGCCATACCCATTGCTGCTGCTACACCTATTGCCGGGGCACCTCTGATATTCATGACTTTGATAGAATTTGCGACAGCTCTAAAATCGTCAAACTCTAAAAACTCAAGTTTATATGGTAGTAGAGTTTGATCTATCATCTTAACTTTGTTGTCGAGGGTCCATTCAATTGAAGGAATCATATTAATCTTAAATATTACAAGGTTTAAAAAATTAAATTAAGTACTAACTTTTCCTCCGTTCAGAATGCAGTTGTTTAAGAAATTGAGGTATAATTTCAAAAATGTCACCTACTATTCCAAAATCAGCTACTTTAAATATTGGGGCTTCAGGATCTGTATTTATTGCAATTAATACATCGCTGCTTTTCATTCCAACTAAATGTTGTATCGCTCCGCTAATTCCTAAGGCGATATATAATTTTGGGCTTACAGTTTTTCCTGATTGACCAACTTGTATGGGATGAGATGTCCAGCCGAGTTCAACTAAAGCACGGGAGCTTGACATTATTCCTTTTATTTCTCGCGCCAATTCTTGTACTAATCCTAGGTTTTCTTTATTTCCGATTCCCTTTCCTGCAGAAACGAGAATATCGGCTTCTTCAATATTTATTGTATCAACTTTGGAAATTGTTTCTTTAATAATTTTCGTTCTGATGGTTTGTTTTTCAATTTTAACTTCAAATTTTTTAAGGTTTCCCTTTCGGGAAGTATCTTTTATTGGTTTTTGGAAATTATTAGGTCTTGCGGTTGCCATTTGAGGTCTTGTAAATGGGGATATAATTGAAGCCATAATATTTCCCCCGAATGCAGGTCGGGTTTGAACAAGCTGCTTTTCTTTATTTATGTCAAATGCAGTACAATCAGCGGTTAAGCCAGCTGCAATTCTTGCTGCAATTCTGGGTGCTAAATCACGCCCATTAACTGTAGCACCGTAGAAAAATATCGACGGTTTCTCATTAATAATTAATGTTGTAATAGCGGTTGTAAAACCATCGGTCGAGTAATTTTCAAGTAGTTCGTGCTCACATAAAAAAACTTCATCGGCTCCATAGTGATATAATATATCGATCGGTGGAATTTTTCCCGGAGGCCCGAGGACAACAACAGATATTTTTTCATTAAGTGCTTTATTTAATTCTTGAGCTTTTCCTAAGAGTTCAAAAACCACATTTTTTAATTGTAGATTCTCGACCTCATCTTCCTCCAATTCGCCCCAAATCATAATTCCGCTATATTTTTCTAAATCTTCCTTTGAAGCTATTTTGCGTTTGATAGTGAGTGCATCATATCTACATGCGTTTACGCAGGCTCCACACAGAGTACAAGTGTCCAAGACTTTAGCTTTATTATCTTCAGGATCAACAATTATTGCACCAAATGGGCAGACTGTTTCACAAATTTTACACCCAATGCAATTTTCTTCATTGATTTCTAGCATTTTAAATCAGTCTACCTCAAATTTTATCAATTTTCTTTCCCTTAGAAATGCCATCATCTGTTCAGCTGCTTTACCAGGATCGCTTCCATCAATAATCTTTCCTGTTTCTTTTATAGGGGGCGCAAAAATGTTAATTACTTGTGTATAAGATCCATTTAATCCTAATTTTTCTTTTTCTATGTCCAATTTATCAGCAGTAATGGTCTCTAACGGCTTATTTCGTGCTTCAATTATATTTTTCATTGATGGAAGTCTGCGAATATTAGAGGGGCCTTTACTAATTGTTATTAAAGCGGGTGTTCGGGTTTCAATGATTTGAAAACCATTTTCGGTTTCTTTTTTAACTCTAATCTTTTTCTTTTCGACTTTTGCATCAATTCCATAAAAAATTTGAGGAATACCTAAATTTTCGGCTAATTCCGCTGGAACTTGTGCTGTATCTCCGTCAATAGCGTGCTTTCCGCATAATATCAAATCAAAATTAGGTAAAAATTTCCGTATACCTTCTTTTAATGTTAAAGCAGTTGCCCAAACATCTGAACCTGCAAATGCTAAATCTGACAATAAAAAAGCTTTATCAGCTCCCAGTTCCAAACAACGCAATAACGCCATCTTTGCTTGAGGAGGTCCCATTGAAATTGCATTTATTTCAACAACAATATCCGGATTCTCGTCCCGGATTTTAACAGCCATGTCTAAGGCATACTCACAAAATGGATTGAGAATAGATTCAACTCCCTCTCTTATTAAAGTCCCAGTTTCCTGATTTACTGCAACTTTATCTGCTTCAGGAACTTGTTTGATTGTAACGATGATTTTCACTTCTTATACACCCTTCATTTCAAAAATATTTCCACAATTGAATAGTAGTAAAGGATCGAGAGCTCTTTTAACAGTCCGCATCTGTTCAATTTCCTTCTCATTATACATGATTTTTAAGAAATCCACTTTTATTTTTCCAATTCCGTGCTCAGCAGAAACACTTCCACCGTACTCGACTGCTTTTTTTGCAAACTGCTCGTAAATTTTTACACCGAGTTTTAGTTCTTTAGTATTTCTAGGGAGAATGTTAAGATGAACGTGATTATCACCTATATGGCCAAAAATCACATACTCTAATGTTGCTTCCCGTAAAACAGAATGATAATATTTCATCATCTCGCCAAATTTTTCTTCTGGAACACACATATCTGTGCCTAATTTGTGTAAATCAGGATATTGTCTTTTACGTTCCGCAATAATGGAATTCACAGTTTCAGGTAAAGCATGTCTAAAATGCTTGAAGCGTGCAAATTCTCGGTTATCATAACCCGACCAACTTGCTTCTAATGTTGTATTGCATTGTTTGGCCAACTTATCTATCTTTTCAAAGTAAGAGACCAAATTATCTTCGGAATATGGAAGATCAAAAAATATTGCCGATCTTGCTTTGAAAGGGATTTGTGGCATGTTTATTAAAGCGGGATTATTATTTTGAATATTTCTGAGAAGATCCAAAGATTCACCTGAAAAATATTCTATGAATTCAGGACTAACCGTTTGATTATTCCGGATTTTTTTTACAAAATCAAGAGCATTCTCCTCTGAATTAAAAAATAAAACATTAGAGATTAATGGATGTTTCTCTATAATCCATACCTCAACCTCTGTAATAACACCGAATATTCCTTCACTTCCAATAAATAAATCAATAAGATCCATATTCGGTTTGGCATATATCCCTGCTGCATTTTTCACATTAGTATTGAATTTGTAGGAGGGGATTTTAAAAACTAAATCGGTTCCATCAGTTTGTTTTACAATAAATGTTCCATCATTTGAAGCGAAATATTTCCCTCTCTGAATTTCTAGAATTTCTCCAATTGCTAACGCAACCCGAATTTTTTTAACCCATTTCCTTGTTGCACCATATTTAAATGTTCCTGCCCCTGAAGCATTTGTTGCTACTGTACCGCTTATTGAAGCAGACATTTCCGTTGGATCCATGGGATAATAATAAGATTTTTTTTCTTTAATAAATCGTGAAATTGTGTTTGGAGTAAGTTCTTTAACTTTTTCGACTTCTTTCTTAAGAATTTTATCATTAATTGCTTTTAAGGTAATGCCTGGTTCGAACCGGCAAAAATAATTCCCATTATTTTCATCAAATCCAAATCCTAGCATTTTATCCATTTTTTCAATGGAAAGAATTGAACCGCATTTAGGAACACTGGAACCTACAATTCCCGTCCGAGCGGCACTAATATACGCAGGTATTTTTTTTTCTCTTAAATAATTAATAATTGAGATTATCTCCCCTTCTGATTTTGGAAAAAATAGCCAATCTGCAGTTCCTTCCAATTTACTTTCATCAACAAGATAAGCGGGATAATCTGATGAAATGATTTGAGAACCATGAATTTTTCGAATTTCATTAAAAGGCTCAACTTCAACCTTTTTTGAATAAATAATATTAGAAGCCACGATATTCATTTTTATAATAGAATTATTATTATATTCAAATTATAATTTGTTAATCTTCCTACAAAATTGTATTTTGAGATTACATAACTGAAATGCTTCAAATCTTCACTTATAAAAAATTATATAAAGGTTTATTTCGAGTAGTAAAAATTTCTATATTACTAAATATCTAAGACCCTTAATGAGTAATTAATATGTTTAAGGAAAAAATAATCGGGTTTTTAAAATTAATTAGAATAGAATTGTGCATATTTGGAACAATTGGTTTTTTTGTTTCCGGAATACTTACGGGAGATTTAATAGGATTTCAATTAGAATATATTGTAGGGTTTTTAATTATCTTCATATCTGAAGCCGGAGCATTTGCGATAAATGATTACATTGATTACGAAATTGATGTTAAGAATAATAGAAGTGATAGGCCTTTAGTATTAGGTTTAATTAGTAGAAAATCAGCTTTGATAACTGCGATATTATTGTTAACAATCAATCTTATACTGATTCTATTTCTAAATGGGGTCGCTTTATTTTTGGCTTTAATTAGTATCCCGGCTTTTTATATCTACAGTTTGGGACTAAAGAAATTAGTAATAGTAAAGAATGTTTTAATTGCTTATTCTTATGCTGGAACAATTCTATTTGGTTCTCTTGTTACAGATGCAGGTTTAGAACCGATAATCATTTACTTTGCTTTCATGGGTTTTATTGTTGGTTTAGGTTCAGAAATCATGTTTGATATAGCTGATGTTGAAGGTGATAAAAAATTAGGTATTAATTCCATACCAAACAAATTTGGACTTAAAGCTGCAGCAAAGGTTTCAGTTGTCTTTTATGTCATAATAATAATTATGGATCCATTACCCTTTTTTGTTTTAATTGATTCTCGCCTGTATTTGGATCCACTTTTTCTTGTACTTATTCTAATACCAGTGATTTCCTACGTATTCTTATCAATTTCATTATTAAAAAATCAAACAAAGGAAAATACCTTAAAGTTACGAAAACTTATCTTTGTAATAATGCAAGTAGGAGTAGTGTCTTATCTTATAGGAGTACTAGTCTAATAGCGAAAGTTTAAGTGAAGAATGGATAGTAAATCAAATAATTTCAGTATAATTATACAATCCCCAATAATATCGTGCTCTCGTAGAACAGATATACCTGCGTTCTTGATGGATTGGGTAATGGAAAAAATTCACAACGGATATGTGGATGTAATTAATCCGTTCAATCGAAAGCAAGTATCCAGAGTATCATTATCAACAGAAGATGTAAAATGTTGGGTGTGGTGGAGTAAGAACTTTAAAGAATGGATAAAAACTTATAAAAATAACACTCAAATCTTTAGATCGTATAAGGGGCATTATTTTCAATTCACGATTAACTCGCCTTCTGAATTAGAGCAAAATCTTAAGATATCCTTAGAAGAGAGATTTTCTCAGTTAAATTGGTTGATCAATGAGTTTGGATCAAAAGCTATCAGTTTTCGATTTGACCCTATCATATTATACAAAAGAAAGGATGAAAAAAGAATAAGAAGTAATCTAGATAAATTCGAATATATTATAGAAAATGTTTCTGCCCTTGGAATGAAGGAAATGATATTTTCCTTTGCAACGATCTATTTAAAAGTGAATAAGCGCTTGCAAAAGAGAGGGTATCTCCCTATTGATCCATCTTTAACTAAGAAAAAGGAAATTCTTAACTCGCTATTGGAAATTTGTAATAAATACAATATTCAAATTAAAGCCTGCTGTCAACCAGATTTGATTGACACAATGGGAATAAAACAAGCTCATTGTATAGATGCCAATAAAATTGAGCGAATAATTGAAGAAAAAATTCAAAAAATTAAAGATACAGGGCAAAGAAAGGGTTGTGGCTGTTTTAAATCCAAAGATATTGGAGGATATTCGGGAATATTTCGGTGTAAGCATAATTGTGCTTATTGTTATGCATCACCAGCAAAAATATAACCTTTTTAAAACTTTTTCACCAGTGATAAACCCTAAAGATAAGTATTAAATTATTATTATTTAATATCAAAAATTATAACAGATATTGAAAAAAAATTTATTTCCAAAAATTAATAATGAAATGATAAAAAATGGTTAGAACGAAAGAACAGTACATTAAAGATTTAGGTCGAATGAAATCAAATCTTTATTATGATGGAAGAGAGATTGATAGATTAGATGCGCTTCAAATGCCTTGTCTAAATACAATTGGAACTACATTCGATGTATTTGATGATCCAGAATTTAAAGATTTGATTCAGGTAAAATCTCATCTTACAGGTGAAATTATTAATCGATTTACGCATATTCACCACAGTACTGATGATCTTCATAAAAAACAAGATATGACGCGTAAATTATGCCAGAAAGTTGGACGTTGTATTCAACGATGCATGGGTTGCGATGCTGCTAATGCCATATACAACGTTTCGTATGAGGGCGATAAAATAAATAAGGATGAAACTAACTACCATGAAAATTTTAAAAAATGGTTGTTAAGATTTCAAAAAGAAGATTTGGTTGCGGCTGGCGCACAAACCGATGTAAAAGGGGATCGAAGCAAACGACCCGCTGATCAAGTAGATCCTGATATGTATGTACATGTTGTAGAAAAGAAAAAAGACGGGATTATAGTAGCAGGTTGTAAACTCCACATTTCAGAAGCTTCTGTTTCTGACGAACTACTTGTTATCCCTACAAGAGCACTAAGGCCAGAAGATAAAGATTATGCTGTAGCATTCGCGGTACCTGGCGATTATGAAGGAGTAAGCCAAGTAGTAACTATTCATAATTTACGAGAAAGAGAACATTTTCCTCGAGGTTTTATGCCTGGATTTACAGATTCCTATCTAATTTTTGATGATGTATTCGTACCTTGGGAAAGAGTCTTTTTGTGCGGTGAACATCAACATGGAGGAACACTCGCTTTACTATTTGGTCTTTTTCACAGACATAGCTATTCGGGATGCAAACCTGCAATTGGTGAGATTATGGTTGGAACAGCTGCTTTAGCTGCAGAATACAATAATATCGCAAAAGCTTCACATGTAAGACATAAATTGGCTGAATTAATCTTGGTTACGGAGCTTGGCTATGCCGCGGGATATACCGCATCTGATCTAGGAGGATCCGAAGTATACGTTCCTGGTGTGGGCCTAGTGCCTTATGGTCCAGGAAGTTTTATTCCTAACTCAATTTATGCCAATGTTGGAAGATGCTTAACTGGAGAGAATGTATTTCGTGAAGCAGAGATAATTACGGATATTTCAGGTGGTATTCCGGCTACATTTCCACACGAGCGTGACTTTGTTAATCCTAAATTAAAGGATAAACTCTATAAATACATTACAAGAAATCCAAAGATAGCACCCGAAAATGCAGCACAATTATGGCGATACGTTGGAGACATGCTATGCTCTGCAACCGGAGGACTTCATATGGTAGGGGGTTACCATGGAGGTGGAAGTCCAGTAATGGAAGAGATAGCAATTACATCTCAATATGACATTGAAGCCCGTAAAAACATGGTTAAAGCGATTGCAGGTATAAATGACAAATTAAATAAAAACGACTAGAGATCAAACAAACAAATTCTTAATGTTTTTTTATCAAAATTTCTAAAATCTTTTTTTTTTTTTTAATAAAATTCTATTGAATTAAATCAGATAAAGAATTACCTATCAAATCAATAATTTTGATATAAGATGTCAAAATCAGGTCATTATTTACTGTTGAATCGAATGAAATCGACAAAATTAACCCTTTATTAAAGGAAATGATAAGAAGTTTTCCATCTTCTCCTTCAATATGACAAAATTTAAATTTTCCTTTATTAGTATCTTTGCATGCTCTTTCCATTAAACTAAACATAGCTACAGCCATTGCTGCATAACGTGATTCACTAATTCCTTCCGGAAGTATACTACTTATTGGTGCACCATCAACACTACTTATAAGAATGACAGCTTTTACGCCATCAAGCTTCTTTATCATTCTCATTACGAAAGATGCATTTAACAGTTTGTCTGAGAGTTTATATATTTTATATCTGTCTAAAAACATTCCTGTCTCTTGTACTATGGTTTTTTCTTTTAATCTATTAATTGTAGTCCTTATTTTAGGTTCTTCAATCCCTATTATTTCACTCAATTGAAGAATTGTTAAAGCTTTTGTTTTTAATTCTTTTATTAATTTTTCTGCAATAGTTGTCATACAATATCACCTTTTTAAAAAATTAATTGTTATACAAACATCTTTTCTAATATTAAAAGATATGTTTATGTTATGTATATAGATATTTATCTATTTAAATGTTATGATGAGGTTATTTTGATAATATAAAAATTAGAGCAAAAAAAAGAAATATATTTGATTTAGACCACTATTTATGACTCACTATAATCAATTGAAAACCTATAAATAACATGTAGATGGAACTAAGTATAATTAAATAAAAGCAAAAATTGGTTGTAAAAATCGCAAAAATTTTAAGAATAGATTTAGAAACAAAAATCATTGAACATGAAGATTATACTAATGAAGATGAAATATCTTTAATTGGTGGAATGGGTTTAGCAACTGCGATCTTCACGCGAGAGGTAGATCCCGACGTTGATCCGTTTGATGGGAATAATCTTATGATCTTCTCAGTCGGTCCATTTTGCGGCACGGCTGTTCCTTTCTGTGGTCGATATTTTATTACAGCAAAATCGCCGCTAACTAAAATTCTGGGTGAAGCGTCTTCAGGAGGGTTTTTTGGTAAGGAACTTAAATCTGCAGGGTATGATGTAGTAATCATTAAAGGAAAAAGTCAAAGTCCGGTTTTTCTATGGATAAATGACGGAGTAGTAGAAATAAAGGATGCTTCTGAATTGTGGGGAAAAGGAACGCAAGAAACTAATGAAAAAGTAAAAGAGTTGCTTGGAAACGATAAAATAAAAGTAGCTGCTATTGGACCTGCTGGAGAAAATTTAGTCAAATACGCGTGCATAATCAACGACAAGCATCACGCAGCTGGACGTTGCGGAATGGGAGCTGTAATGGGTAGCAAGAACTTAAAAGCCATTGCAGTTCAGGGTACGGGTAAAGTTCCCGTTCAAGATAAAGATAAAGTAAATAATGCAGCTAAGGAACTTAGAGAATTATTAAAGACATCCGGATTAGGGATGGTAATGGCAGATTCAGGTACACCGGTCCACATAGATTCCATGGCTAGTGTAGGAGATATTATTATTAAGAACTATACCGAGGGAAGATGGATTGGGATTAAAAAAATTGGAGCAAAAGCGTTACAAGCAAGAGGAGAAGTTAAAATGCATGGTTGTTTTAATTGTCCAACGGCTTGCAGGGGATTCGTGGAATATGAGGGAGAATGGGTAACTCGCCCAGAGTATGAGACATTAGGAATGTTAGGTTCTAATTTAATGGTTAACGACTTAGAGGCGATTATCAAATGGAATTTAATAGTCAATGATCTTGGTCTGGATTCAATTAGTCTTGGAGCAGTTATAGGATGTTTTCTTGAATCTATTGATAGAAAGTTAATTGATGTTAATTTAGATGAATTTGGATTTACTGAAGAAAATATTTGGGGTGCAATTGCACCTATAGAAAAACTCTTCGCTAAAATCGCTTATCGAGATGGAATTGGAGATGATTTAGCTGAGGGAGTGAGGTCTTTTTGTGAAGCAAAGGGATTGCCAGAAGAACTCTCAATGCACGGAAAAGGACTCGAGATTCCTGCTCATGAACCTCGAACCAATAATCTAACGGCATTAGATTACGCTACAACACCTCGAGGTGCATACCATTGTTATGAACCGATGCATTTATCTTCCTATATGAATCAAAAAGAGGAAATAGGTTTAACCGAACAAGTCGATCGTTTTGAAACGGGGAAAGTTGTTGCTGAAGCTGTAATAAAGATTCAAGATGCCAGCGAGGCGTATTCTGCCAGTGGTGGATGCATATTTGGGTTCTGGTTCATCCACAAACTCACACCTTGGATAAATGGTCTTAATGGAATTACTGGAAGAGCATACACAGTTGATGATTTCATGAAAGCAGGACAAGAAATCATTAGAATGAAAAGAGTTTTTAATGTTAAATGCGGGATCACTAAAGCTGACGATAATTTTGGGAAGAGATTTTATACACCCCTTGAAAAAGGTGGAACTAAAAAAAATATTCCTCCCTTAGAAGATTTATTAGAAAAATATTACCAAATTAGAGGGTGGGATGCTCAAGGTAAACCGATTTAAAAATCTTAAAATTCAAGCTCCAGAAATGTAGATTAAAAAATAAGCTAAAAGTAAAAATGAAAGGTGAAATTTGAAATGAGTAATAAAAATGAGACTTTAGAGGATTATCAAAAAGCTGGTGTAGAAATATTTCATGAATTACATCTTGATTCTTATCCTATATCAATAAAATACATAAAAGATATTGAAAAGGAAATTCCTGCGGGAGTTAGAAGGCCAATTGATAGCGGAGAAAAAATGTCTATTTGTCAAGCATTTACTTATGCACGAAGGTTTAGGCATAAGTTGTGCATTACTGCAGCTGATAATTTTTGCACACCGTCATCCGTTGCCCACGGATGGGTTCCTCTCTCAATGGAAGAATTTAGCGAGTCTCAGGTGCGTCAAAAATGGTCAAAAGATATTCAAGCTGAGAAAAGAAGAGCAGAACATATTTATGCGAATAATTTTAAGAATATAATTGAGTTAGCGTATCGTGGAGTAATTGTTTCACCGTTAATGGAAACTCCAGTCATTCCGGATGCCGTAATGATTTATTGTGATGGCCCGAAGTTAACATATATTATTAATGCTTTGAATTATGAACATAGAAGAAAGTATAGAATACAATCAATGTTCGAAGGTTTTGGTGAAAGTTGTGGAAAGGGGGGACTCATGCCGTTTATTACTCGAAAAGCCCAGATTGTTATTCCAGGAACGGGAGATCGCTCATTTGCAGGAATTCAAGATCACGAATTGGGAATTGGAATGCCTGCTAACTTTATTTTTTATGTATTGGAGAATTTATTTCAAACAGGGGCAGGTCAAGGTTTAAAGTTTCCATTAAGGCAAATACTTCCAAAATTGGACGAAAATTTAACACCCGGTTTTCGGTACATGCGAGAAGTAATAGATAAAAAATTGAATGAAACATAACAATTGTTATTTCACTACAGTAGAGATAGGGAGATATATTTAAGAATTAAAAGATTAAAATAAAATTTAAAGGTGATATTATAGTCATGACTTTGAATGAAGAACTTGAACAAAAATTGAAAGAATTAGGGGCTATCCGAGTTGGTTTTGTAACTCTTGAAACTTTATCAGGTGGTCCAGAAGGAGCGAACTTGAAATATTTACTTCCAAGTGCTCAAAGTGCTGTTTGTTGGGCAATTCCAATGTAAATGGATTTAATTCGACCTTATTTAGGAAAGACACATGCCAATGCTAGGGGAGATCATGAAAAGGATAACATCGAAACAAATATTAAGTCAAGTAGTATGTCTAGAATAATAGTTAAATTCTTAGTGGAAAAGGGATATGAAGCAGCAAGCGTTATAGCAAATAATAAGTATAGAGAGGATGATCCTAGTTGGAATATAACTTTGCCTCCAGAGATTTCATTAAGATATCTTGCTGTACGATCTGGAGTTGCCTCGTTTGGTTGGTCAGGTAATGTAGGAATAAAAGGATACGGAACAGTAATAATTTTAGGAGGAACAATAACTAATGCGAAACTTGAACCTACAGATCCTATTCCAGAATCAGAATCATTTTGCGATGAGTGTAAAATCTGCACAAAAGTTTGTGCTTTTCAGATGTTTTCTCTTGATGAAAAAGTAGAAGTTACTCTTGGAGGTCACACATTTTCTTATTCGAAGCGCATAAATAAATTACGATGTGTTCTAACATGTGGTGGATTTAATGGATTACATAAATCCGGAAAATTTTCAACATTCTCTCCAGGACGATACGACTATCCAGAAAACCCGATGGAAGTAACAAGAGCTTTAACCGCAGCTATGGCTGGTCAGAGGAAAAGACCTTTAATTAAAGATTCTTCAAAAGGATACATTCCAGCCTCATTTTCTGGAGGTAAAGGAGCGTCTTCACTGCCAACAGAAGAGACTAAGAACGACGTAGTTCAACTTTCATGTGGTAATTGCCAAATAATATGTTGGGGCGATCCTAAAGAAACTGCAAAAAACTATAAAATACTCGTTAATTCTGGTTGTGTTATTCAGAGAGAAGATGGGACTTTAGAAGTATTCCCTCCAGATAAAGCAAAGGAAGAGTTTGAAAAAATGCCACTAAAGAGACAAAGATGGTATAGAAAAGATTATAAGAATAGAATAAGGAGAAAATCTGGTTCAACTTCAATGATGCCTTAAAAAAATAGAGAGAGAAGGATATAAAATGAGTAAAAATATGAATGTTTTATTTATAATGACAGATCAGCATCGAGCTGATCATATGAGCTGTTCAGGGAATCCTGTTGTGAAAACACCCAACTTAGATAGACTAGCTAAAGAAGGGATTAGATTTACAAATGCTTTTTGCGCTAACCCAATGTGTATGCCAAATAGATCGTCTATTTTTACGGGAGTTTATCCTAACGTTCATGGTTGCCGAAGCAATGGTATAAATTTACCAGATACCGTTGAAACCTTTGTTGAAGCTATGCGAAAAAGCGGTTATATTACTCATAATGTAGGTAAAATGCATCTACAGTTTTATATCCCCCCTTTTAAACGAAAAACAAAATCTGTCGAAATGATAGCAGATTGGATGGGTAAAGAAACATCAAAGGATGCAAAAGAAAACTTTCCTAAACCATATTATGGCTTTGAAGAAAGTGAAATTACTTTAGGTCACGGTGATTTATGTGGCGGAAATTATTTAGATTGGTTAGAGGAATTACGTCCAGGAGCTACAGCCTGGATGCGTAAAAGATTATCATTAAAATTTTTTGACCAAGTCTATTATGAAAGCGATATGGCTGTTGAGCATTATCCAACTACATATTGTCAAGAGAGAACCATAAAATTTTTAGAAAAACATTCAAAAGGAGAATTTGGAGAAAAACCATTCTTTCTCTGTTGTTCCATTCCAGACCCCCATCATCCCGTCTGTCCTCCGGGTGAATATAAGGATATGTACAAACCTGATGAGATTAATCTCCCTTCTACCTTTTCTGATATTAAAAATATATATAACCATAAGTTTTTAGGCCCATTAATAAAAAATCCACTTTTTCGTGGAGCTATGCTTCGAGAATCTGATGAAAATGAAGTAAAGGAATTTATCCGCTTAACCTATGGTTCAATTTCATTAATTGATAATGCTATTGGAAAAATTCTCGCAAGTATAGAAAAATTGGGATATGCAGAAAACACAATAGTAATTTATACTAGTGATCATGGGGATTTAATGGGAGATCACGGTATGATTTATAAAGGACCTTCGCCATTTAATGGGGTTTTGAATGTTCCTTTGATTATGAGAGTTCCAGGAATAACTACACCTGGAAGCATTACAAATTCTTTAGCTAGCTCGATTGATTTTGCAAAAACTATCTTAAATTTAACAAACATTCGTAGCCGACTTCATTCTCCATTTATTCAAGGAGTTGATCTTACACCGGTACTGAAAAATCCCGAGGAAAAAGTAAGAGATAGCTGCTTAGTAGAGGAAGATGAAGAATTTGGATCATTAACGATACGTTTAAGGCATTTAATTACAGAAACTCATAAAATCACAGTATATGCAGGTTTAGAAGATGTTGGCGATATTTATGATCGTATAAATGACCACGATGAATTAAATAATTTGTGGGATAAGGATAGAGATTTAAAGGAAAGACTAGTAACAAAGGTATTGCATGAAAATTTAAAAGCTCAATCAAAAATTCCAAGAAGGCAAGCAAGCAGCTAAATTATTAAAATTGGATAATAAAATAATTTTTTTTATATCATTTGATTAATTACATTATGTGAGTTATTATGATTGAAGGAGAAATTAAAAAGCTAGCCTTAGAAGTTGGTGCGGATTTGGTAGGTATTTGCTCTGCCGATAGTATTAAAGATAAAGATTTTTCTAACCCAAACTTTTTATTACCCGGAGCTCAATCTGTAATAAGTATTGCTATGAAGTTTAGTGATGATGCAGTAAAAAAATACCTTTCTAAAGAAGATCATAACCCATTGCTTCTTGAAGAAGGTCTTAATACTAAGAAGCTGAAAAAAATAGCTGAAAAAATTAAACTATTTCTCGAGGAAAAAGGTTTTGAAGCATATAATTGCGATTGTAATTACGATTATAGAAATATTGGTACTAAAGGTAAAATTATAGTTTCTACGCTAAGAACATTAATTGATCTAATAAACAAAGAGAAAGATGAGAGCGTGGAACTAACAGAAAAAGAAAAAAAAACACTTTCTTCATTGAAAAAGTTGATGCTAGGTGGCCTGAGAAAAACGCCTATGAATCTTGTACCTTCTCTATCACACAGGTGTGTTGCTGTGGCTTCGGGTGTGGGAAGGATTGGATGGAGTGGAAATTTAATCACTGAAAATTATGGAGCAAGAGTATTATTGAATTCGATTATTACAACGGCTAAATTAAAAGCTGATAAACCTTTAGCAGAAAATCCGTGTGTCAACTGTAGACTCTGCGAAAAATCGTGTCAAGGAGGATTTTTTGCAAAAGATGATGAAGAAACCATAATTATTGCAGGAATTGAAGAGACTATAGCTAAACGAAATAATTATGCTTATTGTATTGCTGTTTGTACCGGTATGTCCGGACAAAATAAGTTTAAAGAATGGTCAACTTGGTCACCCTTTCGGTTCGACGATATAGAACGACTTCCTCTTGATGATACTGTTGCAAGTTATGTTCAAAATATGTTTGCTAAAGCTGTTGAGAAGGGTGGTGCTGAAGCTGAAAACGTATATAGACTAGTTGAAAATTCATATATAGGTCGTAATGATAAACCCGTGGAAGATTTTCGAGCTAGTTGCGGTTTTTGCCAAATGGTTTGTTCAGGGCATGATGCAAAGAAAACCAGAGAAAACTATAATTCAATAGTAAATTCTGGTTGTATTGAATGAGTTTATTAAAGAGAGCAGCATATTACTGATATTTTTTATTTTGATTTATAATCCAAAATAAATTTGTGTAACTCCCAAAATGGTGGAACTAATCCCATACTAGTGAGTATATCATAAAAGCAATATGCTTCCCACATATCGTATACTTTTCCCTTTTCATTAATGTACAAAATAGCCGCAGCTTCAAAATCAACTTCTTTATTTGTGGGTTTAAAACCCCAAGCATCACCCATGTGAGTTGCGTGGGCTTTATACCTTACCCACACCTTATTTTCTTCGCCTTTTATTTCAATTACTTTTTGTTCTAAATCTGAAAAAATTGAACGAAAATGATCGATTTCGTGTTTCACAAGAGCGGAGCCAATAGCATCAATGTGAATCCAATCAGGTTTATAATTTGGATCAATAATTCTATCTGCTATTTCGAAATCTGGTTTACTCCACATATCTTCAAACCAGATTTTCCCAATTCTTTCTGTTTCTTCTATTTTCATTTTAAAATTACATCTCTATTTGTTCTTAATTATACGATAAAAAAAAGTACTTAATTTTGTAAAAACCTATTGAAATGATTAATTTCTATTAATTTGCATTGGAATATATAGGTTAACACTGTTACAAGATTTTTTCTAAAATTTTTCTGAAATCGCAGCAATATTTTTATACAGATAAAACACATCTATTTATTGTCATTTTTGTCAAAAAATGATGCGAATCTAATAAAATATTAATTATTTAAGGTGATATTGATGGTAATAGTTATGACTACAGTATGGTTTCCTCATGCAAAAGCCTCTGAAACAGGGAAATTGTTCATTGAAGCTTCGAAAAAATTTCCAGAAGATAAGTCCCTTTCTAAGAGACTCCTAAATAATGCTGTCGCTGCAACCAAAGAAGGATACAAAGTAGTAATCGCGGATGAAATAAAAGAAGGGAAACTTAAAGAATATCTTGCCCAAGCAAATGAACAGCTACTTTTTTTCGCAGAGCGCATTGAAGGCTATAAATATCAGATCGAAGTCATGTCCTCAGTTATCGAAGCAATGGATATTTTAGGGCTCAAGCCACCAGAATAATTTAAAAAATAACCAAATCTTTTTTTTTCTTTAGTAAATAAAAACCTATTAAAATGCTTAGAAAAAGCGTAATAGAGAAACATTAAGAGATTTTTTGAGATTTCTTTTCCTGTTTTATGTCAATTAATGGCTCATTCTAAAAAGATTTTTACTATTACTATTGAAAAGTACTTTAAATAATATAATTTTTTAATAGAACAATTTTTTTTTATAATTATTAGAATAAATAGGCAATCATGCATATTTGAGATAAAAAGAAAAAAAACTAAGAGAATTTAACAATGAATTTTGAACCTACAAAAACATCAATTAGAAAGCATGAAGTACCTGATTGGTTTCAAGACGCAAAGTTCGGGATTTTTATTCATTGGGGGTTGTATTCCGTACCTGCATTCGCAGCTAAAGGGTTAAGCTTCACAGAGTCACCAGAAGTGGGAGAGGAATATTACTTTAGAAATAATCCGTATGCAGAGTGGTATCTTAATACATTGAGGATTTCTGGAAGTCTAACACAAGAGTATCACAATAAAGAATATGGTGAAGACTTTTCTTACGATGATTTCGTACCAATATTCAACGAAGAATTAGAAATGTGGAATCCACAGGAATGGGCTGAATTATTCAAAAATGCAGGCGCCAAATATGTAGTGCTTGTAACAAAGCATCACGATGGATTTCTTTTGTGGCCAAGCAAGTATCCAAATCCTATGAAAGAAAACTATATTTCTAATAGAAATATTGTTCGTGAACTCACAAATTCGGTAAAAAGTAAAGGAATGAAAATGGGATTTTATTACTCCACCTCTTTTGACTGGACCTTCAACCAGGAGCCAATTGATGCTCGTACGAGTGATATGATTAATGGTATCACTACACCTGAATATACCGAATATGTTAAAAACCACTGGTATGAATTAATTGATGATTACGAACCTTCTATATTATGGAGTGACATCGGAGCACCACCTCTTCTTGATCTTTTCGAACTTTTCGCATACTATTATAACAAGTATCCAGATGGTGTAATAAATGATCGCTGGGATAAGATATTTCATAAAGATGGTAAGGTGTACAAGATGAATAGGACTTTTTTTTACGATTATACTACACCCGAGTATAAAAGCTATAGAATTATTAAAAAGAAGAAATGGGAATCAAATCGAGGTATTGGAAATTCTTATGGGTATAATAAAACGGAAAAAGAAGGAGATTATTTAACTTCAAAAGACTTTATTAGGATGCTTGTAGATATCGTTAGTAAAAACGGGAACCTTTTATTAAATGTTGGACCTATGCCAGACGGAACAATACCTGAACTTCAAAAAGAAGTATTACTTGGGATTGGTCAGTGGTTAGAGATTAACGGAGAGGGAATTTATGGCACTCGTCCTTGGGAAAGAGCTGAGGGCAACACTTTGGATAAACTCGAAATTAGATTTACATATAAAAATGAATTATTGTATATACATCTTTTAAATAACCCAATAGGAAAAACGTTAAAGATATTAACATTAACCATTCCTAAGAATTCAAAAATCATGTTGCTTGGTTATGATAATCAACTAAGATGGGAGCAGGATCAACAAGATTTGGTTATCAATATTCCTGAAAATTTAACAGAATCTCCTGTTTATGTATTCAAGGTAATTCCAAATGAATTATAAAAAGTTATTATACTCTTTAAAACAAATCAAGAATTATGAAATTATAATCTGAAAAAATTAATAAAAAAGAGAAAGAGATTATGAGCGAGAGTAAAAAACAGAGAATTGAGGATTCATATGATGTGGTAGTTATTGGTGCAGGTAATGGCGGATTAGCCGCAACGGCGTTTTTAGCAAAGCAAGGAATAAAAGTTTTATGTTTAGAACAACATAATCTACCTGGGGGTGTTGCTACTAGCTTTGTTCGTGGAAGATTCGAATTTGAAACATCGCTTCATGAACTTGCTAGTTTCGGACCAGAATCGAATAAAGGAAGCATTAGACGAATGTTTGAAGACAAACTAAAAATAGATACTAAATTCGTTCAAGTTCCAGAAGCATTTAGACTTATCACGACCGACCCTGGAGAGGAAATGGATGTTCAAATGCCATTCGGAGTTGAAAATTTTGTCGATACTATCGAAAAGGAGGTACCAGGTAGTAAAAAGTCTGTAGAAAACTTTTTTAAAGTTGCCGAAGAGATTGGGGAGGCTTTTGCGTATATTGGTAGTATGAAAGGAAGGCCAGATCAAGGAGTGTTACTTAGAGAACATTCAAATTTTCTTAAAACAGCAGCTTATTCTGTTACTGAAGTAGAAAACGCATTAGGAATTCCTGAAAAGGCACAGCAAATTTTAAACGCGTATTGGGCTTATTTAGGACTCCCTATGAGTAGGATGAATTTTACAATCTTTGCAGCAATGACCTTGACTTATGCTGAAATTGGAGGATGGGTTCCTACTGATCGGTCCCATGGTTATACTACAGCTATTGATGCCAAAATACGAGAATTTGGAGGGAGAATTGAGTATAACACTACAGTAGACAAAATCCTGGTTGAAGGAGGAAAAATTATTGGAGTTGAAACTTCTAGCGGGGATAAAATAAAAACTAATTATGTTATTTCTAACGCTACACAAACCCTAGTTTATAATCAACTGATATATCCCCAGTCAGAAGTTCCAGAAATCGCTTATAAAGACGTTAATGCCCGAATCCACGGATTAACGGGTTTTGTTCTTTATGCGGGATTAGACGCTTCAGCAGAGGAATTAGGATTGAACAGTTATGGTTACTTTATTATGAATAATATGAATACTGAGGACATTTATCACTCTTGGACGAAGCTTCAAGCTCCTAAAGGATTGGCTTGCACTGTTCTTAATAATGCTGTTCCCGGTTGTTCACCTCCAGGAACTTGCTTACTAAATATAACGACACTATTTCGACCCGAAGCTTGGAAAGATGTCAAGCCCGAGGATTATGTAAATCTCAAGAATAAATTAGCTGAAGAATTACTAACTAAGTTTGAAAAAGCTACCGGGACCTCTCTTAGAGAACACATCGAAGAAATTGAAATTGCTACTCCTGCTACCTTCGCAAGATATGCAAAGCTATATAATGGAATATTTTATGGTTATGAGCCTGAATCTTGGGACTCAATGGTACCGAGATTAATGAGTATGGGTAGGGATGTTTATATTGAAGGATTAGAATTTGCAGGAGGATTTAACAGACGATTACACGGGTATAGTAGTGCATTAAATGATGGAGTGATGTCGGCACAATTAACATTACAAAAAATATTGAAGGAGCGTGATAAAGTATGAGTAAAGAAAACGAAGATAAACTAGAGGTAACAGTCAAATCCAACACAAGAGATTTATTTGCATTTACTAAACTGATGTCTAACCGTAAAAAAAGATTCGAGAGAGCTTCGAGTGAACCAATAAGAGAAGATCCAATTATGGATCTAATGCGGAAATTACACCCTGAAAGACAATATTTATTAATTGACGGGATTAAAGAAGAAACTAAATCTACGAAAACCTACAATCTTGTTCCAGATCCCGATTCTGAAACAAAGGAATTAGCCTACTTTAGACCGGGTCAATACATAAGCTTAAAAGTAGATTTAGAGGGAGTGCGGATTACTCGCCCCTATTCTATAGCATCGTCGCCTAAAGATTCATTAAAAGGATTTTACGAATTAACTATTCGAAAAGAAGAGAGCGGATTTTTAACGCAATATATCTTGGATAATTGGAAAGTAGGTACGAAGGTTGAGAGCTCTGGACCAGAAGGATTCTTTTATTACGAAAAATTAAGAGATTTAACCCAAATAGTAGGAATTGCTGGAGGTTCTGGTATCACACCATTTCGATCGATAGCTAAAGCAATAATAGATGGGACAATTGATGCTAAATTAATGTTGTTATACGGTAGTTCCGAGGAGGAAGATATCATTTTCTACGACGAATTCAAAGAGATGGAAAAGAAAAATCCCGCGAAAATTAAAGTTGTTCATATTTTAAGTAGCGATATTGTTACATTAGAAGGATGTGAAAAGGGTTTCATTACAAAAGAGATAATTGAGAAATATTGCGATGCAAGGTCAAGTACTTTTTTCATTTGCGGTCCGCAAATCATGTATAATTTCGTTGAGGAAGAGCTCAAAAAGTTTAACTTGCCGGTTAAACAAATTCGCAGAGAAGCCTTTGGTGAAGTAAAGGATATTCTAACTCATCCAGATTTCCCTAAAGAAGTTGCTGAGAAAATATTTAAGATAAAAGTTCATATTGGTGATTTAACAAAGGAAATACCTGCAATAGCTACTGAGTCTGTTTTGATAGCTTTAGAAAGGGCAAACTTAAATCCACCCTCGAAATGCCGATCTGGTGAATGTGGTTTCTGTCGATCTCTTCTGATAGCTGGTAAAGTATATATAAATCCAGTTTCTGATTGGAGAAAAGGTGCAGATAAAAAATTCAACTATTTTCATCCTTGTGCTTCTTATCCAATTACAGATCTCGAAATTAGCATTCCCAGAGATCTATAATAACTTTTTTTTTTATTTTTATTGCCAAATATTTAATTCTCAGTATTAATTTAAGCTTTTTATTCATAAATAAGAAATTCTATGAAAATTATGAATATTAAGATCAAATATGGCATTATTGCTTTTCTCGTCATTTTACTCCAATCATCATTAAAGTTAGCAGGAGTTATATTAACGGGTAGTTTAAGCTTTTTGTCTGAAACAGTTGATACTCTTACTGATATCTTTTTTGTTTTTCTTACGATCTATTCGATATATGTCAGTCAAAAACCCCCTGATTTCGAACATATGTACGGTCATTCTAAAATCGATTCGTTAAGTGGATTGGTTCAAAGTATTATTTTAATCAATGTTTATAGCGTTCTTATCTTTATAGCAATTCAAACCATTGTAACAAGCTCCTATGGAATTATCAATCCCGATGTGGGCTTTATTATTCTAATTATATCATTTATCATCAATTTAGTATTTTCTAGAATATTAATATGGCAAGGAAAGAAACAAAATAGTTTATCCCTAAAAATTCAAGGTTTAAATTTGTTCCAAGACTCTCTTCGAGCACTTATAGTTATAGTTAACTTTTTCATTGCTTTATTTTTTGGCATAAAATTTTTAGATCCCTATTTTAGTATTGTTCTTTCCATATTGATAATTATAAGTTCGATCATCCTTTCTAAAGAAGGAATTAAAGATTTACTAGATGTAAACCCAATAAATTCACTTATTATAGAAGAAATTAAGATAAGTGTTTTTAATCTTGATCATGTAAACGGTGTTGAGGATTTAAAAGTGAGATTTAGTGGTAACACTCTATTTTTAGAAATAAGACTCTCTGTTGAAGACCATATATCTGTAGTACATGCGAATGAAATTACAAAAAATATTCGAGCGCTGAGCAAGAAATTTTTTCCGTCTTATAATGTAGAGACATTAGTTGAAATGAATCCTTTAAGTGGAGAATCTTCGCTCGGAGAAAAAATAGTTAATTTGCTGTATACTATGAAAAGTGAATTTAAAGAGATATCAGATTTTAAAGACTTGAATGTGTTTAGAATTAAAAACAATTACTTCTTATCATTAGCTATAGTTGTTGATGATAGTTTATCATTAGAGGAGGCTCACGAATTAAGCAGTTTATTTGAAGAACAACTAAAGGAGCAAGTTCCATTTATATCGAGAATAATTACTCACTTAGAATCCCAGTCTACGCTGAAAAAATCTTTAACAGATCATCTAATATGCACTCCTATTGAACCTGAAAAGAAGAAAGCAATTCAATCTTCCTTAGATAGTCTATTGAAATCGATTCCAGAGGTTAAAGGCTATCATGGTTTGGAATTTTGGGCTGCCCTCGATTTTTGCATGCTCGAACTTCATGTGTTTTTTGACGGTACTCTCAATATATCGCGAGTTCATACTTTGATAACAGAAGTAGAGCAGCAAATAAAAAATACGCTAAAAATAGAAAATTTAAACGAGATAATTCTTCATTCTGAACCCATAAAAGGACGCACTGAGGGCGTTATATTTAAATAATTAGAATGGAAAACTGTAGTTAAACAACCTTAATTCTTTCTGCATAGTTTTTATATCGTCTTGTAAACTTTTATTAAGAGGAATTCCCATTTTTCCTCTACTTGTCATCGCGTCATATTCTTTTTCGCCAGCTGTATAAATTCGGTCTGCTCCAGGTTCTTTGTTAGAAGATCGAAGACCCCTCATGATGTTTCCTGCTGTTTTTTTAAAAACTTCAAGAGGGAGAAAGCTCTCGATATTAATTGCTAAGAAGAAGTGTCCCACTTTTAATCTTTTTTGACCATCTTCTACAATTCCTATTGTGTCTTTAAGATATATTCCATCTTGTAAGGCTGCTGATAACAATTCAACCAAAGTGGCGTAACCATAACCTTTATAACCAGAAGTTTCTTCTCCCTTACCACCTAAAGGCAGTAAAGCAGCTTTACCTTTACTCATATTTTCCAATATAATAGCGGGGTCAGTTTCCGTCTTTCCCTCGTCTGTTATTACAACACCATCAGGTAAAGGTTTATTAATTCTATTATATAACTCTACTTTACCCCTTTGAACAATAGTAGTAGCACAATCAATTAAGAAGGGGAACTCCTCATCTGTTGGCGCACCAGCAGTTAAAGGATTTGTACCAAGCATAGGTTCAACTCCAAATGTGGGGGGCATAGAGGGTCGCGCGTTAGTTACCGCAAAACCAATCATTCCTTCCTTAATTGCCATGAGTGAATAGTAACCAGCGATACCAAAATGAGTTGAATTTCGGACTGCTACGGAGCCTAGTCCATACTTTTTCGCTTTTTCAATTGCTGTTTCCATGGCTTTATACGCAATAACATGTCCCATTCCACAATTTCCGTCCCAAAGGGCTGTCGTAGGGCCATTATTTATAACATCAATTTTTGTTTTCACTTCATACATTCCTGCCTTTATACGATCAAAATACATTTTGCAGCGCTGAATTCCATGGGTATCAATTCCTCTAATATCAGAAGCAATTAATACTTCAGCTATAATGTGGGCGTCGTCCTTAGGCACACCAAGCCCTATGAAAACATCTTTCATGAAACTTTCAAGTGTTTCGGTATCGAGATAAATAATATTTTCAGACATAGTAATCCCTCAAAATTCATTATTTTATGATAATTAAACAATATTCTAGCTTATTTTTGGTTTTACATAAAGTTTAACTTAATATTACATTCCCTATTTAATAAGTTTAAAGAAATAAATGAGAAATATCAATAATGCCAAAAGCGAAAGTAAATAATATAGAAATTGAATATGAAACAATCGGTGACCCGGTTTCAAAACCGTTGTTATTGATAGCAGGACTGGGAAGCCAATTACTTGCTTGGACAGATGAAATGTGCGAGAATCTAGCAAATCATGGCTTTTTTGTCATCAGATTCGACAACAGAGATATAGGTTTGTCAACAAAATTTGAAGATGCAGGTATGCCAAACTTTGTGGAGATTAGTGCCGCCTATACTCATGGAGAAATACCTAAAGTACCGTACACTTTAGAGGACATGGCAGGTGACGCTGTTGGTGTCTTGGATGTTCTAAATATAGATAAAGCACACATCTGCGGTGCTTCCATGGGGGGAATGATCGCACAGGTTCTAGCATATAAACACCCATCTCGGTTGCTATCTCTCACGTTAATCATGAGTACGACTGGAAATCCCGATCTACCTCAATCGAAGCCAGAAATCATGGCGCAATTCTTTGCACCTGTTCCTTCTGAACGCGAGGCATATATTGAAGAAATGGTCAAACGCGGTCGCCTCATTCACGGAACTTTTCCTTATGACGAAGATCAATCAAGAGAGTATATGGCAAACGATTATGATCGTGGTTATTACCCTGAAGGGGTAACGCGTCAATTAGCAGCGATGGCTGTTCCCGGTAATCTAAAACCAAAACTTGCAGCAATACGAGCTCCTACAATTGTTATTCATGGGAGAGAAGATCCACTTAACTCAGTTGAAGCAGGTAAAGAAATCGCTACAGAAATACCCGAAGCAGAGTTATTGATTTTGGATGGAATGGGTCATAGTTTTCCTCGCGAAGTCATACCACAAATTGTAAACGCTATAGTAGCAAATAGCAACAAGAATGGTAATTAGAAGGTAGTATTACTTCCATGTTATGTAGTTTTTTGAAATTCGATTAACATTCTTTTGGTATGATATTAAACGATATGAAAGTGAAAATAGATGGTAAGTTTTTCAAAGAGGTTACAATTGATGACGATGGAGACAACATTACTTATGTGTTTCCAGATACTGAAGAATTTTTATCGATTTTACGCCGTAGAATCAATAAAGAAGTAGCATTAGATTAATCCTTATCTTTACCCTTTCCCATTATTGGTAGTTCATCAAGTTTTTATTAATGCATTCATTTTTTTTCTTGGAACATTAGGCCCGTTCTGAAGTCCTATACTGGACGGAGAGTAACATGGTCTTTAGCTCAAATTGCTTGGATTCAGGTTCCATGAGAAATGTTATCCAATTTTATGTTTCGACGAAGCGATCCCCATGATGGTGGGTGTCAGAGCAGGGTTTTCCGTAGGGAATGCTTAAGCTCGTAATAACAAACCCGATCAGGCCAGGGATGGAGCAATCGTAAGTTTAGATGTTCACGCTTTATGGTAAGGTCGTGGAGGAGCATATTATAAGGTCATAGCATTTGAATTGGAGTCGAAATCCAGGTTTTTTATAATTCTTGTTCTAAAGTAAAGCGTAAAAGGCGATCTTTGTCTTCTTCAGCATATTCTATCCCAATTCTTTTTCCTAAAATAATCTGTTTATCTAAAATCTTTTTTCCTTGAGCAAAATAGAGTTTTGAATTTTCCGTGCAAGAGTCTTCCCCGTTATATTTTTCTTTGGTGATATTAAATGCCATACATAATTTGCTTGGTCCATCAACCAAATTCTTATAATTCCTTCCGATTTTTACATTGCGATTTTCCAACATTAAATCAATTCCTTCTATTGGACGAAGGTTTCTTATAAAAATAGCACAGGGGTTGTTTATTGGCTCAGTAATGACATTTAAGCAGAAATAAGTACCATAAATATAATACACGTAAAAAGTACCAGGTTTCATATACATAACTTTTGTTTTTTCGGTTTTTTTGTAGTTATAAGCGTGGCACGCTTTATCATTTGGACCTAAATACGCTTCGACTTCTTTTATTTCTCCTATAATAGCTCCTTTATTTGTTTCTTTTATTAGGTATCTACCTAACAGATCCTTACCCACTTCAACCGTACCTCTTGAAAAGAAATCCGTAGTTAGTCTTTTAAATTCGCTCAAATCGGAATCAGCTCTACAAATTTGTAAAATTAAACTTTTATATATTTTAAAGACCTTCTTAATGTAATTAAAGATTTTAATAAAAAATTATCAATAAGAGATATAATGAACGCTCCAGAAAGAGTTTTAACTACTATTGAGCACAAAGAACCAGATCGAGTGCCTGCTTTTGAAAGCGCTTTTACAAACAATACTATAATAAAACATTATGGTATAAATCTTAGCGGTAGTCGTGGTTACAAAAACACATACAAATTTTTTAGTAAAGCAGGAATAGATTTAGTTCTTAGTTACGTAAGTATATTTCCCCGAAAAATGTTTAAGGGAGGATACATCGATGAGTATGGTAGAGTAATGAAATATGAATATGCTGAAGATAAAACTATGATGTTAACTTACCACGGAGGGCATTTTGAGTCGTTTGAGGACTACGAAAGTTGGGAACGGCCAGACCCAAATTTAAAAACTCGAATGGATCAATTTCTATCAGGAAGAAGTGCTCAAAAAGAAATAAATGACACAGTTTTTTCTATCCCTTCAACTGGTGCTCTTATGGAATGCTCTTGGGAGGGTTTTGGAATGGAAACATTTTCAAGAATAGTAGGCAACGAGAAGCAAATGAAGAGGATATTTGACGACAGAGGAACTTTCACAGTGGAGCTAGTGAAAATCTTAGCGGAAAACGATGCCAAAATGGTGTTACTTTGGGACGATTACGGATTTAAAAACGGACTATTCATGAGACCGAGCTTATATCGAAAACACATATTTCCATGGTTAAAACAAATATGTGATGCAGCTCATAAGCATAATTGCAAAATTCTTCTACATTCAGATGGGGATCTCTTAGAGATTTTTGAAGACATTATAAACTGCGGAGTGGATGCAATACATCCCATTGAATCAACTACAGCTAACTTGGAGTATGATATATTTAAGTTAAATGAAAAATTTGGCGATAAAATTACTCTTGTAGGTAATCTAAGTCCTGTTATGCTTGCTTTAGGCAAAATTTCTGAGATTGAAGATTATGCTAAAAGGTTAATACGAGAATTAGCGCCAGGCGGGGGATACATATTTAGTTCTGGTCATAGTATCCATCCAGCTGTTACAGTTGATAGATTTGAAGCCATGCAAAATGTGAAGAGAAAATACGGCAAATATCCTATTAATGTCCCGTATTAAGAATTGTTACTTAACTCGTTTCTCAAGAATGGTTCTAAATTCGCATTGCAAGCTACAAATGGAAATTTTAAGGCTATAGATAGTTTTTGATCAAGCTCGCTTCCATCAAGAGAGAAAAATTGACCTTTTGCTTCTTTGAGTATTAGAAGGCCAGCAGCAACATCAACTAACCTGTTAGATTCTCGTAAATTAATAAAAGCTTCCATACTGCCCTTGGCAACCTGGCATAAGGTTAAAGCACTACTCCCGAGTATTCTGATACGATGGAATCGTTCAATAATTGGTTTTAGTTCACTTAAATATTGAAAAGCGTTTTTTTTTGGAAGGTTCAGCTCAAAAAAGCAATTATCTGAAAGGTTCAGATTTGAAACATGAATTTTCTTATCGTTTAAGTAAGCACCCTCTCCTTTAACAGCCCAATATATGTCTTTTGAAACTAAATCTAATACGACAGCTTTTTTTATGTCCTTTATACTCTTACCTCTTGCATAGGCGATTGATATAGAACAGTATGGGATTCCTCTTACTGCGTTATTAGAACCATCAACAGGATCGATAATTAAAACATTTTGGCTTTTAATTGCTTCTTCTTTATTTCCTATATATTTTTCGCCTAATTCTTCGCTAATTAACAATAGATTTATTTTCTCATTTTCTAAAGTGTTAATAACGATATTTTCCGCAATAAGGTCTATTTGCATTGAAATATCACCTCCTACACCCCTCTGAGCCTTTTCTGCCGCCTTTTTAGAGCCTAAGATCGGATGTATGGCATCATATACATTTAACGCAATTAATTTTAACAGGTTAATAGACAGTTCCATAGAAATCAATTAAAAGTTTAAGTAAATAATTAAATGTTCTTAGGTAAATATTTCTTATTCTAAGACTTAAATTTGTGTTTCTTGTTCGACAATCTCATGTAAACTTTCAAATTCAGTAATTATCATTTGAACTAAGCTACTTTCTAAGATTAATTTTGGACCCTTTTTCAAATCGCTTTTTAGATAAAGCTTATCAATTTTTTCTTCTAAAAACCACTCAGAAATCAAAATTCCTTTCCTTTTCTCTTCGTCTTTAAACTTATTTGGGACAATATGATAATTGATTAATTTAAATTGATTATTTTCTTCTTGCAATTCTATGATAGAAAAGAAAGGAGATTCTCCAAAATGCTCAGAAATTTTAGAATTTAAACCGTTGTCGTCCAGTAAGGGCACAGCAATTTTAATAATTTCTTTTGGTTGAGCCTGAGAAATAATTATAATTTTAAAGATTTCAGGGAACTCTGTTTTTATTTTAACTGATAGTGTATTTTTTAATAATTCTACTTGATGTAAATGAAGTTCTTTATTTAATTCAATTACAGTTTCAACAAAAATATATCTCCCGTAGGAGCGAATTTCAATGTTTTCAATCTCTTTAACATTTGGAAAGCTATCTATTATTTTATAGAGTTCATTTCTTTTATCAAAATCAATCACTGCATCTAATAGTGTTTTAGTAGACGCTAAGAAAATATCATATCCCCCTTTGATGATAAGCAGGGCAATAATTAAACTAATAATTGAATCTACAAGGTTTATACCAAATAAAGCACTTATAAATCCGATTATTACTGAAGAAGATATCAGATTATCGTAGAGTTTTTCAGTTGCTTGAGATTGAATTATTGGTGATTTTGTCTGTTTTCCAACTATTTTTAAATAAATAGTTGATAAGAACGAAATTAGTAAAGAGATTATTAAAAAAAGAAAAATAGGAGGTGTAACTATTATCTGTTTTGGAAATCCAGCAATGGTTCCAGAAATTTCAGAGAACGATGTAGTAATTATGTTATAAGCCGTAAAAAATATGACCATTGAAATAATGAGGCTTATTATATTTTCGATTTTGTAATAGCCATATGGAAACTTTTTATTAGGTTTTTTTTTTGCATAGTAAATTCCAACTATAGCTGCAAAAACCATAATAATATCTGTTAAATTATCAAAAGCATCTGCTTGAAGGGCTAAACTTCCACTTAAACTAGAAACTATAAGCTTGAATACAAACAAAAAAAGATTTATAACTAATAATAGTAAATTCACAAATAAGGGCTTACCATAGAATTTTTCACTTATATCTTTATTTGTCATTTGACTATTCTTTGTTTTTCTATAATCCATTTATCTACAATAAGTGTTTGCAGTTTCTTTTTGTTTTCCACATCGTAATTGTTGTGAATTGTGCTTTTTGGAATCCAAAATTCTTTATCCGATTCTAATGTTATTAAAAGAGCTTTAGGGCTTTCTACTTTAACTTTTGCTTCAATCTCGATTGTTTCTTCTGAAACACCAAATTCCGTAGTTTCTACTACTTGTAATCCGTCTCTAGCTATTATGTGTTCAGAAAATATGCCATAATCGCCCTCTTCCGGAGTAGCATCGTCCTTTGATTTCTTCTTGGATTTTCCGCTCGTAGCGCATTCAATTTTTTCGTTTAATATATGTTCAAGCATTAAGGTGAAGAAATTTAGATTTGGAAAACGGAGTTTCTTAATATATTCCCCAATTTTAATTTGAATTACTTCCCGAGATTCTTTTTCCCAGCCTACATAAATTTCTGTTTTACGCTCTTTAAAGACATGGAAACCTCTCCAATTTGCGCTCTTTTTAAGAAGAACCTCTAATATACAAATAATTTCTTCAATACTAATTTTAACAGTTTTCCCTTCCCCTTCCGATGTGTTCTCCCATTTCCCATCTTCCTTCCGATTTATACAACTCAGGAAAATATACGGAACCGCCTTAGAAGGGCTTGTAAGGGTAATGCTAGACTTTTGTCCGTAAAATGTTTTAGTATGATAATCTGTCATAATTCATTAAGAGCTCACTGTCTTAAAAACATAAAATTTACCTATTGATTTAAATTCATGCTAAAAATTTTAAGTGGATAATTTTCTAATTTTAATTTTATATTGAAACAGTCTAATTATATATACTAATATTGCTCCTATGAAACACCAAGCACAAATTAAATACAATATTAAGCCAGGCATGACGGTACTTCGATAAAAAGGGTTAAATTCAAACGGGAAAAACGGTCGAATATCCAAGTAAATTGGAGAGTCTAATAATATATGGAGGAAAATTGCACAAATGCTCGAAAATAATATTTTTTTGAACGAAAAATTTTGTTCTATTTTAAAAAATGTAATCAAAGGCGTGAAGTACCTCCTAATCTTACTCATAACCATCGTTAAAAGAGCGGCGACGATAAAACCTCCTAAAAAACTATGGAGAAAACCATGAAGTGGATAATTTAAGTGAAAAACCAAAACTAAAAAAGGCTCAAGGTCAATAATTACACTCGCTATTAAGAAAGTAGGAATATCAATGAAAGAAAGAAATGTTAAACTAATAAGGAAACCCGGACCCAAATGAAATGGTGTAAAGGGCATAAATTATTGATAAATTCAAACTATATTAATTCTTTTGAAAGATGTTAAAAACCTAAAGAAAGAAGTGTTATTACATTAACTCAATTTCTACTAAAACTGTCTCAGGAATTTGAATTTTCATAATAAGATGCATCGAACGTTCGTTGGCAGTTATTTCAAAAAGTCGTTTGTGAATTCTCATCTCGAATTTTGCCCAAGTCGAGGTACCTTGCCCAGAAGGTGCTTTCATTACAGGAACTCGTAAGCTCTTTGTAGGTAAAGGAATAGGTCCTAGTTTTCTAATTCCTTGATTCTTGCACACGCTTTCTATTTGCTCACAAACAGCTTTCAAAGCAGGTAATTGAGTGCTGCTGAGTCTTATTCGTGCTTGCTGCATTTTTTAAACTTTTTTTAATTGAGTAGTTTGAAAAATCATTAAATTGTAATAAATTTTATCATTGCTACCTTTAAAGACCTTAATTTTCTAATTTCTACTTTTCCTTTGTTCGATTTTATTTGCGATAATTAAACTTAAGATACCCAACTGGGCTTTTAAAGAGCCTTTTATTCCTAACTTTTTGTGCATAACCTTTAGCATTAAAGTGATCACTACAAATAATCCGATAACAGCCAGCCAGATATTTATAGCGTTCAATTGCTGAAAAAATATAAAAAACAACGGATCGTGAGCAATATAGATAGTAAAAGAGTAAAATGAGAAATAATAGAAAAACCTGTACCTTTTTTTCGGTTTAATTTTCTCAAATTCTTCGAGATATAAGAGAACTGAGAGTAAAATAAGAATCCCTCCAATCGAGTAAAACATAGCCGAAAGAGTTCGGCGATAAATAAAATCATAAAAACGATATATAATTCCGAATGAAGTAAATATTATCCCTACTATTAATATCGTCCGTAAAAACACGCGTTTAATAGTATTCTTCCTTTCTTTTTGATCTTTGATTATATTAATGTCAAAGAAGAAATCACCAACTACAGTTCCAATTATGAATATTGCGAAATAAGACAAAATCGTAAATGCTTCTATCGGATGGTATAAAATGTGGAATAAAACACCATAAATATTTAGTTGACCGCTATATGTAAGTAAAAATGGTGAAAGCAGTTCATTCAAAACTAATAATCCAATTCCTAAACCAATTCGCAAGTATTTTGGGGTGCGTAATAAAGGCCACGCCAATAAGAGAGAAATTGAAATCGTTTGGAGAACATTCCAGGCCCAAATCCACCTCAAGTCGTTCATGGCTAAACCAATTGCAGTATTATAAATTAAACTTATTCCCAATAATAATAAAGCTCTAATTAAATAGATATTTCTAGCTTGGGTCAAAGTAATATCAATAGAAGTTTCTGCCTTTTTAGCTCTACTTTTATACGATATTGCTGCACTGAAGCCAGATACTAGTACAAAACCCGTAGCAGCTATTGGCGCTAAAAACGAGAACAAATAAAATATTAACCATCTATCTTGTTTTATTATCCACCAATCAAGCAAGTGTCCGAGCACCATAAGGAATATACAAAAACCTCGAATCATATCAATGCTCTGGACTCTCTTCATTTTTCATACCGATTTTTTTTCCAATTATTATTGTGATATATATAATAACCGCTTCTTTAACAATAGAAAAGTCTGTCCTGATTTCTGATTAGGATTCTGTTTGACGACAAACCCAGTAAAACCATTAGTTTTAAAAGACGAACTAAATATATCCAGTTCATTATCGTCTTTGGGGTAGAATTCAATTATAATTCTTCCATTTGGTTTCAGTAATGTATACAAATATTTTGCAGTGTTATTTGCAATTTTCGTTTTTTCTCGAATCGATTCTGCTTTATGGGTGATGAAATTGTATGCTGAGATAGAAATTGCGTGATTAATTGAAGACCTTCTTAAAGGTATAAAGTTTATATCTGCCAAAATGAGCTCGAGATTGTTTTGATTTTTCATGTGATTCTTCTTATTTTTTACTTTTGAAATCATGTCGTCTAAAACATCGACTCCAACTACCCTAAAACCACTCTCTAATAAAATCTCAGTGGAAAATCCCGTTCCACAGCCTAAATCAAGAATGAAAGAAGGCTCATCTTTTAAAATATCCGGTTTCTCTAGAATATCTAATCTTTCGTCATACAAATATTGTAAACAGAGGATCGTAGTTTTTTTTTGATTTCTCTCCATCCATATTGATGAATCATAGTCTAGAGAATTATTCCCAAGATAAGAGTTAGGGAACTTCGGAGTGCTATCGTGTTTCGACATAATAGAATTTTAATTCAGAATAGTAAAAAGTATACATATAAATTAGTTAAATAAGTTGATCTAATATATTAAACGAAATTTAATATTAGTGATTAAAAAAAAGTATTAAGATTTAATATGTCAGATAAAAATTCTATCCTTATTTGTGATGATGAGCCTGATATAGTTAGCCTCGTTAAAAAGTTTTTACAGCTTGATAATTACAATATTCTTACATGTAGTAACGGTAAAGAAGCATTAAAAATTCTTGAAGAAAAATATAACGAAATCCTATTGATATTGTTAGATGTTATGATGCCAGCGCTCAGCGGATTTGAAGTTCTTAGAACCATTAGATCGAAGGATTCCTACAACAATGTTAAAGTAATTCTTTTCACAGTTAAAAGTTTTAAGGAGGATGTGGAAAAAGGGACGGAATTAGGTGCTGATGGTTATGTAACGAAACCATTTTCAGGAAATGAGCTTCGATCTTACGTAAAGGATATATTAAATAATTAAGTTCTATCGATCATTCGTTCAATTATCGAACATTTATAATCTCTTAATGCCTAATCGCATTGGAATCAATCCCCTTTTAAACAAAAGAAATTGATCGAGCCTAGCGATCAAAACCTGCGAATCATATATACTTTTTAAATAACTAAAATGACACTATATTAGGTATTAAATAAAGATTCAAATTTTAAATAAAAATTAGATTTATCTGAAATAAGGATTTCAATGTCAGCAGTGAAAAAGATTTTAATAGTAGACGACGAGGAAGATATTACACATTTAACTGAAAAGTTTCTACAATTAGAGAAATATGAAACAATTACTTGTAGTAATGGATACGATGCGTTAGACATAGTAGAAGAAAAGCATGACGACATAGCACTTATTTTACTGGATATTATGCTCCCTGGCAAGAGTGGGTACGAAATATTAACCGAAATCAAGTTAAGATATCCTAATATTCTTGTAGTTTTATTTTCTGTAAAAAATTTTTTTGAAGATATTCAAAAAGGTAAGGAATTAGGAGCGGATGGTTATTTGGTTAAAGCTGTTTCTGGTAATGAAATTATAGCTTATGTTAAGAATATCCTAAAAAAAAATAACTAGTTATTAAATTTCTATTAAAACTAACAAAAATAGGAACTTTTAAAGATTTTCTTCGTTAATTTCTTTTGAAGCCTTACTTATAATTTTTACCAACTTCCCATGCTTTTGCGAATTTTTCACCTACTTTCCAATAATGTCCCATTGAAAATGTGAAAGTTTTAAATTTATAAATGTCTGGAGCACCCTCGGTGAGATATTCGTCATCCGCATAAGCGTTCACTACTTCTCCAATAAATAACTCATGGCTTTTCTCAATATCAACAAATTCGCTGATTTTTATAGTCTTAATTACTTTGCATTCCAAATTTAGTGGAGACTGACTTATCATTGGTGCAGTCTTAAGTTCTCCATAAAAAACATCAAAAACTTCTGATTTATCTACATTTTTTCCTGAAACTATACCGCAATAATCAGTACCCTTTATAATATTCTCAGAAGGAGTGTTTATGCTAAAAACTCCATTTTCCTTTATTCCTATATTAGTATAATGAGTCTCGTAGGACGCAATTGAAATTAAAGGGGGTTTATATTCGACGACACCAACATAAGCTAATGGCTCAAAATTTGGTTTTCCATTTACATTTGCCCCAATTAGCGCGACAGGCATAGGAAATAAATATGCGCTTGGCTTTATTTTATTTTTCTTCAAGTCACTCACATTTTTTATGTATTTATTTTAATAAAGTACTATTTGATATATTACATAGATTAAAGAATTGTCAATTTAACAATTTTATTTTAGTATAATCATTTCAAAATAGAAAATATCTGTAGTGTTAACCCGATTTTATTGATGTTTCTGATTAGCTAGGTAGATCTTCCTTAGTTGGGTTACCAGTAATATCCATTTCCTCGATTGCAACCTGGTACTTGCTTAAGACAATTGTAGCAAAAACAGTAAGAAGTAAAGCGATAAAAAATAACGGAAAATTCGCAAAAGTTTGCTTAAATACGAAAATACCTGCAAAAATGGGAAATAATAAAGCAATTGAATCTAATATTGGATACATTATAAGAATTTTCCCTTTCTGGAACCCACTTTGATAATACGGAAGGCTACTAAGGTTAAAAATAGCCATCATCCAAAATCCTAAAAATATCCACAAAACAATGTAATTTCCTGCAAAAAAAAACCAGAATATACCAAAAGGTAATTGGAATATTGTATACCATTGAAAATCACCTGCTTGAATTAACGCTTGAGCTAATATGTTTGTAGCAGAGCCTCCGAGAGCGAAAAGGATAGCGCCTCCAAACATAATAAAGAGTCCCTCAGAGCTCTTACCTCTTTTTTTCCTTGCGATTGTCAAAGATATAACGCTGAGGGAAACGGAGATTGTTAAAAATATAACAAGTGAAGGTACAAATTCGACTAGATCTAGTTCAACATCAGATATCCCGGCAACTCCAATAAGAATTGGTGAAACCGTTAGTATTCCTATTGCAATGTATTCGATAATACCAACTCTCTCGTTTAATACTTTCATAGCTGCAAATACAAAAAATATAAAGCCTGTTGCCATAACCGGTTCCGTAACTAGAACTCCAACCATTCCAATAGAAATAATATACGGAAACCAACCTGCGACTCCTAAGATCGCACCAATAAACCATGATCTAACTTTAAATAACTTCAGAAATGTCTTTATTATGCTGATGAAGCCTTCTTCTGTTTTTATCTCAATACCCTTTAATGCAGCTTCTTTCAGACCCTTTTTTTGATAGACAATACCTATGTTGAAACAAAAAGTAGTGATTAAAGCAAGAATTATTCCAACAACTGCGTTAATTAAAGAAACTTCTGACAAGATATTAGTTAAAAATTAGTATATCTTATAATTTTCACTTGTTGGTTTTTTCAGCTTATTTTTTAAACAATTAAGTCAAATAACTATAGAAAAATCCACACCAATATAATCGTTAGTAGTAAGCCAATACAAAATGTTTTTCTAACCATATGTGCTAAGTGGAAACGAGGTTTTCTTCCTTTTTTATTAAGTAATTTCGGAAACAAAGTAGGATCGTGTGGTTCTATCTGATACCAATAAGCAGTGGACGACCAATCATCTCTACGATGATTATCGTGTCCATGTTCAATGGTTACAAGAATTTTTTTATTAAAATAGATTGGATCCTCAATGTGGTATCTGTAATAAGAAATTTTTCCCCACCAATTTATTCCCCCCGCTTTGATTGTACCATGATAGGGAGCGTGGTATTTCTGAAATTGCGCCCAAGACTGGTTTACGTAATCTTCTGTGCCCGTACCATGTAGAGTAGGAACACCTTTTTCGATATCCTCGTCAATGTAAATCATATCGTCGCCTTCACCTGGCCAATTTACGTACCATGGGAGAAATGTTACATTATCAATATCTAAATGACATCCTACAAAATGACCTTTCCCCATGGCTTCGAGAATTCTGTAATTCTGAGATCGAGGGTCTTCGATGTTATTTCCACTATAAGCATAGTTTTTTGGCTTGATTTTAGTAAATTTCTTGCCCGTGGTACTATCTTTCTTTTTAGGCGTAGTTGGATTTTCTCGATGCCAGAGTGCGTGAAAACGCCCATAATCTTTTTCGTTTTCAAATCCTTCTTGATATAATTCGTAATCGATATAAAAAAAGAACCTCATCGTTTTTGAATTATCGTTTTCTATTGTAAATTTGAACCCTTTTGAAAAAGGCATCGGCCACCAACAATTAAATCCTTTTCCCCACTGAGGACTCATTTGGAACGGTAAAGAAACGTAATTTTTATGTTTGGCATGACCTAATCCGAAAAAATCTCCGATAGGGACTTCTACACTTGGAAAATCCTCTTGTTCGTTATCCCAATACATTCTAAGTATGATATTCCTTAAATAATAGCGTGATTTGCATAAAATCGTGCACCAAATATGTGTTATGCAACCTGGATCGTTCACTTCGCCTATTACAACCTTTTCCCCGGGTTTGATATCAATCCAATCATGGTTGCCACCAGAAGCGTCATAACTCGAAATTCTTCTTCTTTTCACGGAATCCGGTTGTATCTTTGCTATGTCGTGTAAACTCGATTTACCTAGTTTCATAGTTTAAATAAGCATTAATTAGTATTTTAATTTTTAATTTCCGTGAATAAAGTTTTACTACTTATTTATTAATTATTTTAGCAAGCCTTAAATAACTCGTTAAATCAATTTATTATATTAAATAATTATTCGAATTATACATAAAAGATGATATAAAATGGTTTTAGAAGCAACTGACGACAAAATTTCTTTTTTTAAGCAGTACTTCTCAGTAATAATTTTGATTGCGAACATAGCAGTTTTTGTGTGGCAAATGATGGATCCTTCAGGTAATATGCGCATTGAATACGCTTTTGTACCTGCTGAATTCTTTGCAGGAGAGAAACTGTGGACAATATTTACTTCGATGTTTATGCACGGAGATATAATGCATATTATTATGAATATGTGGTTTTTTCTGGTTATTACGGATAATTGCGAACACGCAATGGGGCATGTCTTTTATTTGATAACGTACTTTGCCTCTGGTATATTTGCCACTTTACTTCACGCTTGGAGCACGGTTTTTATTCCAGTATGGGGAGTCACAATAGCTCAATTTATCCCTTCATTAGGAGCGTCCGGAGCGATTTTTGGTCTAATGGCTGTTTACGCGATACTTTACCCTTCCAATAAGTTTTATCTTCCAACGGGGACAGTAGTGCGTAAAGTAACTGCTAGTTATTTTATTATTACATATTTTATCGCTGAATTAACCTACGCATTTTTCTCGTTTGAGTTATCTGGAACAGCTCACTTTGCTCACGTGGGAGGTTTTGTTGCGGGGGCAATAATGGCATTTATATTTAAGGCCGTAAAAGGTAGTTCCTATAAGAAAAAGCCGAAGTAATTGTAAAAAACAAATAATTAACTTCTTTTCTTTTTTCTTTTAACTTTTTGATCTATAATTTTTTGAATTATGATCCATTTATTTCATTGTTAATTCATTAATGTAGAAATATAAATCAATTTTAATTTAAGAAAATGGCAACAAATATAGTAGTAATTGGAATGGGATATGTTGGGATTCCTATGGCAGCACTTTTAGCTGACGTTGATGACTTCTATGTTACAGGAATTCAGAGGAGATCACACAGATCAGCATGGAAAATTGACTGGCTTAATAACGGTAAGAATCCTTACGAGGGAGAAGAACCTGGTTTAGATGAACTAATAGAGAGAGTGGTAAAAGCAGGAAAATTCAAAGTTACTGATAATTACGATGATGTAAGCGCTGCTGATTTCATATTGATCGATGTTCAAACTCCTGTTGATGACGAAAAAGTTCCAAGGTATGCGTCTTTAAAAGAAGTATCCAAAAAAATTGCCAAACATATAAAAAAAGGAGCTACAGTAATAGTTGAATCTACGGTTGCCCCTGGAACAACAGATAACATTGTTCAATCAATATTGGAGGAAGAAAGTGGACTACAAAGAGGTTCTGATTTTTATCTAGTGTTTTCGTTTGAAAGAGTTATGCCAGGAAAATTAATTGAATATATTACGGATTTTCCTCGCGTAATAGGAGGTGGATGCGAAGAAGCCAATGAAAAAGGTAAATTTTTATACGGTAAGGTGGTTAAAAAAGAACTACAAGGAACAGACACGCTTACAGCAGAACTAACAAAATGCATAGAAAATGCATATAGGGACGTAAATATCGCATTTGCAAATGAAATGGCTTTATTGTGTGAGGATTTTAATAGAAATGTATTCGAAATTATCACTTTAATCAATCACCGTCATGACAGAATGATGCATTATCCCGGTTCAGGAGTAGGAGGTCATTGTCTCACGAAGGATCCTTGGCTCTTACTCTACGGTTTTAACAAATATACCGAAAGAATTAACGAATCGAAAATGAAAATAATTCCTGACTCGAGAAAACTAAACGATTACATGCCATATCATATGATTGAGTTGATGGAGAATGTATTTAGAGATTCGCATCAGCTAGTCGACAACATTAAAATTACTCTTTTAGGGGTGTCTTACAAGGCAAATACTGACGATACGCGAAATACCCCAACGGAAAATATTGTAAAAATCTTAAAAGCACGATATCATTCACACAATATCGTCTATGTAGCACACGATCCTTATGTAAAAAAGCGAGATTATAGCCTAACTGATCTTACAAGTGATTTCAACGAAGCGGTTGATAAAGCAGATGTTTTGCTTTTTACTACGAATCATTCTGTATATTATGATATAGATTTGGATGATCTTAAAAAAAGAGTAAATACTCCAATTATTATAGATGGAAGAAACATATTTGATAAAAAAACTGTTGAAGACAAAGGCTTCACTTACCGGAAAGTCGGAGAAGGTGCTAAAAAACCGGTTTAACGTCTATTTAAATAAAAATAATGAGGTAATTCAGAAAAAAAAGTTGTTTTATCTCAAGTCCTTGCGAGGACCTTATTGATCAAATCCTACCATTTAACGACTTGACCATCGAGATTTATTTGTTTAATTCTTAGGTTTGTGTTTTTTTTCTTCAGTTTTGCGTAATTTTAAGGCTCTTAAATACCACATATTGATTAGAGATCAACTGGTTTGATAACAATCATCATCAAAACCGAAATCAAATTCGTTTTCTTCTTCAGACATAAGTTTTAATCACTATTACACTATTATGTATAATAGAAAAAATAAGCCTATTAAGGGTGTGTTTTATAAAAAATAAGGTTCTAGAAGGCTATTATTGTTGTTCATAAAATTTCTTTACCTAAAATTTTGGTAGAATCTCGAGTTCCTGCAGAACTTTAGATGAAATCCTAATATTTTTGATTTAATCTATGAGATTTCTTTTATTTTATTGTTGTTTTTGCTTTTTTTTCTTTACGTTTTTGTTTTAATGAATTGATTATTTGTATAAAACCATCAACCATACTTCAGCCCGTACAGTAAGTCTCGTTTGAAACTGGCTTTTTAACTCTGTTTTTCCATTCCGACATTATATTCACAAGTTTCTTCTTATTATTGATTTTATATAATAACAGATTCTTAAAAGACTAGTTGATTATATTTGATAATATTACTAAATAGACTCTCGGATAAAAAAAACTTTAAATCAAACCTACTTTAAGAAGATTATTAAAATAATTAGTAATCTTGAGTATAAATGGGACTGAAAGAAGAACTCTCTGAAATGAGAAAGACAATGGAAAAGTTAACAGCTGAATTGCATGAAACTAACTTAGCAATACGGGAATCTCTAAAACTAACGTCAGACACTATTAAGGAAATGAGCGATACTTTCTCAAAAACTTTAGGAGATACATTAAAAGTAATGCAAAACATGAGAGTACAAGTTGATGTTAGGGATAGCGTATTAAAAAGCTTAGGAATAGAAGGTTTAATACCTGACATTTTTAAAAAAAAAAGTAAATGAACCAAAACGACTCTAAATATAGATTCGCCTATTTTTAATCTCGCAAGGAATAAATTTAAAGCTTATCTCTCTGTTTAAAAACTACATATAAAACTATAAGAGAGATCGCGTAAATTATAGAGATCAGCAACCAAAGGGTAAATTCTGGAAAATTATTGTAAATTATGGCTGAAATCGCTCTATATATAAAAAAAATTATCAGAAGGGAGAGTAGTTGAATTCGTGACCTAAGTTTATCCATTATGTCCAGAAATGTTGTTAAATTTAATTAATAATAAACATAATAATGCATATTATAAAAGAATTTAAATCGTACTATAAATATGTCTAAAAATCCTCCAAATTGTTACATATGTGGAAAAAACTGTGAAAATATACTAGATAGATGCTATTACTGCATTTGCGACACGTTTGTATGTGATGTGTGCATAAATTCGATAAAGAAAAACGATGCAACTTGGATATGTCCCAATTGTAAAGAAGAACGAAATCTAAGTAAAAGCATGCTATTTCGTGACCAATAAATTATAGTAAAATTGAAATCATTCTGATTTTTTAAGTTATAAAAATTTGCTCAAGAGCCAATGATGACAAACTAAAAATGATTTAATGTCTAAAAGATGAAATAATCAAGAGGAAGTCTGAGGCTACCATTCTAACTTTTGTATTCATTAACATAAAAAGTTAAAAACTTTCGATTTTTATTAGTAAATCATACTCAATATAAAATAAGGTGAAAATTACGGCCAAAATCTCGAAAGTTTTAGAAATAGATAACTGTAATGATAATGATCTCCTTAAAGCACTCTATGTAGCAGAATTTTGGGAAGAAATTAACCCTTCCAAGAAAATGGAAGCAAAATTTACTGCCCCAAATGTACTATATACCAAAATATACGATGAGGTAGACTTAATAAAAATTCCAATCGAAATGGAAGGAGAATTGATACTTTCTGATAAGGGGCATGATCCAGGTAAAGGACATCTAATCGAATTTAATGTGAGAAATAATAAAGATATCCGAGAATTGGAAGGAAGAATACGCATCAAACCACTATCTCCCAATAAATCAAAAGTGGGGGTTTTTGTAGAAATTTTTACGATGAGTAGCGATGTCTTACGTAGCATAGCCGGCGTAAGTGAATTAGTTCTACAAAATAAAATCTCTGAAATGTTAAGGAATATTGAAAAGTATTGCAAAGCCAAAGATTTGAAAGATTTTTTGTGATGAATAAAAATTTTATATAAAAATAATCATTTATTAAAGCGGGCTTTTATATATCTAAATGTAATTTCTAAAAACATGGTTTATTATGAATATTTGGGTTCTTGATTCAGAAAGCGGTATTACGTTGTTATACAAGGCATATATGGATCTACCAATAGATGAGGATCTTATTAGTGGTTTATTAGCCGCTCTTAACCAGTTTACGACCTACGAGTTAAAAGAAGGGATAGAAAGCATCGAAATGGGTGGCCTAAGATGGTCATATTTAGAGGAAAAAGATGCAAACTTATTATTTGTTGCAACTTCAGAAAAAAACATCAGTTCAAACATGTTAAAAGCCCGACTTAACATTATCAAGCATTCATTCATAGAACAGTTTGTTTCTGATAATAGAGACGAATGGAAAAGCTTATGGAAAGGAAACACTGAACATTTCAGCCCATTCAAAGACACTATCGATGAGTATTACTCCCAGTGGTTAACCGCTGAAAATATATCAACGATTGCAGAATATTTTGATATATTAGGCGTCTTCCAACAGATTCTAAATTTACTCGTTAATGTAATTGAAGGCCATTTTATAACCGAGAAAAAAGAGAACATTTACGATCAGATCGAATCTATGTTTAATAATTATCTGAATCACCAATATGTTCAAAATAATCCAGAATTAAGTAAAATCTCGTTTAGTCGCGTTTCTGGTATAAATATTATCAACATAAATCCGGCAAACTGTGATATGATTGTAGTAGAAAAACAAGTAATCAATCTTATTACTCGGCTTGTAAATAAAATAAAGCAAGAAGAAGGTTATTTTGTAACTTTACACTATTTTATTGAAGAGAATGTTTTTGAATATCTAATTTCAAACTTAACATTATTAAGCGAACTAAACCTATTTAAATTTCTTCTACAACTTTTTCTATTTAAATAATTTTTTCTAGGAATTAGTTTTTGCATTCTAAAAACCTTGAAAATGTATTATAATTAGATTTATTAAAAACACTTTATTAAACAATATTAATATAAAACTAACATCATAATTTAGAGAATGATTAATCTTCCTCTACTTATTTTCGTTTTTATTGTCTTTGCATTAATTATTGTAAGTTACTCTATAAAAGATGTAGATTTCGTAGCAATATCCCTCATATGCATGTTCGTAGCTGCGTTTGTTACTGGTTTGGTATTGGAGGTACCATTAAGTTTTGAAAGTTGGTTTGATAATTTCGTATTATCTATTGAATGGCAAGCAATAATAATTATATTGAGTATGAGTATTATATCTAAAATTGCTCAAGATTCAAACGTATTAGAATATTTAGCCGTAAAAATTTTTAAAATCTCAAAAGGAAATCAACGGTATTTTTTTTATCTAATTTGTGTTATTACTACATTATTAGCAGCCGTTATCAGTGACGTAGTCGTGGTTATTATTTTAGCACCTGTAGTTGTTCGCCTTTGTCATTTTTTAAAAATAAGAGCGGGAACTTACTTATTAGGAATGACGATTTGTATTAATATAGGTTCTATTATTACGCCCTTCTCAAGTGGGGAGAATATCATTATTTCTACTTGGTTTGGTCTTGATACAGTCTTTTTTTTCCGGTATTTCTGGGTTTTCTCTTTTGCATTGTTGTTTTTAACCATATTCTTAATAGATAAATTAATGCTTTCAAAAGAGCCAAAAATTAAAGAGCAACAGAGAGAGTACGTGTTAGAACTAATAAGCACAGATGTTGTGATCAAAAATAAAACAATGTTTTACTTTAATAGCGTTGCTATACTCGTTACAATTACATTATTTGTCGCTTTACCATTATTATATCTTACAGCAGCACTTTCAGCAGTAATACTAGTTTTAGTTAATAGAAAGTATACTAAGAAACCAATGGGAAAAATCTTAAAGGACGTAGAATGGGAAATAATATTCTTTTTCATTTCCATGTATGTCGTTATTAATTGCATGTTGCAAGCGGGGTTTAGAGACATAATTGGGTTGATTCCTTTCGAGGCATTTGGTCCGATATTAACGGTATTTATAATTCTTATTCTTGTTAGCCTGCTTTCTGGTTTTATAGCAAACACGCCAATAGCATTGATTTTTTTACCAATTATTGAAGTTTTAATAGAGGAATTTACATTTCCAGCAATACCTCTATTATTTGCTTTTATCGTTGCTATAAATATAGGCGGAAACATCTTACCTAGCGGTGCAGCAGCAGATATGATGACTCTTAAAGTTGCTAAAGATAGTGGGGTTGAAAACTTAGGTTTTAAAAGGTTGTTAAAAACAGGAGCGATTTTTGCTTTTATTCATATTGGAATTTCATGCCTTTATTTGTTAATCCTAATTCCCTTTACTTCGTAAAAAGAAAATGTAATTAAAAAAAAGTAATTTAAGGGAAAATTCCTCTTAACTCAATTGCTTTAGCAATTCTTGACACAGCGATGATGTAAGCTGCAGTTCTAAGAGAAATGTGCTTCTCTTCTGATATTTTATATGTTTCTTCAAAGGCTTCAATTATAATTCTTTTAAGCTCTTCATTAATACGATCAAGTTTCCAGAAATACGAATTAATATCTTGGACATATTCGAAGTAAGAGACGCAAACCCCACCACTATTGGCGAGAATGTCGGGTACAACATAAATTTCCTTCTTATTCAAAATTTTATCTGCTTCTGGTGTTGTAGGACCATTTGCACCCTCCAAAACGATTTTACAGTCTATTTTCTCCGCATTCTTTTCAGTTATTTGATTTTCTATAGCTGCAGGGATTAATACATCACATTTTAATGTAAGTAACTCGTCATTATCAATAAGCTTATACTTATCGTTTTTATAATCTTTTAATAAATTACCTTGTTTAGCCCATGCTAATAATTTTTCTATATCTAATCCATCTTCGTAGTAAATACCCGTTGATATATCTGAGAGGGCAATAACTTTACATCCGTGTTTATAAAGTAGATCGGCAATCGAACCTCCTACATTACCAAATCCTTGAATTACAATCTTCAAGGACTTTAAGTCTAAGCTTAGTTTTTCAACCATAGCTTGGAGTACAAAATACAAGCCCATTCCAGTAGCATTTGCTCTGCCAACAGAACCGCCAATTTCAACTGGTTTTCCAGTTACAACGCCAGTAATTGTTCGTCCTTTTTGCATGCTATATGTATCCATTATCCAAGCCATAATTTGTGGGTTAGTATTTACATCTGGAGCTGGAATATCAATATCTGGTCCTATGATATTAATAATTTCAGCAGTAAACCTTCTTGTAAGACGTTCTAACTCATTTTTTGACAGTTTAAAAGGATCAACGCATACACCACCTTTAGCGCCCCCTAAAGGCAAGTTTAAAAGACTCGTTTTCCATGTCATCCATATTGCTAAAGCTTTAACTTCGTCAAGATTAACACCTAGAGAATATCGTAAACCACCTTTCCCAGGGCCTCTGATTGTTGAATGATGAACCCTATAACCTTCAAAAATTTTTATAGTACCATCATCCATCATAATTGGAATAGAAACTATTAAAGAACGTTCTATTCTTTTTAAAAACGGAAGAATATTTGGATCTAAATCCATCTCTTCTGCTACAATATCAATCTGCTTTTTTGCCATTTCAAAAGGATTAAGGGCCATTATGATACACTTTTTTCTATTTTTTATTTTATTTTATTTTATTTTATTCTTTATAATAATAATATCTGCTTAATTCTCATAAACTTAATTGCTCACATTTAAGGAAATAAGCCTCTCAATTCATGTGCTTTTGCTAATCGAGTTGTACTAATAGCATATGCTGCCGTTCGGAGTGATGTATTCATTTTTTTTGAAAAGTTAATTATATCCTCAAATGTGTCTACAAGAATAGTTTTCATTTCACTATTAACGCGATCTAACTTCCAGAAATAACTTTGCATATCTTGAATATATTCAAAATAAGATACGCATATTCCTCCACTATTTGCAAGAATATCTGGAACAACTACTATCTCTTTTTCCTCCAGGATTGCATCTGCTTGGGAAGTTGTTGGACTATTTGCGCCTTCTAATATTATTCTACAATCTATCTTATCTGCATTTCCGCTAAAAATCTGATTTTCAACAGCAGCAGGAATTAAAACATCACATTTAGTGCTTAGTAATTCATCATTGGTAATTGGGCTTGTATTTTTACCTTCATATTCTTTTACCAAATTACCTTGTTGTTTCCATTTAATTAATTTATCCATATCTAAACCATCTGGTGAATATATTCCTCCTTCTTCTTCAGAGATTGCTATAACATTGCAGGAGTTGTTACATAAATTCTTGGCAACAACAGATCCTACTTTGCCAAATCCTTGAATTACAACACTCATTTTGTTTATATCATAATTTAGTTTTTGACATAAATGCTGTAAGATATAAACCATCCCTGTACCAGGGGCGTCAGCTCTCCCTATAGAGCCTCCAATCTCAATTGGTTTACCAGTAACGACTCCAGGAATAGTTCGCCCTTTTTGCATACTATATGTATCCATCATCCAAGCCATTGTGCGTGAGTCGGTATACATGTCTGGTGCGGCAACATCTTTTTCTGGTCCAATCATATTTATAATTTCCATGGTATATCTTCTCGTTAACGTCTCTAACTCTCGATCTGAGAGTTTTTTAGTATCGACTCTTATACCACCTTTAGAACCACCAAGAGGTAACCCTAATAAAGCAGTCTTAAACGTCATCAATAGGGCTAAAGCTTTCATCTCGTCAAGAGTCACCCAAGGAGCATATCTTACTCCTCCTTTTCCTGGACCTCGTAAAGTAGAATGATGAACTCTATAACCTTCAAAAATTTCGAGAGAACCATCATCCATCTTTAATGGGATAGAAACAACGAGCGCTCTTTCTGTCTTTTTTAGATATTCTAAAGTATTTGGGTGCAAATTAATTAATTCTGCCGCTATATCAATTTTTTTTTTAGCACTCTCATATGGGTTTATTATCATAGTTCTAAACTCCAAATTATTACTATTATGATTAGTTAATATTTTATATTGTATTTAAAATTAAATTATTTTTAATAAAACACTCTATTAGTAGATAAGAATTGTATTTTTGTTCATTAAAAACAAATAAAAAGATAGTTTTTTCATTTTTTGGTGTAAATTATGGCTTTTAAAAAATAGGGAAAAATCATACTACTATGTCTATAACCAACCACGTAATTTCATGGCATTTATAACCCTATCAATAGCAATTAAATATGCACCCATTCTATAATTAGAATTATATTCTTTTGCTTTTTCAACAACAGAAGCATATGCTTTAGTTATTATTTTATCCAAAGCAGTAAATACTTCTGCCTCAGTCCAGAAGTATTGATAATATCCTTGCACCATTTCGAAATAAGAAACAGTAACTCCTCCAGCATTACATAAAAAATCAGGAATAACAATAATATCGTTTTTAAACAAGATTTGATCTCCTGCAGGTGTTGTTGGTCCATTTGCGAGTTCCGCGATAATTTTACAATCTAAATTTTGTGAATTTTTACGTGTAATTACATTTTCAAGCGCAGAAGGAATTAAAACATCACATTCTAATTCCAATATTTCATTATTTGTTATTTCTTGCGTTCCTTTCAATCCTACTACCGTGGAAGTTTTTTCTTTATGTTCCGAAGCAAAATAAGCATCAATTCCATCTTTATTGTAAATACCCCCTTTTGAATCGGAAACCGCAATTATCTTGCAATTATAATCATCTTGCAGGATTTTAGCCGCCCAAGAACCAGCATTTCCGTATCCCTGTATTACAACTCTTGCTCCATTTATGTCTAAACCAATACCTTTTGCAGCTTCTCTGATGCAATAAGATCCACCTTTAGCCGTTGCGATTGAACGCCCAGCACTACCTCCTAAAGGTAATGGTTTTCCAGTGATTACAGAGGGTGCATGTTTACGTATAATTATTTCATATTCATCCATCATCCATGCCATAATTTGGGGGTTAGTATAGACATCAGGAGCGGGAACATCAATACTTGGCCCTATAAAATCTGCTATTTTCCTAATATAACTTCTTGCAAGCGCTTCTAATTCTCTATTACTCATTTCTTTTGGATTACAAATGATACCACCTTTAGCGCCCCCCAATGGAATATCTACACATGCGCATTTCCATGTCATCCAAGCGCTCAATGCTTTTACAAGTGCAGCAGTTTCATCAGGATGCCACCTTATACCTCCTTTCATTGGACCTCTAGCAGAATTGTATTGAGAACGAAAACCCTTGAAAGTTTTAAGTGAATTATCATCCATCTTTATTGTAAGCTTTATTTCAACGAATCTTTCAGGTTGACTTAAAGAGTTATAAATTTCTCTATCACAACCTCGAATCTTACATGCATTATAAAGTTGTATTTGAGAGATCTGAAACGGATCTAAATTTTCTTTCATGATTTTTTCTTCTTTAGTTTAGTTTCTATGATTTTAATAAAATATCATTTAGTATAAGTTCTGCTTTATGAATAAGCATTTAATTATTACTTTTTTGAACTATAAATACTATATTTTTAATTAATTGATAACTCAAGCAGCTTAGTAAACGAATGTTCAAATTAGTTTTTGAAGCTATAGGATTGAGAGGCTGGCATTAAAAGACCAATAATTCAATCCAATTAGATTTTTTATCCTTTTTTCTTTTATGTATTATATTCTTTTACGAGATAATCAATATATATTTTATATTGAAAAGGTTAATTACAATATCAATTTAATAAATACTTAATCAACAATACAAAGTAGGTAATATTCTATGGATAAAATCTGCGTAATAGACATGGGTTCACAGTATACGCACCTTATAGTTAGACGTATTAGAGAATTAGGAGTATATTCCGAAATTTTACCATACAATGTCTCTATTGAAGAATTAAAAAGAGTCAACCCAAAAGGGATTGTTCTTTCTGGTGGGCCTAGTAGCGTCTACGAGGAGGATAGCCCACAACTTACAAAAATTTTCTTTAGTTTTGTAAAAGAGGAAAAAATACCTGTTTTGGGGATTTGTTATGGTTTACACTTGATAATTCATCAATTAGGTGGAAGAATAAAACCATTTAAACAAAAAGAATATGGTAAAACGGAGTTAGAAATCCTCAAGCCTAAGAAACTATTCGAATCTTTAGATAAGAGGGAGACTGTATGGATGTCACACGGTGACCAAGTCGAATCTATGCCAGACGGTTTCGAAGTATTAGCAAGAACAAGTACTTGCCCCATTGCAGCGTATGCAAATGAACGTTTGAATTTATTTGGGGTTCAATTTCATCCGGAAGTTATCCATACGCAAAAGGGGATTACAATTTTGAAAAACTTCGTTTTGAACATTGTAAAAGCGAAGAAAGAATGGAAGTTAGAAAATTGGATTGAAAAATCAATTGAAAATATTAAGAAAGAAGTCGGACCGAAAAATAGAGTTATTTTAGGCTTAAGCGGGGGGGTAGATTCATCCGTTGTTGCGATTTTGCTCCAAAAAGCGATAGGAAGTCGGTTACATAGTATATTTGTAAATAATGGTGTTTTAAGAAAAAACGAGGTTGTTGAGGTCAAAAAAACATTTGAACAAGAATTAAAATTTGAAAACTTCCATTATGTTAACGCTGAAGGGTTATTTTTAGAAAGGTTAAAAAAGATTGATGATCCTGAAGAAAAAAGGCATATTATCGGCCACACATTTATTGAGGTATTTGAAAAAAAAACGATCGAATTAGAAAAGGTTTATCCTGATATTAAATACTTAGCTCAGGGAACAATTTATCCCGATCGAGTAGAAACGAGCGCTACGAGCAACGCATCAGTAAAAATAAAATCTCACCATAATTTAACCTTACCAGATAACATGACATTAAAAATTATTGAGCCACTGAAAGAGTTATATAAAGACGAGGTAAGAAAAATAGGATTACAATTAGGGTTACCCGAAAGCATTGTATTACGGCATCCATTTCCGGGCCCTGGATTAGCAGTAAGAATAATTGGTCCAATTGACAAGAAAAAACTAGACATCTTAAGAGACGCTGATAAGGTTTTGATCGACGAGATCAAGAAAGCAAAAATTTACGATAGTCTTTGGCAAGCATTCTGCGTATTTTTACCTCTAAAAACTGTAGGAATTATGGGAGATTATCGTACCTATGAATATATTTGTGCTATACGAGTTGTCGAGTCTTTAGACGCAATGACTGCCAACTTTGCCAAGCTGGATTGGGAATTACTAGAAAAAATTGGCACTCGCATCATAAACGAAGTAAAGGGAATTAATCGAGTCGTGTATGATATTTCTAACAAACCACCAAGCACAATTGAATATGAGTAGCCTCTTTCCTTTCTTAAAAAATCTATGAAGATTCGTTTTCTCGCTAAAAACATTTTTATTTATTAGATGACCTACATTTTGTTTGTTATGATTGAAAACGAAATTGCATGGGATTTAACTGAAATCTTTGCTAGTCATGATGATCCAAAAATAGCTGAAACAATGAGTAGACTCTTAAAAGAAACAAAAAATATTATTAACGATTACAAAGGAAAGATTACTTCAGATAGTTTTACTCCACAAAAATTGTTAGATTTATTCAAGAGACAGGAGAAATTTCAAGCGGATTTAAGCGAACTTGACCTCTATAAGAATAGACTATATAGTGCAAAAATGACTATTCCTGAGAGCGAAGCCTTAAAAAACAAAGTAGAAGATTATACGACTAAATTATCTAAGGATCTAGCTTTTTTAGAACTTGATGTAGCGAAATATGTCTATGATATTCCAGTTTTAGTAAATGATCCCATTTTATCGAACTATCAACATATTTTAGAAAATATTAAAAGAAAGTTCCCTCATAATCTGACTGAATTAGAAGAACAACTAATTCTTGAAAAGGATCAATATGGAGTAAGAGCATGGAGTATGTTGCAGTCTAAGTGGTTGAATACAAGAAAAATCATAGTAAATGTTGAAGGTGAAGATAAAGAATTATCGTACGGGGAAGCTAATTCGTTACTTACTCACCCTGATAGAGGAACCCGAATATCAGCCAACAAGTCTATTTACGGCTTACTTGGGAAAGAGGAAACCGTGTTTTCTTTAGCTCTAAGAAGTATATGTGGAGATTGGGTAAATAATTCTAAAAGGCGCAAGTACGATAGTCCAATGCACAATAGTCTCTTAGTTAATGATACAACGCAATTAATAATCGATAATTTAATGAAAGCTATTGAAAAGGGTGTAAGCGTGTATCGTAGATATTTAAAACTTAAAGCCGATGTTTTGAACCTTCCTAAGTTAAATTGTGCTGATATTAGAGCTCCACTACCTAATGTTCCACATACAAAACATTCTTGGGATGAAGCAAAAGAATTAGTAATTCAAGCATATAAAAAATTCGATTCAGAATGCGTAGAAATTGTGCGTGATATGTTTAATCGTAATCACATTGATGCTAGTCCACGAGAAGGAAAAAGGAATGGGGCAAACTGCGCTGATTGGTTTAAAGGGAAATCTGCTTATATTCTCATGACTTATACTGGAGAAATTACTGATATTTATACGTTAATACATGAACTTGGTCACGCAATACATGGTTATCTAGCAATTGATGAACAAACATATTTTAACATTCATCCAAGTTACACCGTTGCAGAAACAGCATCCACTTTTGGAGAGTTATTAATGACAGACCTCCTCTTAGAAAAGGCTAACTCTAAAGAAGAAAAATTAGCTATTTTAGCACATGTTTTAGACGACGCAGGTCAAGCAGCATTTCAAGTTAGCGCGAGAGTGTGGTTTGAACAAGGCTTGTATAAAGCTATTGAAAAGAGTGAAAATTTAGACGGTAAAACGATTTCAAAATATTGGTGTGCTGGAAGAGATAAAATTTACGGAGATTCTGTAGAATGGTTCGAAGAGATGGACTGGGAATGGACAATGAAGCCGCATTACTTTTTCCCGAATTTTCGATTCTACAATTATCCCTATGTTTACGCTCAGCTTTTTGTATATGCGTTGTATCAGACTTATAAAAATGAAGGAGAAGATTTTGTTCCTAAATTTAAAAAATTGCTAGCAGCAGGCGGTAGTTTATCTCCAGAAGAATTAGGAGCTCTAGTTGGATTAGATATCACAAAACAAGATTTCTGGGAGTTAGGGATAAACCAATATGAAGCATTTGTTAACGAATTTGAAAAAGCAATGAATTAATCTTTCTAATATTTATTTTTTCTAAGAATTAGTTCAAATAAAAAAAATAAAATAAAAATATAGTATTTTATTAATATTCTCAAATAGTTATTCGTAGTTTCCTGAATATATCTCGTTCTTTACCAATTCAAAATCAAGAGATTCTTGAGACTCAACATGCAAATTCCATTTATTACACACGTCTTTAGCGCGCTGAGTAATATAAGCGATATCATGACGATCTATAAGGTCCAAATTGAATTTTCTAGCCCCAGCTGATAATTGTTTTAAACCAGTACCAAGCTTACTTTCAAAATACGTATAAACTCCAACTGCGGAGGCAGGAATTTCTTTTCCTTTGTGAATCTTCAACAAATTATCATATTCTACGAAAGCTTCATTAAGGCTTAAACTCGAGGGATTCTTATCTTTGGGAAATCCTAAACTTTTCAACATCGCTGGTGTGACCGTACCCTTTGAGATAGTTTCACCAATATACTTAGATTTCATAGCAGCTGTTATTGGAGCCCTTGCCATGGCTATACATTTCACATAGGGTGCACCCATGGCAAGAGCTTTGAACATCTGCGTCTCGTTTGCAATTCCACCCGCGATGGCCACGGTTGGAATATTAACATTAGGATTTTTCTTTTTTATCATGTCTAAACATCCAACTACAAGAGCTTCTAAATAAACTGTTGGAATTGAACCTTCATTCATCATGCTCACAGGACTCATCCCTGTTCCTCCTCCAGCACCGTCAAATGTTATTCCATCTACCTTTCCTTCCACTGCTAACCTTAATAACCAAGCTGTTGCCGCTGGACGATAAGCTCCAGTTTTAATAAATATGTTTTTTGCTCCTGACGAGCGAACATGGTCTATTTCTTCTAAAACGTCTTCAGTTGTGGACAATCCTACTCTGCTATGCCTTTCAAAGTCAGGTATTAACCCTGCGTTCCATTGATCTATAACCATTGGATCTGAGGGATCAGGAAAGACTAAATAACCTCGTTGTTGAAGCAGTTGTGCTCTCTCTAAAGAGGATAACCTTACTTCCCCTCCGATTGCTTTTGCTCCTTGACCAAATTTCAACTCAAGTGATTCTATATCCAATTTTGACATCACGTAATCGAATACTCCGAGCCTCGTGTCTTCAACATTTTTCTGGACAATTATATCACCATGCTTTCCGTCCCAAAACTCTCTATAGGTGTTGACACGAAATTTCATATCATCTGTATCAGTTACTTGAGGATAAACGCTATGATTTGCGAATTGAGCAAATTGATCCATCCCAACTACATTTTCTCCAACTGTAATACTTACACCTGCTAAAGCAGCCCCGATTGCTAAACCTTCCCAATTCCGCTTAGCTACGTAAGTGCTACCAAGTCCTGCGATCACGATAGGTAATTTTTGTAATATATTACCCCAACGCATCGTCATATCCACATTTGGGAAAATCACCTTGTCTTCATGAGCTTCGATCCCTTGAGCGCCTCGCACTTCAAATTGAATTTGAAAATCGCCATAGGATAAACCAAAATCTTTTGGTGTTCCTGCTGTTGAGTTTCCAAAATATTCTCTTCGAGGATATAGCGCTTCTCGACCTCTTAACGCTGATTTCGAGACCTCACAGAACACAGGACAATCCGCAATACATATCGGGCATAATCCAGATTCACAAGAATCTTCAACTCTTGTCCTTGAACCAATCATGCTTGTTTTGTGAGTAACCATCGAAAATTTTGTCATTCTACATCATACCTCCATCCCATTTCTCCGGGAAAACTTTTATAATAGATTTGGACAATTCAGGTTTTTCTGTTAAAATCTCAATACAGTCCGTACCTGAAACATAGCTCCATTTATGTTCAGTTCGTTCCTCTCCAAAAATTGCACCAAAGAATAATGTATTGTCTCCACACATATGGCAAACATTTCGACCATAGGAATACTCTATTCCACAATTTTCACAATTAATTATCATTTTTCAACCACTTTTAATAGATTTTCATATTTATAAAAAAATTGAAGTTCTAATTTGTGCGAAATCAAATGTGTGAAAAAGGTTCAGAAAGATATATCAGATTACATCTCTTTAGTGAACCTTATATTGCTTCGTAGAGTCTCGGAAACCTGTTATCGTAGATTTTAAGCATCTCAGGGTATCGTTCTGTGATTCTTCGTATGATTTTCGCAAGTGAACTACGATGCGTGTAGCCCATTGCGAAAGACCATTCTCGAGCTGTAGATCTTCCAATTTCCTTTAACTTATCCAAACACATTAGCTCGTATGTCTTAAATACTTCGTCTACTGCAATTATTGCAGCCTCGGGGCTTTTATCTATTTCTTCCAACATCATTCATAATTCACATCAATTTTTTTTTAATTTTTTTATGGGATTTATTTCCCATAATGAACAATTTTTAAATTTAGTAAGGTTTGTCGCCTTTTATATGTTTTTATTGGGAAAAAAACCTGAAAAGATTTCAATAATAATAAATAATTTTAATATTTTGTTTAGAGACTGCTCTCCTTACTTATAAACTTGTTGTCTTGCGTTAAAAATTGTTTAACCACAAAAAACCGCGTACCGACAAAAAACTGAGTAATTATTATCATATTACTAAAAAAATTGATGAAGAGCTAAATTTTTCTATGAGATATATATTTAAGTTGACAAAAAACAACCTATAATTAGAGATTATAAGACAATTAATAGAACGAAAGAGAGCGCATGCCTTGGAAAATTAGGATATTCTTTTATTTGTCGCTTGGTTTTTCGTTGTGTGGATTGATCTTCCCTACTCACGTAACTCAGGCTATAGGCTGGGATATTGGAGACATGGTTCATTGGGTTTATGGATTTTATATCCTTTTTCCTCGTAATCCTGTTGGGGAACCAAGGTTTTATTTCGGTTTACAAATCCAGGGACTTTTTTTAGTAGTTTGTGCGTTTTTTTTAGTAGTAGTTTCCTTTATTGAGTTGCGTAATGCTAAACTTGGTAATCGATACGATAAAAATCTAATTTATAAAATTGCAATTATACAGCTAATAGCAAGCCAATTTCTTGAATTATCCGGGTATATAGTTATGCGTTTATCGTCTTTTGGATTTATTTTTAGCGCAATTTTTGCTCTAATAGGGAATAAAGAGCTTAAATTATTTTACATTGACAAGAGTATTGTAAACGCTAGGAAGGAAAGAATTCTTGGTGTTGTTCTAATAACAATTTCTTTCGTGTATACTATTTCTATGGTTTTAAGTTTTGCAGTTCCGTTTGGTTTAGATATATTTTCACTATCATTCGCTACTAATGTGTTCCCAGGACTAATTTTGTTAATAACAACGTTATTTTACGGATTTTATTTGCTAATAAGAGCTAATAAAAGGGTAAAATCATAATTACAATAGTAAATTGAGATTGTTGAATTATTCATGTACAATTTAAGCGGATTTACGTTAGTGATTAACTACTATGTTAAAAATAAGTTACAAGAACTCGGATAATAAAATGTTTTTATACTCTGGATCTCTATCCGCAAAAGTTATGTTTTCTTGGCCAGAATATTTATCTAAACGATCTTTCTTTTGAATTAAGTCTGAAAATGGAATAACAAAAGGAGCTATATCAAAAGAAACATTTGAAATAAGATAGTTTGCTTCTTTCTCCAATCCTGAAGGATTTTTACTTAATAATTCTAAACTCATTCTATTCAAATCCGTGTATTTTATTAATATAGATATAAAAGCAGATAAAAATAATAAAAGAAGAGTCCCGACAAATTTAGTAATAAAAGTAAAATTGATAGACTAGTTTCATATTACTTTTCAATCTTTTCAAATAAAAAAGCTCAATCCATTGGCATATACCTAAACATCATAAATATCATCGAAAATAGCCATATATATAAGGCTATCCATATTACAATTCCAATAATGCCAATAATTAAGCCTGCTTTTGCCATTCTCGGATCGTCATCTTTATTTTTACCAACGGCACCAAGAACGATGCCAATGATTGAACCTATTACGGGTATAACGCCAAATAATCCCAATAGTCCAAAAATTAGGGCAACTATTCCATTTGTGTTATTACTTCTCTGACGATAATTATAAGGTTGATATTGGCGTACTTGATACTGGGGTTTCTGTTGAGAATAAGTTTCTTTAGGAATTCGATCGTAGGTTGGTTGTTGATTTACTAACTCTGATTTGAGATTATGTCCACAATTAGGGCACACATTCCAGGAAGCTACAATTTTAGTTCCACATTGAGGACAAAAATTCATAAAAAACGTTTCAGTTTTTTTTAAGTTTATTTTTTGATTTAAACTTCTTACTTAAACTTATCACCATTCCACATAAAAAGTTATGTGATTAATATTGAAAGTGTTTTTGCTTCTTTTTTTTCTCTTTATCTGGCAATTTAACGAAAGAACTTCATTGTATAGTACGATTAAATTTTAAGATATCTTATTTCGGAAGAAATTCGCTTGATAAATAACGTTTTTATTCGAAAGCAAATTCTTTACGATTAACCATCTTGTCTGTTTCTATTAAATTTTTAAACGGAAGTTAATATTATGATTGAAGAAGAGCTGAAAATAATTCCTGAACCTGCGAAAGTTTCATTAAATGATGGGGTATTTCTCCTTAGTCAAAAAACTACCATTCAAGTGGATTTAACATCTACAAGAAATGGTGAATATTTGAAACAAGTATTAGCTTTACAGTACGGGTTGATTCTAGCTTTTCATAAATCCTCAGAAAGCAATGAAGGAAAAAACTCAATAATACTTAAAACTTCTAATGAAAAAGAATTAAATAATTCTGAGAGGTATTCTCTTTTAGTTTCAAAAGAGAACATCATTATATCTGCAACCACATCAGTCGGGGTCTTTTATGGTATCCAAACGCTACTTCAACTAATCCCCAATAGAGCTTTGAAAGGAGATAAGATTTCTTTAGGATTTTCTATCCCTTGCGTCGCAATTGAAGATTTCCCTCGTTTTAAATGGCGAGGTTTCATGTTAGACGAATCGCGCCACTTTTTTGGAAAAAAACAAGTGAAAAAAATTTTGGATCTAATGGCTCTCTTAAAATTAAATACATTTCACTGGCACCTCACAGATGATCAAGGTTGGCGAATAGAAATAAAGAAATATCCACTACTTACAGAAATCGGCTCAAAACGGGAGGGAACAATAACTTCACAACGATTTTTAAGAAGTAATCAAAAAATTAAAGCCCCTATAGATGAAATTCCCGTATCGGGTTATTACTCACAACAAGATCTTCGTGAACTGATTCAATACGCAACTGAGCGTTTTATTACAATTATTCCCGAATTAGATTTTCCCGGGCACACAACGGCAGTTCTCGCAGTTTATCCCGAGTTGAGTTGTACAGGCGGGCCATTTAAAGTTAGTACTCGGTTTGGGATTCATAAAGATGTACTTTGTATAGGAAAAGAAAAGGTTTTTGAATTTATTCAAAATGTTTTAAACGAAATTATTGGGATTTTCCCTTCCAGCATAATTCATATTGGTGGCGATGAAGCTCCTACTAGGAGGTGGAAAAGATGTTTTGATTGCCAAGCTCGTATTAAAGAAGAGAGCCTTGGAAGTGTAGAAAATTTACAAGAATATTTTACGAATAGAATTGCAGATTATCTAGGGCTTAAAGGAAGACAGATAATAGGATGGAACGAAATTCTTAACGATAATCTTATTGATAACGCGTTATGTCAATATTGGACAAATTATTTTGATAAAGTTTTAGAGCATATAAGAAAAGGGAGAGAAGTTGTGATGTCGGAAATGAAAGCTCTTTATTTTGATTATCCTTACAGACTAATTCCACTCCATCAGACATATAACTATGATCCTATTCCAAGCAATTTAGAAGAAAAATTTCATAAGAAAATATTAGGCCTTGAAGCCTGTTTATGGACTGAGTATGTTAAAAATAATGATAAGTTAGAATGGCAAGCCTTTCCAAGATTAATTGCTGTTGCAGAAACGGGATGGACACCTAAAAATAAAAAAAATTTTGAGTCGTTTTTAAGACGACTAGAAAGGTTCCTCCCATTGCTTAGTGCATTTGATGTAAATTATCCAAAAAAAGAGGACTTTCTACAAGATCAATAAATAAATATATCAAAAAAAAAGCAAAATGAGGAAGTTGAGATAAAATGGTAAAGAAATTATTTCAAAGACGAATTAATGAGATTTTGGATAAGTTTAAAGATAAAAGCATTATTTTATCATCGGACAATGCTAATTTCTTTGGTCAACAATCCCGTAAATCTACCCAAGTTAGAGGAAATGGAGTATTGATCCTTTCTGCAGAGGATTTATATTTTGAAATGTGGATTCCAAAAAAAATTCTGCAAATCCCCATTAGTTCCGTATTAAATATCGAAATTACGAAATCGTTTTTACATAAATCTGCATTTAGAAAACTGTTGAAAGTAGTATTTACAAACCAAGAAGGAGAGGAAGATGCTGCTGCATGGTGGGTCACTTCTTTGGATAAGTGGACTAAAGAACTTGAAAAAGTTAAGATTTAATTCAAATTTTCTAACATCACAAGTTATTTAGAATTGTTTCCTCGAAAATAATACACTGCTTAAGGTAAGCATAATTACTGCTGCTATGGAACCAACTAGTAAAGAGAAGATAATAGGATCGATAAAATCTAGGAATAATGTTGGTAAAATTGAGATAGCTGAGATTTGATTACCTATATAAACTGACAATATCGTAGCAACAGGGACAGATGAAACAATTATCCCAAAAAATATACCTATCGAACAAGAAATTGCCATAGCCGCTATACTGATTGTTAATGACTCAATAGTTTGATTTAGTACGAACTCAGGAAGATTCCCTATAAATATCTGATCTAGAATAAGTCCGAGTGTTAGAGAAATGCCTGTAGCAATAATTAGGCAGAAATACACGGAAAAGAATTTTGCTAAAAGGATACTTGTGCGTTTAACTGGTCGAATTAAGAACAAATCATAAACATGCCGCATTTTTTCGCTTGCAATAGAGGTACTCAACATAGCAGAGCCAAGTGTTCCACCAATACTTGATAAAATTATTGCCACGATGGAAGAAATTGGAATTCCCTCAGTGTCAGGTACGATATAATGAAATAATAATGATAAGAGCGGTAATCCAACCCATAGCACAATCATCACCTTTGATTTGTAGAATCCTTTTAATTCGTCTGCGAACAATATCTTTAAACTCATTTGATATCACCTTTAATGTATTTTAAATAAACTTCCTCCAAACTTGGTTTAAGAATTTGAAAATTTCGCATCTTACAGTTTTGATCTGTTATTGATCTAAGTATTTTTTGAATAGTATTATCTAAATCTGCGTTTACTCCTAAATGAATAAATTGTTTGCTAGGAGCTCCTAATTCGACCTTTTCAACTCCATCAATTTGTTCTAAATTTTGGCAAGGATTTCCTACTTCGGTATATACTATTTCTATAATATTACCTATGAGGAACTCACTTTGCATCTCGTTAGGATCTCCAATCTTGATTACTCTCCCCTTATTTAAAATACCAATCTTGTTAGAAATATCTTGAATATCAGACAAAATATGGGAGGAAAAAAATATTGTAATCCCCCGAAGACTTAGAGATTTAATAAGGTTTTTTACCTGATACCTACTACTTGGATCAAGTCCAGATAAGGGTTCATCAAGTACTAAAACCTGAGGATCATTTAAAAGTGCTTGAGCTAACCTTAATTTCTGTAGCATTCCTCCCGATAAATGGATTATTTTTTTATTCCTGACTTCTTCTAAATTAACAAATTTTAATACTTCTGTGATTTTTAATTCAAGATGATCATGTTTCAATCCCGATAATCGCCCAAAAGTTCTTAGAGCATGTTCTACCGTACGCCAGCTTTGAAATCCTGCTTCTTGTGGATGATAACCAAGTATCTTATAAATTTCCTGCCGAATTTCTGATATATCCTTCCCTTCGATATACACTTTCCCAATGTAATCCCTTATCAGTCCTACCAATATCTTAATTGTTGTGGTTTTGCCCGCTCCATTAGGTCCAATGTACCCAAACACATCTCCTTTATTTATAGTGAAGGAGATATTGTCTAATGCTAAAGATTTATTATAACTTTTTGAGACATTCTGAAATGTTATCAGAGCATCATAATTAGTTACTTCTTTTTGCTGTCCCATTATGTTTCTCACAATTTTCTTTGGAAATTTATATAATCATCCATATTTTAGTTAAGAAAAGTATCCAGTAAATCGTTTATTATAAACTAAAGTTCCAAAAAAAGATTCAGTTTTTATATTTTAAAAACAAGAAATCATTACTGAGGCGGGATTTATATAAAAATCTTGATTTTTCCTTATTATGAGTAGAGTAAAAAGAACTAATGATTTTTTAATCCCCAACTTCTTCTATAGAAAGAAAAAATGCTATAGTTGCGAAATAGAACGACATAAGTTATTCTTACAGGAATCTCATAATTACATAGAATTATTCTGTAAAGATTGTAAAAATACGATCGTAATAAAATAGATAAAAAAAAAAATGAGAAATTAAATTACTTAATTAAACTTCTTTTAGAATTGAGGGAATCAGTGATCTAAAATTCATTGTTTCTAGTAATCCTCTGTTCTTATCTGATGATTTAACTATATTTAAAATTGCTATATCTGCTCCGTTGAAATAAGCTTTTCTTACCGAATCGTGATCTAAACCACCCGCTACAGACACAAATACACCGTATTTTGAGCGGACCTTATTGATATCTTTGTATCTGATAATACTTCGTGGATTTATTTCTTCGTCTCTACCTTTATGAATTACCACTGCTTTTGGTTTAAATTTTAATGGTTGCAATTTACGCAAAGGATTTTCCTGACCAAGCATATCGATCATAGAGAATAATCCATTTCTTTCACAGATTTCATTAAAGAAATCCAGAGTTTCTGTTGGCGCGGTTCCAGCTGCAGTAACTGCATTAGCTCCTGAAGCATGTGCAAATTTTACTTCTTCGTATGCTCCATCTGTAACCTTTAAATCCGCAACGAGTAGTCCCTGCCAAAGTCTTCGAATCAATCTTATTCCGGCAATTCCTTCCCTTTTAATGAACGGCGTTCCAGCTTCTATGATTACGCGTGGGTCGTATGGTATGTTGGGTAAGATTCTTAAAACATCTGTCGCTGAATGATTGAAAGCTATTTGTATGTATCTTTGATTCGTTATGAAAGTTCTACTCATCCTTGAACCCTCCATATTACGTAAACTTCTTAAGAATATTACCTATTTCAGAAGGCATGAAAATTACTATCTTTTCAGAGGGATCCTGGGAAATATCCCTGATAGTTTGAAGGGTCCTAAGTTGTAAGGCTCCAGGTTCAGATGCCATCATTTTTGCTGCTTCCGCTAGGTTTTTTGCTGATGCAAGCTCACCCTCACTAGCAATAATTGCTGCTCGTTTTTCTCGTTCTGCCTCTGCTTGTTTGGCCATTGCTCTTTTCATTTCAGCAGGTAATTCTATTTCTTGTATCTTTATGCTTTTTATGTCGATGCCCCATTCGTTTGTCTCTTTATCTACAAGCTCTCTAATGTCGGATGCAATTTTATCTCTTTCAGTTAAAACGCCATCTAATTCCATATTACCGACAACATCTCTTAAAGCTGCTTGTGTGTATTGTCTAACTGCGTAAGCAAAGTTTTCTATCTTGATGATTGCATCCGAGGGTCTTTCTACCTTGAAATAAACTACGGTATTAGCCAAAACGGGTATATTATCCCTCGTTATCACTTCTTGTCTCGGAATGTCAGCAGTTACGATTCTTAAATCGACTTTCTGGGACTTTTCAAAAACCGGGAGCACATAAACTACGCCAGGTCCTATCGTTCGTTTATACTTGCCGAGTCTGAATATTATAAGCCTTTCATACTCCAGTATTACCTTTATACCTGCAAGTAGCCAACAAGAAAAGAAAATCACAACGAAAATTATTGCAGGTATTACTATAAACCATATGTCAAAACCTTGAAATATCATATTTCATCCTCTATTAAAAATTGTAAAGTTATGGTATATATAGGAAAGATGGGGTATTTAAATGTATTTAATGACAAACCTAAAACTAAGGAACGTATACGAACATTTTTATATTTTAGTTTGAATATACTATTTTACTCTAAAAGAAAACAAGCTTAAGCATAACTTTTTTAAGTCGAATTTTGTAGTATATCTTAGATAATGAATTACTTCTAATAAAAAGAATATGCTGCAATCAATGTTTCCATTCGATATATTTGGTTTTATAAGTGGATTTTTTATATTAATTTTTGTCATCGTTATTATTGTTTTCATCATAATAATTATTGTCATTTACAAGCTTCTCCATAGCAATGTAGATCATAAAAACAATGCAAAATTTGAAATACCGAAATTACGCACTGAGGATGCTGGCACTTCTTTTGTAAAAATTGATAAAGAAGATTTGACTAAAGAAAAAATGAGCAGCAGATGTAAGTATTGTGGAGAAAAAATCGAAGATGATATTGGGTATTGCCCGTTTTGTGGATCTAATTTATCTGTATAAGAAAAAAAAGAATTAACCAAGAAGAAAGAGGATAAACACATATATTTAAAAATTTCACCAAATTAATATCATTATCTCTATTCTTTGAGTATCTAAGAATAAATTCTTAAGATTTAATTTCTATTTAGGTTGAAAATAAAGATGCATGTTCAAAAAATAGGAATTTTCTATTTTTCTGGGACGGGAAATACTAAAATAGTTGCAAATCTGTATGCAAACGAGTTTCAATATAAAGGTTTCAATACAAATCTTATACCTATTGAGAACATTTTGAGAAAAAATCTTAATCCATCTATAAGTGATTATGATATTTTAGGTTTTGGCCACCCTGTTCACGCATTTAGCGCACCAAAAATATTTTTTGATTTTCTTGACAGGTTGCCAGATGTAGATAATAGAAAAACATTTACTTTCAAAACAGCAGGAGATCCAATTTGCCATGGAGGGTCTACAAGCTTGGTTAGAAATGGTCTTAATAAAAAAGGGTATAAAGTGTTTCATGAAAACTTGATTATTATGCCTGCTAATGTAGTTGTGAAATACGATGATTCTTTAGTTAAACAATTATATGAAGTGGCTGTCAAGAAAGTTAAAAGAGGAACTGAAGAAATCCTATCAGGAAAGACGAAGCTGCAAAAAAATAATTTATGGCTAAAAATTGGAACTTATTTATTCAACAAAGCTGAGTGTAATGGTGCGTTTTATTTTGGCAAATATCTAATAGCATCAGACTCATGTAATTTATGTGGTAAATGTATAAAAGAGTGCCCTACAAGAAATATATCTAAACAAAATGAGAGTATAATATTTGGGAATAAGTGCACTTTTTGTATGCGTTGTGTTTATAATTGCCCAGAAAGGGCGATTTCTAATAAGTATATGAACTTTTTCATTATCAAAAAGGGCTATAATATTTTAAACATAATTAATGACCCAAAGATAAAAGGAAATTATATTTCACATAAAACTAAAGGCTTTTTTAAGCATTTTTATAATTATATGTCTGATTATTAAAATCTAATTTATTTTGATCTTTTTTAATATAAAAAGTGTGGAAGAAAAATGAGATTCTTATCGTTTCATGTTGATTATTTCCGATATAAAGTAACCAAAAAAGGTCGTTCGAAAGTTATTGAAGAAATTACGGAAGATAATAGAGAAAACCAAATCAAAAACGCATTAGTTCTCTTCATTAGTACTGAAAAACGAGACGAAGAAAATTCAGAAATATTAAAAAAAAGTATTATTGAAATTGAAAAAATAACTAACCAACTAAAAATTTCAAATATTGTAATTGTTCCTTTTGCTCATCTTTTTGGCCAACTTAGCACTATAGAATTTTCCTTTGAGTTTTTTAAAAAAATCGAATTGGAACTGAAAATGATGGATTATTCAGTGGTTCGCCTTCCTTTTGGGTGGTTTAATGAGTTAGAAATGAAAGCTAAGGGACATCCTCTATCCAGAATCTCAAGAATTATAGAATAATTTGAATTAAATCTATAGATTAAGATCTACTAGAATTGTTAGATTTTAATTCTTGGATATCCATATGAATGATGTTTATTGATGTTGAGAGAGAAAATAATCTTTAACAACAAAGTATATTTTATCCAAAACTTTCTTGAAAGTAAAATTACAAAATATTTAGCGATTACTTATGGAAATAAAAGAAGAAACAAGTGAATATTACGTCTCATTGGAAGAAAGAAAGAAGTTGGCTAGAAAAAAAGCAATAACTTTAGTTTTCCCGTTTACTCTGGCATCGTTGGCTCTATATGCCTTAACTTTTTACCCTTATGATGTTATTTCCACCATGTCGTGGATTTTTGGGAGCTACCGTAGCCCATTATTGATTTCATTTGGCACAATTTTATTGTTGCTTTTTAGCATTTTTATCGGTCTATTCTTTACAGTATATCTATGGAAGTATATATCGATAAAGAAGATAATGAATGATTTTATCAATTAATAGTAAAATCGAAAGATTAATTATGAACAAGGATTATTATATAGGGTTAAGAATATATCAGGAAAAACTTAATTTCTCCATTAAGGAACGCTTTAAAGCGCTCTAAATTATCATTTGTTAGTCAATTCAGCAAAAGAGCTCTTTTCTTTAATCACATTTAAAACGATGTGAGTATTAGACCTTTCGACATATGGGGAAGCATGAATCACTTCTTTTATCATCTCACTAAGCTTAGCCCTTTTTTTAAACCTGGCAAGAATAAGTGCATCATATGTTCCTGTTATATCATATACAGCGAAAACATTTGGATTTTGGGCAATTTTCTTTTCTACTTCAAGCATTTTACCTTTTGAAACTGTTATTTCTATAAGCGCAATAATTTTATATCCCAATTCTTCGTAGTCAATGTGTATTCCATAATCTTTAATTATTCCTTTTTCTTCCATTTCCTCTACATGTTTTTTTATTGTAACTGGCGATCTGTTTCCTAAATCTCTTGCGAGACGTCGAAGAGAAATTCTTCCGTCTACACTTAATTTCTTCAGGATTTCAATATCTAAATCAAAAATTTCATCTAAATTCTTATGATCAACCATACTATTAGAAAGTTATATAACTATTTTAAAAGTATGCAATTGACCAAATTTAAATTATAAAGATAGTCAAATGTACCAAATCATTAATAAAAAAAAACCATAAGTGATATCAATTGACCATTTTTTCTCTATTTTTCGATCCAAGTAATGCACTTTTTTCCATTTGTGTTAACCAAATAGTTAAAATTTATATGGTTACGATCCCAATGATATTTATAAAATTAAAAATTACTAACAAATTTAAACATTGATTAAAAATGTCATTAAAATGCCCATTTTGTGGAACGGAATATTTTCACGATAGAAAAGTATGCCAAAAATGTGAAAATGAATCGATTAATAATATAAACACCCCTAAGAACTACACATATGTTCATTATGAAAAAACAATTGCATTTGGACGTCGAAAATCGGATGACTTCGATTTAAAATATAGAAATTCTCAATTAAAAGCCATCAAAGAATTTTCACTTATAGATTTAAAAATCTTCGAAAAAGAAAAAAATTATTTATTAATCTATGAATGAATAATTATAGAACTTTGATGTATGTAATCTAACCATTTTCAAATCCTTAAATTTTACTAAATAAATTAAAATGAGTTTAGAAATGATTGAAAAAGACGATCCAAATAGGAAGAGATTATGCGAAGACATAATCGAGCAAGTTAAAGAGCAAGGCATTAAATTTATTTACCTTCAATTTACAGATATTCATGGGTTAATTAAATCCTTTGAAATTAACTCAAAAAGAATAGAGGAATGCTTTGAAATAGGCGAAGCTTTTGATGGAAGTTCTATAACCGGGTATGGAGCGATCGAGGAGTCTGATAAAGTTGCGTTGCCTGATCCAAGCACTTTTTACGTGTTGCCATGGCGTAACAATGAATCAAACAATCGAGCAGCCAGAGTAATTTGTGATATTTATTCACCAGAGGGCGAGCGTTACGACGGGGACCCGCGCTATATTCTCCAAAAAGCAGTCAAAAAAGCGAAACAGCATGGATTTGAATACATATGCGCTCCTGAGATGGAATTTTTTATGTTAAATCAAGAACATAAGCAGGCTACCTTTAAGCCATCTGACATGCGAGGATATTTTGATTATGATCCATACGATATTAACGAACGCATGCGCTACACAATTGCAGAATATTGCGACAAAATGGGAATAGAAATTGAAAAACTACATCATGAGGTGGCTTTTGGTCAACACGAAGTTGATTTTCGCTACGATAAAGCAGTTGTAAGTGCGGACAATACAATTACGATAAAAACGATAATTAAAATTGTAGCAGCTCAAAATAATATGACGGCAACCTTCATGCCTAAACCTTTTGATGGGATAAACGGTTCCGGAATGCACTGTCATCAAAGCCTTTGGAAAGATGGAAAAAATGTATTTTATGACGAATCAGATCCAGCTTATATATCGCAGACGATGAAAAAATGGATTGCGGGTCAATTAACGCATGCTAAAGCTATGTGCGCTGTTTTAAGTAGTTGGCCAAACTCATACAAAAGATTAGTGCCAGGATACGAAGCTCCCGTGTATATAGCGTGGGGTTTTCGCAATAGATCCCCATTAATTCGCGTTCCAGACTTTCATGGAAAGCCAGGTGCCGCTAGATGCGAGATTCGTTGTCCAGATCCAGCCGGTAATCCATACCTACAGTTTGCTGTTCTTTTGAGTACTGGATTGTATGGGCTTTTATCCGAAGACCTTGAACTTTTTGAACCTACAGATAGAAACGTGTATAATCTTACATCAAAAGAAATGGAAAAGGAAGGAATTAATGCTTTACCTGGAAGCCTAATGGAAGCACTGAAGGAATTTAAGAATTCTGAATTGATGAAAAAAATCTTCGGGGAACAACCGTTTAAAAACTTTTATTACGCGAAATTAGAAGAAAATGACGCTTACAGATCAGTTGTCTCTGAATGGGAAAGAAATAGATATATTACTCGTCTGTAGCATATTTTTTCAATTTTCTTATTATTTTTTAAACAAATGAAATTTTATAGAAATTAAACGATATCCTTAGCTTTATTTTTTCCCATCTCTTCAATGTATTCTAAGGATTGGTGTCTAAAATATGTGTTATACAGGCTAGCATATGTTCCTCCCCGTTTCATCAGTTCGTCGTGATTACCTTCCTCAACTATTTTCCCATGATCCAGAACGATAATTTTATCAACACGCCTAACAGTCCATAAACGATGAGCAATAATTATTGACGATCGTCCTTTAATTGTTTTTTCGAGTGCATCTTGAATTTGGGTTTCTGTAAAAGGGTCTACTGAAGCGGTTGCTTCGTCTAAAATTAGAATTGAAGGGTTTTCTAACAAAACTCGAGCAAAAACAACTAATTGGCGTTGGCCCATTGAGAGAAGAGAGCCTCTTTCGCGAACATTTGTGCGTAACCCTTTAGGAAGGTTTTCAATCCACTCAGATCCACCACTAATTTCCAATGCGTGCATTACATCCTTCTTTGAAGCATTGTCATACCCATATTTGATATTATTTTCAACGGTATCTGCCCATAAGAATGGAGTTTGCGGGATTATACCGATGTGTTTCCGATATTCCGTAAGATCGTATTCTCTTATGCTTTTCCCGTCAACTAAGATATCTCCACCTTGAAATTCATAAAATCGAGCAATAAGCTTTGCGATACTTGATTTTCCTGCTCCGGTGTGACCTACAAGAGCAACAGACTCTCCGGGATTAACCTTAAGTGAAAAATTATCGAAGATTAATCTATTCTTATCGTATTGAAATGTTAAATTTTTGAATTCTATTTCACCTTTCAATTTAGAAGGTTTGATGTTATTTGTTTGAACAACAAGAGGCAATGTATCTATTATAGCAAAAATTCTCTCTGAAGCTGCCATACCAGTTTGAAACATAGGCCAGAAAGTTGCTATGATGAGCAAGGGAAAAAACAATAGTATTATGCTTTGAATGAAGAGAACTAATTCTCCTACTCCAACAGTTCCTTCAATTACCAAGTTACTTCCGAATAAAATTAACAAAGTCGTGACAAAACCTTGAATTAAACCAAGAGTAGGAAAGATAGCGTTCAACAAAAACGCCCTTTTTAAATTAACCTTATAGGATTGGTTATTCACTTGAAGGAAGTCATCGTAGACTTTTTTTTCTCGCCTAAATGTCTTTGCTATTTGAATGCCAGAAAAACTTTCTTTTGTATAAGCGTTTACTGAAGCTAAGGCACGTTGTCCTAGAAGAGTCATCTTTCTCGCAAATTTCCTAAATGACAACGCTGCTATAAAAAATAATGGGAGCGATATAAGAAGAACGAGAGTTAGCACCACATTCACAGTAAACATCACAATTATTAAAAGAACTAAGACTATCACAGAGGAGATTACTTCAATTGACATTCCAACTGTCTCTCCAAAATCTCTACTATCTGTATTGATTCTGGAAACAATTTTACCCAAGGGGTTTTTATCAAAGAAAGACAAATCGTGATTTACGACTGATTTGTGAGCGTTCTTTCTTATATCTAACACCACACTACCAATTACTCGATTAGAATATATCTGTCTAATATAATTAAAAACCCAGCTCGAAGTGTTTAAGATAAGAATGAGCAAGATTAAGAATACAATGTAAATTAAATCTGGAGAAGTTTCTAAATTACTAATAATGAGAGAAGTTATAATAGGTAGAAAAGCGGTAGTAAGTGATGAGATTGTAAGGAAGAAAATTACAAGAATCATTGCTCGTTTATAAGGCGAGAAATAAGATACAATTCGTTTCAATAAGTCTTTATCTCGATATACTCGATCGTATTCTTCTGCTTCAAGACCCACCCACATACTATTTTCTCACCTCCTTAAGCAACTGATCTTCTTCGATATCGAATTTCTTTACAAAAATTTTGCGATATTCTTCAGATGTATTTAATAATTCTTCATGGTTCCCTTTAGCGACTATTTTACCATTTTTTAAAACTAAAATTAAATCAGCCCACCTAATTTGGGATAATCGGTGCGTTATTAAAATGGTAGTGCGATTTTTCAGAATGTTTTTAATTGCAAACTGAATTTTGTCCTCTGTGTTAGAATCTATAGCTGAAGTTGAATCGTCTAAAATAAGAATACGAGGATCGGATAAAAAGGCGCGTGCGATGGCAATTCTTTGTCTTTCGCCCCCACTAAGCTGAACCCCTCTTTCTCCTACCTTCGACTGGTATTCTTCAGGCAACTCACTGATAAAATCATGAGCCTGTGCCTGCTGAGCTACATTAATAACTTGCTCCAATGAACTTACTCTTCCAAAAGATATATTATCAAAAATTGTAGTAGAGAATAAGAATACATCTTGCTCAATATAAGAAATTTGATCTCGTAAAGATTGTAAAGAGTATTCCCGAATATCACTTCCATCTATTAGTATTCTACCGTTAGAAACATCGTAGAGTCGGGAGATTAGTTTGGTTAGCGTAGTTTTTCCAGATCCAGTTGTGCCAACTATCGCAACTGTTTGCCCAGTTTGAACTTCAAAAGAAATATCCTTTAACACCGGCTTTTTACTATCAGGGTAAGTAAATTCTACTTTCTCAAACGCTATATTTCCCTTGAAAATAATTTCTTTGCCTTCTTTGTTTTCGTCAATTTCAGTCTTTTTATTCATCAACTCAAGTAATCTATCAGCACTTGATCCTGCTAAACGAAATATGGCAAAAACAAACATAGAAATGTTTGTCGGAAAACGTAACATTCCCAAAATACCTAAAAAAGCAACAATTTGCCCAATATTCATTAATCCGAAATTAAATAACAGAATACTGTGTGCAAAACCTGCGGTTATAACTAATGCTAAAACTAAAATCGGAAGATACTTTGCTTGTAACTTACCTCGCTCGATAAACGCATTTTTGTAATTATTAGCGTGCGTAAAATATTTTTTCCTTTCCTTTGCTTCTTGGACGGTAGCTTTTACCACTTCGATTCCCGACAAGGTCTCGCTTAAAGTAGCAGTCATTAATCCAAAATTTCCTCTTAAACGACCCGTTATAGGTCCAATTTTACGAGAATAAGACCTCAATAAGATAAGAAATGAAATAGAAAAGAATATAGGTTCAATTATTAACTGTAAAGGGTAATATAAAACAATGTAAATAACTGGAATAAATAAAAATGTAAACGATTCTACGATTAATGAAAGAGCAGGGCTAATTAAGAAATTCAACATCCTTACATCATCAGTTACTCTTGCCATTAATTCTCCAATTTTCATTTGCTCGTGAAAGGATTGGCTTTTTCCTAATAGATTTGTAAAAAACTCTCTTCGCGCATCTCTTTCTAACCTCTGCGCTAAAATCTCTACTAACATGCGACTTACAATCCTCATTACAGGACTTGCTATCCCTAAGATAAACAAAACTAAAATATAATTTCCTAATAGTGCGGTAAATCCACCCAACAGTGCTGATATTGTTTCGCCTATTATAATATATGTAATAGAGGATAGATTTGCAGAAAGAATAATCATAAAAATTATAATTGTTATAAACAACTTGTTTGAGCCATGAAATACATGAGCTAAAATCCATCTAGTCGCCCCCTTTTTCCGTGCTTTAATATAAGGATCTTTACCAGTTGAAAATTCCACTATAGGCTCAGAAACTAATTTTTTCTTATTCAGTGTCATTCTCTTTCAATAATTATAATTAATAAAAAGCTAATCTTTTATCTTCAACTTTAAATTAGAAAAATATCCATTCGTTAATAGAATTTGTATCTATAAGCTATAAGTGAAGAATATAACAAAAAAAGTATTTACTTCAAAAAAAAAATCAGGTTTTATTCTTATTGTTCTTAATGCTTCTTATAAAATCAAGTTTTTCAGATACTGCGAGAATTTGGGCTGATTCTAGGGTTTTAATATCAGCTTTTTCAAATTCTAATCTGCAATCTGGGCAATCAATGGTATCGCCCATATCTATTATTCTAGCGCCCTTACATCTAGGGCAGATGTTAAACTTACTTTCCATTTTGAAATGATACTTTGATGTCTAATTATATAAAAAAAAGATACATTCCAGTTATATAAAGGTATCTTAAACTTTGGATTTTAAACTATAAAATCTCCAATTTGGGATTTTTGAATTTTTGGAAATATATAGAATATTAAGATAGTATATATTTAGTATCATAAAAATAATATTATATATATATCAAATTTTAACTTAAAGTGAAAAAGTTATGTCATTCAATATTGAAGCAAGGAAAGTACAAAAAACGGGTGGATCGTCTTTTATTATTAGTTTACCAAAGGAATGGATAAATAAACATGAAATTAAAGCTAAAGATACAATTGGAATTCTTTCACAACCTGATGGGAATTTGTTAATTACTCCATACATGAGTTCAGAAAAGAATATTAAAGAAAAAGTCTTTGATGCTGAAGAAATTAAAGATCCAGATTTCTTATTCAGACTCTTAATTGGTGCTTATATCATGGGTTACAACGTTATAAAAGTGATATCTAGTAGAAAATTTGATTCCGATATCAAACATACAGTTAGAGTGTTTAGTAAAATTACTATAGGTACAGAAATCGAAGAGGAATCAGAAAATTATATTAAAATAAAAGATTTAGTGGACCCTACAGAAATACCCTTCGAAAAAACCATAAAAAGAATGTATATTTTAGCTAACGGTATGCACGAGGACGCACTTAAAGCCTTAGAAACAGGGGATAAAGCGTTAGCAAAAAAAGTAATTGAAAGTGACGATGATATTGATAGATTAAATTGGTTAGTTGAACGCCAAGCCCACATCGTATTACGCGACATAATTTTATGTCAAAAATTAGATATTACCTTGGACGATGCTAGTAATTACAAATTTATAAGCAGGTTTTTGGAACGAATAGGTGATCACGCCGTAAAAATAGCAAAAAATGTAATTCTAATAGACTATCAAAAAATCGATAAGGAATTATACAATAACATTATGAAAGCAAGCGAAATCTCACTAGAATTACTAAATATGAGTTTAGATGCCTGGCTTCAAAAAGATTTAAATTTAGCAAACGAAAATATTGAATCGATAAAAAAGTTAACAAAAGCGTGTAACGCCATTAAAATCAGCCCTAATTCAGAATACCTTGTAGAAATAGGTTTTATTATTGAGAGTATCAGGAGAACGGGCGAGTATTCATCAGATATTTCAGAAATAATTATAAACAATTTGATTTGAAATTGTTCATAACTTGATATCAAAGGTTTTTTTTGTGCTAATTAGGGTAGTTGTTGCATCGATCCAGTCTTTCAAATCGTTGTCCGTCCGGAAAAATGATACGATCTCATCCAAATCACCTAGGTTATTAAATACACATTCTATAATTAAATCCCATCCACCGTAAGTAGGTGATGAGTAAGTAATCTTCCAATTATGGCCTTCAATCGGGTGAAAATATTTTAATTTCTCTACGATCTTCCACTGAGTTCCGATGATCTTCAAGCGAACCAAAATGTATCCTCGATAGTAAATCTATTTGACACCCGATATTTTTGTTACTCCTCAGATTTAAACTGCTATCTAATAGTTATCTAAAGCAAAATTTAATTACTATTTATTTTTTTTCATGGTTTTTATTAATGGTGAAATTATATTTTTACCGGTAATTTTATGCAAAAGATTTATTAACTATTAAATCGATTTTCTTTTACCAAAATAACATTAGTGATGTCTAATGTCAGAGAGTAATAAAAACCTTAGTAAAAAAGAATTAATAACTGTCAGTGTTATCTTTGTAGTTGTGCTAGTAGTGGGATTAATCCTTCTAGGTTTGGGGTTTAATGAAGCTTTCTATAGTTCCTCCTCAACAATACGTTCTATCTTTAAAGCAATTACCTATCTTGGCGAACCCATTGTGTTTATCGTGATGGTGGCTTTTTTCTATCTCATATATGATAAGAGGTTTGCCAAAAATTTAGCTTTGAGTTTATTATTCACAACTTATTTAAATGAATTCTTTAAGAATATTTTTATGGATCCACGACCAGCTACTAACATCGATCTAGGAGAAGTCTCACCAGAAAACCCTGCTGGATTAGCATGGACATCCTATGGATTTCCATCAGGGCATACCCAAAATGCCATAGGCACATGGGGCTATATAGGATACAATTTTCGAAAGAGGCTTTATATTGTTATAATCTTGGGAATTATTATTTTTCTTGTTGCTATATCAAGAATGATCATCGGTGTTCATGACCTTCAAGATGTGATAGGAGGATTTTCAATAGGACTTGTTGTGCTCTTATTTTTTATGTATTTAGAACCATATGGTACGAAACAATTTAACGCTTTAAACCTACCAATCAAGTTGATTGTTATTGTAGTTGCATCTATAGTACTCTTCTTATTAGGTATATTTTTGTTTCCTACTTCAGGAACAGTTCTCTTACCGGTTCCTGACGCATTCAATGATAGTGGACAATTTTCTCAAGTTGGTGGAATATTTTTAGGATTTGGAATCGCATATGTTCTTGAAAACGAGTACGTTAAATATGAACCAAGTAAATTAGATTTGAAATGGAAAATTATTAATTTAGCAATAGGAATGGTAATTTTATTTGTAGTTTACTTTGGTCTTGAAGCAATTAAAGGTGTATTCGATTCGGTGTTCTACAGATTTGCTAGGTATGCTATCATTGGTTTCATTCTAGGATATGTAGTACCCCTTCTCTTCGTAAAATTAAATAAAATCCCGTAGATAAATAAATCTTTTTTTTTTTAATTTCTCTTACCAATACACTTCTTTTAACGTTTGATGATACTCGTTAAGCGACTTTATTTCAATTTTCTTTTCACGCGTATTTTTTATAGCGTCGATAACAGCTTTTGCTAGCTGTAGATTGATTATTACTGGAATATTGTAGTCTACAGCCATCCGTCTAATTTTGTATTCGTCCTCCATTATGATTTTAAATTTTTCTTCTACTGTGGTTGGCAATGGAATGTTGATTACCATGTCTATGCGCCCATCCTGCAAACATTGCATAATATTAGGCTCCAATCCGTATTCGTGAACCTTATAAAGTTTTACAGCGTTTATGTTATTCCTTGTTAAAGCATTCTTAGTATCTTCTGTCGCAAATATAGTAAATCCTAGTTCACTAATCTCTTTTGCCAAGGGGATTACTTCATTTTTCAATTTTTCTCCACCTACGGAAATTAGTATATTTCCTCCCTCTATTGGAATATTCATATCAGCAGCTTCTAACGATTTCATAAGGGCATCAGGAAAGTTTTCACCTATGCATGCTACTTCGCCCGTAGAACTCATTTCTACGCCCAGAACGGGATCTGCTTTATCAAGTCTCATAAAAGAAAACATAGGCGCTTTAACTGAAACATAGTTTCCTAAAGGAAGATTCATTAATCTTTTTGGAATTTTGCCACCCATAATAACTTCAGCCGCAAGTCTCATTAAATTAATACCCCGAGATTTGGAAACATAGGGCATGCTTCGACTTGAGCGCAGGTTACACTCAATAACATAAACCTCATTATTTTTAACTAGATATTGAACGTTAAAAGGACCGTGAATTTTTAATGCTAGAGCGATTTTTTTGGTATATTCTTCAATTTTTGACGTAACTTCGTTGGAGACCGTTTGAGGTGGTATAGCCATAGTTGCATCTCCACTGTGAATACCAGCATTCTCAATATGTTCTACAATTGCACCGATAAGCACATTTTCACCATCGCATACGCCATCACACTCAATTTCTCGGGCGTTTATAAAAAATTTAGTTATAACAACGGGATAATCGCTCGATATAGATACTGCGAGGTCTAAGGTATCTTGAAGCGTCTTTTCGTCATAAGAGACCCTCATCGCGGCGCCACTTAATACGTATGAAGGCCTAACTAATATAGGATAACCAACCTTTTGAGCAAATTCAATGGCTCCTTCTTTAGTAGTTAAAGCATTCCATTCGGGTTGCTTAATACTTAACTGATCTAATAAAGTACTGAATTTGCTTCTGTCTTCTGCCATATCTATGCGCGTTCCGTGAGTACCGAGAATTTTTATGCTTGCCTTTCTGAAAAAATCTGAATATTTAGAAAATTTAGCAGCCAAGTTATTTGCTATTTGCCCTCCTGCAGAAACTACTATACCATCAGCCTTTTCTAACTCGCAAATATCCAGCACTCTTTCTCCAGATAATTCTTCAAAATAAAGCTTATCAGATATATCGTAATCAGTCGATACTGTTTCTGGATTATAATTTATCATTATTGCCTGATCGATTCCTAGCTTTTTTAATCCCCATAAACAATTGACCGACCCCCAATCAAATTCCACAGAAGCACCAATGCGATAAGTTCCTGAACCTAACACTATAACTTTTGTAAGGTTAGATTTATATTCGCTTTCAAAATCAATATCGTGTTCAGAAGCGCTGTAGGTTAGATAAAGATAATTCGTTACGGCTGGCCATTCAGCTGCTAAAGTATCAATCCTTTTAACATAGGGCTGAATATTTAACCTTCTTCTCATTTGCCGTATGAAAATCGAATCGACCCCCATTATTTTAGCAATCTGTCCATCTGAAAACCCATATCTTTTAGCTCTTTCTAACCAATATTTCTTCTCCTTATCATCTGATTCAAGCAATTCAATGTCTTGAATTTGACGGTTAAGATCTACAATATTTTTTAATTTATACAAAAACCACTTATCTACTCTTGATAAACGATAAATTTCATCAATTGATATGCCTTTTTTGATTGCTTCAGCAATTCTGAAGAGTCTTAAGTCAGTTGGGTTTCTTAACGCGTATTTTAACTCGCTTATGTCTTCAATATCTTCTAAGTCATTTGCAACTAATCCTTTCATGCCGATATCTAACATTCTTACCGCTTTTTGGAGAACTTCTTCAAATGTTCTTCCTATCGCCATTACCTCTCCAACTGATTTCATTTGACTACCTATGCGGCGATCGACTTTTTGAAATTTAGTTAAATCCCATCGTGGAATTTTAAGAACCAAATAATCTAATGCGGGTTCAAAACAAGCAGTAGTAATCCCAGTAATCTTATTTTTCAACTCAGGTAAAGTATATCCTATTGCTAATTTAGCAGCAACATACGCCAACGGGTATCCAGTAGCTTTTGAGGCTAACGCTGACGATCTTGAAAGGCGCGCATTAACTTCAATAACTCGAAATTCTTTTGAAAAAGGATTTAATGCGTATTGAATGTTGCATTCTCCGATAATCCCAAGACCCCTAATAACTCGAATTGAAGCAGACCGAAGCATATGATATTCTTCGTTGGTTAAAGTTTGACTCGGAGCTACTACTATACTCTCTCCAGTATGGATTCCCACAGGATCGAAATTTTCCATGTTACAGTTAATAAAACAATTATTCGCTGAATCTCGTACTACTTCGTATTCAACCTCTTTCCAACCCCATACTGATTCCTCGATTAAGATTTGATTAATCCTCGATTGGGCTAACCCTTTTTTTGCCATTCTTTCGAAATCTTTCATATTATCAATGATTCCTGATCCCCTACCACCTAAGGTGTAAGCAACTCTAAGCATTAAAGGAAAACCAAATTCTTGAGCTACTTTTACCGCCACTTTATATGATGTTACCGCTTTACTTCGGCACACTTTTGCATCGGCTTTGTTCATAGCTTTTACGAATAAATCTCGATCTTCTGTAACCTCGATCGCTTCTATCGGCGTACCAAGAACTCGGATATTGTATTTTTCTAATATCCCTTGTTCTTTAAGCTCAACTCCGACATTTAAAGCAGTTTGACCTCCAAACGCCAACAGTATGCCATCTGGTTTCTCTTTCTTTATTACTTCTTCCACATATTTAACGTTTACCGGTAGTAAGTAAACTTGATCTGATAATTCAGGGTCAGTTTGGATAGTCGCAATATTTGGGTTTATAAGTATTGTTTTTATACCCTCTTCTTTCAAGGCTTTAAGAACTTGACTTCCAGAATAATCAAACTCTCCAGCTTGACCAATCCGTATTCCACCAGAACCTAATACTAACGCTTTTTTTATCGATTTATCTAATGGCATGATATCACAGCTCCATAAACTCAATGAATTTATAAAACAGATATAAGGAGTCTAAGGGCCCTGGACAAGCCTCAGGGTGGAATTGAACAGCAAAAATAGGTTTGCTCTCATGAATCAAACCTTCATTTGAATTATCATCTATGTTTGTTAAAAATTCAGTAAAACCATTCCTTTCAAAATCCTTTACGCAAAATCCATGGTTTTGGGAAGTAATATAACATTGCTTTGTTTTGGGATTAATTACGGTTTTGTTTCCACCTCTATGCCCATATTTCAATTTATATGAGGAACCACCAGCACCTAAAGCTATAATTTGGTTTCCTAAGCAAATTCCCATTGTTGGCACGCTATTTATTATTAATTTGCGAGCAACTTCAATTGCTTTCTTATATTTAGCAGGATCTCCGGGACCATTGGAAATAAATACTCCATTTGGTTTGTAAGACATTATCGTTTCAAACGAATAATTATACGGTACTAAAATTACTTCGATTTTTCTCTGTAAGAAATTTCTTAAGATATTATTTTTTACTCCTAAATCTATTATCACCACTTTTCCTTTAGGATTTAAGGGTGTAAATGTTTTAACTTCTTTCGTAGATACCTCGCTTGCTAAATGTCTTAGGTTTGGATCTTCCACTTTTTTTACTTCTTCTTTCAATTCTTCTAAGTTAGGAGATTCTCCAGGGTTGAAAACCGCAAGAATTCCTAATTGTACTCCTTCTTCCCGTAATACTTTTGTAATTGCTCTAGTGTCTATCCATTCGATTCCTGGAATATTTTCTTCCAAAAGAAATTCATTTAAGGTTTTATCACTTTCGTAGTGGCTAGGATTTTTACAACATTCGTTAACGACAAATCCACTTACTTTTATCGAATCTGATTCAAAATAATTGTGAATGCCGTGCGAATCTTTTTCCCAAGCCGGAACGCCGTAATTTCCAACTAACGGATGAGTCATAACTACGATTTGTCCCTTATATGAGGGATCAGTTAGAGTTTCATTATATCCTGCACCTGTAATTGTCGTGAATACAATTTCTCCACATATTTTTTTAGTCGCTCCAAAACCAATCCCTTCGAAAAATCGCCCATCTTTAAGCATTAAAATAGCTGGTCTTTCTTTCTTGTATAGCATCGACAAAAAGATACTTATCTTTGTTTATTTTCAATGATAACAAGTAATTTCTTTTAAGCTTATTTATTAACGGGATAAATTATGTATTGCATATTCTTAATTTTCCATTAAATTCTGATGTAAACCTCTTAATTTCACAAAAACATTCTATGTAAAAAAAAAAATTAGTTATGGTGTAATTATGACAGTTACCTTTATATTTACATAAGTAATTTATTTAAGTATTTGACTTGAATTACTAGAGAGAAGAATTATGGAATTAGGCAAAAGTAAAATTGTAATTAAACCTTCTGGAAAGGGGAAGTATAAGACAACTTGGATCTATATCCCAAGCAAAATAGCTAATGACACCTCTTTTCCCTTTAGAAGGGATGAAGAAATACTAATTGAAGTTCAAAAAGATTCAATATTAATTTCAAAAAATAACAGACGTTCAAGAACGTTAAGAAAATTTGGAATTAATAATATAACGCTTCCCAAATTATTAGAAAAAAAAGCAGAGGAGAATGGGGAGCTTACATTCTTATATTTTAACAAAGATAAATACTCTTTTTCCGATATAAATGCGAGTGCGAACCAGTTCGCTCATGGCATAGTAAATATTATAAGTGAAATGCATCTAAAGAAACCTAAAATTTCTTTACTTATGAAAAATAGCCCGGAATTTCTTTTTTTGTGGTTTGGAGTTTTAAAATCGGGATGTGTTGCTGTTAACATTAACACTGGTCTAAGGGAAGAGTTTTTACTTCACATTCTAAGTGATTCTGATACTGAAATAATCATTACAGACTATGATTATTTTAATACTATTGAAAAGTTCTTGGACATTTTACCAAAAATCAAACGAGTTTATGTTTATAACGCACCTAGCGACTTTGAATTTAACGATAAAATATTCGATTTCCGATTTCTTCTTGATTCGAATGTAGAAAATCCTAAAATAAATATTTATGATGATGATGCAATTCAAATTAATTATACAGAAGGAATTACGGGAAATCCTAAAGGAGTTTTGTACAGAAACTTAGCTCTTTCTGCTATAAACATTGGTTTAGAGTTAAAGAAAATAGGTTTAAGAAAAGAAACCAAAGTTTACTGTCCAATGCCTTTATTTCATGGAGCCACGCAATTTTATGTCATAATTCCTTCTCTATTTTATGACGCCGCGGTGGTATTGGCTGAAAATTTTAGTGTTCAAAAGTTCTGGGAGGACGTTAGGATACACAAACCGGAAGTTTTAACTTATTTTGGGGGGTATCTACATGCACTTGTGAATAATTCACCAAATAAACTCGATCGCAATCATTCTATCGATCTGGCTTATGGATTTGGTGCAGGTGTTGAATTATGGAAATCATTTGAAAATCGATTCGGGATCACATTATACGAGTTTTGGTCCCACATGGAGGGTGTAGGAATAACGATGAATACAATAGGATCTAAAGGAGGTAAAAGTGGTTCTGTCGGAAAACCTTTAGATTTTGTTGAACTAAAAATCGTAGATACGTTTGGAAACCCGTTAACAGCAGGTTCGAACAATACTGGAGAAATTTTAGTAAAATCAAACATGAATTACTCACTAGAGTATTATAAACAACCAGAAACAACAGATGTAAGAGTTGTTGATGATGGTTGGGTTTATACTGGGGATTTTGGATACATCGATGAGGAGGGGTTTCTTTATTTTATGGGAAAGGCAAATGAGATAATAACTAAAGCAGGAGAAAAAATATATCTAAAAGAAATTGAAAGAATGACGAATTCACATCCAAGTGTCTTTTTATCTACATGTATTCCAATCATTAATGAGAATCACACTAGAGGAGACTTACTCTTATATGTAGTTAAAGCAGAAAATTCTACGCTAACCCTTGAAAAATTAAGTAGGTTCTTATACCATAACCTTGCGTTTTACCATGTTCCAAGATACATAGTCTTTAAAGATAATTTACCAGTTGGGCCAAGCACAGAATACTTAAAAAACGAAATGAGAAATGAATGGGAACAACAGAAACAAAAAATTAATGTGTGGGATAATCAAATTCAAGATTACCAAAAATAACAAAACTCAAATGAAGAAACTCTCATGATTGAAGGAATTTTGGAATCGTCAAATAAGATTGGAATGAATCTTTCTGAGCTTAAAAATATAGAAACGCTCATGAATAAGCAATTACATAATAAACTTCATACTGGTGTACAGCTTCATATTTCAAGAAAAGGTAAGACGGTAATGAACATTGCTCTTGGTGAGACAAGACCCGGAATCCCCATGGAAGTAAATTCAATCTTAGTACTGTGGTCTAGTGGTAAACCTTGGACTTCAGTAGCAATAGCTCAACTTTGGGAAAAAGGTAAGCTAGATTTTGATCAAAAAGTAAAAGATTTTATTCCTGAGTTTAAGAATGGAAAAGAATCGTGTACAATAAGGCACCTTTTGACTCATACAAGTGGTTTCCCTATGTTAGATTACCAAAAATGGCTCACAGCATCATGGGATGAAATTATACATGATGCGTGTGAAATTAAAGCAGATTATCAACCGGGGACTCAATGTGGTTATCATCCCAGAGTTAGTTGGATGATTTTAGGAGAGATTATACATAGAATAGATGGTCGTAAAATCGAAGAGTATTTACACGAGGAAATTTTCATGCCCTTGGGAATGAATTCGACTTACCTTGGAATGCCTTCAAAGAGAGCTGCATCATTAGGAAAACGATTAGCACTAAAAGATAGTGCTCATCTCTCTGAGCAAATGCATCTTTGGGTAAACGATTTTAAAGGCAGAATCTTTCCCGGTTCAACTTGTTTTAGCACAGCCTTTGATATGGGTAAATTTTATCGAGCGCTTTGGAACGGAGGAGAATGGGGAAGAAACCGAATAATTGAAAAGCATACCGTAGACTATCTAACTGAAGTACATCGAAAGGGAATATTTGACACAACTCTTCAAAGTTCTCCAGCTTGGGGTTTGGGTTTTGGATTAGGGAAGTACAATTCTATTTTTACTTCAGATGAAGCTTATGGGCACGGTGGAAGGAGTTCATGCACAAATTTCTGTGACCCTCAATTAGATTTAATTGTAAATTTCAATAGCAACACAATGTTACCAACTGAACAACATTTTGCTCGCAGAAAAGAGATAATATCACAAATATATGAGGCATGTAGGTACAAGTTCTAAATATTAACATAACTTTATTTTAATAATCGTTATAAAGATCTTCCCATAATGCTCGTTCCTTTCCAAAAGGATCTTCTACAACATTAAACTCAGGTCCGATAGTTATTGTTGATCTATTTTTTAATTCATATCTTGGCCATTCTGGAATTGAATTATGATTAACATCTCCGAAAGAAGCAAAATTAATCCAAGCATTCATCATTTTATTACTTACAATTTTAGCTGCTTGAATTTCTCCTATGAAATCTTGGATATCAGAGGTGAAATATCCAAAAGTAAATGGTAAATCTATTGAATGGCAAGCAGATTTAAACATTGGTGAACACCAATCTAAAAGATAAAAATATATATTGGAATTATGAGTCGAATTTGATTCTGCTGTTTTAATAGCAGGTATTCTATAATACAAATCGGTATAAATTGCATTATAAATATCTATAGGATCAATCGGCATCTTTCCTTTTCGGATCATTTTATATTGCTCTATAAAAAAGTCGGTTTTGAATCCAAATGATAATCGATCTAATTCCATTCTAATTTGAGTTTTCAGTCCTTCTTTATTCAATTTCTCAAAGACAGGGTCGAATCTTGTAAAAAAAGTTGCTTCATCTTGATTAGTTCCTATTAATAGATCGATATCTTTTGCCTTTCCTTCTTTTAAAGCTCGAAAAGGATGTTGGAGTATCGATTCATTATCAATACAAGGTCGAAAATTTGAATAGAAGCTTTCAGGGTTCCCCGCCATATCGCTGATATATTCGTTCTGGATTCTGTTAAGTTTTTTAGCCGGTAATTTCTTTAAAACATCAATATCATCGAATTCTAAGTTTAATCGGCTCATTACATTTTTAGTTGTTTTTATAGTTGGTTCAAGTTCGAAAATATATGGGCTTTGAGCGATAGCACGATGAAATAATCCTTTAGCACTTGGCATTGTCATCAATGTGATTACTGAATATGCTCCCGCAGATTCTCCAAAAATAGTGATGTTGTCTGGATCACCTCCGAAGGCTTCAATATTATTCTTTACCCATTTTATAGCAGCAACTTGATCTAACATGCCTACATTTGAAGTGTTATTAGGAATGTGTAGAAAACCAAAAATCCCTAATCTATAATTGATTGTTACAACAACGACATTCCCTTTGCTCGCTAGGAGGGTTCCATCGTATATGGCTTTCGATGATCCAGAATAGATAAAACCTCCCCCGTGAATCCAGAACATAACGGGGCGCTTTTTATCATCTGTTTCGGGTGTCCAAATATTAAGAGTTAGACAATTATCTTCTTGTTGCTCTGTTAATTGCCCAAATAGTCCTCTTCCAACATCAGGTCCTTGAAATGAAGAAGGTCCAAACTTATTAGCTACAAACACATTATTCCAAGGTTCTTTCTCACACGGAGGATCAAACCGAAGTTGATTTATAGGAGGTTCTGCATATGGAATACCTTTGAAAATTTTAATATCTTTGTTTATATATCCTTGAATTTTTCCAATTTCAGTTTCAATTTTTTGAGTCTTTTTCATAATTTCAGACATTTAATATATGTAAATGGTGAATAAAATTCTAATAATTAAATAGAACATTCTCCCAAAGAATTCTTTCATCATCATCTGGAGCGTTAACACTTTTGAATTCTTTTCCAATAAACATTGATGTCCTATCTTCGACATTATAACGCTTCCATTTGGGAATTAGGTCACTATTTGGGTTTCCATTAAGTGCGAAAGATACCCAAGTTCTCATCATTTTTTCGTTTAATAATTCAGCTTCTTTTCCAGCACCATAAAACCATTCCACACCAGTTTTTCCTAATGTTCCAAAAGCAAAAGGTATCTCCATTATATGACAAGAACCATATTTCCCCTCTAAAGCGGGTGAAGGCCAAGTAAAAATGTAATTATAAGTGTTTGGGTTGTATTGAGAATTTCCTTCACATACTCGAATAGCAGGGATTCTAAAAGTAAAGTCCGTATCAATTTTATCGTAAATTTCAACCGGACTATTTATGGAATCGTGATTATATATTGATATAAACTTTTTACATAAGTTTTTGTCTGATATTAGTTTATCATCTCCGAATTTTCCTACTCGCCATAGTAAGAAATCAGATATCTCGTTCATTTTCATGTTTTGAAATAGAGGATTAGGTCCGGTCCATAACTTAATTTCATCTTTATTATGTCCTATTAGAATATCGATATCTCTTCCAATTCCTCTTTTAATTGCTTCAATTGGATGTATTGGAATAATTTTACCATCAATACTTGGTCGAAAATCCATAATCTCCTGTGTCCTTTCTTCTAATCCATTTAAAATAATTTTATTTTGGGCGTTAATAATCTTTTTAAAATTTAACTCATGTAACGCGCTAATTTCTCCATTTTTAATACCTAATTCTTGAAATAATTTGGTAGTGCTTCTAATTGTTGGTTTCGTATCCATTATTGGAGCACTTTGAATAATAGCTCTATGAAAAAGATTTTTAGCTAAAGGTATCGAGGTTAAAATTAATGCTGATAAAGCACCTGCAGACTCTCCGAAGATTGTAACATTATTTGGATTACCTCCAAATTTTTCAATGTTCTTTTTGATCCACTTTAAGGCGGCAATTTGATCAAGGATACCAATATTAGCTATTTGATCTTCAATATAGAGAAAACCAAAAGCCCCTAACCTATAATTTAGCGTTACAACAACCACATTTCCTTTCTGCGCTAGTTGTGTACCATCAACACCATACCAGATATCAGCCCCTCCTCCAAATATAAAGGACCCTCCATGTATGTATACCATCACAGGGCGTAAATCATTGTCTGTATCTGGAGTCCATACATTTAATGAAAGGCAATTATCTTCGTTTTGGTTTTCAAAAAAACCAAACATTTCCTCCAATACTGTAAATCCTTGTGGTGCATATGGTCCAAATTCAGTAGTATTTAGAATATTTTCCCACCCTTTATGTTCTTGTGGGGGTTGAAATCGTAGTGCTTCAATCGGAGGACTAGCATAGGGCACTCCTTTAAAAATAGTTATTCCGTCTTTAATATAACCTTGAACTCTCCCAGATAAAGTATTAATGGTTGATGATTTTTTCACTCTACTTTTAACCTTTTAGATGTAATTTTTAGACCTTTTTTCTCATTAATTTTTTATCAAGACATTTAATCTTAAAATTTCTTAAGGATTTCTTAAAAATTAAAAACAAATTAAAAAAAAAAAGTATTATTTTATTTTTATTCATATTTTTTTGTGCTTTATATTGTAGGTTATGAAAGCAATCAAGCCTAGTGTTACTAGTGTTAGTGTGAACATCGAAAAACCAGGAATCAGGGGTGCGGGAGGTTCAATGTATGGATCATACATAATCCGAGCAGGTAGTTGGAAGATTTCTTCAAAAACATAGTTCAATTTAAAATCTCTGTTGATAGCGTAGAAATTCTTATCCTGTGAAATCATTAGATAGCCGTATTGATAGTTTGTAAACCAATCAGCGAATTTGCTTAATAGCACCTGATATTCAGCGGGACTTGCAAAATTCAGTCCATCCAACCATCCGTCAGCAGTATCATTGTAACTAAAGCCCAAATTCCAATATTCACCACCTTTCAGCATTGCACCTACTGGAGGAAGAGTATCGGCCCAAGGCCATAGCATATTAAATCCACCTGCGGTATAGAAAGGATATGCACCAGAATATGAAGTCAGCCACATATTATAATAAATTGCTGAGAACACACGGGGAGAATATTCCCATTCAGCAGATTGATTGGTAGCGCAACCGATTTTTTCGATGGCATTATAGACTTCGTTGTTAACATCCTCGTGAGGCACATCCCAAGCGTAGTCAAATACATATAGTGGGTTAGAAGCAGCTCGGGCAATCCACTGAGCATCTGTCCAATTAATTGATTCGGAAGGAGCAATTGCTCCATCTCTCAATGCTTGTCTTGCTATATCAAGATCATAGTAGGAGTAAGGAATGGAGTCATCGTACCATGGAGAACTTGTTCCAACAGGATATCTTACTCGAACCGCACGATTTTTCTTAGTAGCTGAGATATAAGTGTCGTAATCAAAAGCGTAGGATAATGCTTTTCTGAATGCCCTTGGAACGCCTTTCCTAATACTTTTATTGCCCCAATCCAGCGAAGATCCCGGGAGCGGGACTAATTCATCATCGGGGATAGCCCAATCTTCAATACAGTTTAACGATATGATATTGATGTTTTGATCAAAAGTAGTGTCGTGTGCTGAAACAAAAGCAGAGGCTTCAATATCGTCATAATTGAGTGCTTCAGTTGCATAGTGGAAACCAAAATCCACTTCTCCTGTAACTAAAGCTGTATTACGAAGTGCTTCACCACCTCCTACACCATATGGAAACCAAACTAAATTCCAGGTATCAACAACAAAAGTGTCATTAGGCATAAATGGAGCATTCCACCAATCTTCATATTTTACCATTTTTCCGCCTGCGGGGGAACCACCCTCATCGTGGACAACAAACTTATAAGGACCAGTCCCTATCATGTGTCCAGGGAAGCCAGTAGTAGGATAAGTTCCGGCTATAATTTGTGCTTCTGTTGGTGTTTGTAGAAACGAAGGATCATTTCCATAACCGATAATAGGCACCTCAAAATAATTCTTATAAGATTCCATTGAAAGCATCATTACACCCCACCCTGCCATACCACAAATAACACCGAGAAGACCAGAATTCCAGCCGTTTGATGTGATGTTTATCTTCCCTCCATATTCTAGATCCTCTACGATAGTACAATTGTTAATTAATGGGACATAACCGCGCATAGCTTCATCCTGCATACTTGGTCCACCCCAACTTCCATATCGTGGCATTGTATTATTGAACCTTGTTAGGTTCCAGCTATCTGTAAAGTAATCCTCGTATTCTAGTGCTTCTACATACAAAACGTGTTTCCATTTAGATAATCCATTCCCGGTTAAATTTCCATCAGCTATAAACTTGCGATCAAAATTCCATTTTGCAACTGTTGCATTAAAAGGTGAACCATCATGGAAGGTTACATCATCTCGTAGTGTAAATTCAATTGATTTAATTCCACCAGTTTGAAGTATATCAAGTGAGTTATTCTCTGCAGGCCAATATTCTATTTCCCAGCTTGATGCAAGATGAGGAATCCAATCCGCTACTTGTCCAGAATAATTCACATCAGCAACCCCCAATGTTTCCATTGCATTAAAACTATAATCTTGAACTGGACTTGAACCTGCATTTGAAATTGGATCCCAGTCTTTAGCTTGACCACCGGTACCGAGAGAAAATTCAATAGGAGCAGTTTGGGCAACAACAGTCGGAATTATAGGAATTAAGGGAAAGACCATAACGCTAAGCATAACCACTATAAAAATATATTGGTTAAATTTTTTCATTTTTTTTCTCTTTTTATTTGTTTTTTAAATTTCTAATTTTTTTATTAAATGTTTTCTAAAGTATCATTGAATTTAATATCTATATAAACTTTAGATCTTGAGGGTAGTGAATTACTCACGTAAAAATTATAATTAGTTCCAAAACTATTAATAAGTAAAGTAAACTCTTTTTGGTAACATTTTCATTAAAAAACACTTAAATTGAAGAATGGGAAAGAAAACAGAGAATGTAGTCGAAAGTGGGAATATTTCTACTAAAGAGTTTAACAAGGGACACATATCCATTAATTGGGGTCGCCAAGGTGGCGTTATTCTTTTATATATCGTTGTTTTGATCGGTTTTTATGGAATAATTGCGAATATCATCATGGTAGACGCTTATGGAAATTGGATTTCATATTTAGATCCAAGAATTGACAGAAGATTTCTTATCTGGCCTTATACAACTTTTTTACAAACTTATTTTTTACCAATTCTTCTATTATTTCTAATTAGTTTTATATTAACATATAAGGAAGATATACCTTTGTATGGGATTAAAGCTTCACTCTGGTTAATACCTGCTATCATAATCGAGGGCTTCCTTTTCTATTGGATTATGTTTGGTCTTTCACTCGAACCTTTTGTGTTGCAATTTGGTAGAGGAGAGGGGTATTTAAATATTCTAATTTTGTTTTTGATTAGTATGACTGGTTCCTTTAGTGGTATGAAAGTAAAACAATTGCTAAGTAGAAGAAAAAACTAGATTTAATAGGATTAATTAGTTTAAGAAAAGCAACTATAGAAAGGATGGAAAAATGGCTCGAAAACAAACTAATATGATAAAATATATCATAAAACGAATTTTATTTATGTTTCCTATGCTTTTAGCTGTTTTAATCGTCACTTTTTTGTTATCTCAAATGATGATGGCAGACCCTAGTATGAGTTTATTAAATATTGGAATGGATGAGGTTACACTCCAAAGAGAGTTGGATAGATTGGGGTTTACAGACCCAGTACATATTAAACTTTGGAAATATTTGGTAAATTTCTTCTCAGGCGATTGGGGTGTTTCTTATGTAGCTATGCCAGGAACTCCTGTATTGGACATGATTGTCAAGGTTTGGCCTAAAACAATCGAATTAGTGTTACTCCCCATAATAATAGCACCTATTATTGCTGTCAAGCTTGGAGTTACATCCGCAAAGCATAAAAATAAAAATAAAGACATTTTTATACGTTTTGTTGCGATTCTTGGAGCAGGTTTCCCAGTATTTTTTATAGCAAAGCTATTACAAATGCTTTTCTTCAATCTAAGAATTCTTACTTTTGAAGATATTAATCTGCCACTTATGTACTCAAATGCACCAGAGTATTTGGGTTATACATCAGCAGCTATCGTTCCGCCGCCCCCATTATTCACGCTGAGTTATTTAGCCATGTTGTTATTTCTGATCATTGGTATTGTTCTAGTATATAAAGGAGCTGTTTCATTAAAAAGGAAAGTTATGCCACTTATGGAGAAAGAAAATAAGTCTAAGCGGACTAAATATTTAATTTGGGGGGGATCATTAATAGCAATTTGCTTAGTTCTACTTATAATCTTAACTTCTTTTTTATATACGTTTTCATACGGTACGGGATTTAGAATAATTGATGCTATATTATATAATGATCAACATCATTTATGGGATACAATAAATCATCTATTTATCCCAGTTATATGCATGGTATTTGTATCCTTGGCTCCAATTACTAGACAAACGCGTTCAAGTATGTTAGATGTTATTGATCAAGACTATATTCGAACGGCTCGTGCTAAAGGTGTTGAAGAAAAAACAGTCCTGAACAAGCACGCTCTTCGAAATTCTTTATTACCAACTAGTACTCTCATCATAGGAAACACAACTGCTGCTCTACTTGGATCGCTTTTTATAGAGATTAGTTTTAACTACACAGGTCTAGGGTATTATATGGTTCGTTCAGTATTCATGGGAGACTATTTTGTGATACAAGGGATATTAGTATTTTCAACTATAATAATACTTGTTGGTACGCTCCTTACAGATGTTATGTATACAATTATAGATCCAAGAGTTACTTATAATTAAGCAATAAAATAATGGGATTATTATGATACATGTAAAAGAGATTGAAATAAAAGATATAGAGGTTAAGCTAAACCGTAAAGCAATGATCAAAAAATATCTAAAATTCCTACTTATTCCTGGATGGCGAGATCCCGATATTACAGCCCAAGAATATGAAATTGAAAAAATAAAATCAAAAAGGAGGCTATTTCGACGATTTCTAACACCCTTAACAATAATAGGAATTATAATGGTTTTATTTTGTGTCGTGCTTGGAGTATTTGCACCCTGGCTAACAAAAATTCCGTTACAGGAAGTTACATTACCCTATTATCCTTCAGGAATACTTCCTTTCGAACCACCATCTCCAGAACATCCATTAGGGACAACTTTTTATGGATACGATATTCTCGCGAGAATAATTTGGGGTGCTAGGACGACCCTCTCAATGGCTTTAGTCCCTGTAATAATAGCTCAAGTGGGAGGTCTTGTTTTTGGTACAATTTCTGCCTATTTTGGAGGTTTAGTTGATAGTATAATTATGCGTGTAGTGGATTTAATGTTTGTTTTTCCAATGATGATTCTTGTGATTGTCATTGCCCCTATGTTAGGTACTGATTTATTCACTACACTTACATTGTATGGATTATTATTTATACCCTTTTATACCCGATTTATGAGATCAACTGTACTCCAAGTAAAACAAATGGTGTACGTAAAGGCAGCTAAGACTGGTGGAGCAAAAAAATTTAAAGTAATGTTTAAACATATCGTACCAAATGCGCTCTCCCCAATGATAATTCGCTTTTTTGGGGGGATGGCACGAACGATACTAGGAATAGCAAGCTTAGCGTGGCTTGGGCTAGTTGACCAGACTGTAGCTAATTGGGGAACAGATATAAATTGGGCTCAAGAACAATTTACTGCGTTTATGGCAGCAGTCTGGCCAGGATTTTTCATAGGTATTGCTACCATAGGTTTTATGTTGTTGGGTGATGGAATGAGGGATGCTTTAGATCCACGCTTACATATATAAAGGTTTATAAAAAGTTGAGAAGGAAAATTCGGAGATGATTTAGTATACTACTACAATTTTACCAACCAAATATAGTTATGGCTTTAATTGAAGCTATAATAGCAGCTTTATTATTATTTTTAATAATTAATCGATTAAATAACTGGCTTCCTGAAGAGCATCAAATTCCAAAAGAAGTTAGCCTTAAAAGTAATCTTATAAGCATTCTTATAGTTCTTGGTATATCATTAGGAATACGCTTACCATTTGAAAATTTAGGATATTATTTTGAATTTTTTGTAATTTTAAATAACCAACCATTACATTTTGCTATAATGACAACAGCCTTTTTCCTATTCCATCATATATTTGGGAGAAAAGGCGAGACTAAGCTCTTTAAAAAATTGTTAGTGATAATTTTAATTATAACTTGGATTGCGGCTGTAGTATATACATCTTTTGGATTATTAGGGATTGAGATACAAGATTTTGATTTAAGGGGAGCTGATTTATTACATTTAGGATTAATTTGGGCTATAATAATGGTATTTATCCTTGGAGCTCTCACTTCAATACTAAATAGAACTCTCTCGATTGACATCAGACTTCCAAAGGAGGTACTTAGAAATAGTCAAATAATTGGAAGTGCTGCTTCTTTAGGAGTGTGGACGATTCAACTCATTATTTTTGAGATGTATTTATCCAGATTACTTGGGATTTGGCCATATGAACAAGATATTCGGATCTTAATTGGTGTGGTTAGTGGTGTTTATGTTTTAGTTTTTTATCTATTCACAAAAAAGGTATTTTTACCTAAAGCGCATGAAAAAAGCAAGTTGAAGATTCAGGAAGGAATAGATATAGATAGGACGGCCAATTCTGAATCTCTAGAAGGCGAAAAAGTAATTTTAAATGTGAAAAATCTCACTACCTATTTTTATACGGAAGAAGGAATTGTTCGTGCTGTAGAGGGGGTTTCTTTTAAAATCCTTGAAGGAGAGGTAGTAGGTCTTGTTGGTGAAACTGGTTGTGGAAAATCTGTTACTGCTTTATCAATTCTTCAATTAGTTCGTCCACCTGGAAAAATCATGAAAGGAGAAGTTTTCTTTAAAGGCAAAGACCTACTGCAGGAATCCGAAAAAATACTTGAATACCGAGGAAAAGAGATTACTATGATTTTTCAAGATCCTCTTAATTCTATTAATCCCGTTTTTAAAGTAGGAGATCAGATTGCTGAAGTATATCTTCTTCATATGGAAAAAGAATTACTAATGGAAACCATTAATCAGCCAGAAAAAAGTATATATAGTATAGCTAGAGATTGGAGCGAAAATCTTTTAAGAGAATTAAATATTCCAGCTCCAGAGCAAATTATTGATAGATATCCTCATGAATTAAGCGGTGGAATGCGACAGAGAATTCAAATTGCAATGGGATTAGCTTGCAGTCCTAAACTCCTAATAGCAGATGAACCCACTACCGCATTAGATGTTACGGTTCAAAATCAAATTCTAAAACTGATGAAAGATCTGAAAAAAAAATACAATACTTCAATTCTATTTATCACTCACGATTTAGGTATTATTTCAAAAATGTGTGACCGTGTTGCTGTTATGTATAGTGGATTTATCGTTGAATATGGTAAAATTCAAAAGCTATTTTCGAAGCCTTATCATCCCTATACAAAGGGACTTATAAGTTCCGTACCGGTAGTGGGCAAAAAAAGGCACCGACTTGACATTATCTCAGGGCTAGTTCCCAATTTAATCTATCCCCCAGCAGGATGCAGATTCCACCCTCGATGTAAATATTGTTTTGAACCTTGCGATTCAGAGCAACCAAAAAGCATAGAAGTTGAACCAAATTATTATGTAGCTTGTTACCTTTACGATCCAGCTCATCAAGATAAAGCTGAGATTTCTATTAAAAAAGTTCAAAAAGAAGATACAACCCTAAATTAAAAGAATTCACGTTTTATGTGATGTTATAAAAAAACAGAAACCCAGATGGGAAAAATAATGATTTTACAAATGATTTTAACAACCCTAGAGCAAATTACTACAGAAATAATAGTTTTGATAATAGTGCTATTAATTGGATTTATTTTTATGACAAGGTATGCGAAGAAAAGAAAGTGGGATAATTCCTACAGGGCTGCTATAATTATAAACTTTATATGGTTTATTATTGATTTGATTCTGGGGGTAATTACTTATCAGTTATTTAGTATCGGATTTTTAATTGATTCAATTTTAGTTGTTATAAACATCTTCATAGGAAGTATAATAGCTTTAAAACTCTTGAAAATCAGTTTGAAAAAAGCTCTGATACTAATAATTATTGCTCAAATAATATTGTTTACTGTTACTTATATATTGAATGAAATTCCTAATACAATCAGTATATTTGCAATCGACAATCCTTTGTATGAAGGTTCAAAACTCACGTTTATCTTTTCTCTTATAGTCATTGTAACAATTATGAGTTTTATAATGAATTGGGGAGATAAAATTCAATTAATTGAAACGAAAAACATAATACTATTATTGAGCATTTTACCAGGAATCTATTCATTAGTCTTTGCATTTACTACACTTAAGCATGAATTTTACCTAAATCTCGGTGAGAACTTAATCTTAGCGTTTATAATTTCAATAACATTATCTTTTGTTTTAAAAAAAATTGCTTTCACAACTATTAAGTATGAGGAATTGAGAGAAATGATTGTTCTCGAAAAGGACAAACACCTATTAACTGTAAAAAATCTTAAAGTTTATTATCCCCTCCTAGCAGGAATGCTTAAAAGACAAGTAGGAGCTGTAAAAGCAGTTAATGGTGTCTCATTCGAGATAAAGACTGGTGAAACTTTCGGTTTAGTAGGAGAAAGTGGGTGTGGTAAGACCACTATAGCAAATGCAATTTTAGGATTAATAGAAAAGACAGAAGGCGATATTTTCTTTCATGATGAACCAATCCCGGATGAATTTTCAGGATACTTAAGACAAAAAATACAAATTGTGTTTCAAGATCCAGATGCGTCACTAAACCCTCGATTTAAAATTGTAGATATTATCGCAGAACCTTTAAAAAATATTTTGGGTATCACTGATAAGAATCAAATAAGAAAACATGTTCTGAAATTATTACAGCAAGTGTCATTAAAACGAGAACATTTGGACAGATATCCACATGAGTTCTCTGGAGGACAAAAACAGAGGATTATCATCGCTCGAGCATTAGCATGTAATCCAGAGTTAATAATTTTAGATGAACCTACGTCTGCTCTTGATGTATCTGTACAAGCCCAAATCCTCAATCTCCTTAAAGATTTACAGGAGAGTTACGGTTATGGATTTTTATTTATCACTCATAATCTCGCTGTTGTAAATCATATAGCTGATCGTATCGGCGTTATGTATTTAGGGAAAATAGTTGAGTTGGGTTCAACTGAACAGATTTTTTTTAATCCAACCCATCCTTACACTCAAGCTCTTTTAGCATCACGATCTGAAATTGATCCCGAAAATCAGGAAATTAGTTTTGTTATATCTGGAGAGGTTCCAAGTCCGATTGACCCTCCCCCCGGGTGTACATTTAACCCAAGATGTGTTTCTGATGCTCGTACCGCAGAATGTGAAGTTGAGTTACCACATAAGATGGAAATAGAAAAAGATCATTATATTTGGTGTATTAACCCCCCTGTAGGTTTTACTCCACCCGCTGACGATTAATTTAAAAATACTTTGACGGATACATTTTTTAAATTATATATTTATAAATCTCTATGTTCAAACTATTAATATCAATCACCAATAAAAAAAAATAAGGTTTTTTGATGAAAATTATAAAGGGATTTCAAGCTGATTTAAATGTTAATTATCAGCTTAATGTAATTAATCTTATGAAACATGCCATAAGGAACTATAGCAGACAAGAAATAGTAAGCAGAAATCTCGATGGAACCCTATTTCGATATACTTATTCGGATGCTTATAAAAGAATGCAAAGACTAGCAAATTCATTAGAATCTATTGGAATTAAAGTCGGAGATAGGGTAGGTGTCATAGTTTGGAATACCTACCAACATTTTGAGATATATTTTGGATTACCTGGTATGGGTGCCGTAATGGTGACTTTAAACTTAAGACTTGCTCCACAAGACTTAGCATATGTAATAAATCATTCAGGGATAAATTACATTATCTTAGATGAAGATTTGATTCAGATAGTTGAGTCAGTTGTTCCTTTATGTGAGGGATTAAAAGGTTTTATAATAATTACTGAAAAAGATCAAAAGGAAATAAAATCAACACTCAAACCTATATATTTTTACGAAGATTTATTAGAAAAGGCATCACCTAATTACGATTGGCCGAATTTAGATGAAAATTCAGCTTATGCGGCTTGCTACACAACTGGGACTACGGGTAGACCTAAGGGAGTTTATTATTCGCATCGAAATGTATATTTGCAAGCAGTAATGTTTGCAGCACATTTTTCAATGAGCGTTAATGATGTAATTTTTCAAATGGTGCCAATGTACCATGTTCTCGGGTGGTCCAAACCGTTAGCCGCATCGTATATGGGAGCAAAATTAATATTCTCTGGCAATTGGAATCTAAACGATCTTGAAGAACTCACAAATATCTTTGTTAAAGAAAAAGTTACTGTGTCTGCCGCCGTTCCAGCAGTTTTTATGGCAATGTTGGAAATAATTAGGATGATGAAAGAAAAACCAGATCTCACAGGTGCTCGGTTAATTTGTGGAGGATCAGAACCCCCTATTGCATTAATGCGTGGTTTTTGGGACGAAACACGGGCTGAAATAATTCATTCGTACGGTTCTACTGAACTAATGGCAATTACAACCTTGAATACTTTCAAACCTTGGCTCGAAAAAGAGCTATCTGAAGAAGAACTTTGGAATCTAAAGAAAAAGCAAGGTATTATTGTTTCAGGATTAGATATTAAGATCGTGAATAAAAACGGAATAGAACTCCCTCACGACGGAAAATCATCTGGCGAGATTTTAGTAAAAGGTCCTTGGGTTACTGAAAGTTATTACAATGCCCCTCAAACGAGAGAGAGCTTCACGGAAACCGGTTATTTTAAAACAGGTGATGCGGGGTGTCTTGATTCTGAGGGCTACCTGAAGATAACTGATAGAATAAAAGATGTTATTAAAAGTGGTGGCGAGTGGATTAGTTCAATAGATATGGAGAACTCTTTAATGTCGCACCCTAGTGTTCTTGAAGCTGCTGTAGTTGGAATATCGCATCCTAAATGGGACGAACGACCTTTAGCTCTAATAGTATTACGGGAAGAATATAAAACCACTACTAAAGAAGACATCCGTGAGCACCTTTCACAAACATTTGCTAAATGGCAATTACCTGAAGATATACTATTTGTCGATAAAATCCCTAGAACGAGTGTAGGGAAACTCGATAAAAAAGTCTTAAGAATTGAATATCAAGATTTCTATACTATGAAATGAAATTTTAAACTCTTCAAAGGATTTTAAACGCATTGAAAGTCAAATAAGAACGCCTAATTGAGACATTCTAATGTTTATAAAAATTCTTAAGGAATATTCATTTATCTATTTTAAATTACTACATAGAAATGATGGGTATTCATGGGTAGATTAATATCCTATAATCGAAGAGAAATAGCATCAAAACGCTTTCGATTTCTTTTTTATGAAATCGTTCCGATATTCTTAATGATCTTTATCTTTTTAATCTTAGAATGGATTTTATTACCATTTATAGTAAATCAAACTTCGGAATTATTCGGAATGCTCTTTTACCTTATTAGGGCTTTGGCGATATTTTTAGTGATAATATTATTTCTATTTATTTCAAATAAAATGAGAAGCAAAAATTCACAACCTGCTAAAAAAGAATTAGCGCTTCATACTGGTTATTTAAAACTTTATAAAATGACGAGAAAAAATTACCTTTATCAACTACTTTATAGTTGCTTATTGTTCTTCTTAATACTTATCCCAATTGAGTTTTCATTCTCATTCTTTTTACCAGAGACAATACATTATCGTGCTGTTTCATTAATTTTAAGAAGAGAGAACAACTATTTATTATTAGGCGATATTTCAGTATTTTTATTTTTTACAATCATAATTCAATTAAGTCTATCATTTTCAGAGGAAACGATTTTCAGAGGATTGATAACAAAAAGAGGAAGTGAATATTTTAACAAGATGTCAGCTGTAATGATATCAACTTTTTCATTTACGTTTATAGAATTTTTTTTGAATCCGATAATTTTTACTGTTAGTTATTATTTTGGAGTCGTATGGTTTATCAAATCATTTGTAGTAGGTCTTGTATTATCTCTAACAATAATAAGAAGAAAATGGTTATTCCCTCTGATAATTGCAAAAACAATTGATTCTATCATAACGAGCGTGATTATTTGGGATTATTGGAGTGGTGGCAATTTTACTCAGCTTTTAGGTTTTATCTATATCCCATTATTAATAATCAGTTTACTTTTAGTTATAATGCAGCGCTCAAGAATTAAAGAAAGTGTACAAATAGGAATAAAGATGATAAAATCGTATTCTAGAAAAGATATTACGGTAGACGAAACATCAGGTGATAAGGTATTTCGCATCCTTTTCGATATCTTTTTAGCATTCCTATTATTCCTTTTTGGAATTTTAATTAGCGTTTAGACAAATAGCGTGGTATAATTGTATAAGAAAACTCAAGTAAAATTTAAAACGTATAAATCTGACGCCGCTCCATTTTTCTTTTATATTGAGATTTTTCCTTTTGATACTTCTCTATACATAAATCCGCATTCATCTTCCCTTATAAAAGCTATCGAAAAAAATCCAATCGTACCAATTCCTATGCGGGTCGATCGCGTTTCTAACGGTATAAAATCAGTATTGATTCGCCCTAAGGAAGTTATTTCCTTTCAGATTACAGAAGATCAATTTGCTGTTATAAACCCTTATCAATTTCTTCACAGTGGAATAAAAAATTTAATTTACTTCTCTGAAATAAGATCTTTAGAACAATTGTTTAAATCTTTACAAAGTAAAAATGTGATATCCTGGTGGGAAGCAACGAGATTCCTTTATGGCAATCTTAATAGACTTGAAGAAGATTTCTCTGCGTTCTTAAGAGCTTATTTACATACAATAGTTAGAAGTTATATTGAAGAGGATGATCTTGTTAGCGCTGCAATTCAATATTGTGAAATTTTAGAAGATATTTGTAAGAAAAGAATGGAACAAAATAGGATTTCAGTGGATATGGATGGGGAGGAATCTGCTGTAAAAATGTATAAAGAGAAAGACCAAACGTACTATAAAAAATTTAAAAAAGTAACAGAGAAGCAGTACCATCCAGAATTAGTTGATATTGAAATTTTTAATTATTCCACTAGTAATTGGCCTAAAAATCCAGTTAATAAAAGTGGTCTGGAGAGAGAAGAAAAAAAATACATCCCTCTATTGTTCTATGATGATTTGCAAGAATGTATGCTACTGAATTTACAATATCTAGAAGAAAATGAAAAAAAAGTGTTAAATCCCTCAATCTTGATTGAAGATAATATCATAACTATAGTCGAATCGAAAAATTATAATGATGATTTCAAGAATAAAAATTCATGGTGGAATGATTTTAACAACATTAAACCAAATCTAATTTTAAACGAAATGCTCCAATCGCCTCATAAATTGAAATTGGCATAATTTAATTCGATTTTACAGTATCTATCAAAAAACTTACTGATGAGTTTATCGCTTTTTATAAAGAAATAAATATTGATTACTCGAAGAGCAAAAGGTTGCAATAATTAATAACAAATATTTTTACTTAAGTAAATTAATAAGCTATTTTGAATAAATATAGATTTGATAAACTATGGAATTTGGAAAAAGTAAAATTGTTGAAAAACCTTCTGGTAAAGGTAAATATAAAACAACCTGGATATACGTTCCAACTAAAGTTGCTAATGATAGTTCCTTTCCATTTAAAAATGATGAAGAAGTTTTGCTAGAGATTAAAAATGACTCTATAATAATTAGAAGGGATAATGTCCATTCTAGAATGATTAAAGAATATGGTAGTGGTAATGAAACTCTTCCAAAGTTGCTTAGAAAGAAAGCAACAGAAAATAGTAATCAAGTAATATTATATTATGAAAATGAGAAGTATACTTTTAAGGACATTAATGAAAAATCGAATCAAATCGCATGGGGGATACTAGATTTAGTTCATAAACTAAATGTTAAAAACCCAAATATTTCATTGATGATGGGTAATTGTCCGGATTTTCTATATTCTTGGTTCGGTATAGTAAAATCCGGGTGCGTTTTTGTCCCAATTAATACTGCATTGAAAGGAAAATATTTAGAGCATATTTTGGACGATAGTGATACGACAATTCTCATTATCGATCACATTTTTCTAAAACAGTTCGATGAATTGCGTCTTAAATTACCAAAAATAAAAAAGATTTATATTCATAACGCTCCAAAAGACTTTGAATTTAATGAAGATTATTTAGATTTTCAATTACTCAAGAGTTCAAATGTTGATAATCCTAAAGTTAGCATATTTGAAGAAGATCCAATACATATTATGTATACCGAAGGCACTACGGGAAAACCAAAAGGCGTGTTGTATAGAAATGTATTGGTTACTTCTATAAACATAGGTTATCAATTAAAAAGCATCGGATTGTCATACGATACAAAAATTTATTGTCCAATGCCTTTATTTCAAGGAGCAGCACAATTTTATGTTATTATTCCTTCATTGTTTTATAATATTCCCGTTGTTTTAGCACAAAATTTCAATGTAAAGAATTTTTGGGACGATGTTAGAACACATTCTCCCACAGTTTTTACTTACTATGGTGGTTATTTATTATACCTCTTGTATAATAATCCTAGCAAGTTTGATAGGAAACACCCCTTAAAATGGGCGTATGGTTTTGCTGCTGGCGATGAATTATGGAAATCATTTGAAAACCGATTTGGAATAAAATTGTATGAGTGTTATTCCCATATGGAAGGAGTGGGAATTACAATTAATACATTGGGATCATATGGAGGAAAAATGGGATCAGTCGGAAAACCATTAGATTCTCTTGATTTGAAAATAGTAGATCCGAATGGTAATGAATTATCTCCAGGACCAGATAAAATTGGTGAAATAACTGTAAAATCAAGAACTAACGTCACATTTGAATATTACAAACTACCGGAAATTAGTGATGTAAGGATAAGTGATGACGGTTGGGTTTATACAGGGGATTTTGGATATATTGATGACGACAATTTTCTATATTTTAAAGGCAAAAAGAATGAGATTATATATAGAGCTGGAGAAATAATCTATTTAAGAGAAATTGAAAGAATGGCTAATTCTCATCCTTCAGTTTATATAAGTGCGTGTATCCCCTTCGTAAATGATTTAAAACCAAAAACAGAAGTGATTTTATATGTCGTAAAGCTGAAGGGTTCTACCCTTACTCCTAAAAAATTGAGCGACTTCTTATTTCATAACCTTGCTTTTTACCATGTCCCGAGATATATTGGTTTTTTAGATAATTTACCAATGAGTCCGACTACGGAATATCTTAAGAGCGAAATTATGAACGAGTGGGAAAATATTGGTAGTAAAAGGAAAATTTGGGATAACCAAATCCAAGATTACATTACAAATTAATTGATTTTAGGAAAATAAAACTTATCGACATATTGAGCTAAGTAATATAAAAATAAAGTAAAAAAAAAATAAGATTTAATTTCTTTTATTTAAATTTCTTTCGTTTTCTCATACCAATAGTAAATATAGAAATTCCGGCAACGCCTAATATTGCAAATAATGGAAATCCAGGTATTTCTACAGCAACTCCTCCTGCTTCGTATCCATAACCGATCATGATTTCAGAGAAGGACCAACCACCCCAGGAATCCCAATCAATTTCAAACTTTTTATTAAGCACTATAGCTGCTTGAATTTGAGAGATAAACATTGATGGGAATGTTTCAGTTGCAGTTCTCTCTTGAATGTCGCTATATGTTTTAAATTTCCCAGTTTCATTTTGGAAATATAAAGCACGTAACAATATCTGAAGGTCAGGATCATTAATAAGGCCCCAATTCCAAGTATCTGGAATAAGACCCCATTGCATAGTACCAGAAATATTCATCCATTGATATGTATAGCTATAAAAGGCATCTAAGTAACCCAAGTCGGTTACAGGCATAGGCCATGTTACATAAAAGGCTTCTAAATCACCATCATACATGTCTTGCCTAGCGAAGGGGTTTAACATTATATACCACATACCCCAAAGACTAAGTGTCTTCCAATCACCATATTCATTAGCAGGTGTATGCCCAGATTTATTTATTACCATTCCAATATGTGCAAGGCTAGTTTCCAACGAACTCGTAAAGTCTACATTATAAATATCGTGAAGATAGTTAAATGTAAACAGTTCCTCTGAAGTAGCATTTAAAGTGTCGACAGCGGCGGCAAAGTCTAACCAATCTTGATCAGTACTACCTCCGTCAATACCTGCTTCATAAGCTAATACAGAACCATATGTTGGGTCATTAAGAAGGGCATTACGCGCGGTTGTAAGGTCATAATAAGGTCCTACAATAGTATCATTGAGATAAACGCTAGCCTCCCCCATTAAATTATCGCAACGATAGGATCTGTCCGTCAAGACATTTGCGAAATATGCAGTATAATTAAACGCAAAAGATATGGCTTTTCTAAATGTCTCATCTGTATTTTGCTGTATAAAGTCCAATTGCTCTATATTGTCAAGTTGTGGATAATACGGCGTCCAGTTTAGAATGGGTGAAGCTTTTAGTTGATCCTCAAAGAGGATTCCAGAGGGAGGCCCGTCATAGGAAAAATCAGCATCCCCAGATGTCAATGCAGTAGTTACTAATTGTCCATCAGTATCACCAGGAATATATGAGATAAGACCATTTTCAACTATCATTTTACCCGCAGCTCTCATTTCAGTAAAGTTCCAGTAATCGTTATTTCGTTCCATTCTCATTATATTATTTACTTTATCCACCTCAACAGCTTTCATGACTCCGGTTCCACAAGCAAGGTCATTACCCGTCCAATCACCGATATCCTTTATTTGCTCGAAAAAGTAATCTACTCCATTGAGATCGCTATAGTGTTCCATTGAGATCATCGCGAACCAAGCTACTAATCTAAGATCCGTTACAAAATCATTGAACTCTACTTGAAGAGTTCCACCTGTTCCACTTGCTGTTTGATCAGCAGTTTTTACTATAATGGTTTTATTAATAACTGGAAAGTGCCCATCTTGTATATAGGTTCGACTTACATTAGTCCAAGGCATATTAGGGTCATTATCCTTACCATAATACATAGGCGGTTGAGGAATTCCGTAAACAGGATCATCGCTATAAGTATAGGAATGATTCCAACTAGTAGTATAGAAATCTTCGTAGTTTAAGCCGGCTTTATAAGTCATATGGCCCATAATATCACTATGACCTGCTCCTTCCGTACCAGTTAAATTTCCTGTCAGTACATAAGCGCGATCAATATTCCATTTAGCGACCGTGGCATTCCATTCTGAACCGTCGTGGAATCTGACGTTTTCCCTAAGAGTAATATTCATAACACGGATACCACCTTTATTTTTCCAACCAAAACTATTATCTTCCTCAGGCCATGTATCTACTATTGTATAACCTGTAGCTAGAGCGGGCCTATATTCAGTGTAAGGGTAAGTTGGTATACTTCGAATCTCCCATAATTTCTCTAAAGTCTCTCCTTTCGAACTTCCACCTTGCCCTCCAACCATCCAAGATGATACAAGACTATATTCCCAGGTTGTGGGTCCCCAAGCTTTATGTTCACTACCTGCAGTTACGGCAATCATCGTACAATTATCTTCTGCTGTAACCAGAGCGCTTGTCCTTAATCGGGAGTCAGCAGTAACCGATATAGCACTTATTCCAAAGAACATAGAACTAACAAGTATGAAAAGTATGAAAAATCGTAAATGATTTCTTTTCATTTTATTTTCCTTTTTTTTATTATTTAGTTTTTATTAGATTTTATGATATATTCATGTACTTACACCTATAACTATTTAAATCTATCAAACAGAATTTAAAAAATTACATATGTAAAAAAGAACATAATAAGTCATAATTGTTAAATACAAAATTAATTTTTTATCTATAACGCTAAAGTTGAAAGATTTTTAATATAGATAACTCGACATGCCAGTTAATAGTAAGGATAAAGGAAGTTGGAAAATAGATTGGGGTCGTCAAGGAAGAGTTACTTTTGCATATATCATTGTTTTTCTTGCATACTTTGGAATAATAGTTAATATATTTATGTTTGATGAAGGAGAGAAATGGTTTTCCTTTGAAGATATACCCAGCTCTGTTAAATCGATAATTTTCTGGACCTATGAATTTTTATTTATTAGCTCAGTTTATTCAGGCTGGTATTTCGTTGATTGTTTGTTATTATATTCGATTTGCTTTTGGTTAACCTATAAAGAAGATATTGCGCATTATGGAATTAGGGCATCTTTATGGTTAGTTCCTTTTATTGTTTTTGAAGGTTTCCTTTTTTATTTAATTATGTTTGGATTTTCTTTTGAACCACTCATTCTTCAGTTTGCTTCTTTCCAGGGGTATATCAATTTATTAATTTTATTTGGAATAAATATAAGTGGAGCTCTTTCTGGTATGTTTTTGAAAAGATATGTTAAAGCTCGACGTGAAATTTAACGAGGTGAATTAAAATAGCTAAAAAATCTATTAACATGTTTAAATATATTGTAAGACGCATCCTCGTTATGATTCCAATGTTAATCGCTGTCTTGACAATCACTTTTTTTTTATCGCATGCGATGGCTATTAATCCTTTACAATCGATGATGACTGGATGGGATATAAATATTTATTTCGATGAAATGGAAAGATTAGGTTTAAATGAACCAATTTATGTTCAATATGCATATTACCTTCGAGATTTTTTCACAGGTAATTGGGGGGAATCCTATAGTGGTCAATTCCAGGGTTGGTCGATTAACGACATAATTATAACAGTTCTTCCAAGGACGCTTGAGTTAATGATTATTCCAATTATTATATCACCTATTATTGCTGTTAAACTAGGGACTACATCTGCAAAAAATAGGAAGAAGAGGAAAGATATTTTGATTAGATCTGTAGCAGTTGTTGGTGCGGGATTTCCTAGTTTTTGGATCGCGATAATGCTCCAATTTTTCTTTGGTAGGATAATATATGAAGCAACTTTTTTTGAATTTGATATTGACATTTATAATTCTAATAGTGTTACGTTGAATCCGTCTTTTCCAGACATAATACCAACTCAAAGTAGTGTCTTTGTCGCGGTGATGTTTTTCTTTTTAATGATTGGAGGAGTTCTCCTAATTTATCGCGGAAATAAACTTAGGAAAAAGAACCAAGTAGGATGGTATTTAATTTTATCAGGAGCATTGCTTTGCATTATTGGAATTGTACCAATAATTATTTATATAAATACATATGGGACAAAGTTTAGACTTCTTGATAGTATTATATTCAATGACCCTATCTATTTTTGGGATACAATTGGTCATTTAGTGCTTCCTTCGATTTCGATGACATTTCTAAGTCTTGCGGGTATTACACGTTTAACAAGGTCCAGTATGTTAGAAGTGCTAGATCAGGATTACATAAGAACGGCTCGCGCTAAAGGAGTTCGTGAAAAAGAGATCATTAATAATCATGCACTTCGTAATGCATTAATTCCAACAAGCAATCTTATTATAGGGGGAGTTGCTAGTTCTCTATTGGGATCAGTATTTATTGAAATAATATATGGATATTCTGGTTTTGGTGGGATTTTCTTTTCTGCGATAATAAACGGCAATATTCCATTAATAAATGGATGTGTAATGGTTGCTACAATAATCCTATTAAGTAGTAATTTGATTACGGATGTATTGTACACTATCATTGATCCTAGGATTATCTATACATGAAAATTAACTTTAAAATAAAACATGAGTGAATATTTTTGAGTAAAATAGAAGAAGAAATTGCTATGAATACAACAAAACAAAATAAACCAAAGTTTACATCATTAATTAAATTCTATCTACTTCCTGGTTGGAGAGTTCCTGAATTCACGGAACAAGAGTATGAAATTGAGAAAATAAGATCTAAAAGAAGGTTCTTCCGTCATTTACTTACTCATTTGACAATAGTCGGTTCATTTATTATTTTAAGTTTTATTTTCATGGGCATATTTACTCCATGGTTAACAAGATATTCTCTTCAAACTCTAGTACCTCCATCGATTCCGGGTGTTCCTTATGAGCTTCCAAGTTTATCGCATCCATTAGGAACTACTAATAATGGCTATGATGTTCTAGCAAGAATGCTTTGGGGCGCTCGAACTTCATTATTTATGGCAGTAATACCTACTGGAATTGCGGTTGCTGGGGGATTAGTACTTGGAGTTATCTCAGCATATTTTGGAGGTAAAGTAGACTATGTTTTTATGCGAGGTGTAGATCTAATATATTCAGTACCGACTTTAGTAATAGTTTTAATTTTAACGCAGACTTTTGGTTTGAACATGATGGATATCTTAATAATCTATGGAGCCTTCGCAATTGCGGGCAATTTAAGATTTATGAGATCTTTAGTTTTGCAAATAAAAGAAATGTTGTACGTTAAGGCTGCAAAAACTGGAGGAGCATTAAAATTCAAAGTAATGTTTTCACACATTCTTCCAAACGCCTTGCCGCCTATGATTTTAACCTTTTTTGGACAGATGGCAATTACCATGTTGGGAATAGCCGCGATTGCATTTCTCGGCCTAACCACCTCACAAATTCCAAACTGGGGACAAGATATTGACTGGGGAAATATTTATGAAGATAATTTCTTTGCTTTTTTAATTCCCGGTTTAAGCACGGCGCTTTTTGCTATTGCAGCATTGTTAATTGGTGATGGCTTAAGAGATGCTATTGATCCTAGATTAAAAATATAATAAGATAAGGATAAAAAATGATATTGCAGATAATTGTTTTTCTCAATCCGATAATGGCTTTTTTAGAAAGTTTATTTCTACTAGTACTACTAATTGTAAGTTTTTATATTATTTTTAGACTTACTCCAAGAGAGTCTAGAATTGAAGTTAAAACTTTTAGCACAAGTGTAGGATTTAGTTCTTTGATTTGTTTTGGAATAATATTTGGGATTAAGATTCTCTTTCAAATATTAGAAGGTTTTCATATCGTTTTTGCTGCATTGTATAAAGATGCTGTTCTTTGGGGTTTAGAAGTCCTTATATTTGCTCTATTATATATATCGTTTGCATCAAGAAAAGAACAAAAAATTAGCGACTGGTTTAAGAAATGGACCAAAATATATGTAATTTCATGTTTAATTCTGTCTTTCTTGTTTTTTTCTATTGATCTATTAGACATACTTAACATCTCATTATTCATCGAACCTCTTGATATTGCCTACATTTCACTACTCCTTTCACCAAAAAATTTTAACGATATTTTCTATCTTAGTTTTATTAATCAATTTGTAATCGTATCTTTTTGCATTATTTTAACTTATATTCTGAATAGAGTGAGAAATAGAGAAACTAGAATTGTTAGATCTGTGTTAAAAAAAGTATTTACCGTTAGTGGTTTTATTACATACTTTTTATGGTCCTTACTTATCTTTCTTTTTACAGCATATTTAGGTAATCTTTTCGATTTTGGCAGCTTATTCTTAGATATTCGGGTCCAAATAATCATAAGCATTGGAATTTATCTTATTTCATTTTTTTATTTTGCAAAATATAAATATTTACCTGAAAGTGGGGAAATAAGCAAATATAAACTTCAAACGGCGATTAAAAAAAAGGAAGAAGATCGCATAGATAAGTTGAAGGATATCGTTTTGGAAGTCGAAGATCTGAAAACTTATTTCTACACGGAAGAAGGCGTAGTAAGAGCTTTAGAGAAAATATCTTTTGAAATAAAGAAAGGTGAAGTACTAGGTTTAGTAGGGGAAACTGGTTGTGGAAAAACAGTCACAGCATTATCAATTCTTCAAATCATTAGAGATCCTGGCGTAATTGAAGCGGGTCAGGTTTTTTACAAGGGAGAGGATTTACTAAAAAAAAATGAGGACGAAATGTTAAAATTTCGTGGAAAAGAGATAACGATGATTTTTCAAGATCCTCTACTTTCCTTAAATCCCGTTTTTAAAATAGGAAAACAGATAACTGAAGTTTATCTTCTGAATATGGAGGAAGAATTGACCCTAGAAGCATTAAAAAATCCTAATAAGAGCATATTTGGAATTGCTCGTGATTGGGCCATAAACATGTTAAGAGATTTAAATATTCCTAATGCTGAAAGCATTTACGACCTTTATCCTCACGAATTAAGTGGAGGTATGAGACAGAGAGTCCAGATCGCTATGGCTCTTGCTTGCAATCCGAGTTTATTGATAGCAGACGAACCTACAACTGCTTTGGATGTAACTATTCAGAACCAAATACTAAAACTTATGAAGGATTTATTGAGGAAATATGAAACTTCAATTTTGTTTATTACACACGATTTAGGAATTATTTCAAAGGTGAGTGATAAAGTCGCGGTGATGTATAGTGGTTATATTGCGGAATATGGAACAAGAAAAGCCCTATTCAGTTCGCCATATCATCCATATACTAAAGCTCTCCTGAAATCCATTCCAAAAGTTAGAGAAGAGAAAGAAAAATTAGAAGTCATCAGTGGAACGGTTCCTAATTTAATATATCCTCCATCAGGTTGTCGATTCCATCCCCGATGCCCTTATAGATTTGAAGTGTGCGATTCATTAATACCAAAAAATATAGAAGTTAACCCAGATTATTTTGTGGCTTGTCATCTATATGATCCCGAATTTAAAGAGCTTATAGAAAAATGATGAAGTATAGAAATGTGATAAAGTATGGTTTTTAAAAACATCAGAATTAAACCTTGGATTAAAATAACTTTTATAATTGCCTTTTTAATTGAGATGGTAATTTTTATCATTCTTAGTTTAAACGTCTTAGGAAACGGATTCCTATTTCTAACTAGTTCTAGTTTATCTGAAATAGTAGGGATTTATTTTTCACAATATATTATAGGTATTCTAATTATAATAGGACTCACCGTATTTGCTACAAAATACGGGAGCAAAATCCAATTAGTTTATGAGTTAACTAACTATATTGCTTTAATAGCTATTTTTCCGGGATTGATTTACATTACAATAAATTTTCTTATAGATCCCATAGGTATTTTTTATTATTTTTTTGTTCATCTGGTATATGCTGTGGCTATTTCCATCGTTGCATCAATAATTCTTAAAAAGCTTTCATATAGAACAATCCCTCAATATGATATAGAAGAAATGAAAGCTCTTGAAAAAGGTCAAGCCCTATTAGATGTTGAAGATTTAAAAGTTCATTATCCTCTTCTTAAAGGCATTTTAAGAAGACAAATAGGAGCTGTTAAAGCAGTAGATGGTGTTTCCTTTAGTATAAAAGCAGGTGAAACTGTTGGATTAGTTGGAGAAAGCGGTTGTGGAAAAACGACAGTAGCTTTGGCAATTTTAGGATTAATCGAGAAAACATCAGGTAAATTATTATTAAAAGAAGAACTCTTACCAAAAGATTATTCGCGTATAATAAGAAAAAGTGTTCAAATGGTATTCCAAGACCCGGACGCTTCATTAAATCCTCAATTAAAAGTAGTAGATATCATTGCAGAACCACTTAAGAACATACTAGGGATAACTAATAGGATTAAACTTAGAAGGCACGTATTAAAACTTTTGGAGGAAGTTTCACTAAAGAAGGAGCATTTGGATAGATATCCTCACGAATTCTCAGGGGGACAAAAACAAAGAATAATCATTGCTAGAGCACTAGCTTGTAATCCAGAACTAATTATATTAGACGAACCTACATCCGCCCTTGATGTATCTGTTCAAGCTCAAATCCTTAATCTTCTAAGAGATTTACAAAAAACATACAACTACGGTTTTCTTTTTATCACACATGATTTATCTGTCGTTCATCATATAGCAGATAGAATCGCCGTAATGTATCTTGGTAAAATAGTTGAAATAGGCAATAAAAATCAGATATTCTCAAATCCTACTCACCCTTATACAAAAGCCTTACTAGCAAGTCGATCTGAAGTTAGTGGAGAGGATCAAGAAATTACTTTTGTTCTTTCGGGTGAGGTTCCAAGTCCAATTGCGCCACCTTCGGGTTGTAGTTTTCATCCCAGGTGTTACACTGAGTCATATAATGAATTGTGCACACGGGATGCTCCTCATAAGATAGAAGTTGAAGAAGGGCATTTTATTTGGTGTGTGAACGAGGAAGTACTAAGAGATACTCATGATTTTGTTTTTTAATAATTATGAAGTTTTTATATTACATATTTAGATCTTCCGAATTATGAGATTAATAATAAAAAGAAATTAAATTTACTTAAACTATAAAATGAACTTTTGTGTGTCAATTATGAGAAGATTTCTATTCAAGTATACCGTAATCTCTTTAGTAGCAATTGCTTTTTCATTTTCATTTCTACCTATATTGGTGCAAGGCAGTAATGGAGAAGTTTATTGGCCAACATATGAATGGACTGAGGTAAGTCCCGAACAACAAGGATTAGATTCCAATTCGATTTCCAGTATGTTTGATTATATAGAAACAGGAAGTCAAAATGTCCAGAGCGTTATCATTGTACGCAACGGGTATCTTTTGACAGAAAAATATCTATATGATTCACAAATTCGAGATACAAAGACATATTTTGGAGGTTCAACCCTCCATGCTCAATATTCAGTAACTAAAAGCTTAACAGCCCTTTTAATTGGGATTGCTATCGAAGAAGAATATTTAAGTAATATAAGTCAGACGCTCTATGAATTCTTTGCTAATATTTGGAGTCCTAGTTTTACCGATAGTGAGCAAAAGAAGAATATAACGATAGAGCAATTGTTAACTATGAATGCTGGATTTATTGGTTCATTTAATTACGCTTATCCTGGTAGTTCTACAGCAAATGTTGATTGTATTGAATGGCCTCTTGACGATTTACCATTGGTGTTTACTCCTGGAGAATCTGGAGGTTTTGCGTATAGTAATGATGGACCTAATCTCTTATCAGGGATAATCAGTAACGTAACGGGTCAAAGCTTAGCTGATTTTGCACAGGAACATTTGTTTGACCATATGGGAATCACAGAAGAAGATTGGAATTGGTGGGAAGATAATAATGGTGTTAGCTTTGGAGGATATGGATTTGAATGTTCACCGCAAGTACAAGCAAAATTAGGAATATTATGCCTAAATGAGGGTAATTGGAATGGAACCCAACTAATACCTTCAGATTGGGTAAGAGAAGCTACATCGTTTAAAACTCCTGGAAGATGGGTCTATTCACCCCCAACCAACTATTTTAATTATGGTTATTTGTTTTATACTAATGATTCGATTAACACTGGAGGTGATATACACATGGGTTATCATGCATCTGGAGCATATGGACAAGTTATCTTTATTGTTCCAGAATATAACTTAGTAGCAGCTTTTACTGGGTCACTTTCTGGAGCTTACGATTATTATTATCGTGATCTTATACAAAACTATATCCTTCAATTTTCAACTGGAAATGGTGGAGCTATACCTGGTATGCCCTTCGCAATATTGATGTCAATAATAATAATTGCCGTCGGTTGTCAAGTATTAATTTTAAAAAGGGAACGCAATTTTTCTATTAAAAATCGAAGCCGGTAGCTCAAAACTAAAATCAACAAATATTTTTTACTTTTTATTGTTGTAGTTTTTCAAAATAATCCCTATAGCCTTTCTTCACTTCTTCATGGTGGTTAACATCAACAATAGGAGGTAATTTGAGATATCGATTCATTTTATCTAAATAAAATTGAACTTCATTTTCGGACTTTATATCTAAAAAAACGGGATCTGGTAGATAACATGACCGACATGCAATCAGTCCCATTATCGCATTTCCAATGGGATTAACATGTAAGCCATCAAGCATTAATTCAGAATAGGTGTTTTTTTCGTTTTGATACAAAGCTGAAAAATACTTATATTGATCTATCAGTGGTATCTGCCGTTCAGAACTTATCGTTCTTTTTATTTCCATAAATTCTGGAAACTTTTGAAATGTTTCTGACATTTCCTCGTAAATGGGGCAATAATATGTTTGAAGAATAGGTAAACACTCGATTTCATATAATTTATCAATAATTTTTTCTAGAGCAGCTCTGTAATCATCCAGTGCCATTCCTGTATTGGCGTCATTACCACCTATGGTGATAAAGGTAATGTGTGGTTTGTAATTAATAACATCACGATCGATTCTTTTTAATAGATCTTCAACTGTTTCTCCATTAATCCCTTGATTAATTGTTGTTATGTGTCTTCCAATCCATTCTCGGAAAGAAGCTGTTAGCCAGGAAAACCAATTAAAATGACCTAGGGAGTGCCAATGAAGTTCAGTATTACTAGATCCAAAGGCAATAATACGTATTGCTTTATTTGGTTCTAATTTCCAATTTCTTATAAGTTGATCAAGCATATTCTTAATTCTTTCAGTTATTCTAATTAATAAGGATCAAAAATTGTATTTTGAGTTTAAAATCCCATTATAAATTTCTTTTGTTAATAATTTGTATCCAGATGAGTTAGGTAAAAGAATATAAATAGAATCTTCTATTTCTTCAAGATTAAATGCCTCTTTTTTTAAATTACCCTTCTTAATTTTAAGAGTGGCTGTTGTGCTTAAATTAGGAGTGAAACGAATAAATTTTGGTACGGCATATTCTGGTAAATTTTCTTGAATCATAGAATAAAATCCAGTAAAATTAAAATCCTTGGATTGTGAATTGGATACTAGTGAAACCATTCCAGCTCTACCTTCGGTATGTGGAATCTGTACACCATATACACAGCAAATTTCAACTTGGTCAAATTCATTAATTGCTGCCTCAACTTCTTCAGTGGATACATTTTCCCCTTTCCATCTAAAAGTATCTCCAATTCTATCGACAAATTGATTAAAAATATAAATTTTCTTAAACTGTCCTATCTCTTTAAGAAGATCTCCTGTGTTAAAATAAAGATCTCCATCCTCAAACACATTTCTGAGAAGTTTCTTTTCATCTGCTTTTTTATCGGTATATATATATAAATTATCTGTGATAATTTGTGCTATCAGAAGTCCTGCTTCTCCCTCTTTTGCTTTTATCATATAACCATTCTCAGCTCTAATAGGTTCATTAGTATCTAGATCATATTTCACAATTGCATATGGTTTTAATGTAAAACCAACTGTACAATTCAAATTAAAACGATTAGCAATATTTGGAGCATTTTTTTCTGTAGCACCGTAGAATTCATATATTTCCTTAATTCCAAATCTCTTTTTGAAATCCCTCCACATTTCATTCCTAAGACCATTTCCTATGATTTTCTTTATATTGTGTTTCCGGTCAGTAGGTTTTTCAGGTTGATTATATAGGTATCGACAAATTTCCCCAATATAATTAAAACTAGTAGCTTTAAATTTAATAGCATCATCCCAAAAATTACTAGCAGAAAATTTACGCCTTAATGCAATAGTTGAGCCATATCTTAATGAAGCTGCATAAGCTACTTGTATAGCATGAGAATGAAAAAGAGGAGTGGTCACATATATTACATCCTTGTGGTCAAATCCAACAACAGTATCGGCGAAGTAAATACTACACTCGTAAGTATGTCCGTGCGTAATAATAGCTGCTTTTGGTAACCCCGTTGTTCCACTAGTGAAGATGTAAGCGTACGGGTCTTTCGCTTGGAGTGTTACTGATGATGGAGGATTGGAAACATCTTCATTTTTAACAAGATCCAATAAATTCTGAAACTCGTCGGGTTTTTTAATATCTCCGTTATCTGGAACAAAGTATAAATGTTTAGATTGTTCTTCTGATAATTTAAGGTCCTGACAAACATCTTCAAATGCTTCTATTAATTCTTCACCAATAATGAAGACTTTTCCAGGATCGATGTTGATACTATGCACAAGAGGATTGGATCTTTGTTTAGTATTAATTAGAGAAGAAATAACCCCTATTTTAGACAATCCAAATATTGTGAACATCATTTCAGGCCTATTCGTTATAAAAACAACAGCTATATCTCCTTTGTTTAGCCCGACCTTTTTTTGGAAATAACTAGCATACCGGTTGCACCATTCATTATATTCCTTATGTGTATACCTTTTATCTTCAAAAAGAATTGCGGCATCATTTGGATACTCTTTAGCATGTTTTTCAATTAAAATTGCAACATTTTTATAAGATTCGGGAGTTATAGCTAAAGCTTCATCAGCCACACTCTCCATACGCTTAATTACGTGACGAGAAAAGAACCAAGCTTTAACAAAATCCCATTTAGATGGTAAATAACTTTTACTTTTTTTTGATGGGATTCGGTTTAGCCTCATAATATTAACTCATCCTATTTTTAGTAAAGTTAGTCTTTTAATAAGTACTTAATTTGATATTTGAAAGCAATTAATTTTAATTAATAAAATTCACTCAAATTACATAAGTAAAAATGCAGAATCTAATGAATAAATAAAATAATTATTGATTAATAGTCTTAAATATTGAGAATCATTTGGTTTAAGCTAATGAAAAAGACTGATATTGTTAAAACCACTACGGGTAAATTAAAGGGGAGTCTAGAAAATGGATTATTTGTGTTTAAAGGAATACCGTACGCTCAACCACCAATTGGTGATTTACGTTTCAGAGACCCTGTTGAAAAGGAACCATGGGATGGTATCCTCGAAGCTACAGAATTTGGTCCCATAGCCCCTCAGCCTGATGTAGTTGGATCATCTATAAGATATCATCCTCAGAGCGAGGATTGTTTGACGTTAAATATTTGGACTCCTGCATGCGATAATGAAAAACGCCCTGTAATGTTCTGGATTCACGGTGGAGCGTTTCACTACGGAGGAGCTCCATCACCACGTTATAATGGTGAATTTTTGAGTCAAAGGGGTGATGTTTGTGTAATTACAATAAATTACCGTCTAGGAGCATTAGGGAATCTATATGTCCCTGATGAAGTTTCAAATCTTGGTTTTATGGACCAGGTCACCGCTTTAAAATGGAATTATGATAACATAACAAACTTTGGTGGAGATCCCAATAATATTACGATTTTTGGTGAATCTGCAGGAAGTACAGCTGTTTGCACATTACTTTCAATGCCCGCTGCTAAGCCGTTCATTCGTAGGGCAATATGTCAAAGTGGAGCTCTGGATCCTCAAGGTAATAACCCCGAAGGTGGAATATTAGCTACTAAGACTTTATTTTCAAGACTGGGAATAAAACCGGGTGACATTGATGCTATGCGCAAAATCTCTGTTGAAAAATTGATTAAAAAAGAAAACAAAATAAGATTAGAAAATTGGGAAAAGAGAGTTTGGATAGGTTATCCTCCAACTGTTGATGAAAATAAGGTACCAGAACATCCCCTACTATCAATTAGTAAAGGATCGTCAAAGAATGTAGATTTGTTAATTGGAACCAATCTTAATGAGTGGACATTCTTTTCAATGTTGACTCCAAAATTGCAACATATTGATTGGGATAATTTAACTGAATTTATAAAAACAAGCTTAAGTACTTTAGATTTAGACAAAACGCAAGTTGAAAAACTTATTAATTCCTATAAACACTCTAGAAATAACCCATTTGAGGTATTGAATGCCTTATCCACGGATTTTACTTTTCGGTATCCCTCTATAAGAGTAGCTGAGGCACAAGCAAAGCATAATAACAATACATATATGTATTTATTTACTTATAAAACTCCTGTACTAGGAGGAAATTATGGAGCCACTCACGCACTCGAAATTCCTTTTGTATTTGGAACTTTAGATGATACTGAATTTGGGGTTTACCCTAAGAGGGATGAAATTAATTCAAAAATTTCTGAGCTAATGATGGATTCTTGGATTTCTTTCGCAAGATCAGGTAACCCAAATCACAATGAAATCCCTCCGTGGCCTACTTATAGTATAGATAATAGAGATACATTATTATTTGGCGAGGATATTAAATTAGAGAAAGATCCATTACGAACTGAAAGGTTAGCAATGGAAGAACTTCCTTTTATGTATAGAGTATGATTTTTTTTCTCAATTTCAAATTTTTGAAATTAAACAAGATTAGCCATTTTTACGATAGTAAATATTAATTTTATAAAGAAAATAATTAATATCAATTTCATATAATCATTATTAATTTATGACTGAATTCAATAATGATAAAGATAATTATGAGGGGAAATTTTGAAAAATTTTAATTATTATTTACCAACGAGTATTAGATACGGTTGGGGTCGTGTGAATGAAATTGGGAAAGTTATTTCGCGTTTAGGAAAAAAATGTCTTTTAGTTACAGTCAAACCCTTTCCTGCAATGAAACCATTGTTTGAAAAAGTTATAACACTATGTAATGAAGCAGGAGTCGAAGTATTTCATTTTGATGGAGTCATTCCCAATCCAACTACAGACTCTATAAATCTCGCTTCTAAAATGGCTATCAAAAACAACATTGATGTTATATTAGGCGTTGGTGGTGGTTCGAGCATTGATACTGCTAAAAGTATTGCGGTTGGTGCCACTCATGAAGGAGATATATGGGATTATCGATTAAGGCAAAAGCGTATTAACAGTAAAAAATTATTGCCAATTGTTACCATTCCAACTACTTCAGGAACTGGAGCTGAAATCACAAGCGTGGCAGTTATCAAAAATTCCAAACAAAAATTAAAGTCTGTGCTTGCAGATTGGTCTTTATGCCCAAAGGTTAGTATCGTTGATCCTGAACCTACAATGACAGTCCCTCCATATATTACAGCTGTGACTGGTTTTGATGTTTTTTGCCATTTATTTGAAAGTTATTTGAATAAATTTTCAACATATTTAGTCGATTTGATTGCTATGGATTCTTTAAAAATGGTAATTAAGTATTTACCGATCGTTATTAAAGATACATCAAATAAAGAAGCAAGGGAAGCACTTTCTATGGCTAGCACATTTGGAGGAATTTGCATAACAAATGTTGGGACCACACTTTTTCATGCAATAGGTATGTCTATAGGTGGGAATAATTCAAATATTATGCATGGAGAGGCTCTGGCGATAATGTATCCTGAAATAAACCGTTGGACTTGGAAGCATGCTATCCAAAAATATGCAACTGTTGGAAGATTATTAAACCCAAAGCTAATAAATGAATCTGATGTTGCAGCCGCAGAACAAGCGTGTATTGAAATAGAGAAATTCTTGAAGAAAATTGGATTGTGGATAAGCTTAGAGGATAAAAAGGTTTCTGAAGGAGATCTAAAAAAAATAGGTGATGATACACTTGAAATCCCTAACTATAAGTTTCATCCTAAGGTTCCTAATCTTGAAGAAATAAATAACCTTATTAAAAGGAGCTATAAAAAATAAATATCTAAGCATTTTTTTATGATTATTTATTAAAATTAGGAGGTGTAAAAATAATTCCCAATAAAATAATGACTATGGAAGAGGCAATAAAGAAATCTGTTTATAACAATGATTTAGTTTTTTTAGGTGGATTTTCTAATGGTATTCCATTTTCCGCAGCTCATGAGATTATAAGACAAAATATAAAGAATCTTAAGGTATGTAAATGTAGTGGGGGAATGCTGTTTGATCAATTAATAGGAGCAGGAGTCACGGATCAAATAATTACATCACATTGCTGGAATCCACATGGTCCACAACCAGCTTGGAATCTTAAGAGAGCCGTAGAGGAAGGAATACCTCAAAAGGTAATCTATAACGAGCAATCACTCTTTATGATCAATATGTCTTTTTTTGCTGGTTATATGGGTGTACCTTTTATGCCGATTCGTTCAATTGTTGGGACTGATATTTACGATCATCCTAAAGAAGTTGGATTAAAAGCAGCTGTAATGGAATGTCCTTTTACTGGAGAAGAACTTTGTGTTGTTCCCGCTATAAATCCCGATGTTGGAGTTATCCAGGTACAGAGGTCAGATAGTGAAGGTAATGCACAAATGTGGGGATTAATCGGTGATACAAAGTTTGGTATTAATTCTTGTAAAAAAATAATTGTTGCAGCAGAGGAAATTGTAGATAAAAAAATAATTATGGAATCTCCCGAACGTACAATTGTGTCGGCAAGTAAAGTTGATGCGGTTGTGCATGAACCTTGGGGAGGTCATCCTAGCTACGTGCAAGGCTTTTATTACACCGATTTAGAATATAGATTTAATTATGCTAAAGAAACTAAAACAGTAGAAGATTGGGAAAATTGGCTTGAAAAATGGGTCACTGGGGTAGATGATCGAGAAGAATATTTGAAAGTGTTAGGAACTGAAAAAATATCAAAATTAAAAGCAAAAAGCCTTATACAAGGAGCTGTCGACTATGGATACTGATGAAAAAATATATTGTAAGGAATATACCAGCTTTGAGATGATGTTAGTCTCAGCATGTAGACAGATTAAAGATGAAGATATTGTATTTAATGCTTTTCATTGGCCGTTTCTCGCGGTTCATATGGCAAAATTACTTCATGCCCCAAATCTTTTCACCGTATTAGAAGTTGGCTTGTTTCAGGACGAGCTTCCTAAACCCGATAAACTTCCATATTCGATTAGTGATCCGGTTTTAATCCCAAATTCATTGTTTATCGGAGATTCTATTGATGCTTTATCAGTTCTTCAACGTGGCGAAGTCACTCTGGCACTACTAAGTACATCTAGTATTGATAAGTATGGAAACTGCAATACCACTGTAATTGGACCTTATCAAAAGCCAATTTATCGATTACCAGGAGGCGGTGGAGCTACGGAAATCGCAGGTTTATCAAAAAGAGTGATCTATCTTGTAGATGACCATTCAAAACGTAGATTTATTAAAAAATTGGATTTTATCACCGATCCTGGATATTTAAAAGGCTACGATAGTCGAATTAAAGCAGGATACCCCCCTGATACGGGCCCTGAAGCTATAATCTCACCTCTTTGCATTATGCGTTTTGATTCCGTGACCAAAGAAGCGTATCTGGACGCTTTACATCCAAATGTTACTATAGAGCAGGTAAAAGAAAAAACTGATTGGGAACTAAATGTTGCTAAAGAGGTGAAAGAAGTTGAACCACCCACAATCAGAGAAATTGAAATTTGTCGAAAAACTATGCGGGATGCAATTGATCAATTTTATATACTAAAACCAGAATGGACCACATACTTGGATGAGTAGTCTTTTTATTGAATTTTCACAAGTCTCTTGATTCAAAAGAATTTTTCTGTGAATTTTTTAATTTTTTCCATTGCTTCCTCTGCTTCAGGTAAATCGGTATTTTGAAATACGTGTATGGTGTTATCCCAGGTTTGCATTGAAATATCAACCCCTGCCTTCTTAGCTAGCTCAAAAAATCTTTTGGAATCATCAAACAGCATTTCACTTGTACTTACTTGAAGCAAAATGGGAGGTAAGCTTTTTAAATCAGCATAAAGAGGAGAAAATGTGGCATCAAAAGGATTCCTGCCTGCTAAATTAGAATCAACCCACCAGATATACCCTAAATCGCCTAAAATAATGTCAGTGGAACAATTTTTTGTTAGAGACTCGCCAGTTAGTGCCAAATCTGTAGATGGACAAAGACATATTGCTCCTGCAGGTAACGAGATTCTATCATCCCGTAGTTTGAGTAAAGTTAATAGCGTGTAATAACCTCCTGCAGAGTCTCCGGCGATAATAATGTTTTTAGATTGATATCCCGAGGAGAGAAGCCATTTGTAAACAGAAACACAATCTTCTAAGGCTGCCGGATGAGGTTCCTCTGGAGCAAGACGATAGTTTATACTTAAAACCTTCATATTAGTTATTCTTGCTAATTTCAATGTAAATAACTTATGACTATTAGAAGACCCCATAATGTGACCACCTCCATGAAAATATAAGATAACTCGATCTTCTTTTGCTCCATTATGGAAAAACCATTCGCAAGGCACATTATTGGCTTTTACTGGTTTTCTTATAGCATCTTTTGGAATTGGAGATAACTTTTCCAAATAATCCGCACTATATTCCATATAAAATCTAAGATGTTCTGCTAAAAGTAACTTCTCTTTCATAGATAGCGTAATTTTCACATTTTCTCCTTTAAGCCATCGTTGATTTAAAACACTTACTTTATTCCAAATCGGTATGTAATCATCAAGTGTATAAGTTACAGCTATAAAAAAGGCTTCATTGACTTGAGTTTGGAAATTTTGATGAGATTCAAGTATTTCAAGAATTTCAACTCGTTTTATTTTTGATGAATCAACAATAGACATCATTAATCCCTTTTTCTTATTTTTGATTTATTTCAATACTAGTCATACTTTAAATTTAAATAATCTAAATGAAGAAGCATATTCTACGTAAGTAATCTTAAGATCTTATATGGTAACCCAAGTTAATTTTACTAATTTCATAGGTTAACCTAACTGAAAAATTCGATCCATCAAAACCTAATAAAGATGCAATGTTTGAAAATGATAATATTGAATCGTAATTTGAATTCATAATTTGTATCTCTTCTCGTCATAACATCATAGCATAGCGAGAGATCTATACCTAAAAACCTATTTTAAGATGAATTCTAATTTTACTAAAGTAAATTAGATAGACAAAAAAAAAGAAATTAAAAAGTTATGACTGATATTTAATTATTGAATTATGTCGGGACACATACATTTTGAAGACTTGGAATTAAAGTTTGGATATTCTTGTATGCCAAATAGGTTGCATTTTTATTCGAAAGAAGAAAACGATTTTAGAATGGAAGTTCGTGAATGGTGTGAAATAAATGTTGCTCCAGTCGCAGAACATATAGATAGAAACAGAGATAAGGAATTAGCTATAAAGACTTTAAGGAAAATGCCATATCTTAATATGACCATTCCAAAAGAAGCCGGAGGTCAAGGTAAAGCGATACTTTATCGCACTATTTTAGGAGAGGAATTAACTGCTTTTAGTTATGCCTTAGCGGGTGTTTTTGGAGCTTCATCGTGCCTTTTTGCTGGACCTGTTATTGAATTTGGTACCTCTGAACAGAAAAAAAAATACTTATCTGGTATAGGAGATGGATCAAAACTCGGTGCAATTGCTATTACAGAGCCAACAGGTGGTTCTGATGCAATTGGTGGAATGAGATTGAGAGCAATCCGAGATGGTGATCATTATATCTTAAATGGTGAAAAATGCTTCATTACAAATGGAAGTGTAGCAGATTACTTATGCTTATATACTATTACCAATGATCAGGTGAGACCACACAAAGGAATAACTGCCTTTATTTTTGAGACAGTTACACCGGGATTCGAAGTGGTTAAGGATTATAAGCATATGGGAAGGAGAGGAATGCCAAACTCGCATTTAAGATTTACCAATTGTAAAGTCCCTGTTGAAAATATACTTCACAAGGAAAATGAAGGCCTTGATGTGCTACTTTATGGATTAGATGGTGAACGTACTTTTACAGCATCTCAATACGTTGGTTTAGCAAGAAGCGCGTTTGAAATTGCTTACCGATATGCGCATAAACGTGAACAATTTGGAAAAACATTGTATAAGATGGAAGGAATTAACTTTAAACTTGCCGAAATGTTCATGGATATAGAATTAAATCGAATAGCAATGGTGCAAATTGCGCGAATGCTTGATGATGGTCATTACTGTAGAGCAACAGTTGCAGCATTGAAAACTAATATAGCTGATGCCACTGTACGAATTACACAAGAAGCGATTCAAGTTGTTGGTGGTTTGGGATATACTGAAGAATACCCACTAGAACGATATTATAGAGATGCTAAAATCGGGCAAATATCAGCAGGTACATCAGAAATTATGAGATATCTTATTACAAGAGAAATGATCAGAATGTGGGGTAAATAGGAGTGATTAAACTTGGAGAGAAAAGTTAAAATAGATATAGATGGAAAGGTTGCAAATATTGTTCTCAACGATGCAGCAAATTACAATCCTTTAAATCAAGAGATGGGAAAAGAGTTACTTGAAGTTTTAGAAAGGCTTAGGGATGACGAAAATGTGAGATGCTTGATGATTACTGGTTCTGGAAAAGCTTTTTCCGCGGGTGGAGATATAAAAGCTTTTAAGGAAAGTATTGAACAGGGGAGACCAGGTGAATATATGGACGAATTATTGAAAAGTCTCTATACAATTGCGCTTGTTTTACGTCAATATCCAAAACCCATAGTAGCAGCTGTAAATGGATGGGCTGTAGGAGCGGGAATGAATCTTGCGCTCTCTTGTGATTTAATTATAGCTTCAAATAAAGCGAAATTTAGACAATCATTTAGCAAGCTTGCGTTAATTCCAGGATTTGCTGGAACTATGCTTCTTAGCCGTCAATTAACATGGCAACAAGCAACTGAGATGGCATTTTTCGGCGATACATATACAGCAGATGACATGCTTAAACTAGGTCTCGTAAATGAAGTTGTTGACCCAGAGAGATTACTAGAACGAGCCAATGAGATGGCAACTAAATTAGCTAGTGGTCCAACATTAACATATGCGCGGACGAAAAAACTTTTTTTCGATGCTTTAAGCGGACCATTGATAGAACATCTTGAAAACGAACGACAAATGCAGATCAAATCAGCAGAAACGCAAGATTTTAAGATTGGCGTGTTTGCTATTAACGATAAAAAAGAACCAGAGTTTATTGGCAAATGAGTTGAAAATAAAGATATAACAACTCAGAATGATGGAACCAATTAACAATCTTACAAAGGAGCTTATTGAATATTGTGAAAAAATCGATATAGACTTTGTTGGGTTTTCTGATACAACTAAATTCAATATTTTTAGTAAAAAACATAGACCTGATTCGTATCTTAGTAATTCTAAAACTGTTGTTGTAATCGGATTTCACCTGTATGATATTAGCTTAGATGCTTGGAATAGAGACGAAGTTAAAGGAAGAAGCTATCACTTTGCTGATTTAATATTACTAAATCAATGTCATCGAATAAAGAATTTTTTAGCCAAAAAAGGCTTCAATTCAAAAATTATATCTTATGAGCCAGGACTTTTTTTAAAAGATGCTGCGGTTCTAGCAGGAATTGGTCCTATTGGAAAAAATAATCTCCTTATCACGAAAACCTATGGAGCTCAAGTAAGGTTAAGGTCATTGGTAACGGATGCAAAACTATCTTATGGCACCCCTATTCATGAGAGTGACTATTGCAAAAATTGTAACATTTGTGTTGAATCTTGCCCTGCAGGGGCTTTAGAAGGAGGAAAGTATAATAAAGATTTATGCCGTAATTATTGTCTAAAGAATTTAAAAAATCTGTCAGAAAATACTGTGATTTGGTGTAATATATGCATTGAATCTTGCCCAGTAGGAAGAAAGGATTAACAAAATTTAAGGAGAAAATATAAAAAAAAATTATTATTAGTTTACCACAATGTCATTGATTCTGTGAAGAGCTGTCTAAGATCTTCGGCACTGGCTGGTCTTGGGGAAAGTTTTGTTACACGATGCTGTGGTAAAGTTTTCTGAACTAATTCCTCAATATCGTTTAGTCCATAACCAACGGCACTTAAACCGTTTGGCATTTTTGTGGCTCGCATTAATTTAATAATTTCGTTAGCAATAATTTCGCCTGCATCCTTATTATCAGCGTTAGATATATTAACGCCCATCAGTTTGGCTGATTCTAAATGTAATTCTGGATTTGTCTTTGCAGTAAAACGAAATACAGCTGGTGAAACAAGTACCACACCCATACCGTGCGGAATTATTGGATGATCTGATTTAACTCCTTCAGGCATGTATTCCCTTACCATTCCTGAGACCGGATAGGACATTCCGTGAGCTAAATGAACCCCTGCATTACCAAAACCTATACCTGCAAATGTAGCTGCCAAGATCATTTCAGCTCGCGCTTCATCATCAGAAGGATCTTGATCTACGCGTACCATGTTTTTCGAAACCATTTCAATTGCCTTAGACGCCCAAAGATGGCTAATAGGGTTAGCACCTTGATACGCAGGTCGCATCTCGAGGCTTTCAGGAGCAAAACGTTTATGATATGGGATAGCCGTTATTGATTCCAACGCGTGACATAGAACATCAAAAGCACAAGAGGCAGCGGCGATCTTTGGCACAGTCCGAGTATTATTTGGATCAATAATTCCCATTATAGGTCGTAATGCGCGATGCGCAATACCAGTTTTGGCACGCATTGCTTCTAAATCGAAAATTGCGACTCCTGTTGTTTCACTTCCAGTACCTGCAGTTGTTGGAACTGCTATCATAGGTTTTAGAGGTCCTGGTATGGGAAGTCCTTTCCCAATTGGAGCGTTGACATAAGTCAAAAAGTCTGCTGGATAAGTCGAGTATAAGTTAGCAACCTTAGCTGTATCCATGCTTGAGCCACCCCCAACACCAATAAATCCATCAAAATTACCCTCAATTGCGAATTTAATCACCTCTTTGAAAGAGTGATCAGTAGGTTCAACCCGTGCTCTATCAAACAAGACAGCATCCATCTTTTCTTCTTGTAAAACCTCAAGGACGACGGAAACGGGTTCACTTTTTGACAAATTTGGATCTGTAACTACCAAAACTCGATTGGAACCAAGTTTTTTCATGTCATACCCAACTTCATGGGTTACGCCAGGGCCATACTTGATACTGGATGTAGCCATCGTGAAAGCTGTTTCAAACTTATTCTCTACTAATTTTTTATCTTGGTTTACCATTTTTTTCACTTAATTATAATTTTTTATTATTTTTAGCTATTAATCCCATTCAATCTTAGTGCTCCCATGGAATCTCTCAATTATTACACGCTCTTGAGTAAAAAACTTTACACCCTCATATCCTTGAGCTCGAAGCGTACCAAAGAATGAATCTTTCGAACCAGCAAAAGGGAACCATGCGAGAGGTGCTACAACACCAATATTAATACCTGTTTGGATGTTATGAACCTCACTCCGGAAAAAACGTGCTTCTTCTCCACTTTCAGTGTAAATTGTCACTGCATTTCCTTTAGGGTTTTGATTGATTATTTTTACAGCTTCCTCAATAGAGTTCACAAGATCAAGGCACGCAACCGGTCCAAAGACTTCTTCATCATAGATTTTCATCCCGGGTTTAGCATTTTCAAATAAACACGGCCCTAAGAAATACCCTTTCTCATACCCTGGCACTTGGATTCCCCGCCCGTCTAAGAATAAAGCTGCTCCTTCATCAATTCCGTTTTGAATTTGATCGTTAAGTTTACCCAGAGATTTCTTCGATACTATAGGTCCCATAAAAGTTTCTTTATCCATACCATATCCAACTTTAAGCGAAGTTGTCGCTTTTAGAAGTTGCTTCTTAAAGTTATTATAAAAATTTTGGTTTCCTACAATCATAATTACAGCTCCAGATAAACAACGTTGCCCAGAGTTGCCAAAAAGTGTATTCATTAAGTTAGTCATAATTTTCTCAACATTAGCATTTTCTGTAACAACCAAAAAATTATTAGCTCCTCCATGGCACTGGGCTCGTTTAAACAAATTGCTTGCTTTTGTATAAATAGCTTGAGCTACAGGAGTAGACCCTACACTTGATACACCAACAACATCAGGATGTTCAATTAATTGATTTGCAACTTCCACATCACCATGAATATAATTAATAACTCCTGGGGGAAATCCAGCTTCATCAATATATTTGAATATGTGTTGTAAAGCCAACGGTGTTTGCTCATTTGATTTTATTATATAAGCATTACCCGAAGCAACAGCAAATGGCCAAAACCAGAAAGGAACCATCGCAGGAAAATTAAATGGGGGAATCATGATGAAAACACCTAAAGGCTCGAGAATAGAATATTCATCTATTCCCAATGCAATGTTAGACATGTACTGACCTTTTTGATATTCAGGCACCGAAAGTGATGCTTCAATCATTTGGTAAGTCCGGGTGACTTCTCCTACTGCGGCATTCCATTCCTTACCATGATTTATTACAACAGATTCTGCGATAGCATTAACATTTTCTTTAATTAAGGCCAATAACCGGAAAAAAGGTTGAATTCTCTTAATACCAGGTACTTTTCTCCACTCTAGAAATGCTAACTTAGCTGCTTCGACCGCTCTATGTACTTCCTCTTTTGTTGAAATAGGGATTTTACCGAGAGGTTCGTCTAAAGCGGGATTTATAAATTCAAAAAATCGTTTACTTTCGGAATTTATAAACTCTCCATTAATATAGTTCTTTAAAACATTCATATATATCTAACTTTAAAATAAAATAAGAGAATAGTTAAAGATATTGTCTGATTTTTTTTCATTTACTTATGTAATAAATATATTAAATAAAAGAAATTAAAAAGTTATTAGGCATATTTAATTATTGAATTATGTCGGCACACATAATTTTTGAATATCTGGAATTAAAGTTTTGATACTCTTGTATGCCAAACCGGTTACATTATTATTCGAAAGAAGAAAATGAATGTGGAGTAAATAAAGGTGAAATTAAATGGAAAGTAAAGTAAGATTAGAAATAATTGACAAAGTTGCCAAAATTGTTCTTAATGATCCAGAAAATTACAATCCTCTAAATCAAATGATGGCTGAAGAATTGCTTGAAGTTTTAGAGCAGCTTCGGAATAAAGAAGACATAAGATGCTTGATGATCACGGGCTCTGGTAAAGCTTTTTCTGCAGGTGGTGATATAAAAGCTTTTAAGGAAAGTATTGAAGTAGGGAAACCTGGTGAATTCATGGATGATTTATTAAAGAATCTATATAAGATCGCACTTATCTTGCGCCAATATCCAAAACCCGTTATAGCAGCGGTGAATGGATGGGCCGTAGGAGCGGGAATGAATCTTGCGCTATCTTGTGATTTAGTTATAGCATCAAATACAGCAAAATTCAAACAATCGTTTAGCAAGCTTGCGTTAATTCCCGGGTTTGCAGGAACTATACTGCTTAGCCGCCAGTTAACTTGGCAACAAGCAACTCAGATGGCGTTTTTTGGAGATACATATACAGCAGAGGATATGTTTAAACTAGGGCTTGTAAATGAAGTTGTTGACCCCGAAAGATTAATAAGTAGAGCTCATGAGATGGCATCTAAACTTGCGAGTGGTCCTACGCTAACATACGCACGCACAAAAAAATTATTTTTTGATGCTTTAAGCGAATCTCTAATAAATCATCTTGAAAACGAACGGCAAATGCAGATCAAATCAGCAGAAACACAAGATTTTAAAATTGGAGTGTTTGCTATTAACGATAAGAAAGAACCAGAGTTTATTGGCAAGTGAGTTGAAAATTGAAAGTCATAATTACAAGAATCAGTAATAGTTAGTTAATAGTCTGAGACATATCTATTTCAACTTTAATTTGTTCTTCATAAATTCTAATTTTTTTCAAGAAAATAATACTGATAAAATATAATATTCCAATTGAAGAATACAATAATACTATTATTGTTGGATTTTTTTCATTAGGACCAATTAATATAAAGCCTACAATGAGTGATCCAACGGTTTGCCCCATGGAACTAATAAAATTTAGGGCTCCATAATAAGACCCGGAAAGAGACGACAAGGCTCTATCAAGAGATTCACTATCAATATTTTTTGCTGCATCATGAACTAGATTTGCCCCTAAGGGAATGGAAAATAATGGGAAGGCGTATAACGCCCCGAGAATAGTCCCCTCTGTAATGAAAAACAATATTACTATAAGTAAGAAATTTCCTATAGGAATAATAAAGATTATTACTAGAATGGTCCCTATCCCTGCTAGCAATAGACAAACGGCATATTTAGTAATAAGAGTTTTGTTTTTAAAGAACTGTCTCCAGAAAATATACCATGTTAGCTTACTAGTAATAGATACTATTATGTAGATATAAAAGTCATTATCTTTGAATAAAAGAACATAAGTAATTAACGGTATAATTAAGATAGCTAACACTTTTCCAGTAGTCCTTGCAAAGAATTGCACTAATAACAGTTTGTTATAATTTCTGTCGGTTAAAGGATAAAAAATGGCTCTGAAAGCATCTTTTACTTTTTTTTTTTCATTTTGTAACTCGTATTGATTATGAAAGCTTTCGTCTACAGAGAGGTAAGTAAAAATTATAGTAACTGATCCAAATAACGCAAAACTGATACCAATTATAGGCATTAAAGTAACGATAATATTTCCCGAGCTTTGCCACCACTTAGCATTTTCAGGATCTTCCAATAAGCTTTGGATAGTTAACGGCATCAATAGTGCCAATACAGAAGCAGTAATAGAGAATATTACCCTTATTGAGGCAACCTTTTTTCTATTTTCTGATGTTTGAGATTGTTCTGGAAGCATAGATAGGTATGTAGTGAATATTAAAGTTCCAAATACTGCTTTTATACTTATCATGAACCAGAAATATAGGGCTGTCGGTAAGAAAAACGAATTTGAAGGTGGACAATACCAAGGAGGGAGCCAAAGAAAAATATTAGCTGAAAACCAAATAGGAAGCCCAAGGATAAGGAAGATTTTTCTCTTTCCCCTTTTACTAGGTTTTTTATTATCTACAATTACTCCGGATATAATTGCAAAAATTGCTATTAAAATTGAATTAATTATTAGACCAACAGATACCAAAATGGAGCTAAGATTGATAGTATATACGTAAAACTGGAAAATAAATGTGCCAGTAAATATATTAACTAATGAAAGACCAAAATTTCCAGAAGCGTATCCAATTAACCGCTTCCCATGCAATTCTCTTCTCTCAATATTTAGTGTCATAACTTCAAACTTTTTAGATCTATAAGATAGAGTTAGGATTTATAATTAAAAAGCGAAATTAATATGAAGTTTGATTTTACTAAAGTAAACTTAGGATTTCTGATAAAGAATTTAATAAGAAAAGATAAAAGAGTTAACAAATATTAGAATCATTTTTAATAATTAAGAGAAATATATCTAATTATAGTTAAAATTGGAGAAATAATAAAAATGACGTTAAAAACTCCAGAAGAGTATTTTAAAAGCATCCAACATCCTGTTAATCTCTATATGTTTGGTGAAAAAGTAGAGGAATTTTGGAACCATCCAATCATTAAACCTTCGATAAATACCGTTATGAAAATCTATGAATTAGCCCAGATGGACGAGTACAAGGATTTAATGACAACAACGTCTCATTTAACTGGTGACACAATTAACAGATTTACTCATATTCACCAATCTGTTGACGATTTAATTAAAAAGGTAAAGATGCAGAGACTATTGGGTCAACAGACAGCTTGCTGTTTCCAAAGGTGCGTAGGTTTTGACACCGCTAACGCGTTATATAGCATAACCTATGAAATGGATAAAAAAAATGGAACTGAGTATCATAACCGCTTCAAAAAGTATTGGATTGAAGTGCAGTCTCAAGATTTGATGGTGGGTGGAGCCATGACAGATACTAAAGGAGATAGAAGCAAAAGACCTAAAGACCAACCTGATCCAGACGCTTTTTTACATATTGTCGAGGAAAGAGATGACGGAATAATTGTTCGCGGTGCAAAAATCCACCAAACGGGATATTTAAACTCACATAGAGCAATTATCATGCCCACTCTTTCTTTACGACCCGGTGAAGAACAGTACGCTGTAAGTTTTGGTGTTAATACGAATGAAAAGGGAATAACTCTAGTATATGGAAGACAGTCATGTGATACTAGAAAAATGGAACTCGGTAAATTAGACGTTGGAAATTTCAAGTATGGCGGCCAAGAAATATTTGTAATATTTGATAATGTGTATATACCGAATGATCAAATATTTATGAATGGAGAAATAGAGTTTGCTGGTAAATTAGTTAATAGGTTTGCTGGTTTCCATCGACAGTCCTATGGCGGATGTAAAGTTGGTGTGGGCGATGTACTCATTGGTGCGGCATCGTTGATTACTGAATACAATGGAACCGAAAAGGCATCTCATATACGGGATAAACTTGTGGAAATGGTCCATTTAAACGAAACGTTATATAGTTGTGGTATTGCTTGCAGTTCGTTAGGGTTCCAACGGGAAGCAGGAAATTTTGAAATGGATATGCTTTTGGCAAATGTATGCAAACTAAATGTTACTCGCTTCCCATATGAAATCGGGCGACTTGCTGAAGATTTAGCCGGAGGGTTAATTTGTACAATGCCTTCTGAAGCAGACTTTAAATCGGAGGAAATTGGGCATTTAATTGAGAAATATCTTAATACAAGTGAAGAAACATGCGCTGAGGATAGATATAAAGTTCTAAGATTTATTGAAAATTTAACGATGGGCTTGGCTTCTGTTAGTTATAGGACGGAATCATTACACGGAGCAGGAAGTCCACAAGCGCAAAGAATTATGATTTCTCGTCAAGCAGATCTAACAGAAAAGAAGAAATTAATAAAAAAAATTCTCGATATTGATTTAAAATAGTATTTCCTTACTTTTTTTATAGTAATTTAATTGTTGTTAAACCAAAACCCTATTAAATAGAACTGTACTCGTGTTCTTACCTATATCCTATAATTCTGAAGAAGAAGTTTTAAAACCACTAATACAAAAAAAAAAAATAAGTATCCACACTAAACTTAAAAGGTGAGTGTTTTAGAGCCAAAAAACATATTTGATAATCAGAAATTTAAGACAGATGGTCCTGCAAAACATCAAATCTACATTTCAGAAAAGTTTAAGGTGATGCGAATTTCCTTAAAAAAAGGTTTAGAAATCGAACCTCATGACGGATCGCATCCAGCTGTTTTCTTAGTAATGAAAGGAAAGGCTGTTTTTCCTACTGCTTCTGGAGAAGTTGAATTAGGTCAAAACGATTATATAGCCTATAACGAAACTGAACCAAGAGGTATTAAAAGTTTAGAAGATCTGACTGTGTTAGTTATTCGTGATTAATTCTATTTTCTTTTATTTTTATATGTCGCACAAGCTTTGATAAAATCGTAATACACCTTAGAAGGAGCGTAGGGTCTAGATTTGAATTCTGGATGAAATTGAGTTCCAATCATCCAATGATCTGCTCTGTCTAATTCGATACTATTAATTATTTTTCCAGTTTCGTCTCTACTGGATACAATTAATCCGTTCTCTTTTGCTTTTTGATCGATATATCGCTCTTGGATATGATACCTGTGTCTAAACCGCTCATATATTTCCTTTTGCTGATAAGCATCATAGAGCTTTGTTTTTTCGTTAACAATAATTTTTTGAGCCCCTAAGCGCATTGTCCCCCCTTTTTCAGTAACATCCTGTTGGCTGGATAAAAGATCCACTACAGGATAAGGCGTATTAGAATCGATTTCTGTTGAATTAGCTCCTTTCAGCCCAAGGTATTTTCTACAAAATGCCGCAAAGAATAATTGCGCTCCAAAACAAATTCCCAAAAATGGAACTTTGTTTTCCATTGCGTATTCCGCAGATTTTATCATCCCTTCAACTGCGCGCCCTCCAAAACCGGGGGTTAATAAAATACCGTCACAATCTTTCAACTCTTCGTAAATGTTAGTATCTTCAGCTATGTTAATCATCTTTAATTCAGTTTTATACCCTTGATGAACTGCAGCGTGCTCTAAAGCATCATTTATCGAAATATATGAGTCAGATATATTAAAATATTTACCAGGCATTGCTATCTTCACCCGATCGTCAGCATTTTTATACATCTCAACCATTTTCAGCCATTCGGAATAATTATTAACCTCACTATACGACACCAGCTTAGCTTTTAAATCTATTAGCTCACAAAGAAAATCACCTAAACCTTGTTCCTCAAATAATAAAGGTAACTCATACACAACTTGTAAATCAGGATTCGAAATTACTGCAGCTTCTGGAACATTCGAATAGAGGGATATTTTTGACTTTATATCGTCAGCAAGCGGTTTTTCACTCCTTCCAATTATTATGTCAGGTTGAAGTCCCACACTCTGAAGCATTCTGACAGAGTGTTGAGTTGGTTTCGATTTTTGTTGACCAACTGCGCGAGAATAAGGGACAAGAGTTACATGAACTAAGGCAGTACGTTTAGGAAATTCCAACTTAATTTGCCTAAAAGCTTCTAGAAAGATACTTGATTCTAAATCTCCCACGGTCCCCCCACATTCGATCAGTAAAACATCTAAATTTTCATTTTTGGATATCTCCATTAACCTTTCTTTAATTATGTTAGTTACGTGAGGAATTAATTGCACTGTTTTCCCTAAAAATTTACCTTTTCTCTCCCTTAAAATTGTAGAAAGATAAATTTGCCCAGAGGTAATATTATGAGAAGGATGCATCTCAATACCAAGGAATCGAGAATATGTTCCGAAGTCTTGGTCTATTTCAGAGATTCTATACGATCTTTCGTCAGATCCAATGACAGGTGTAAAGTCCCATACATCTTCGGTTATAAAACATTCTCCATGCTCTATTGGATTAAGTGTTCCAGGATCTACATTAAGGTAAGGATCAATTTTAACTACAGAGATATTGAATCCCCGAAATTGGAGTATTTTTCCTAAACTTGCTGTAGCTACACCTTTTCCTACAGCCGACATTACACCTCCTGTAACGAATATAAATCGCGTATTACCATTACTCTTATCTGCCAATTTGATATTACTCTTCTCTGATAGTATTAAAAATAATTATATTTTCATTATAAAAATAGTAAATAGCAAACACATTTAATAAGAATTTCGAGATTAAAATGGTTAGGTTATAAATAGACTTTTCGATGAAAAGTTTGGATCAGATGTTATATTAAGACCTAATCGCCTCAAGCCAGCTTCATCTCCAGGAGTAGGTATATGAGTCGAGTGCATTTCACATCCATTTAATTCTTTAAGTTTGTCTATGGCTACTTTAGCAGAATGGTTGAAATCAGCACTGATACTTAAAGTTATTAGAGTTTCTTCAAGATTGAGACTTAATCGTTTGTTATTGAAAATTTCCGATTTTAAATAACTAATGGATTCTAAAATATTGGGGGCTAAAAGATGTATATTTTTAGGAATACCCGCCAATATTTTGATTGTATTGAGGATTAAACTTGAAGCCGCATGGAGTAAAGGAGAATTGCTACCAGTTATAATTTTTCCATCAGCCAATTGCAATGCAGCTCCAGCGAATACACCTTCGTTTCCTTTTCCTTTACTTTTAGCCGCAATAGATGCCTGTCGAGCCTCATTTACAACTTTACGATCGAGTACTGTGAGATTTAGTTCTTTCATCAACAATTCCGCTCGTTGAACTGTGTTACTATCTGAGACACCCATCATATATTCGCAACTATATCTTAGATATCTTCTGATGAGTTCCTGTTTTGCGGCCTGTTGTACCAGATCATCGTTGTTTATAGCAAAACCTGCTCTGTTAACGCCCATATCTGTAGGTGATTTATAGACTAATTTGTTATCCATAATTTTTTGCATTATTTTTTTAACTACTGGAAAAATCTCTACATCTCTGTTATAGTTAACTGCTTTTATATTATAAGCTTCAAGATGAAATGGATCTACTTGATTAAAATCACCAAGGTCAGCAGTTGCAGATTCATACGCCATATTTACTGGGTGTTTTAATGGTAAATTCCAAATTGGAAATGTCTCAAATTTAGCATAACCCGCATCGATCCCTTTCGTATGTTCGTGATATATTTGGGAAAGGCATGTTGCAAGTTTTCCACTACCAGGACCGGGTGCAGTAACTATTATTATAGGCTTGGAGGTTTCGATGTAAGGATTAATACCATAACCTTCTTCACTTATAATTAGATCGATGTTAGTTGGATATCCCCTAATCAACTTATGCGTATAAACTGGAATATTACGACGTTCTAGTTTATTCATGAATTGTTTTACTACTTGTTGGCCGTTGTATCGTGTAACAACCACTCCACTTACGTTAATTTCTCCATCTCGAAGATCATCGATTAATTTCATTGCATTTATGTCATAAGTTATGCCAAAATCTGCTCGGATCTTTCTTCTTTCTATATCTCCGGAATATATACAAATGATAACCTCAATTTTATCTTTAAGCACCTTTAGAAGCTTCATTTTTACATTTGGATCGAATCCTGGGAGAACTCTTGAAGCGTGGTAATCATATACAAGCTTTCCGCCAAATTCAAGGTATAATTTATTCCCAAATTGAGCTGCTCGATCTAAGATGCTCTTTGATTGTTCTTTTAGATATTTCTCGTTGTCAAATCCGATTTTTTGATCTGTCATTTTATTTCGAATTAGCCTTATTTTGTAGTTGTATTAATTTACTTCATTTTCCCTTAAAAATTGGATCTCTTTTTTCTTTTAAAGACTTTGTAGATTCCCTAAAATCGTGTGTTTTAAAAGCTGCTTGAAGAGCTTCATTTTCTTTATCGAGTGTGTTTGACAGTATGTCTCTGAAGTAGTCATGCATAGTTTTCTTCATTAATTTTAAAGCAGTACTTGGTCCTTTTGGTGGTACTAATCTTTCGGCTTTTTCTCTTACAACAGCTATCAATTCTTCAGGAGGTACTGATTTAGTAATCAATCCTAATTTTTCGGCCTCTTTAGCGTAGATTTTTTCGCCAAAATATAATATTTCCTTAGCTTTCTGGAATCCAACATAAAACGGAAGTAAGAAAGAAAGTCCAAACTCAGGTATTATTGCACGTTTAACAAATATCAACCCTAAATAAGTTTCAGAATCATCAGCCATATAAATTAAATCAGCACCCGCCAGAGGCATTGTGAAACCTGCCCCTAGAGCTAACCCATTTATAGCAGCTATCACAGGTTTATTAAAATTCCATAATTTCATACAAGTTTTTTTTTGAGCGATATCCATTAAATCAATATCCTTCATAATTTCTTCTGGAATTTGAGTCACCATTTTCATGTTAAAATATCCTCCCGAAGAAAATGCTCTACCCTCCGGAGAGCCAGTCATAATTAAAACACAAGCGTTCTTATCTTTTTCCATATCATCTAAAGCTGTACGTATTTCTAGAAAGGTTACATATGATAGTGCATTTCTTCTTTCTGGCCTATTAAAAGTAATAGTGCAAATCCCGTTTTCTTCTTTCTCATAAAGAATATCTTGAAATTCTTCGATTTTCATAATTAAAACTCAACTACCTTAATTTGAATATATACAGAGTTTGATTTACTCATTTATAATTGTTTTCAACTAAAAAAAGAAAAAAAAGATACTTAATCTAAAAAGCGAAATCATTAAAGCAGTTTAAATAACTGTCTCAGCGTTAAACTCATGATATATTGTTGTACTTGTCTCGTTCCACCACCTATCTCTTGAATCCGGGTAATTCCTAAAAGATCATGCATTAATGTGTTATCACAAACTCCAGCTCCACCCATTAGGTTAGCACATTCATAAACCACTCGTTCACATAGTTTTGTGCTAAGAAATTTCATTTGAGATGCAGTAGCAGCCAGTGCTAAGTTAAATTCTTTTGGTAATGTACCTAATTGCTCCATCTTATCATCAATTGTTTGACAAATATTTAAACACGCTAGTGTCATACTCATAGTTTGTGCCCATAAGTCAGATAGAGGAAACCCTACTCCTTGATATTTCAAGATTTCCTTATCGAACTGCTTTCTCATGTTAGAATATATTACTGCGTGAGTGATTGCGTTCCATGATTCCGCTAGATTTAAACAAACAATACCCAGTCGTTCTAGATTAAGCCCCTCGAATAAATGTGATCTGCCTTCGCCGGGTATACCTAACACGCATTCAGATGGAACTTTTAGGTTTGACATGGTTTCTTTACCGATGTGTATTCTCGGAGTCCATGGAATGTTTACACGCTCATGAGACCAACCATCCAAAGATGTATCAACTAAAAACTGAGCCATCGTGTTTCCGTTATTTTTTTCGGTAACAGCATAAACTACAGCCCAATCTGCTTTGCTTCCATTAGTTTGGTATATTTTTTGCCCGTTTAAAACATAACTTCCATCTCCTTGTTCTTCACATGTGGATAGCATATGGACAGCATCAGAACCTCTTTCTGGCTCTGTTATGCAAATACATCCTATTTTTTCCCCCATTACTAATTCTTTTAACGCTCTTAGTCGAATATCAACATTTTCATGATGAAGCATTAATGGATTAACGGCTAAAACTGTAGCTCCAGCACCCATTGTTAGCTGTGGATCAAAGAAATCCATAGCTAAAACTCTCATAAATTCAGTAGTCATCCCATAAGGCTCGAAGTTTAACCCAAGATTATCAAATTTGTGCATTCGAGTTATATATCCGTTTTTGCCAATTTCAGGTATCCACTCGTAGAAATCTTCGTTATGGGTTATATTTTTATCCTTTTCAAATTTCACAAAAAACTTTTGGGCTTGTTTAAGGAAATTGAAGTGCTTCGGCTTTAAAAAACTCATCAAATTGTAATTTAAAAACTTATTACGGGTTTTTAGCGAAAGTTTTTCGAGAATTTCATCGTTAATACATTGAACTTGTCCTTTTTTAATAACCAATTTTATCAACTCTTTGATTTACAAATAAATTAATAACAATGATAAGTATTTGATAAAATCCTTAAAAAAAGTTTATAAAAATGAGAAAAAAAAATATTTATTTATTCTTATTTTGTCTCTACTTCTCGGAGAGATCTTTTTAATACCTTTCCTACAGCTGTTAAAGGCAATGTTTCTCTGAATTCCCATTGTTTTGGATTTTCATATTTTGAGAGATGTTCCGCAGCATATTCTTTTAAGTTTTCTTGCACTTTTTCAGTTGGTTGAACTCCTTCCTTAAGTTGAACGACTGCTTTAACAATTTCGCTCCCAGGGCGATCTGGATCTTTCAAACCTATGATTGCTACCATTTCTATATCGGGGTGTTTTGTCATTACATCTTCTACATGAACGCTATAAACTTTATATCCACTTACGATTAACATATCTTTAGTTCGATCCACAATCGTTATGAATCCATCCTCATCCATAACACCGACATCACCGGTATGAAACCATCCATCAATAATAGTCTTTGCGTTTGCGTCTGGTTTGTTAAAATAACCTCTTGTAACTTGAGGACCTTTACAAATAATTTCTCCTGGTTGTCCAAGTTCTACTTGTTCTCCAGTTTCAATATCTACAAGTCTCAACTCAGTGTCAGGTACGGGTAAACCTACAGTTCCGACTTTCTTCTTCCCTTTAAAAGGATTCATAGTAAGAATTGGACTTGTCTCAGTCATCCCGTAAACTTCTAATACCTTATTAATCCCAATCACAGATTCTTCGAAATCCCTAATTGCTTCTGCGGGAAAAGGTGCAGCCCCAGAAACATACATATCTATATTATTGAAAGTAGATTTGGGTACGTCCTTTAATTTTGGGTTGTTCATGATTGATAAAAATAAGGTTGGGACGTTCACAATTATTTTTGGGTTTTTTTCTATCATTTCTTCAATAATATGGTTTGTATCTCTAGGGTCTGCAATTAAGATTTGTCCTCCTGAAGTATATAACGTTATCATACTCATAGCTAAACCAGCTAAATGAAAGAGTGGAAAAGCAGATAAATTATTTTCGCCTTCCTTTGCTTCCCTTCTATCTAACCAGGTTGCTACTTGTACTATGTTACTAATTAAGTTAGCATGAGTAAGTTCTGTGCCTTTAGGTAACCCTGTGGTTCCGCCGGTATATTGAAGTAGGGCAAGATCCTTTTTCCCACTTATATCTACATCCTGTAAGTCAATGGATGTTTCCATTACATCCTTGAAATCAATAATTAATTTTCCGGAATAGGGTTCAACTTTTCCTTTTGGTATTTTACCTAGTAGTTTACCAAGAAAAACTAAAGGTTTTGAAAGCCCCATGTAATCAGAAATGTTAGTCGTAACAACGCATTTAAGATTTGGCAACTTATCTATTACTTTCATTAATACTTTCTCATATACAGCATCCAAAGTAACAAAAAATTTAGCCTCACTATCGTTTATTTGATATGCAATTTCAGTTGGGCTTAGAAGCGGTGAACAGCCAGAAGCTACTCCACCAGCTAAAATCGTTCCAAAGTGTGCGGCCAAATATTGAGGACAGTTAGCTAGATTTATAGCAACGCGATCTCCTTTTTTTAAACCATTTTTCTGTAGAAATGTCGCAAATCTATGTGTATATTCCCTTAACTCTTTGAAGGGCATTTCTCGCTTCATAAAATAACAAGCGATGCGTTCGGGGTATTTTTTCATCGCATCGTCAAAGATGGAACCAAGGCTCCCTTCAGGATATTCTAAATTTGGTTTGACATGTTCATCATAGGATTTCGTCCATAGTTTTGCATCATATGGACTCCTTTTAACTTCCATTAGATTAACCTCTTAATTTTTATTCACAAAATTGGTGAATATCTTATTTATTGTTACATGAATTTATAAATATTTACTAAAATCATCAAATTAAATCTGTAAAAATAGGTCATTAAGTCTTTAAGAATGTTATAATGAAAAAAAAATAAAAAAAAATAGTTAACACTTATTCAAAATCGACAATTACTTTTAATTCGTCATGAGGAGGATTCCCTAAAACTTTAAATATCTCAGGAACTTGTTCCAATCTTATTCGATTGGTTATCATTGGATCAACTCTTATCTTTTTCTGAGCGTATAGATTTATGGCTGTTTTGTAAATATCCTGATTATATCCATAAACTCCCCTTACTGAAATGTTATTAGTTGTCATTAACAGAATATTATTGACTTCGATTGTACTCGCATGTAGACCGATTAAAGTAATATTTCCACCTTTTTTAATCAATTGCAATGCTGTCGTAAAAGTAGATGATAAACCTACACAATCATAAACATGATCTGGACCTAACCTATCTGTAAGTCTTACAATCTTATTCCACGCTTTTGGCAAGAATGCTTTATCAGCCCCTAGATCCATAGCGATTTTTTGTTTTGATTCTACGGGCTCAAGTACATAAATTTTATTTGCACCTGCGCTTCTTAATACCTGGATTATCATCAATCCTATAGGACCGGCTCCTATGACGGCTGCGTTTTGACCTAATTGAAATCCGGATTGTTGTACAGCATAAACAGCTACTGAGAGAGGTTCAACTGTAGCCCCCTCCTCATAAGTCACATTATCTGGTAAAAGATGAACTCTTTCGGCCTTCACATTAATAAATTCTCTCATAGCGCCATTTTCAGTGGTACCATATGCAAAATTCTGCAGTTTACACATGTTCTCTTGATCGTGAAGACAGTAATAACATTCATAGCAAGGAATTTGAGGATTGACAGTAACTTTCATTCCTTCCTTTAACTTTTTGACATCTTCACCGATCTCAACTAATATTCCCGAAAATTCATGACCAATAATTTTTCCAGGTAAGTAAGGACCTCCAGATTCATAAGATCCGACATCTGATCCACATATTGCAACTTTTTTAACCTGAATTAATACTTCATCGGATTTAATTTCGGGTTTAACACCATCTTTAATTACTATTTGTTCTTTACCCTCAAATATAGCAACTTTCATGATGAAACACCTTATTTAAAGTATACCCATGCTTCCTAAAAGTTTTGTCGCATCTGGGATTGTCCAAGCAGTTTTAACATCTATTACAGCTGGTTTTCCGGAATTCTTAGCTCTTTCTAGTGCTGGTTGAATATCATTTGGATCCGTCACAACCTCTCCATAACACCCAAATCCTTCAGCACATCTAGCAAAATCAAATTCAGGCAACTCAACATCAATATAATGTTTGTCTACAAATAATTTTTGACCTGATTTGAGCATCCCCCAAGCACTATTATTTGCTATCACAAAAATTAGATTACTTAAACCTAATCTTACAGCAGTTTCTAAGTCTTGAATATTCATCAAGAAACTACCATCACCGGATATTGAAATAACCTGTTTATCCGGTTTTGCTAACTTCGCTCCAATTCCGTACCCTACCGAAGTCCCAAGATGACCCATGCCAACAGCTTGCAAGAAGGAGAGTGGCGGTCTTGGTTTATAAAAATCTATTTGTTCTATTGAGTAACAAGCGATATCCCCACCATCGTTAATGAATATCGCATCCTCATCCATGAATTCTAAAACATCCTTGACTAATCTTTGAGGTAAAATTGGGATCTTATCTTTTGTTGCTTTTTTCATAATGCTGCTTATGTAGTCTTGTCTCGATTTAGCTAATACATCTAACCAATCTCTTTGCTCAACTTTTTTCGTCTTTTTAGCCGTTTCAAGAATTTGTTTTAAAAATTGTTTGCAATCGCTTACCACACCTAAAGTAATAGGTTTTGCTCGTCCTATTATAGTAGAATCAATATCTACCTGTATCATCTTTTGAGAATTGCGCCAGAATGGTTCAGCACCATGTCCCATAATATAGCTGAATTTGCATCCGAGAGCAAGAACTACATCTGCTTCGGGGCCTGCTTTTAGACCTGGACCATTTATAGTTGTTCCAATAAAACTTTCTGACTTACTTGAGATGGTTCCAACACCCATAAGACTTGTCATAACAGGAATTTTTAAATATTCGGCAAATTCTCGTAGTTCTTCCCATCCTCCTGATCTTGAAACTCCACCTCCAGAGACAATTAACGGTTTCTCAGCCTTTAATAACATCTCAAGTGATTTTTGGATTACTTCATTGCTAACTGCGGGTTTCTCAAAGCATCGATACTGATCAGGAGATATTATATGAATTTCGCTTTCTTCTTTCTGACTGAGAAATGCATCCTCGTAAATCTCTAATAATACTGGTCTTGGTCGTCCGCTAGTAGCCTCTCTGAAAACTTTTTGAACAGCATTAGGAATTTCTTCTATAGTGCGAACTGATTTCTGATACTTCGTAATTGGTTTAAACATAGTAACTTGGTCAAGGTTTCCCTGCAGAGTAAACGAATCAGAAAATTTACTATTTACTTGAGGTACTATAACTATCAAAGGTATGTTATCACTCCATGCTGCACCCACTCCTGGAACGAGGTGAGTTGCCCCAGGACCAACAGTTCCGAAACAAATACCCGGTTTATTGGTCACTCTTGCCCAAGCGTCAGCTGCGTGTGCTGCTGCCTGTTCGTGTCTAAACATAACAGTATTGATTCCTTTTTCGCGCCCCCACTTGTATACTGCATCAAACATAGCTAAAAACTGGCCACCAATAAGTCCAAACATATATTTGACATCTTCTTCAAGTAAGGATTTGACAAGGACATCGCCACCATTTATAATATTTTTTTTTTCCTCCAAATTTTTGCACCTTTCTCTTAAATTGTTATATTGATTTTAAAATTGGTTTTTATTGCTTAAAAAATTACCTTTAACAAAAATGTCAAGGAGTTTAAATCTTATAAGTGCTCAGCTTATCTAAATACTCACTTACTTCTTTAGGAATTTTACTGATTTGATTATTTTGAATTCTTAAACTAGTTAAAGATTTTAAATTCGTAATTTCTTCTGGGATTTCATCCAACATGTTATAACTTAAATCTAAATATATAAGATTAGAAAGCAAAAACATAGATTTTGGTAATTTAATAATGAAATTTTTGCTTAAATTCAATTTTCTGAGTTTTGTAAGTAGTGAAATTGATTCAGGTATTTTAAGATTTTTATTATATAGTGAATAGATTTTTCCTAATAAATTTAAGTATATAACGGGATCCTGTAAATTGGATATAGAATTAAACAGACCAGGATTTTGTTTCACATAATTCCAATTAAAAAAGTTAAAGCTTAAAGACTCAATGTGTTTGTTTTTTATTGTTAACCAAAATTCTCCAAGTTTAGAATCTATAAGTTTCGTATAAAATTGATATGAAGTCAACTCTAGAACGTAATTCTCCTCGCTTTGAGCAAAAAGGGCTTCTAAATCTAAAATAAATTTTGCCTCGTTTGAAACAATACCTACAACTAAAGCGATTTTTGCTAAATATTCATTTAACTCTTTATTTAGTGATTTAAATCGCGTGTTAGTTAGATCTAAGTTTAGATCAAAAATAGCTTTCAGTACAAGTGGTGATTTTTCGTGTTGGACCACCCACGTTAGTATATCTAACCCTTCTTTTAAAAATTGATGACCAATTAGGTCAACAGCAGACCTTCTAACATATGGATCTTCATCCGATAAAAGAGAACTTTCTATAACTTTGAATAGCTTTGGATCGTGAATTTTTAGTTGATTCAAAACGGTTATTGATTCAGAGCGAGTTTTTGGATTATTACTCACTTCAATTAAAGAAATCAATTGATCAACAGCGATAGCCCTATCAATTTCTTTATTTTTCAAGCCAGAGTATATTGTTTCTGGTGATAAGAACTTTTCCATTTCTAACTATAACAAAAAAACTAAATAGCTTACACTAAATTGTCTTTAAAATTTAAATAATTTTACTTAATTAAAACTAATGAATTTTGAAGATACTCAAATTTGGATTTATAATCTCAATAAAATAAATTTATATATATATGAAGTTATTTTCATACTCAACATCTAATTTTATTTACAAATAAAAAGGTTTATCACAAAATGAGCGAAAAAAAAGTAAAGGAGAAAGATTCGAACGAACTTTTAAATTTTTTAATGATTATAATTGGTCTACTATTTATCTTTAAAGCTGTTATGGAGCTTTTAGCCTGGGCAGGTATTTATGCTCCAGGATGGCTTTCAGGAACAGGAGTTGCTGAAGCGCTTTCAATTTTCGGTGGTCAAGGTATAGTTTCATTGTTGTTAGGCTTCTGGTGTCTAATATCGGGGATAGGCATGTTTAAAGAAGAAGAATATGCAATGGGAATGGGATTGGTAGTTCTTAGCATAATGGCAGCAGTTGGTATTACTGCAATAGTAGGATGGATATCTGCTCCAGGGTCATTTGACCTCACATATTGGCCAAATTATGTGACAATTGTTGCGGCAATCGTTGGCGTTATAGGTTTTATCTGGTTACTAATGACATACAAAAGATATGACTAAATTCGAAATTATTCATCTTTTTTTTTTTTATATAGGAACTTTAAAAATGCATTTTTATAACAAGCACAAACCAAATAATTGTGTTTTAGAATAAGTTTCTTCTTTAATATCGCTCTGTTCTTTTAGAAATTGTGTTAATGGAATACCTTTTTCGTACAGTTCGTTAAATTTCTCGTAGAAAATTTGATAAATATTTGTATTTCGCGATATGTAAGCTCCTATCAACTTGTTTGTAGGATCAAAACTTGGTTGAACCAATTCACTATTAGTTAAATTAAAATTACTGAAATCATCATCCGTAACACGAACAGAGATATTTTTAAAAAGTAAATCGTAAGATTTGAGATAATTGGAAACCAGTTGAAATTCTTCACTCAGCAATAATTCTTTAATTACTTCAGTACTAAAAATTACCTGGATATCAATATTGATTAAGTTTTCTTTAATTTTTGTTATGCCTGATCGCATAGATTCACTTAAATCTTCAGGGATACTAGAAATCCCGTATTTTTTAATTACTGAACTAAATTCATTTTCATATCGGATACCTAAGGCGATTTTGCATTCTTCTTCAGCTAAAAACGAGTGATAGGTCTCTCCAATATTTTTAAGGTTGTAATTTACGAACTCTACGAACTCTTGAGTTATTTGCTCACTCAAATTATAATTTTTAATAAAATTGGATAACGAATTCTCTGCGTTCTCTTTTTTCTCTTGGAACAGTTGAGACAATTCCTCAATTCTTTCGTTAATAATAGTTTGCCATATGGAGATAGGTGGAGTTGCTAAGTGAATTTTCATTGGGCGATCGTAAATTTGGACTAATCCTAAATCGCTCAGAACCGCACAAATTTTGTATCCTCTTTTTAGGGTCAAATTAAATTGTGTGCTGACCTCATTTAAGTTGTCAATTCTCTTATGTTCAAGTAAATAGTGATATATTTTCTCGATACCTTTTTCTATTATTCCTATAGCATCGAATAGAGAACTGAGAGCTAAAAATTCACGGTCAGACATCAAATCACCTATTTTCAATTTTTTCTAACGTAAGCTCCGTTAGAACCTCAAATGTTTTATTTACATTTTGGCCTGTTTTGCTGGATATTTCACCAAATGAGGCCATATTATTCTTTTCAGCAATTTGTATCCCGTATTCTCGAGAGACTTCGCGTGGAGTATCGATAAGATCGATTTTGGACCCAACAAGCATAATTGGTATAAGGCCTCCTTTCTGGTGAACAATATTAGTCCATTCACTGATATTGTCAAGAGTTTGAGTTCTTGTGACATCGTAAAGTAAAAATGCAGCATTTGCACCCAAACAATATGTAGGAAGTAAGAATCTAAATCTTTCCTCACCTCCAACGTCCCAGATTTGGAGTTTTATTTTTTTTTCCTGTAACTCAATAGTTTTGACATGAAAATCAACTCCTATAGTTAATCGCTCGCTAGGATTAAAAACATTATAACAATATCGTTTAGTGAAAGAAGTTTTACCAACCGATGCGTCACCAAGCAGTAATATTTTAAATGTATAGTCATACGACGACATCTTTAACACCTTTGTAAATTTTTTTTATACCTTCAACCGGATTACATAAAATTAAGTAAAGGCTAGATTTTAATAAAAATTTCATATTTTGGGTCTTAAAACCATTTTATATATATAATTAAAAATGGTGTTTTTAATTCTTTACTTTTTGTGTAAAATGAGATATCAAAGAACAAATTAAAGAGGAGAGATAAGAATTAAAAAATAAGAGCTTTATTCCTATTCAAAAATTTCTTTTAGATTATCGTATATAATTGGGTTTAATTCTTTACTTAAATGATTCTTCAATTCAGAATAAATTATAGGATTTTTGTTGTGCTTTGATAAAAATTTAATGACACTCCACCTTACCGAATCATCTGGGTCGTCTAATAAAGGAAGCAAGAATTTAATATATCTTACATCGTCGTTCTCTTTAATTTTCATTATAGCTCGAGCCCTAACAATAAAATCGGGGCTATATATTTGTGGTAGTAAATGGTATTCTACAGCTTCATTGTTTATAAAATTGAGAATAAACTGAAACAATTCTTTTTTGAAATCGTGAGATTGGTCCAATTCTTCAACAATATTTCTGATCGTTGCTTCTGGGACTCTATTCCCCAACTTCAAAAGACTTTCAAAAGAAATAAAGAATTTTTCCGATACATCATATTTCAGATAACTTAAAAGCTTCATAATTATTTTGTCGTTAACTTTTGAAACTTCAATGACATCCCAATTAGGATTATCTGTGTTGTTGATATCATCCCCTAAATTTTTCACAGTATACACTCGATATAATTTATTCTTAAGTATAATTTTAAATTACACAATTACCCTTAAATAGTGTATTATTAAAACAAGAATAATTAACTAAATCCATACGTATTTTTTTGACAATTATATTCAAGTAAGTACTAATTAATTGATTAATATACGTGGAATACCCGATGATTTTCTGAAAGATTACCTAACAAAAATAAAATTTATCGATAGTCGTATCATTAATTTAAAATTAAATTGTTAGTATTGTTATAGAAAATATCTTGTTTGATATTATTTGATATTGGTAAACAAATTATTTTATCTATTTCAAGTTGAATAGGATTAGTGACGGGCGCATCTGATCCAAATAAAATTCTTTTATGACCAATCATCTTAACTAAACTTAATATTGCGTATGGTATTGAACATGAAGTTTCAAAGTAGATGTTTTTGTATTGTTTTAAACTCAATCCAAAGTCTATCGCAAACTCCATGGCTAGTCCTGCATGCCCCAAAATAATTTTTAAGTCTGGAAAACTTTGCGCTAATTTAGCAAGATCTTTCGAGGAAATCCCTCCAAAAGCTGAAAATTTCGGTGTAAAGTGAATGTATAAGGGAAAATTCTTGTTATATTCTTGCATAAAAGAAGCCAGTTTCATTATATCTCTCGGAACTTTTATTAGATGAATTCCTGAATGGATTTTTACTCCACAAAATCCCCGCTTAAAATGGTTTTCTAATATCTTATAGTTTTTTTCTTCCTCATCTCGATCAATTTTAGGATTGAACCAAAAGAATTTGAAAAATCTTTCAGGATCTAAATTTGAAATATTTATGACATCCTGATGATCTAATTGATCCTTAGGCATCATTTTTCTCAAATTTTCAAAAGCTTTTTTAACGCGATTTTCATTAGATACACCTTCTCCGTTTCCATTATCGTCATTAGTGTAAATTTTAGAACTCGCTGCTCTATTGACAGTAGTTATTATTGCCTTTTCGACATTATGTCTATCCAAATATGAGAGGAGATCCTCATCCTTTGCGAGAAAAGTGCCATATGTATGCAAGTGTGCATCAAAAATTTTATACTGCATAACTCTATTGCATTGAAATTAATTATTAGCTTAAAAATCTTCTATTAATAATTTCCGAACTCATTAGCTGCATCAAACATTGCTACTATATTTTGAGGAGGGACTTCAGCTGTGATGTTATGAATGCTTGACGCTATAAAACCTCCTCCTGGCTTCAAGCATTCGAAGTTTCTTCTTACTTCTTCTCTAACCTGTTCAGGAGTTCCAAAGGGTAAAGTTTTTTGTGAGTTGCATAAGCCTCCCCAGAACGACATAAAACTCCCAAATCGTTTTTTCAGAGAACAGGGTTCCATATCGTAAGCGCTTATTTGAACTGGATTAACGATATCATATCCAATTTCAGCGAAGTGAGGAATAAATTGAGCTATTGAGCCACAAGAATGATAATTTATTTTAGCATCTACTAATTCATGTATCTTTTCTGATAGTTTTCGTTCTAATGGTTTAATCATTTTTTCGTAAAGTTTAATGCTCATAATAGGTCCTGCTTGCTCTGCGAGGTCACCATTAATACATACCACATCTAAATAGCCACCTACTTCGTCTAGAAATGTTGAAACGTAATTAGTCCAATACCTTAAAAGCTCTTCCATAGCTGAAACTATGATTTCTGGCTTAGTTCTCAAATATCTTAGCGTTTTGGTGAATCCGAATAAGAAGGTGCAATATTCGTAAACGCAACCCACTGGAGGTGTTGATAAGGCAAAATCTGTTTTTGCGTGCAATTTGCTTGCGTAATCTTTCAAACCAACGAAAGGAGTCTTTTCCAGCCCATCTGGCCAATCGTAATTCTTCACTTCACTTACCGATTTAAAATCTGCAAAGGGATGAATAACAGGATCGTAGTATAAAATGTCAGCTATATTCTTTTTAGCATCATTTCCCCAAAACACACCAAATTGGTCGTATTGGCCTATATATTTTTGTTCAACTTCTGGTTTCATGTCTTGAACCCTAATCATCCCCCCTAAAGGCTGGATGTACCTTACATCAATTTGGAATCTTTCTAAAATTTTTTCGCAAGGTGCCACAATCTGTTGAACGAAATCTGCGTATTGTATGTTTTCGTCTTCAATTTCAAGGTATTCAAGCAATTTTTTGTAAGCTATGACATGGATACTTGATTGATTGCCACCTAAATCAATCGGGACTTTGTCCGGTTCTTTATGGTTTAATGTTATATTTACTCTCTCTCTCGAATTCATGATCTCAACACCATTTACTAGTTACCTATTTGATTTTTATCCACTATGATTTTGTAAAAGTACTGCTTTTACTATAGTTATTCATTTCTTAGTTATTAAATTTTTAAACTCTAAATGATAATGAGTTAATTATGGAACACGAGAAATCTCTTCCAAATATCATATTTTTTGTGGCTGATGAGCTAAGAGGAGACTGCATCTCTCTCGAAGGTAAGAGAAATTCTATAATAAAAACACCAAATATTGACCAATTTGCACAAGACGGTGTTGCTTTTACGAACTGCTTCACCGTAAACCCTGTATGTGGGCCTTCGAGATGTTGTACATTTACGGGACAATATGTTCATTCCAACAATCATAGAAGTCTTTACCAATTGCTACAACCCCATGAAGAAAATCTTTTTAAGTTTCTTAAGGAAAAAGGCTACGAAGTCATATGGATTGGAAGGAACGATCTTTTTAGAAAAGGCGCAATCAAAGATAGCATATCGAAAAGATTTAGAATCAAAACTAGAAAGATTAAGACGAATCCTTACCCACTAGATCATTCAATGAGAAAATCGTTCTATTTTGGAGAAAGAACGGAAGAAGAATCAAAAGACTTTGATTATTATATCACCCAAGAAGCGATTAACTATTTAAATTCAAATCCTGTAAAACCTTTTTGCTTATTTATAGCAATGAACTTCCCTCATCCCCCTTACACAGTAGAGGAACCTTTTTTTTCTATGTACGATCGAGAAAATGTTCCCGCTCCAATACCCCCAAAATTAGAGGACAAACCAGAATTTATGCGATTACTACAAAAAAGATACGGTTTAAAAAACTTCACAAAAGAAGACTTTAAGGAAATTATTGCTACTTATTACGGAATGGTTTCTCGCATAGACTACCAATTTGGTTTGGTAATAAACAAATTAAAAGAAATTGGAGCTTATGATAATAGTGCAATAGCCTTTTTTGCAGACCATGGAGATTTTCTTGGAGATTATGGTTTAACAGAGAAATGGCCGACCGCATTTCAAGATTGTTTAATTAACATCCCCTTAATTCTAAAAATTCCCGGCATTGAACGAAAAAACGTGATTTATGACCAACTCGTCCAGACTATTGATATTTTTCCAACTATAATGCACATCGCTCAAATTAACACTCAATACACTCATTTTGGTAAAAATTTAATTCCACTTCTCCAAGGTCATTTAACGAAAGTTAGGAATGCAGTCTTTGCAGAAGGAGGATATAATCCTCGCGAACCGCAATGTTTTGAACCCGTTATTACAAGTCCAGAACTACCAGGAATCGGAATTTACTACGATAAAACGAATATACCTAAAGAAGATCGCTCTACTGTTGCACGTTCTGCTATGATAAGAACTAAATTATGGAAACTCATTATTCGTGATCAAGGTAAAGAAGAGTTATATGATCTTATGTACGATCCTAACGAAGCGAACAATCTTATAGATATTTATGCTTACGATAAAGTAAAATCATATCTCAAAGAGCAATTGCTTAGGTGGTACCTGAGGACGAGCGATAACGCTGATTGGAAACGAGAAAGGAATATTTAAATTTTATTCTTTAATTTGTTTCATTACAACAATATTTAAACTCACATTATTTTTTTCTTAAAAAAATCAAGAAGATCCTCAATATCAGGACTATCTACTACAACAATCATTTTAGCAATGCCTAGATTTTCAAATTCCTTTATTTTATTTTTAATTTCTTCATAGGTACCCATGAATAGGTATTTCAAATTGGATTTTAAGATTCTCCTTTCTTTTCTAACCTGTTCAAGCCTTTCTTGACTGTCTACTATTGTTACATTAGTGAATAGGGAGATTTCAAATTCCGAAGAATTACGGTCGTATTTCTTTAATTTTTCATTAATTATTGAAAGACTTTCTTCCAATAATTTTTGGTTTTGACTATCGAGGTAAGGTAGGTTTATTCCGTCTGCGTCTCTACAAGCAATATCGATCATCCTCTTTCCGTTTGTTCCTATAACAATCTGCGGGTAAGGTTTCTGAATAGATTTAGGAAAACTCCTATGGTTCACAAGTTTCCAGAATTTTCCTTCAAAATTAGACACATCTTCAGTAAATATCTTCTTATAGATAGTCAGTGATTCCTCTAGCTCATCAACTCTTCTTTTCGGGGATGGAAAAGGGTAACCATATGCATCATATTCTTCTTTATACCAACCTGCTCCTAACCACATTAGAATACGGCCATTAGAAATATGATCCAATGTTAATATTATTTTGGCCAAAAGAGTTGGATTACGAAAAGAGTTGCACAAAACAATATGGCCTAACTTTATTTTGTCTGTTTCTATTGCTAGAGCAGCTAAAAGTGTAGTAGCCTCTAAAAAGGTTTCTTTTTTTTCTTGAGTGACATCAAAACCTAGTAAATGATCAGTAATATGGACAGATTCAAAGCCTAACTCTTCGATTTTTACTGTTAAATCTCTAATTTCATTGTAAGTACGATTTGAAGGATTTCTTACACAATAACCAAATCTCATATGTTTAAAAAAAAAATAGCAGTATTAAGTCTTAGCATATTCCTCGAAAAATGCAGACAAATAGCTATAATTAAAATTTCCCAATTTCTTTAGGTTCTTCTCGTGGTAACCGTTCTTCCATTGGAAGAAATTCTTGCTTCTTATGCGGTTCTGCTTGATACCAATATGCGGTTGAGGAAAAATCGTCGGATCGTTGGTTTGCATGGCCGTGTTCTATTTTCATGTTTATATTTTTATGGAAATATATTGGATCTTCAATGTGATATCGATAATAAGATATCTTACCACTCCATTTACCTCCACCAGGCATCGTTACTCCAAAATATGGGGAACAATAGAATTGGGAAGGGCACCAAGCGCCACAGAAATAATCTTCTGTTCCAGTTCCATATAATATTGTTTCTCCGTCATCAATAGTAATATAATCGTCACCTTCTCCAGGCCACCAATGATCGTTCTTTGTCGTATTTTCTGGGGTCATTAGATTGTGAATATTTAAATGGCATCCAACAAAGTGTCCTTCTCCTTCTGCGTCAAGAATTAAGTAATCACCCTTGTGTGTAGGATTTTTGGTAATAAAACGCTCTACTTTTTTTCCCGTCCCGTAGGGTTTTCCATCACATGGGTTTTGCCGATTCCAGAAAGCATGAAATCTCCCGAGATCGCTTGATATAGTGCTATATTCTTCGTAATCTATATAAAAATATATAACGGCAGTAAGATCTGATTGGTTTTCTACTTCGATCTTTGCTCGAGAGGAAAAAGGCATTGGAAAAAAACAATTAAAGCCCTTACCATCCTCTGGACCGTTAGAGAAAGGAAGACTCCAAAAATTTACCGTCTTACCATGACCAACTCCAAAAAAATCTCCTATCGGGACCTCAACAGAAGGTTCGCTCTCGTTATCCCACCACATCCTCAGAACCAACTTACGTAAATAGTTAGGGTCAGAAGAAGCAATGGTCATCCAAATATGCTTGATAATACCAGCCCCCGTTATGTCGCAGATTTGATAGGTTTCATTAGGATTTAATAGAACATTATCCATATTAGCCCCAGTTTTATCATAACTTGAAACTCGTTTCCTTTTTACATCCTTTCTTATTTGAGCTAAATTTGCTAAAGAATTCATTCCGATTTTCATGAAAAATATCCCTTACTTATTTTAATTTTTTAATTGAACGTGATGTTCATACTCCAAAACGTTAGGAAAAATAAATTTATATTGGTTACAGAATTTCATTACTAAATTGCGATAATACGAGAGGAGACTTAAAATTTCTTTAGGCGAAGGATTTGGTAAACATACAAGAATTTTATTGATCGTAGTTCTAATGTCAACAGCGTTCAGAAGTATGGGATTGAGCATTGTCCAAATTGGTTTGCCTTCATTTGTTGGGAGTCTTGGCGGTTCTCTAACTTCTTATGGAATAATAGTCGGCATTTTTTCCGTGACTCAAAGTATTTTACAATTTCCTTATGCAGCAGTGTCAGATAAAATAGGACGGCGAAAAGTAGTCCTATTCGGAATGTTTATATATCTAATAGGAACATTTTTATGTTTTACAGCTCAGGATGTAATCCAATTGACCATCTACAGAGCAATCCAAGGAGCAGGGGCTTATACTTCAATTTTACAAGCAATTATTGGCGATATCTACAAAAAGGATCAACATGGTAAGGGAATGGGTTATTATTCATTATACATGAATGTGGGATTCTTTCTTGGATTCATAATAGGGGGTTTTGTTGCGAGTTTCTTTGAGTTTAGGAGCATTTTCCTTATATCAGGATTCTTAATAATCTTTAGTATAGTGTTTATTTTTTTCGTTCTGAAAGACGATAATAAAACAGAGAAGAGTGAGAATCAAGATAAAAATATGGAATTCAACATAGCAAATATAAAAATTCTCCTAAAAGAGCGTCAATATATCTTTACGCTAATATTAAATAGTATGAGGTGGTTTTTATTTGGCTTTATTACTGCTTATTTGATATGGGTTTTACAAGACAACGTAAAAGGTTTTGGATTGGACGAATTCACTTCAAGTTATTTAATGCTGGTTGTTATGGCTATTTATGTTGTTTTTATTTTTATAGCCAGCAAGTTATTAAATCGATATGGTCCTCGAAAATTGATGATGGTAGGACAAATAATTGTTATGGTGTTCGGAATTTCTTTCTTTTTTGGAGATTTTGCTATGAACCTACCCGTATTTTTTATTGTTGTTTCATTTTTGGCAATAGGCATAGCGTTGTTTGATCCCGCTGGCATTACTCTATTATTAGAAGTAATTGAAGATATTCAACCTAAGTTAAAGGGTTCGGGGATCGGATTCAATAATGCGATCGGGCTTTTCTGTAGCGCAATTGCTCCAATGATCATGAGCCCTTTAGGTGAAATAGAAATATTGTTTCCCTTTTATGTTGTTTTTGGTTTGATGATTATATCTCTTATTGTAACTAAATTTTTAGTAGATAAGAAATACTAATAATTCAAAATTCTCCCGTAATTTGGACAAACACTTTTCTATTTTTTGGACCATCATACTCTGCAAACATGATTCCCTGCCAAGTTCCCAGCATTAATTTCCCATCGTGAATTAATACATCTATAGAATTTCCCGTTAACGAACATTTAATATGAGCATCAGAATTCCCTTCACCGTGCTTAAAAGAGTACCCTAACCCTCCACCTTTAGGAATTAACTTATTTAGATAATTCGCAACATCTTTCATTACGGATCGATCTGCGTTTTCGTTTATAGTTATTCCCGCAGTAGTGTGAGGCACGAATACGCTACAGGTGCCTTTGTTGATATTCGAATTTTTTACAATTTGTGTAATTTCATTTGTAATTTCAAGTAATACTTCTCTTTCATGTGTGTTTACTCTAAATTCTTCAAATAAAATCATAATATCTCCTTTTTAAGTATAAAATTATGTTCATGTATTATTAAAATTACCGTGCTTCCCTTTCCCTTCCATAAATGTTTTGCTTCCCTCCAAATATTCTCCGCTTTCAAGCGTTTTTAAACCGAGTTCAAATTCTTTTATCATCGCGTTATCAATACTTAGCCCCATTTGACTATAAACTGAAAGACGGTCATTTCTCATGCAATTCTGAGGAAAGGCAGCAATTTCCCGTGCTAAATTTTCTGCTTCTATCCTTGCTTGGCCATTATCTACTACTCGATTCGCTAACCCCCAAGTTAAAGCTTCTTCAGCATTTACTGGTCGCCCCGTTAAAATCATATCTAAAGCACGACTTAAGCCAATAAGCCTTGGTAATCGTACTGTCCCCCCATCCACGAGTGGTACTCCAAACCTACGACAAAACACGCCAAAAATTGCATCTTTCTCAACAACGCGCATATCACACCATAAAGCAAGCTCTAAACCGCCAGCAACGGCAAAACCTGCTATAGCTGCGATAACAGGTTTGTTTAAACGCATTCTCGTTGGTCCCATGGGACCGTCACCTTTTTCTTTTATTCTATTTCCTCGACCAGTTGCTATCGCCTTTAAATCGGCACCAGAACAAAATGTACCATTCGCACCCCATAAAACAGCCACTAAAGCTTTATCGTCGTTTTCAAAATTTCTAAATGCTTGGCTTAACTCGTGAGCAGTAGGTCCATCAACGGCATTCTTAGCTTCAGGATTGTCAACAATAATTGTAAAGACGGGGTATTTTTTCTCAATTAATACTACCATGTAATTTATTAGATTTAGAAGATTGATAAATTTAATTTAGGGGAAAAATTTTGTTCTTTTACCATCTATGCCATTTTAGAATTGTTGAGAGTTAAGAATAATGAGCGCTCGGAAAAGAGTAATACAAGCGTTAAATCATGAAGAACCTGATCGGATACCACTTTTTTGTCAAATTATAATGCCAGGATTTCAGCGAGAACTCCTGAATTTTTGGGGGGATTCATATACAAGGGATAGGAAATTTAAGCTATCTTATCGAGATTTTAATTTAGAGTATAAACTTGGTTTTGATATGGCATGGAATTTTGATTCTTTTCCAACATTTATTTCACAGAAGCATATGCAAGAATTTCCTTTACCGAAATTACCGGATAATAATAAATTTATTGATTACAATGGAAGAATTTTTTTAAAGCAGGATAATGACGATATGGGTATAGCTTATTATTTGAGAAATTACATCGACACTGAAGAAAAAGCAGATTATTTTCACGATACATATTTCGCCATTGAATGGGAAGAAGCTCCAGATTTCGCTAAAAACATTAATAAACGATTAAGAAAATTCCCAACAGAAGATTTCGTACCTTGTTGCCATATTGAGCCAATTTTAGAACCTCTATGGCAGGGATTAGGGTTGGGACTATTAATCAAGTTGATACGGAAAAAAAGAAGTAAAATTAAGCATTATATCGAGCTAAGGACTAAAAAATTAATTACAGCTGCTAAATTGAACGCCGAAACAGATTTTGATGTTTTTTTTATGTGTGATGATACTGCTTTGAAAAATACGACAATGCTAAACCCAAAATACCATCGAGAACTCATTATTCCCGCTTATAAGCAAGCCGTCCAGATTTTAAGGAAAGCGGGCAAATACGTGTGCTTTCACTCAGATGGTTTCACGGAACCATATTTTGATGGGCTGGTCGAGGCAGGATTCAGCGCAGTTGAATCTTTAGAACCGATGGCTGGTATGAATTTGAAACACTTAAAGGAAGTATATGGAGATAAGTTATGCTTAATAGGAAATATTGATGTTTCTCAGTTATTGCCTTACGGTACAAAAGATGAAGTTGTAAATGCGGTGAAAAAATGCATTAGTGACGCGGGTAAAGGCGGGGGATACATGTTAAGTGCTTGCACAGATATTACCAATTCATGCAAACTAGAGAATGTATTAACGATGATCTCGGCTGCAAAGAAATACGGGGAATATCCATTATAGTTATGAAATGGGATTTCGAAAACAAAATCTAATAAAAAAATAAAAAAAATAGTTTAAAAGCCAAGTTCAAGTAGCTTAGCTTTGTTTTCCATAACTTTTTCTTGCGTAAGTGGATAGAATTTCCAAAAGATCAATGTGCCCGCTAAGATGAGTAACGCAGGGATAACTCCTAGTAGGAAACGAATTCCCCATTGAACAAGTACTACATCTGCTCCAGAAGCAACTAAAGCGGCATAATCTTTTAGTCCTGCATTAAATCCGGTAATAAAAAAAACCAATGCTATTAATGCTTCGTCAATAAAGGCTGTAACGAGTCCTATTACCGCCCAAGTACCAACCATAATACCTTTCTGGTTCTTCCCAGTACGCACAACAAAATCATCTTGTGCGTTCGAATATAATACAGGCATCCCAATAGTCCACACGCATCCATTTCCAAAACCCACCAAAAATATGATAATCATTAAAGAAATATCGCCTTGGAAAAAGGTCATCGGCACAGTAAGTATAACTAATAAAAGACTACCGATAAGATAGGTTTTTTTATTGTTATTCATTTTCTTAAGAATTTTGAGCCAAACTGGAATAGAAATTAATGATCCCAAGAGAAAAAGTGCGAGAAATGGAATCATTGCATCCGGATCAGTAGATTGAAAGATAAATGTTACTAAGTACGCTATCATTCCAGTCATTAGCGAGGCAGTAGCCGCGAGCCATAGAACATAATGAATAAAGAGAGCCATAAAACTTTTCTGCTTAATTACTTGCCATACACCTTTAAGTACATGCAGTCGTTCATAATCTCTAGAATAATATCGATCAATAATGATCTTATCCTCTCGAGCACCCTTCAAAACGAATAATATACCAAAGATTATCGCTATTAAAGCAATAATTGCTGCCATAACGGCGTAGGATAAAATTGTTGCTCCAAAAAAGATAAGAAGTGGTGGGATCATCATTCCAAGGACTTGCGCGATCATGTCAAAGAAACCCCAGGATCCTGCACCTTTCCTCCTTTCTGCTTCTGTTCGAAATTTATCTGTACGAAGGATAGCTGTATGGACATCAACAAGCGTAGCAAATAAATCAAATATGAACAGAGAGAGCAAAAGCCAAAGCATCACAGGTAAAGGATTTATCAGCACACCATCGATATTCTTCGGTAGATCTGGAGGAGAAAATATCATGATTAGAGATAACGCTTCCGGAATAAAAGCGATTGCTATCCACGGAAAGCGTCGACCCCATTTTCTTGTCCACTTAAAATTTCGATCGGTTAGCCACCCTATTAAAGGGTCGTTAAGACCAGCCCATATTGTGTTTATAGCAACGACAGTCAATATCCAACCTGCCTCAAGACCTACAACTGTATGATAGAAAAAAAACATGAAAAGACTCATTGTTGCTGTTGGAATTGTCCATAGGATATTGTACGTACCAAAAGATAGAAAAGTAAAAAAAGAATGTCTTGAAGTTGTTTCTACATTTTCAGTCATAAATACACCAATTTTAGATTTTTTTTTATTTGTTTTTCTTATAAAAAATTTTGATTAATACTAATCAACTTTTCTTATATATATATATACTGAACTTTTTATGCTAAAAATGACTAAAAGTCTAAACTTGAAGCAATATTAGCATCTAAATGGTAATAAGTATAAATAATTCTAAGAATCAATAAACATTCCAATAAATAACAACAAAATTAAGGGAGAAGAAATGACCGATTACACCTTAGAAAACCAAAATTGGGAATTAAAAGTTCAAAATAAGGGCGATCGAGGATTTAACTATACCCTTTATAGCAAAATTAATAATAAAGTTTATGCTGACGAAGAATACCATTATAGAATTTTAACCTCAAGTAAAAAGGGATCTCGTTACGCTTATTTAGTTCATTTAGGATCCGAGTATAAGGCCAAAAAGTTGTCTTCAAGAAAAATTCGAATGGAAGGAACTGACAGATTAATTATAGAAGGAAAATTTGCAGAAACAAATATCTCAATTACTCACGAATTTATACTTGAAAAAGGAAGCAAGTGGTTAGACGAAAAAATCACATTAATTAATCGTGGAAGTAAAAAAGTCAGAATAGGATTGATTAATTTAGGGTTTAAGAAAGAATTTTTTAAGCAATATGTGGGATGGGTCGATAATTTAGACGAGTATACTTTAACCGCTATTCCAACTCGAAGATATTTTGGATATGGAGAAGATCGAAGAAAGGAGAGTTTTAGTGCTAATGATATATTGTTGGGGGCCTGGGTTGAAAAACAAGCAGAAATGCCTGGATTTTGTTCTGAAGGGTGGTTGTGGGGCAATAAGCAGGGAGGGTTACTCATATGCAAATACAATCCGTCTCAAATGGAATATTCTCGATTTCATAGACTTCCAACCACATTGCCTGGAAGAGGTGCTGAGGATGTTGATATCGTGTTCGGAGGAGTTTCCTTATATGAGGGCAATCCGGAGCTAGCTACAACCTTAGAACCAGAAAATAGCTACTCATTTGGGGTTACTAGATATGCTGTATACCAAGGAGATTATAAAGAGGGATATTATCTTTATAGAAGTCATCTTGAGGAGCATGGGCACAAATTTAAACCTGACTACAATCCTCCAGTTCATTGGAATGAGTTGTACAACTTAGGATGGGTATCCGAGAAGACAGGGTTTTTTGTGAAAGGCATAGAATTCGAAGTTTATACCTTAGAACAATTATATGAAGAGGCCGAAATAGCTCGAGATATTGGCGCTGAATGCTTGTATTTAGATCCGGGGTGGAATATCGCTTTAGGCTCTTCCATTTGGAACGAAGAAAGATTTGGTCCTTTAAAGGAATTCTCACAAAATATCCACGAGAGATATGGATTAAAATTAGCACTGCATCTAATGATGAATTTTGAGGGAGAAGACGAACCCGACGAGTTTTACTTAAGAAGCAAAACGGGAGTAAAAGTTGTAGCAGATCCTTATATTAACCTGTTTAGTTTATGTGCTAATAATCATTGGGTTGAGGAAAAGACTCCTAGAGTATTGGAACTCGCAAAAGAGGGAATAGACTTTTTCATGTTTGACTTTACTGATTTATCAACATTTATGGTGGATAATATTGGTTGTTTCAGTAAGGATCACGGGCATAAGGTTCCAATGCTAAGAAATACACATGCTGAAAACATTTTCAAAGTCATCCAAAATGTAAAGAAAAATTTTCCCCAAATTCTTATAGAAGCACACGATAGAGGAGTTAGGCCCCGCCATCCCTTATATTACCAACACAATCTTCCGCACAGTTTTGACGAAAATTGGGGTTTTGAATGTATGTGGAATCCGATGCACGATTTATTGTCCGGTAGGGCAACGCAGCTTTTTGAATACAATTTAGCCTATTCTATTCCCTTATACTTGCATATAAATGAAAATAGTGATAACAAGAATATGCTACAATTCTGGTGGTACGCTTCTCTTGCGAGACATTTGGGAATTGGAGGATTGAGTGATAGAAAAAGTGTAAAATATATGGTATTAAAAGAGGCGATGGCCCTTTATAAAACAATTAAACCCTTCTTAACGCGGGGAATATTTTACGGTATTAGCCAAAATATCCACCTTCACGTGGATGAAATTGACAAATTAGGAGTTATTACAGCCTACAATTTGAGTAGTCGGAGTCAAATAATAGAAATCCAACTTGATCCTATAAAATATGGTCTAGATGTTAGTACTATAGAAATTTATAATGGGATAAATCAAAAGATTTCTACTATAAAATTAACTCAAAGTTCAAAAAACATCTATCAATTTAAGGTAGAAATCTCTCCTTTATCGCCGATAATCGCAATTCTCAAAAAATAGGGAACTTACTTCTAGTTTGCGGATGGTTTTTAATTCAGATTTAACGGATATTTTCTATATTTTTCAATTGCATCTCGTAATACTACAATATTTTCCCAAGAAGTAGTTAAAATATTATGGCTAGGACCAACAAAATAACCACCATTAAATCCTGCGGATTTCACGCAGCGTTTTACCTCCTGTACAATATCGTCTGGCGTTCCAAAATTAAGAATCCGACTTGAATCGATTCCTCCCATAAAACTTAATTTATCACCAAGAGTTTGCTTTAAATTGGCCAAATCGACACCTGCAGCAGGTTCAAGTGCTTGAATACAATTAAGTCCTGCTTCTGCCATATATGGTAAGTTTTTATCAATATAGCCACAAGAGTGTTGAACGATAAACATACCTCGTTGCTTACAAGCGCTATAAAACTTTTTATAATAAGGTAAAATAAATTTCTTAAATTGATCAATTGATAAAATTGAGCGCCCTTTAAAACCTAAATCGTCTGAATAAAAAACGATATCTACTCCAGCTTCATGAAAACGTTTGATAACTTCGATATTTAATTTAGTATACTCGCTAAGAACCTCGTGGATAAATTGGGGATTTTTTCGCATATAATAGGCTACACGGCCCATTGTCATCCCTTCAAATAGAGCCTCATGAATAGCCACTGGTACGAACGCCATCGGATATAAATACTTTTTTAGAGAATCTACATACCCATCCCAGATTTGAGGCGTATAATTAAGCTTGTCATTAACCTGCTCTGAAGGTTTTCCATATTTATCCCAATAATAGTGAACTATTTCTGGAGTTCGAAAATGTCCATCTACATACCACAGGTAAGCTAAACCCGTATCAACTTGTTTAACCAGTTTCCACACACATCCATTAAGCGCACTGATCATACAATCTGGATATTCAGGGGGAGCACGTTTAGTAGGTTCTTTATATTTTTTAGGACCCCATGGATCCATGGAATGGCAATCAACATTCCAGAATCGTAATTCAGTAATATCTCCTGCCCAACAATATTTTACCTTAGAGAAATCATTTTCAATGAAGGTTTTATTATTGTTGTATTCTTCAGTTTTTAGAAATTTTTGATAAGAACTAGCAGTAAATTCAAAACCCAGATAATGAACGGGGAGCATATCAATATTGTCATCGAGTTCTAATGTCCTAATCACTCGTTCTCTTTTTGATAATGTCATGATAAAAGTTTATGTTTATACGATGATGAAAGAAAGAAATTAAAATTTAAAAACTAAGCCCCTTTTAACCAATTATATAAAATTGTATAAAATTGTTGACTTTATAGTATGAGATTTGGAATTTCACCTTTGACTTATGATCTATTAATTGATGGAATCCTTGCTAAAAAAGGTTTGAAAGGGTTATCAGATTTCCAATTTTCTGATATCGTTAAAAACGCAGCAACTGCAGGATATCAACATTTTGAGATCCAGTTGGATTTGTTTCAGATTTTTCCAATTACAATGGATAGGAATCAAATTAAAATATTAAAAGAAATCAAAAATGAATACGACATTACCTATTCCGCACATCTTCCTTTTTTAAGCTTAGATCTTGGGGGTCCAAATAAATTCATATGTGAAGGAAGTGTTAATTCTTTAATAGATGCCTACAATTCTATTATAGAATTAGAGGACGATGTAGATGTCTATGTCTTGCATCCCACTGGTGAAACGGTTGCAAGTGTTATGGGATTTATCGAAAGCCCTCAGATTAAACAAATTACATCAGAATTATTTAGCATTAATGCTATAGAAAGCATTGAGAGATTCATAGAAGAAACTGGTGTAAAAAGAAGCAAAATCGCGATAGAAAATATTGTATTTCCTTTAGAAGCTACAATTAAAATTATTGAAAAAGTGAAGACAAAACTATGTTTAGATACTGCACATGTGCTTGGTGGATTCTCAGGAAATCACGATCTCCTCGAAATTACAGAAAAATATTTGGATATAACAGCCGAAATTCACCTACAAGACTACGACGGGGACAATTTGTTTTCCGATCATGCAGCTTTAGGGGCTGGAAAGAATTTTCCCCCCGAATTTCTAAATATAATCCATCAGAAGAATTTTGATGGTCCTGTTGTCTTTGAATTACCTAAAGATGATACAATAAAATCTATTAAATATATAAGAGAAAACGCTCCTCAGATAAAAATTCCAGAGATCAAGGATCAACCCTTTTATAAGAGAAGTTAGAGCATTTTTAATTGATCTTCAAGTTGTTCGATTTTAATCCTTAATTCTTCAAGGTTTTGCCTTTCCTTTTCCACTAATTCTTTTGGAGCTCTCTCGGAAAATTGACTCTTAAGCTTTTTATCGATTTTATTTGCTTCTTTTCTGGCTTTTTCTAACGATGTGTTGATTCTTGCTTTTTCCTTCTCAAGATCAATCATTCCAGACAAGGGAACAAATGCAGGTATTCCACTAAGCACAATTCGGGCTGATTGAGGAGGTGGGACGATTTTTTTATCGATAATAAATTTATTTTCGTCTATAAATGCCATTTTAACTAATTCGTTCCTACATAATTCAAACAATTCTCGATGAGCTTCAGTTTCAATTGAAATTTGTAATGGAACAAGTGTTTTTAAGGGAATTCCAAAATCATGTTTTACCCATCTTACCTCCCGAACAAAATCTGCCATCAAGAGAAAACTATTTTCTATGGTTGGATCGATAAATGATTCTTGCGCTGTTGGCCAAGGAGCATACATTATTGTGGGAGTAGTTTTAAGGTTGTCTGGAAGAGTTTGCCATAATTTTTCAGTGATGAACGGCATAACAGGATGTAATAATTTATAGAATGTTTCTAATACGTGGAGGAGTATCGCCTTCTGAACATGTTTGTCAGAATAACTCTCATCGTATAGAAAAATCTTGCTCATCTCAATGTACCAATCGCAAAATTCACTCCAAAAAAACGATTTTATTTCTCTTGTCATCCTTAAGTAATCGTAATTATCCATGTACGATTGTACATCTCTAATCAATGAGTTCAAGCGAGAAAGAATCCATTTATCGGGAAATTTTAGCTTATCCAATTCGAGTTCATCGATTTTGGGAATTTTCTCTTCTGAAGTAATGTTTGTTAAAACGTAGCGAGACGCTTGCCAGATTTTATTACAATATTTATGGGCAACATCAATGTTTTTTGGGTCCAAATTCGTATCCAATCCAGGGACACTATTAGAGATGAGAACGTAACGAAGAGAATCTGCTCCGAATTCCTTAATAATTACTAAAGGATCGTATTGATCCACATTTTCCATCGATTTACTAATTTTCTTTCCTTTTTCATCCCTTATTAAACCATGTAAATACACCATATGATAGGGTACTTGTCCTGTCAATTCAATACCCATCATCAATTCTCGAGCAACCCAAAAAAAGAGGATGTCATAACCTGTTTCTCTGGTATCTGTAGGGAAAAATCTTTTGAAGTCTGGATGATCAACATTAGGCCATCCTAAAGTCGAAAACGGCCATAATCCGCTAGAAAACCAAGTATCTAACACATCTTCATCTTGATGAACTTTGGAACTACCGCATTTTGGACAGGTTTCGACTGCATCTACATCAGGTTTAGGACATATTTCAGCATCACAATCGTCACAATACCAGACGGGGATTCTGTGGCCCCACCAGAGCTGACGTGAAATACACCAATCGTGAATATTTTCCATCCATTGAAAGAATCGCTGTTCTTCTCGGAAAGGAATGATTTTGGTTTCCCCAGCGCGTACTTTTTCCACTGCAGCTTCTGCAAGTGTTTTTGTACTCACGAACCACTGAATTGAGACACGAGGTTCAATTATAGTGTGACATCTCTGGCAATGTGCGATGGCGTAATTATATGGTTCAATTTCAGTCAAAAGCCCTTCTTTTTCCAAATCCTTAATTATAGCTTCTCGACACTCATATCTATCTAATCCAGTATAAGAATCAACGAAACCAGGTAATATCTCTGCATTCTCACTAAAAATATTTATAAACTCCAAATTATGTTTTTGTCCTATTTCAAAATCGTTTGGATCGTGTGCGGGAGTAATCTTTAAGGCTCCTGTTCCAAATTCGGGATCTACATGTTCGTCTACAATAACTGGGATAAAACGACCAACTGCTGGTAACACTGCTTTCTTTCCAATATATTTGGCGTATTTTGGATGTGAACCTATTGTTGCAATCGCACTATCTCCTAATAATGTTTCCGGTCTAGTTGTTGCTACAATAATAAAATCTGTTACGCCTTCCGCCCACTTACCACTTGACCAAGGATGTTGAGGACCATTCCAGGAATTGGTAATAATTGGATATTTTATATACCATAATTGCCCTTGTTCTTCTATAGATTCTGTTTCGAGATCAGAAATTGCCGACTCACACCTTCCAGGGCACCAATTAACTAGATATTCTCCACGATAAATTAATTTCTTATTATAAAGTCTATAAAATGCTTCGCGAACTGCTCGTGATAAATCAGGGTCTAATGTAAAATGTTCTCGAGTCCAATCACTACTAATCCCCAAACTTTTTGATTGCTCCGTAATTCGTTTCTGATACTTATCTTTCCATTCCCAAACTTTTTCAACAAACTTTTCCCGTCCTAAATCTTTGCGTTTAATGCCTTGCTTCAAAAGTTCACGTTCGACGACATTTTGAGTTGCAATGCCAGCGTGATCTGTACCTGGTATGTAAAGAGTTTCTTTATGGCGCATGCGCTCGTATCGGGTCATTAAATCTTCTAAAGAGATAGTAATTGCATGTCCTAAGTGAAGTTGCCCAGTTACATTTGGTAAAGGAATTGTTATACAATATCGTTCAGAATCCTCGTTAGTGAGCCCTAACTCTTTGGATTTCTCTGGTCTAAAGAATCCTTCTTTCTCCCACCATTCATATAACTCTTTTTCAATTACGCTATGATCGTAAATTTTCGTTAATTCGCTTGTCATTTTAATTCCTCGAATAATGTTATATAATTCCAGAATTATCTTAAAAATTTCGGATTAGCCAAACAAGATTGAACCTCAAAGTTATCTTTAGAAAAGATTCATTAAACTCAAATTTGTAAAATGTAAAAATTAATTTGATTTGTTTTAATCTTTTTTTTATGGAATATAAAGGGGATATTGATGAAGCAAAGGAGCGAATGAACGCATGGTGGGATCACGAAATCATCGATCGTCCAGTTCTAAGCTATTATTATCCAAAAAAAAGAGGAAAACTTGGAGTATTTTTAGATACCGTAGGTGAAGATTGGACCTTAGCTAAAAACTATGAGGACATTGATGATGCACTGGATGGATATGAAAAACGAGCAGGGGAAACCTATTTTGGAGGAGAATCGTTTCCTTTTTATTTTCCCAATTATGGACCAGGAATTATGGCTGCTGTCTTTGGAGTAAAACCCCAATTTAAAACGGGAACTGTATGGTTTAGTCGCCCAACAAAACCAGAAGATATCATAGAACACTTGGAAAGTATTAAGCTAAATCAAAACAACGAATGGTATTCGAGATTACTCAGAATAACTGAAACTGCTGCGAAGAGAGCGGGAAAGAACTACTTAATATCGATGACTGATATTGGTGGTGTTTTGGATATACTTTCATCGTTCTTAGGACCAACCAACATAATTCTAACCATGAAAAGAAAGCCTGAAGTTATAGATACAAGTCGATCTATTATTCTAGAGAAATTATTAAGAGTGTACGATGATTTACAGAAAATTATTGAACAATATTGTGATGGGTGTACTTGTTGGTTGGGAGTTTGGGGTAAAAAACGATGGTATGCGTTACAGAGCGATTTTTGTGCGATGCTGAATCCTAAATGGTTTAAAGAATTTGTGTTGCCAGATCTCGTAGAGCAAGCTAACCACATGGATTACGCAATCTATCATCTAGACGGACCAAACGCTTTACCACATTTAGATTATCTATTGAAGGAACCCAGCATAACAGGAATCCAATGGGTTCCAGGCGCAGGGAATGCATCCATGGGCTCGAATGATTGGATACCTCTTTACAAAAAAATTCAAGAAGCAGGAAAAAACCTAGTAATTGATTCTGCACCGGAAAATGTTTCACACCTCTATAAAAATCTGGATCCTAAAGGATTATATGTACGGACCTTTTACCGATCGGAATATATCACAAACCAATATTTACCTAACTTTATCGGAGGTCGTGAGGGTGAATTCATACATGAAGCAACAAATTGGTTAAAAGAACAAGGAGAGAATAAAATTACCAAGGAGAAGTTAAATAATTTTTTGCTTTCTAAAAAATTGGAATTAGAAAACAAGTATCGAAAGGATATTCTTAAAGAGATCAATAATATATTTTCAAGTAATTGGCATTACTAAATTCGTTACAATATTATACTCGCTTTTTAAACTTTTAAAGGGTATTTACGATACTTCTCAATAGCAGCTCTCATTGCTAAAACATTCTCCCACGGCATATTTAAGATGTCGTGACTAGGTCCTACGAAAAAACCGCCGCCTTTTCCAGTCTCCTTTATTGTACTCCTTACATTTTCGTACGTATCTTCGGGAGTTCCATGTGTTAAAACCCCTGAGGAGTCCAATCCACCCATAAAACACAAACGATCTCCTAGCGATTCTTTTAATCCTGCCAAGTCAACTCCTGCTGTTGCTTCTAAAGATTGAATGCAGTTAAGACCAGCATCAACTAAATCAGGTAAATATTGATCAACTTTTCCACAAGAATGGAGTACAACTAACACACCCCTTTTTTTGCATGTGTTGTAAATTCTTTTGTGATATGGAAGGATAAATTCTCGAAAAACTTTCATAGAAAAGAATCCATTATCTTTATAACCCAAATCATCTCCAAACATAACTATATCAACGCCTACTTCAGCTAATCGTTTAATTATTTCAATATTAACCTTAGTGTACTCGTCCATAATTTCGTGAATAAATTTGGGGTTTTTGCGCAAATAATAAGAAAAACGAGTAAAAGAAAGCCCCCCAATTAAAACTTCGGAGGGATTTAATGGCAAATTTGCCATTGGATAGAAATAAGGCGCAAGGGCTTCGACAAATCCTTCCCATGTTTGAGTCGAATATTTAACCCTATCGTTGATCAATTCAGTGGGTTTTCCATACTGATCCCAATAAGAATGCAAGATCTCCGGATTTGTAAAATAACCTCCAACATACCAAGCATATTCCAAACCTGTATTAACTTGCTTCACAGTTCTGTATAATCTGCCGTCCATCCTATTAAGCCGACAGCCAGCGTATTCAGGAGGTGCGTTTTCATATCTCACTTTTATTTTATTTTCCCCAAATGGGTCCATTCCATAAAGATCGGCGTTCCAAAAGCGTTGTTCTGTAATATAGTATTTAACTTTAGATTTCGTATTTTTTACGGAACTATGATATTTTTTCCTTTCTTCTGATTCTTTAAAAGCTTGGAAGGAAAGCCCTGTTTGCTCAAAACCAAATAAATGTATAGGAACCATATCCGGTTCGCCATCAAGCTCGAGGGCTTTGAATACACGTTCTCGTTTTGTTAAGACCATTTATCTGCTAAAACTAATTAAATTAAAATAAAAGATTACTATTAGTGAGTAGAATAATGGTATGCAAAAAAATATTACCTAAATTCAGAGAATTTAGACTTATCAGTAAACACATCTGAAAATAGTTTTGTATATAGTTGATAATAAAAGAAGAGAAAAAAATAAAATTATTTCTGACTTGATAAATATTCATTCATTTCAACGAAAGAGCTTGTTCGGATGAGAGCAGCTTTGAGAAATTGAAATCCGATATCGTAGGTAGAACCATCCCCGGCAATGTGTATAACATACGGTACTTCTCCACTAAATCGTCCCTTAGCTTTTAAGATTTTATAGGTGGTACTTATTCCTTCTGCTATAGTAGCTCCGCTTTCAAATAAGTGGTGAACCCAAGGAACTTTCCACGAGGTTACAAAATCTTTGGAAGTAGAGACTTCAGCACAGCTGGTATTGTTTACATATATAATATTGTTTCCAGCGACAGCAGTGGCTACAGTTGCCATTTGATTTAATACCATTCCAGCACCGCAACCGGGACATAATCCGTGCCCCGGGTGCAGATGCGTTTGAGGCTTTAAGGTTCTTCGATTAACTTTATAGAAGTCTATAGGTTTTTCAGCTCCGAATGTTTCAATAAGTTTTTTTAGTTTGAGATTTCGTTGTTCTGTTAAATAAATTATCTCGTCAATTTCTTTTTCCATGAATCTCGGTTTAAATAAATGCTTGAATTTGCCCATAGATTTAAGATATTCTACGAATTTTTCTTTGTCAATATCTAATCCGCGATAATAAGAAAATGTTGGTATTCCGTCTTTGACTCTTATCGTATAAAGAGGCCAATACCCACAATCCGTAGCTAGTTTTGAAATTTTCACGGCGTCTTCGGCGGCATGGCGCCATCCTCGCATGCAATCTGAATACGTTTGAATGAAAGCAGATCCATTTGATTTCATCGCATCAGCGAATTTTCCCATGAAGTCTGCGGGATAAGCGGGATTAGCAGTGGCTAAGAACAGAGATTTTGTGCCGAAAAAAGCAAAGGGAGTGACCAGATCTTGCTTAACACCTACTTTTCCAGGTATTTTCTCTCCTCCCGGGCCAGTCGTTGTTGAAGCATAAGGCGGAGTTGCTCCTGATTCTTGGATACCAGTGTTCATAAAAGCTTCGTTATCGTAGTTAAGGAACAATACGTTACTTTTCCCGTCTCTTGCTAGGATATCTTCAAACGGTATAACATTTCTCTCTGGTTTCGACATTTTATATATTCACCTCGTGTATTTTATCCTTAGTTTCTCTAACACCTAGATACGTATAGAGTTGTCCTTTCATGTTGGTAACAGACTCCATTTTCTTCTTAGCGACTGAAAATTCGTCTCGAGTAACATCTCTTCCCCCTAAACCTACAATAAAACATCTAAATAGCGTTTTAAGCGGATACAACGCCGTTGCTATTGAGGTGGAAAATGGCGGTAGAAGATTATTTAATGCATCTGATTTCTCTAAGATGATTAGTTTTTCAATATTATGCTCTTGGACAATCTTTTGTAACTCTTCGTAAGGGAAAGGTCTGTACACTCTGATTTTGATTAATCCTATATCTTTATTTTTCGTCATCCAGCTAATAATGTTTCCACACATTGACCCCATCGTAATAAACGCTGTCTTTGAGGAGTTATCCAAGTTATAGGTCTCAATTAATTTATAATGGCGACCGGTTGCTTTTCCGAATTCATCAAAAGAATTTTTCATTACATCTAATACTGATTTTTTAGCTATATCTAATCCCATTCTTCCTTCCATGAAAAATCCTGGCGTAACTATTCCACCCCAGACTCCTGGACGCTCAGTTGTGATTGTATGACGAGGTTTCCTTGGCGTTAATTTACGTACAACCTCATCGGGAATTAACCATAGTTTTTGAACTGAATGAGAAATTATAAAACCATCGTGTACAAACATAGTTGGAAATAACGAGTTGTCAGACATCATGACTGACAAAATTGCAGCATCATAAGTCTCTTGAACATTTTCTGAAACAATACAATTCCACCCATAATCAGTAATAACAAATTCCCAACTATTCCAAATGGATAGATTTGGAGCGTTGAAAGCTCGGGCGGAGATCATCATTGTTAAGGGAACTCGCCACCCTACAGCCATAGGTAAAGCTTCCGACATTAGTAAATAGCCTTGAGACGCAGTTGCTGTAAAAGTTCTAGCACCAGCTGCACAAGCTGCGGTTGAGTAACTAATAGCGGCTAATTCAGATTCGACATTAACGAAGGCTGCTTTCAACCTTCCTTGATGAACCACATCGGATAGCCCCTCAACAGATTGTGTTTGAGGCGTAATCGGGAATGCACATACCACATCGGGATCTGTCTGAGTGACACCCCCTGCTACGGCGTAATTACCAATCATAGCAGTTTCAATTGGTTCTTTAATTTCCTTAAAAAATAATTTCATTGGTTCTATTGACATTTTAATTACCTCCTTCTTCTGGTGATGCACAAGCAGCAGGACCCTGTTTTGCTCGTTTACTTATGGCTTGAACGGGACAAATATTAAGACAATTTTGACAAGCTTTACAGTGAAACACATCGATACCAACCATATGGTATTTACCGTCATCACCTAATTTTCTAAGAATGGCAAAATCAGGACATATAAACCAGCACTGCGCGCAATTAGTACAAGTTTCTTCGTCCCATAGTATTTCCCATTCACCCCACGACCCAGTATTTACTTGATCGCTTCCAACAGGGATTACATCTTCATCGCAATACCAAACACCAGCTTTATCTAAATCTTTGTATCCTGGCAACCCTAAAGATACTTGTTGCCATGGTACTTTACTGTCCACGGTGAAATCTGGCTCGATCCCCATGTCATAAATGCATGTTTCTTCAATTGCCTGTTTAATTGCCTGAATATTTTTTCCAGCTATTTCTCCTTTAAATCGCTTCATTATAGCGTCAGATAATTCTTCAAGCGTAAAGAGATGAGACACACGAATTAAAGCTCCCAATATAATAGTGTTGGTAATATTTCTTCCTAAAACATCAAGAGCGATTCGAGTTGCATCTATTGTTGCAATATTTATGTCTTTCCGCTTGACGGTATCTTGAATTGTTAATTGATCCATCTCTGTATTGACAATTAACCAGCCTCCTTTTGGGATACCTGCCACCACATCTACTTCTGTTAATAAAGAGGGATCTAAAACAGAAACAAAGTGAGGAGCATACACTTGTTCGTTTGATCTAACAAGATCAGCATTCGCAGAGAGTCGAACGTAACTTTCAGTTGGACTTCCCATACGTTCCGCACCAAACCTAGGTTGGCACACGCCGTAACCATAGAAAGCTTCCACGCAGAGATTTGAAGCGGTTACACCTCCTTGTCCTCCGCGGGCATGGAATCTAAGATTTACTGTATAATCATTTAAGATTTCTTTAATGTGTTCTGGAGTTAACATTTGAATTTTCACTTTTTTTTTCATAAATCAAATTGTAATAAAATTAGTATAGTATTTCTATAAAAAAAAGGTTATTCCCTATAATCGATAAGATACTAATTTGTGCTGAAATGATGAACTATTTAGGATATGGCTCTTTTTCTAGTATAATTGTGCAAAAAGGTGTTTTATTAACTGTCAAAAAATCCTGACGCTAAAAATCGTTCTGATATGATTAGCACCCCCAAGGAGCAAGAATTAGATAGCTTCAAGGCTAATGGACAAGAGGGTGAAAATGATGTGAAAATGACTCCAGATTTTATACCAATGATAAGAATTATCTTTTGGAATAGTATGGGGTTCTTCTTCTTTTCATTTTTGATCCCTCACGTCATAAATCAATTATTGGAAGCTTCACCAACGGAATTAGGCTTTGCTTTTTCAATACAAATGATCGGGGGTTTACTTAGTGCTCCTCTTGTAGGTTATTTGACTGACCGCGTTTCAAGGAAATTATTAATCCTAATTGGAAGTTTTGGGCGTGCAGCTTGCTATATTCTAATGTATATAGGAATTCTTCTATCGTCTTTATTGTTGTTTACTGCTGGTATGTTTATTTTAGGATTTTTTGTTGGTTTTTTTTGGACTCCACTAGATACATTAATTTCCGAGAAATCAAATAAAACTAACCGTTCGTTTGCTTTTGGAAAACGTGGAGGAATGATAGGAAAAGGAAATTTAGTTGGATCAATTATTAGTATTACGATTTTTAGCTTTTCTAATATTTTTGTACCTGAGAATCTCTTTTTGGTCTACTCCCCACTACTTTTATTCGCTCTATCTAACGTATTGGGAGGTTTTATATTTCATTTCAAAGTAGATGAGAATTTAACATTTGACAAGCATATTTTTAATTTATTTCCATCATCAGTAGAAACGAGTGTTGTATCCAAAGAACCAGTCATATCTGAGGCACCTTTAGAATCAAGAAATAATTTAGCAATTGGATTTTTTATCGGTTTCAGTGTTTTAGTCATTGCTTTTATGACCAGCAATTTTAATCAATCATTAGCATTTCCTTTCTTTCAAGGTTATTTAAACGATGAATTAAACATCCTAGATCCCACTCTTGTTATGCTAATCTATTTTCCAAGTCAAATTATTTCATTATTATTAGCACCAAAATTAGGTAAAATTGCTGACAAAATTAATCCTGTACTAGGGATGGTTTTTGTGAGCGGTTTAGGTGCTTTAGTAACGGGGTTAATAATTAACTCGACATCAGGTTATATGTTTGGTATCCTTCTACTCTTCGATTCGACTTTTGCCTGGGGGGGTAACTTAATTTTACAGAATATTCTCAGTCGTATATCAAAAATTCATCGTGGAAAGATTTTTGGAGCTGCACAGTGGTTGAGCTTATTAGGTGCGGTTTTGGGACCTATAATAGGAGGATTAGCTTATGAAAGTATAGGCACATTTGCTCCTTTCGTGATTTCGATTTTTATCGAACTCTCCGTGATTCCACTTTACGCTATTGCAATTAAAGCGTTAAAACCTTACATGGCAGAAAAAGTAGATTAATAGCTTAATCTAATCAAGAATAGAATCGCTTAAATATTCGACAGATTGCCAAATTTATCCATAAAGAGAGATCTTGATCTTTAGTTTTTAATAATTTCATGTCCCACATTCCGCTCTCTGATTGCTTATCTCTCAATGTCTCAAGTGCTATTTTTATCTGTGGATGAGATATAGTGAAACCAAGATAGGAGAGAGAATCAAGCGAAGAAACGACATCAGTCCACCAAAATGGGAACGATACTTTCATCCAATATTCCACATTTCTACGATCGGCGTATTTATCGGATTTAAAGAACCGCGAAGATAGAAGATTACCCGCTACTTTCACCGTTTCAATATTTCTATATTTTGAATGGGCAGCGAAAGCTCGAAGTACTATACCTGTTACCATATGAGAAAAAGGTTTTTTTCTATTAAGTTCAAACGCATTAGGATTTTTAACGACATCAAGATATTTAGCGTTATTCGTTCTCATTGCAATGGCCCATCCCCCATCTTCTTGTCGCATGGATAATAACCATTCAATTATCTTTTTAACGCGGTGGTCATTACCATATCCGGCTTTAATTAACAATTCAGTTGTTGCTGCGGTATAATTAGGGCTGTATTGAGTGCCATAAAATCCCCTAATATCTCCTTCATCCGTTTGGCAAGAAAAAATATACTCAGCAGCTTTTTTAATAGTATTGTGATCTTTGGTAAAACCGTATTTTTCCACCAGAAATCCTAATTGTCTGTATGTTTCAAGCAGGTTATAATTTTCTGGCTCATTTAATTTAGTTTTCCATGCGGAATATCTCCAATATCCTTCTTCTTGTTGTTTATTAATAATTTTGATAGCAGGAGGTAATGTCCAAAGCGTTTTGATTGGTTTGACTACTTCTTCCAAAAGATCTCGTTTAGTAAAATATGTTACCGCTCCATTTTTACTCGAAATAAGAGGAATCAATGGATCATAGGTAAATTGTTCCTTCCATGTTTCCAAACCATTATCACTCCTTGATTCGAACAAAAATTTAAAACTATCATTGAATAATCAACCTTATAATATTAAATGTACATTTTCTACGTGTATCAAGATTTCTGATCTCTTCAAACGATGAAGTGCAATCATTAATTATGGAAAAGAACTCATATCAAATGGACGAATCAATGGAAAAAATTTCGAAATTATTACAATCAAGACCTCAGGCGAGACTTTTTCGAGACCAATTATTTTGGTTGGTCGATGTGATATATGCGTGTAAAGCTAGTAGTAATCGTGTATTGATCGAAGAAGCAAAATTGATGGAAAAAGTATTAGGAAAACTAGGTGAATTCTTAAAAACTGGAAATCAACAAGCATTAGAAGAAGCTACCGTTCGAATACAGCAATTCGCTCGAATCGTAAAAGCTGCAGTAACAGGAACTAAACTTGATTTTAATATCTTTCTGAGTTATTCAACTGTAGATACAGATTTCTATAGAATTAAAGAGATTGCCAAAAAATTAGAAGCTCATCCAGAAATAACTAATGTCTACTACTGGGAAAAAGATAGCGGTCAAAATATTATAGAATATATGGAGGATAATTTGGAAAAATCAAAAGTCTTTATATTATTTTGTTCTCAACATTCTAGAGATTCAAAATCAGTTAAATTAGAGAGGGGAGCGGCAATACAATTAAGTCAAGAAGAAAGAATTAGACTTCTGCCAGTATTTGTAAATCCCTCCGAGATTCCACTACTGATAAAACCTTTTTTAGGGGTAGAATATCAACAGGAAAAATTTGACGATTTTATCCAGAAACTACTGAATGAAATTTTCAGAAGCTAGACTTAAGTTCTTTTTTCTATTTAACATTTCATTTTTTTATAAACTATTAATCTCATCTTTAATTTTAAAATAATAATGGAGACCGTAGAGAATAAGGACATCGATTTAAAAGATGTATCTTTTATTAATAATATTAGATCTATTGCTGTCATTGGAGCCTCAAAAAAGAGAGATTATTTCTTTTTAAGAAATCACCAATACATGTTTAAAGGAAATATCTACGCTGTACATCCTAGTGCTGAAGAGATACCTAATTTTCCAAAAGAAAATATTTACACTTCCATCCTCGATATCCCAGAAGCAATAGATTTCGCATTTATCGCAATTCCAGCAAATAAAGTATTGGAAGTGATGGACGAGTGCGTAGAAAAAGGGGTAAAATTGGTTACGGTTTTTACTTCAGAGTTTTCAGATGCTGGAACAGAAAAGGGTGTTGAATTAGAAAAAGAACTGTTGAAAAGAGCCCAAAATAAAGTAAGATTTTTAGGACCAAATGGATTAGGGCTATTTTATCCTAAGATAGGGGTCGCTTGGCGTCCAGGGTTCCCATCAGATCGGGGAAATGTTGGATTTATTGCTCAATCTGGAGGAATATGCAACATTGCTATCTATTCCTCCCTTGAATTAGGTATTCATTTTTCAAAAGTTTTTTCCTTTGGAAATGGAGCTGATCTAGATTTTGTTGACCTTCTCTCTTTTTTAATACATGATCCAGAAACAGAAATTATTCTATGTTATCTCGAAGGAATTAAAGAAGGGCGGATAGATACTCTAAAAGCAATTCTTAAGAATAACACCAAACCGATAATAGTTCTAAAAGGCGGAAAGAGTGAAAGCGGAGCAGTTGCAGCTAAAACTCACACAGCTTCAATATCAGGTAATAACAAAATATGGAAAAATTTCTTTCTCCAATATAATATTATCGAAGTTGACTCTTTAGAACAATTACTTCATACAGCTCGTTTAATTGATTGTTATGGTAGTTTTAAGCTACGAAATTTAGCCTTAATAAGTATTTCTGGAGGTTATGGGGTAGTTTTAGCCGATTTAATTGAAAAAGTAGGCTTGGGAGTCCCTCCGTTTTCCCCTGAAATACAACGTGAGATTTCAAAGAAGTTTTTTATGGCTGGTACTAGTCCTAATAACCCACTCGATTTTGCAGCTCAATTTTTTGCTATTAAGATCGTTAAAGAAGTTATTGATATAGTATTGTCAGATAAGATCATTGATGGACTCGTTATGGATTTACCAGGATTTTATCTCACCTTACCTCCTAGGATAAAAGATAGTAAGAAATTTTTCAATACTGTTTTTGAGAGTCTAGCTCTTGGACATAAACACAGCAAACCACTAATTTTAATTACGCAACATCTTACTCGTCCGAAAGCAGTTAGCAAGTTTCTCACAAAAGTTAAAGAAAAAAAAATCCCCATTTTTGGAGATCCACAAGAATTTCTGGCGTTATTACCAAAAATATCAGAATATTATAAAAAGAAATCTTAAATCATTTGAGGACCAATATAGAAAAAAAAGGAGAAAAAATACTTTTCAGCTGAGTTCTAAAAACTCACAAATATTTTTATCTCTGAAATTATTTATTTTTTAAATTTTCTCATCATTTTGGCCAGCACTGGAACTGCTTGCTCTACTTCTGCAACGGGGGAGACATTATATTTTGTAAAAAAACCTGGTAGTGCTAATTTCCATTGATATGAGTTTTTCATCATATCATCCACGCTATCGCATTCTACTATAGCGACACCCCAATCTTCTGGAGTTATGTACCAGCCTTTTGTTTCCCATTTTTCAAATTCCACTTCAGCTTCTTGGATTTTTTGATAAGCAGTGAGCATATCTGCTGGATCTAAATTAGAATCTAATTCATAATATATAATAAACAACATTGCAATTTTCACCCTTACTTTAAAATTGGATGTACTAAAATATATTATAATTAGAAATATAAGTTTTTACATTTTTGTAAGAAAACTCTATTATACTATGACTTATGGATTAAAACACTTGAGGACTATCATATACTCCGAATACTTCTCTTAACACATCACAAATTTCCTGAATTGTGGCATAAATTTTCACTGTTTCGATCATTACCGGCATAATATTATCACCACTCAATGCAACTTGTTTTAGTTTCGTTAATTTTGCTTTAACAGATTCTTCGTTTCGTTCTGTTTTTAGCTTGAATAAACTCTTAATAATCCTTTCTTCTTCGCCTTTATCATGTTTAAACGTATCAATTTTACATTCTTCATCAGTACAATATGAATTTACACCAATAATAGTGTTATCACCATTTTCAATTTTTATTTGGTCGTTGTAAGCATTATTTTGGATTTCTCGTTGGATAAAAGCCGTTTCAATTGCTTTAGTTATACCACCCATCTTATCTATTTTTTCAATATATTCTAAGGCTTTTTTTTCCAGCTGTGAAGTAAGATACTCGATGTAATACGATCCTCCGAGAGGGTCTACAACATCAGTGACCCCCGATTCATACGCTAGTACCTGTTGAGTTCGTAACGATAACCTTACAGAATCTTCCGTTGGGATAGCTAAAGCTTCATCCGCACCACAAGTATGGAGTGATTGCGTCCCACCTAATATTGCTGCAAGTGCTTGAAGAGCTACTCTTACAATGTTAACATTAGGTTGTTGAGCTGTTAGTGTAACTCCAGCCGTCTGTGTGTGAAATCGCAGTCTTAAAGAATTTGGATTCTTAGCGTGAAACCGTTCTTTCATAATTTTTGCCCAAAGCTTCCTAGCTGCTCTCAACTTAGCAATTTCTTCAAAAAAGTTGTTATGAGTAGTAAAAAAGAAAGATAATCGTGTTGCAAAATCATCAATGTCCACTCCTCTATTAAGGACTTCTTCAACATAGGCGATTCCATCCGCTAGAGTGAACGCAATTTCATGGATAGCGTTACAGCCTGCCTCGCGCATATGATACCCACTGATACTAATTGTATTAAAACGGGGTAAATTTTTTGAACAATATTCAATTACATCTGCCACTAATCTTAAAGAAGGTTTTGGAGGAAAAATATAAGTTCCTCTAGCAACATATTCCTTTAGAATATCGTTTTGAACAGTACCAGTCAATTTTTCTGGATTTACTCCTTGTTTCTCACCTACGGCAATATACATTGCTAATAATACTGATGTAGGAGCATTTATAGTCATACTGGTTGAAACCTTATCCAAAGGAATTCCCTCAAATACTTGTTCAAAATCTCTCAATGAATTAACAGTTACACCAACTCTTCCTACTTCCCCTAAGCAAATATTATGATTACTGTTGTACCCCATCTGAGTTGGTAAATCAAATGCAATTGAAAGCCCTTTTTGACCTTGTGATATTAAATATTTAAATCGCTCATTTGTTTTAGTAGCATCTGCAAACCCCCCATATTGTCGCATAGTCCAGATACGACCACGATACATATTTGGATACACCCCCCTCGTAAAAGGTGGAGTTCCAGGAAATCCAAGATCCTCTAAATAATTAAGATTCTGGATATCTTCAGGTCCATATACAGGTTTCAAAGGAATTCCTGAAGGAGATTCGTAGCTATCTTTCCTCTCTCCTCTTTCAGTAAACTTATTTAAGGTTTGTTCTTCCCACTCTTTCCTCTTATTTTCAATTTTATCAAGTTCTTCATCTGTAAACATCTTATTTCCTCCTAAGAACTAATTACCTAATTAAACTGGTTCAAACACATAAGTATATACTTCCTTTCCGTCTAAGTTTTCGCAAATTTTTCGATAAATTGGTTTTAATGTCATTCCTGTGTATAAATTATTTTGAGTTGTTAATTGACCGAGTCCTTTTACACCATTTTTAAATTCCACAACTCCAAGAGCATAGGACGCCTTATCTCGAAATTCAGCAGGGGGTGCTTTTAAGATTGTATAAGTGAGTAGTTTGCATGTGCCTGAAGCTTCAATAATCTCAAAATCATCGTTCTTACATTTTAAACATCTTAGATGAGTGTTATGTTGCAACAAGCCACAATTTATACATTTGTGCCAAATGATATTCTCTTCAGTAGTCACTAATCCCATCTGTAATTTATAATTTCTATAAACTTAATGAAATATAATATGACATTATTTAGAAATATTAAGCTAGGAAATAAAAAAAATCCAATTCACAATCTAATTGGCACGAATCGAAAAAAACAAGCTTGTAAAATTAATAAAGTTAACTTCGCCCACAACCCTTATTAACCTCGCTCTTAGAAGTGGTAGCCAAATTTTGACTACGTCATTTTCAGCATGTAGAGCATACTTAATATACTCACTTATTCTTTTCGTATTCGTTATTATGCTATCAGTAGCAGTACATATTTAGTTTTGAAAATTAAATTTTGATTAGAGTCTTGGAGCCTTTATGGATTCTAATTTATTTGAGACGCCCTCATCCTCAATTAGCCCAAACATGAAAAATTATAACATCTTCCGTCGATAATCATGTACTTTTCTGGATAAAATCTAAAGATAGAATGTTTACATTCATTAAACTTCATCTCTGGAGTCCAGGAAGCTCGCGATTGCCTTTCCTTACAGTATCTCAACAATTTTTTCATTCTTTTATTCTCTAGTAATATTCCACCATTGTGGTTTACATCTATTTCTTTTTGCTTCGTTAATGTTATAATATTTCACTCTCTTCTGTTTCATGTTTTGTTAATAATTATATTAGCAAATTTACATATTTAGTTTACAAAAATGTAATTTAATTGGAATCTTGAATTAGAGCTGGACTGTTTAATAATAATAGAATAGAGCGGCTCTTTTAGTAAAATAAAAAATAACCCAAAACTTACATTTTATATCTTTTTCTGGATATATTCATTTAAATTTTTTAATGATTTGCGACATTTTAAAGGAAATATTTACAATAATGAATAATCTTTTAAATAGGAATAAAACAATATTTATTTAATTAGAGATCAGTTATGTTTTAAGTCCTCGCAAAGTTCTTTCCTGAAGAACAATGATTAGTAAAGCGCCAAAAAATATAAAAAAAAATTATAATGAGTATTGAAAATTTACTGCTCGTATTATCGACCTTAATAACGGGGACATTAGTAGCAATTGGAGGTATTATTACATTCATTTATGCTTTTAAAAATAAAAATCGGCTTATTTTCTTATTTTCCGCAATGTGGTTAATGTATGCTGTTTTTTGGTTTATAGATGCTGCAGCTCATTATCTTTACTCAATACCACTAATGGCCTTAGCAATTGTTCCACAACTGATAGGAGTTCCGTGTATTATCATTTTTATCGAACTTAGCACAAAAGAGCATGTTAGTCCAGTTAAATTTTCAATACTTATGATTATCGAAGCTTTAGTTTTTCTCGTCACTTTTTACGTACCAAATAATTGGGAAATCATTCCTGGATATGGCATTCATAATAAAGGCATACTTCGTATAGTGCAAATTATCTACCTCTTCTACTTCATGATTTTTTATGTTTTATGGAGTTTTCATACCTGGCGTAAGGCTCCTGCGGATTTAAAACGCTTAACAAGTTATTTGCTATTTGGCAGCACTATTTTTTCAATTGTAACAGGGGTACTGTATGCAATAGGCTCACTTATAAAAGTATTTAATGCTATAGGGTTCTTTGTTAATGGAATTGGAGCGTTCATCACTATTTTGGTTATCTTAAAAGATCCCAGAATTATTTATATCTTGCCTTTTAAGGCTTATCGTATTTTAGTAGTTGACACGATAGCAAGCGTGGCCTTGTTTAAATATGATTGGGCAAAAGCAGGAGAAGTTGAGGAAAATATCTTTACTATGATGATCCAAGCTATTGGAAGTGTTCTAGATGATATCTTAAAAAAAGGTGATGTCCAAGAAATCCAAATGGATCGAGCTGTAATTCTTATCAACCACAACAACGAGAATTCTATTGCATCTGTTTTAATCGCCTCTAAATCTTCGAAATCGTTGAGATATGGATTAAAGAGATTTAACGAAGAATTTGTTACACAATTTCAAAAGACTTTAGAAGATTCACGAAAAGTTAGTGATTTCGTCGAGGGTTCAAAAATAGTTGAACAGGTATTCGGTTTTGTCCCAAGTTATAAAAGTGAAATTATATAAACAAAAACTTGATTGAAAGAAGGTGAAAATGATTAGTTTTGATAATATCTTATTAGTAACATCTGCATCAGTAGCAGGTGTGTTGAACATTATTGGATTTTTGCTTTCATTTTCTTACGCGAAAAAAAGAAAAAATCGATTAGTGTATTTATTTTCAGCAAATTGGTTATTACAATCTTTTTTTTGGGCTTTAGACGCAGCCTCGCATCTTTTTTATTCACCCCTACTAATGACTCTTGCGATTATTCCACAAATAATTGGCGTTCCCTGTCTTTTTATATTCATAGACCTAATTAAAAAAGAACGCGTGAGTTCAGTTAAGATTACGATTGTGCTTTTAATTGAGATTATAATGCTATACTTATATATTACGCCTGGAGGTATGCTAATTATACCTGGTTATGGCGTCCATATTGTTGGCGCTCTTAGAATTGTTCAGATTATTTTCCTCTTTTATTACGTAATTACCTATTTTAGTTGGAGTTTTCTCACTTGGAAAAGAGCTCCGAGTGAACTAAAACAACTTGTCAACTTTTTGTTGTTTGGCAGCATTCTATTTTCATTTGTCACGGCAACGCTGTATTTTTTAGGAACTTTTATTAAAATGTTCAATTCATTAGGTTTTATAACTCATAGCTTAGGAGCATTATTTACAATTATAGTTATATGGAAAGAACCTAAAATCATTTATATCCTTCCCTTTAAAGCTTATCGACTTTTGGTTGTTGAGACGAATGCGGGCATTGGATTATTTAAACACGATTGGGCAAAATTGAGAGTAATAGACGAGAATGTCTTTACTATGGTACTCCAAGCAGTGGGTAGCATTTTAGACGAATTATTAAAGAAAGGGGAAGTACGGGAAATCAAAATGGACCGAGCAGTCCTTTTAATTGAACACAATAAGAATTTTCCGGTTGCTTCTGTTTTGGTTACAACAAAATCATCTAAATCTTTGCGTTATGGACTTAAGAAGTTCAATTCTGAGTTCATTGATAAATTCAAGTCTCATTTTGGCGGTATGTATGAAGTTAGTAGATTTAAAAAGGCGAGAACGCTAGTAGAAGAATATTTTGATTTCGTTCCTGATTACTTAGAAAAATAACCCATGAAATTTGATAAAAAAGTTCTTCTAAACGGGCATGTCTTTATATTTAACATATAACACGTCAATAATCGCATCAAATGCATCAATTACCCCATGCCCCGTTTTTGCTGAAGTAATGAAATATCCCAAGTAGTTATTTTCTTTAACAATTTTTTCGACAGCTGATGTATCTAACTGCTTCTCATTTATCAAATCTACTTTATTTCCAAAAATTACTACAGGAATATCTCCGCAATATTTTTTAATATCTACATCCCAATTATGAATGTTTTTAAAACTTTCTTCCCCAAGTTCATTTTCTTCAAGTGTATACACAATTATTGCAGCAACACTGTTTTTAAAAAATGAAGGTCTTAAAAAATTAAAAGCGTCTTGACCAGCGATGTCCCAGAATAATAACTTTATTTTATCTCCATCGATTTTTTTATCAAATATAGAAAATTGAGCTCCAATGGTTTTGATGTAATCCTCTTTAAAATTATCATTAGTGAACTTTTGGATTAGAGATGTCTTACCTACTGCTCCATCTCCAATAACAGTTATTTTGAACCTAAATTTTTTGCTTGCTTCACTCATTGCTAGTCTTCAAGAATTACATGAAATATTTCTTACTATAATGTAGGTTTTTTTTTTAATATAAAACTTTAGTATTAAATCGATTTACAAGATTGTTTATATTATCGGTGGATTAAGTTTACTAAATGTTTATACTACATAATTATAATTGGAGTTCCATATTTCTTTTAGACCGTAATGTATAAATAAACTCACAACCCAATATAACTTAAATCTAAAAAGATAAACTAAATGATCCTAAGTTATGTCTTCTCCAATTAATTACCCCCCTAAAGAGGTTATAGAGCCGATCTTTGGTAAGATTAACTTTGAATTAGTAATACTCTGGATGCTCAATAACAACAAAGTATGTACGTGGTCTAATTTAAAAAAAAAAATTAAACCTTCTACTTTATCAATTTATCTAAAAAAGCTTCTATTAACAGAATTAATTAAAAAGAGAGAATTTAATCAATACACGATAACAACTAAAGGACAAGATAGATTTTATGAACTATCACAGGCCACGAGACAAAAAAGGAAGTTAAATTACCCCCCGAAAGCAATTTTGTGGAAAAGAAATTACGATCATTGGATACTCTGGATGGTATATAATAATACATTCTGTAAATGGGCAGATTTTTTAAATGAACCCCTTTCAATTAATAATTCTTCTTTATCCAAAAATATGAACTCCTTAATTGAAGACAGAATTGTAAAAAAAGAAAATAAAGAGTATAGAATTACTCAATTGGGTAAAGCTGAATATTCTGTAATGCTGAGGGATTATGATTTAGACCGTCAGTCGATTTTGGAAGAAGAAAGCAATCGAATTAAAGAAGTTACAAAAAAAACACTAAAATTCTTTAAAAAATATAGAATCATTGAAGATGAAACTAGATTTCGATTTCTCAATAACCTTTTAAGATTACCCCACGAAAGAATCAAGCAATCTTTAAAAAGTGAAGAAGATTTCTTCAAAATACTTCTATATTTATCCCTCAATCATCCATCACAATATCCCATCTCTATTTCAACTGAGAAATTTGCTAAAAAATATGGGTTAGAATTGGTGGTGTTAGAGTTTCACGTCCTGCAAATTATTGATAAAAAGATATTTCCTATTAAGTTTTTCAAATTGGAAGAAGATGATGATGAGATATATTATTTCCAGGTTAATGAAAAGCTTGAAACGATGTTGAACGCTATAGTCGAAGAACATATCACAAAATTCACGTACTTAAATAAATTGTACGAAGAGGATAAAGATAAGACCTACTCAACAACTTTAGAGTCCACAATAGACGCGATATTAGACGAAGTATGCGGTTCTCTTTTTCAGGAAGGTCAGCGTTCTTCTTTAAAGAGATTGTTACCAAGTTATATTGCTTACTTGGCCTACAAAGTTGAAAAAGAGAAGAAGTTGATTGACACTTATGACAAGTTAAAAGGTTTAATATGGCACGAAGTACAAACCTATAGGTCTAAGAAATTTTTAGTTCAAGAATTCACAAATTACGATGAGAACATCAAAGAAGTAAACGAAGCCCTTAGCATAAATCCTGACCAGTTTGACGCCTATGTTGCCAAAGAGCGCGTGTTAATTTATTTTAACAAATACGATGAATTACTACCATTTTTAGATGAAATGCTCGAAAGATTCCCCGATGAAGAGAAGGACATCAAGATTAAGGTAGCATATATCCTTAAAGAGAAGAGAGATATAGAAGAAGGGTTTAACATTATTAATGAATTGCTCGAAAAATATACGGACGATACAAAACTTCTTACTTACAAAGTTTATTGGTTACAATATTTAAACCGAAAAGAAGAAGCGGTTGAAATACTTCAAAACCTAATTGAACAAGATCCTGATAACGGCATTTATCACGATACATATGGTGAAATCTTAATGTCCTTCCAAGATTATGAAAACGCTAAAAATGAGTTTCTCAAAGCTATCGAAATAGGCTCAGAAGAATGGTATACGTTCCAAACGCACATCAAGCTTGGGATTTGCTATAAAGAACTCGGTAAGTTTAAGTTAGCAATCGATAGATTGGAATCAGGTATTAAATTTGCAGAGAAGAGTAAATCAGATTTTGAAACAAAACAAAATTGGCTTACGATTGCTAACCTTTTTAAAACAGAAATAGCAGAATTAGAATCCAATTAAAGTTTATTTCATATTTTTACAAATAATTACATTCTCTCTACCAATATTGAAATGATATTATTGCCAAATCCCCCAAAATTACATGTAATTCCCGTTTCAGCGCCATCAACTTGTCGTTTACCCGCATCTCCCCTTAACTGCCACACCAATTCTACAACCTGAGCGACTCCAGTAGCCCCAAGTGGGTGACCTCTTGCTTTCAATCCCCCTGAAGGATTAATGGGGATTTTACCTCCAATCTCTGTTTGGCCTTCATGAGCAGCTTTGGCACCCTCGCCTTTACGAAAGAACCCTATATCCTCGCTCTGCACTGCCTCAAGGATTTCAAAAGCATCGTGTAATTCGGCTACATCCATATCTTTTGGGGCTTTATGAGCCATCTTGTAAGCTTGTTTAGAACATATTCTTAAAGCTTTCAGAGTGGTAAGTTCCTCACGTTCAAATACTATTTGGGTATCTGTTGCTTGTCCAATACCCGAAATTAAAATTGGTGTATCGCAATATTCTTCTGCTTTTTCAGCATTACATAAGACTAAAGCAGCCGCACCATCCGAAATCGGGCAAACATGAAAAAGTCTCAGTGGATCAGCAATTATCGGATTTGTCTTATCGTCATTTAGGAATTCATATACATTATCCCAAGATCCTTTTCCTTTATCAATTGCACTTTCCATAAAACTATTAATTGTTCTCTGAAAATGAGCGTTTGGATTTAAAGCGCCATTCTTATGGTTTTTAATTGCGATATCGGAAATCCAATCTAGTTTTGCATCATATTTCTCGAGATATGCTCTCGTTAGTAATCCCGCAAACGAAGGAAGTGAGACACCGTGTCGTCTTTCAGCTTCTGGGTGCGTTAACGTTGCCACATTTGAGGTGACGTATCCAGGAGTTGTTATATGAGTCATTTTTTCCCCCCCTACAACCAAAACTAAATCGCTCATTCCTGATGCAATCGCTTGAAATCCAGCTTTTATAGCAGAACCACCGCTGGCAGGTCCATTTTTGATATGATCTGCAGCAGCAGGAATTAACCCAATTTTATCTACTAAAGCACTTGCGACCCCAGATAAATTAATGAAGGCAGAGGGACTCATGGCACCGACATAAACAGAATCAAAGTTCTTATCAGTGGTGTTTGAATCTTGAATTGCTTCTAACGAAGCATCGCATAATAAATCCATTAAACCTTTATCTTGGAGCTTTCCAAATTTAGTGTGTCCTACTCCTATAATCGCAACTTTTTCCAAATTAAACACCGGGATTATTCTTCTTATTGATTATTAAATAGAATCTAATCTTTAATTAATATTAAATTTAATTTTTTAAGCGAAAGGCAGCTATACGGAAGTTCCACTGAATCTTAAATGAAATTACTCATATACATCGGAATTATTTAAAATGCTTTAAATTACGTGAATAATTAGATTATTCAATTAGTTCTATAAATGAGGAATTTAACAAATGGCTAGTAATTACGAACGAATTGCTAAAAAAATGGGCTCCCCATGGTCAGAAGAGATGGAGAAGATTCTCAAAACACTTTACACTTCTGAGGAAGCCGAAATACTTTTGGTTTTTAATGGAGCGTATATGGATCGCTTTACTGCACAGAAAATAGCAAAAAAGCTCAAGCGCTCTGTTGATGAGATTCGCCCCTTATTGAAGGAAATGAGTCGTACACAAAGATTATTTTCAGCTACAAAAAACGATGTAACCACATATTCAATGTTTCCTTTAATCCCAGGACTCTTTGAATTGTATTTTGCTAACCATAAACGAGCTTTAGCAGAGGAAGAAGATGTAGTAAAATTATTCGCGGAGGAATACGAGAAGTATTATGACCAAGGGTATGTAGTAAATTCTATGAGTTCCTCCTATCCTTTTATGAGAGTCTTCGTTGACCAAGAGGTAATAAATGATACTGTTAGTAGAGAGAAGGGTACGCTCTTAAGGGTAAACGAAGAAGTAGACGTGATAAAAAACAAAATTTTGCCTTTTGAGCAGGTAAAAACTTTAGTAGAAAAATCACACAGAGTTTCAGTTATGGATTGTGCTTGCAGAACTCATATGAAAATACATAACGATGGTGTTCCTGTAAATGATTACCCTGTCAATGTTTGTATGAATTTTAATACTTTTGCCGATTACTGTATAGAACAAGGTTTTGGAAGAGAATTAACGAAGGAAGAAGCCCTTAAAACTTTAACGGGAGCAGCTGAAGCAGGATTAGTTCATACTACTCAAAATATAACTGAAAAAACTTCGTTTATCTGTAACTGTGATCGTGATTGTTGTATAATGCTACGAGGAATTCGACAATTTGATAATCCAGGCATGGTTGCAACTTCAAACTTTTTACCAGAGTATACCAAGGAAAATTGCATATTTTGTTTAAAATGTACAGAGATTTGCCCTATGGAGGTAATCGAACTGGTTGACGAAGAGAGCGAAGATCAAAGAATTTCTATTAATACTGATAGATGTATAGGCTGTGGAGTCTGTGCTTACAATTGTCCTGAAGAAGCTTTATCAATGGTTAAAAGATACGATAGAATTCCTGTGGAAAACATGATGGAAGCTATGATGAAAACAATCGAAGGAAGGAAAAATTAAAAATTAGAGCTAAATAAAAAAATTATTTACTAAAATATTTCACATCTGTATCTTACTTCTCAACAACATGAATTACATTTTCTAGAACATACTCTAGAAAACATAAAAAATGAGAAAAAAGTATTATTTAGGATTTTCATTTCTTATGATGGTTGCGGCTCCCATTCCTAATCCTACGCACATTGAACTAATAGCGAATTCTTTCCCTGACTCTTCTAGTTGAATGAGATTTGTACCAATTAATCTAGTACCAGTTGCTCCAGTAGGATGCCCTAACGCAATTGCTCCTCCCCAAGGATTAAACCGGGGGTCATTCCAGTCTAAACCGAGATCGTAACAACAGGCAAATATAACGGGGCTGAAAGCTTCGTTAATTTCAATGTAACTCATATCGTCAAATGTCATATTTGCTCTTTCAAGCGCTTTCGGCATTGCCTCTATTGGTCCAGTTAGTTGTAATATAGGATCCGTGCCAACAACAACATAGCTCATAATTGAAGCTCTAATTTTTAAACTATTTTCCTCGGCTAATTCACGCGTCATCCATAGTTGTACTGCAGCACCATCGCTAGTTGGACAACTATTACCTGCTGTTAAAAAGGCTTTACTTTTTCTACCGATGATAGTTCTTAGACTTGCTAACTTTTCCATTGTTGTGTTAGGTCGAGGTGCTTCGTCCCTCTCAGTTAGGACCGATAAACTCGAATCCTTTGCGACTTCATTATGTTCATCTAATGTAGGATTTCCCTCCTCGTCAAGCTTAGGGCACCATATAGGTTCAATTTCTTTTCCTCTTTTGTCCCAAGTGGTAATTGCTTTATGATGTGATGCAAATGAAAGACTATCTACTTCTAACCTAAATTCTTCGAGAGTTTTTCCCGATTTGTTCATCCAGTGGAGACCAAGATCGTGAGCAGAATTAATTTGACCTGCAAATGAAGTTTTGTATTCTTTTAATTTTTGAGCTACTTCTGGATTGCTTAAGATTTTTTTATTGGGGGCAATCATCATAGGTTTATTCTTTTCCTTATCAAACACGTAAGAATCTGACATAATAGGATACCGATTTTGGACTTCCGTTCCACCACAGATAACGCAATCAACAATCCCTGAGGCAATAGCTTGCCAACCAGACATTACTGATTGAGCACCACTAGCACATTGACGATTAATGGACATTCCAGGTATTTTTACGGGTAGATGAGCTGCCAATGCAGCAGTCCTCCCAATATCTAATGCACAATCCCCAATTTGACTGTTACAACTAACTATCGAATCTCCAATTATATTAACATCGAAGTCGTTCCGATTAAGAATGGTGTGGTAGCAATGTACTACTAAATCGTCTCCTCTGTGACGTCCTACCGTTCCTTTTCTTCTACCTATTGGCGTTCGGACATAATCAACTAATACTGGCTCCCGTTTCGGATCTTTGAAATATTTCTCATACATACTTACTGAGTTTGCCATAATTATTCACTTCTTTAGAAATTTTATAGAATCTAATGTATTTTTATTAATTAATTTTATTTTAAAATAATGTATATCTATTCAAAATAATAATTGAGATGAAATAATCATGTTAAATGGGATACACTTTCTCCTCACTTACAAATGTAATTATGAATGTGACCATTGTTTTTTGTACTGTGGGCCTCATTCTGAAGGTACTTTTACTTTGGAACAAATTAGAACTGTTCTTGACGAAGCAGTTAAAATCGGCACGATTGAATGGATTTATTTTGAAGGTGGAGAACCTTTTCTGTTTTATCCTATAATGCTTGAAGGGATTAAACTTGCGAATGAAAAAGGATTTAAAATTGGTATCGTAACAAATTCATATTGGGCAACCTGTATTGAAGACGCAGAAGTATGGCTTAAATCTCTTACTGATTTAGGCGTAAAGGATTTGACTGTAAGTGACGATGAATTTCATTTTGAAAATAAAGACGATAACCTATCCAAAGTAGCGAGAAACGCAGCAAATAAATTGAACATTCCTACATCTTCAATCAGTATCAATGAACCAAAAGTAGAAATGAGATCGGAATCTGAGTATGAAAAAGGAGAACCCGTAATAGGTGGTGGAGTAACCTTTAGAGGGAGGGCTATTGAAACATTGATAAAAGGTTTACCTCGGAAAAAATGGGAAGAACTAAAAGAGTGTCCATATGAAGACTTAAAGGGATTAGGGAGAGTCCATGTTGATCCTTTTGGTAACGCCCAAATCTGTCAGGGTTTAAGTATAGGTAACTTCTGGGAAACACCTCTGTCAGAGCTAGTAAGAAATTATAAACCTGATAATCATCCAATATGTGGTCCTTTACTTCGGGGAGGTCCAGCTCAATTAGTCAGAGATTACGATATTAAGCACGAAGATTCGTACGTAGACGAATGTCATATGTGCTATAAAGCGCGCTTAGCCCTAATCGACAAATATCCTCAATATCTTACGCCAAGACAAGTATACGGACTGGAAGAAGAATAAAATGACTTATATTTTAAATATCTACGTAAATCGCTGGTTTAAATGGAACTGCTTTCACTGACCGGTTTTTTGGATCGTATTTTGAATTAATGTATATTTTGCCCTTAATTCTTTTTTCAATGTATTCTCTGTATTCTTCTAATAAGATTTCTTCATTTAATACATTCAAATCCTTCTCCCAAATCCTATCTTTAATTTGATTTTTAACGTACGAGATCAAATCTTTATTTTTGATTAAATCACCTTTAAGTTTACATTCATCAATTACTTCTTTGAAATTTCCCTCTTTTAAAATTATTATTTTTAAAACTTCAAATTTCCAGCTTGGAGCAGTGTACAGATAATATTTGCTCTGATCACTAGAAGAAACAATTTTTTGAATGTTCAAAACATCAGATATTAGTTCAGAAATATAATCAAATTCACGTTCAATATCGTTATTAATGTATTCTTTGTTAAAATCATCCCAAATGACCTTTGAAAGGAAATTGGTGTTTCCCATCATCTCCCATAGTTCTTCGCATAGATGAGGCATGGTTATAGAAAGGATTTTTACCCAATTTGTAAAAATAATTTTATAAACTTCTAAAACATCATTCGCATCTTCACAAAATCTACTAAAATCTTGAATTATATTAAAAACCTCGTAAAAAGAGAGTTGAAGATATTTCCTTATGTTTAAATCTTTCAAACCCTTTTCCGCTTCAACAAATTTCTTAGTGCATTTCGATAAAACGATATTTGCATATTTTGTGTTAATGTTCTCGATTTTTCCTTCAATTTTACTTAGTTTAGCTGTATTTTCCGAAATAAAATTATAGAACCGTAATATGTGATTTTTTAGGATTTGTATTTGCTTTTCACGCCAATCTACACTGATTCCAAAATCGCCGCTATGAGAGATATAAAAACGGAATAAATCAGCCGAGTAATTAGATATTATATTTGCTATTGAAATTACGTTTCCTTTAGATTTTCCCATTTTTTGACCTTCTATAATTACTGGTTCCATTAAAGAGACGATTTTTGGCCAATGTTTTTCTCGAAAAATAGCGACATGATGAAATATATAAAAGCTTAGATGATTGGAAATATGCATTATTGCTGTATGTCTATGATCTACGGGATACCAATATTCAAATTCTTGTTGCATTTGTTCTAATACAGTTATTTCAATCTTAGCTTCATTAGATAGGCTTTTGATATCGCCCATATTTAATAGAATATAATCAAAAAACGCTGGTATTAGCTGCTCTGGTTTGAGATCATTTTTCTTTATCAGATGAATTACGGTGTAGAAACTCATATAAATTGTAGAATCGCTTAAAGATTCGATAATCCAATTATCGTCAAATGGAAGCTGAGTTCCAAGGCCTCTTTTCCGCGCACAAGGTCTTTTTTCTAACCAATTAAACACATGTTCAAAGTTCATGCGATATTTATTGGGAACAATATTCATATTACTCAAACATCTTGACGCTTTTTGCTTCCAATCTCCCGCATTAAAATTTAAAAACCATTGATCGCTTAATATCGAAACCAATATTTCTTCTCCACACTTACATTTTAGATCTTTAGTAATTGGTAGAAAAATTTTATCAGCCATTCCATCCTCAATCAAATCGTCAATAACTTTAACCACAGCTTCATTCACTTTTAGTCCTTTGTATTTACCACACTTATCGTTCAGAATTCCGTTATAATATTCTACTTTATAATTCTCAGCTGTCGCTTTATTTAATTTTTCGTAATCAGTTTGAGTATGAACATCGAACTTTTCGCAATAAACTTTTGCGGGAAAATCTTCGAAATCCAATAAGTCAATGATTTGAATAGGCTCTATCTCCTTTATTTCCTCTGAGTTTAAATTGAACTTCTTTATAGCTGCCTCATTTTTTTGTAAGTCTAATAAAGCGATATAATCGTATGGAGCGTGGGCTGGTACTGAGTAAACTACCCCAGTTGCAACTGTAGTGTCTACAAATTCTCCAGGCAAAATTAAAAGATCTCGGCTACCATCTACACTCTTAACCTTCTTTCCAATTAGATCTACTCCCTTCAATTTCTCAAGTATTTCCACATCCTTATTCTGATTGTTTAGAAGTAAAGTAGCTTCCTCAGAAATAATCCATGTATCCCCATTCACTTTAGCGTATACATATGTACCAGTAGGATTAATCCATAAGTTAGTCGCACCGTAGATTGTTTCGGGCCTCAATGTAGAAGGAACTAGATAAGTATCCTCAAATGGAAATTTGATGCAAGTATATTCGTTAATGTCTAAATTTAATTCGTCTCCACTGGCAATATCGTCCTCGCCTACAGCGTTTTCACATTGAGGACAATATAAAATAGGGTATTCACCTTTCTCTAAATATCCTTGGTCGAATAGTTTATGAAATTGCCACTCAATTAGCTTATTGTAGAGTTTATCACCAGTTGTAAATTCTCGTCTCCAATCTAAACTCATACCTAAAGCTTTAAAATCGATTTTGTAAGTGTCCGAAAAATAGTTCACTATATTCCAGGGTTCAACAAAGCTTTCGACAATATTTATTACTTGTTCTCGATCCGTTGTATGCAACGATACGTACTCTTCCATTCGTTCTATCGTTTCTCTATCATTTCTTTCAATGGAAGAAGATATTGCTAACACAGGAGTGCCTGTTATATGGAATGCCATGGGATACAATACGTTATATCCCTTTGCACGATAATATCTCGCAAAAACATCTCCGTTCACAAAACTCCTACCATGACCTATGTGTGAAGGGCCAGAAGCGTACGGATAAGGAGAAGTCATAAAAATCTTTTCCTTGTTGGCGATCGGATCAGCTTCAAAAATTTTTGCCTGTTCCCATTTATCTTGCCATTTTTTTTCTATTTGCTTAGGATCATACATGATATACTCATCTTCATCTTGTCATTTCCAGACTTTTTCAATTAAATTTTATATGCTTGGCAAACAAACCCGTCAAAAATTTAAAAGAAAAAGATCACGCGGATTTGTATCGCTATAATAATAATTGTAATAATGTCTGAAGTAATACCTTTTTCTGTAAAAATTCTTTTACTGAGCTCATTAGAGCTGCATTCTTCAGAACCATTATTAATGTATGCAAATCCCTTCTGTTTTATAAATTTTATCTAAGATTTAAAGAAAAATTGGTAATTAAGCAATATAAATTTAAAATCTATCGTGAATTAAGAATAAATTATGAAATTCGAAAATTTAATTTATAGGGAAAATGAAGAGACTGCCTGGATATTACTCAATAGACCTAAGGTGATGAACGCGTTAAGCATGAAGCTTTCAGAAGAAATCGTCGCAGCCATAGAAATTGTGAGACAATCTACAAAGCTCAAATTCTTGGTCATCAAAGGTGAGGGTCCAAACTTCTGCGTTGGCGATGATATTAAAGAGATGATTAAATGGGGAAACGCTAACGATATAACTCGAAGAGTTCGATACTATCAAAATATGGCCAATCAGCTCGAGGAACTGGATAAAATGACTATAGCCGCGGTAGACGGTTTTGCTGTGGGAGGGGGGTTGGAGATTACCATGGCTTGTGATTTTGTTATAGCTACGGAACGCTCAAAATGGGGTATGCCTGAGGTGGATGTTGGAATAACTCCAGGATGGGGTGGTACGACGCGCTTAGCACGATTAATAGGTCGAAGAAGAGCGAAGGAAATCAATCTTATTGGAGCGCTTCACACGAGCAAAAAGGCTGTTGAATGGAATTTATGGAACCGAGTTGTTGCCAACGATCAACTAGATGAAGAAGTTGAGCGATTACTAGAAGTGCTTAAATCCAAAAATCAACAAGGAATGCGTCAATTAAAATTTATTATTAACAGGGGCGTAGAATGTGATTTATACACAGCTCAAGGTTTCGAAGTTTTATCCGGCGCTTTAACGGGAGCGGTGAGTGGATTTTGGCAAATAAAAGACGCAGATCAAGGCAAAGGCGTTCTCGGCTTCACTGCTAAAGATGGTTTGTGGCAAACGAGAAGAAGATTGGCAAAAGGTTTTTGGGTAGATTAACTGTTCCACTATCGAAATTTGTTTTAGTTTTTGAATAAAAGGTAAAAATATATTATTGATGGATTGTTAATTTAAATAATTCTTTGATATAGAAAGAATTAGTTCTAAAAAAAATTGGTTTTAAAATTGGTTAAAGGAACAGTAAAATGGTTCAATTCACGAAAAGGATTTGGATTTATTAATTCAGAAGAAGGTGACGATGTCTTCGTTCACTACACCGCATTAGCTGGTGGAGATGACGAATACAAAACGTTAAACGAAAACGATAAGGTTGAATTTGAAGTAACCGAAGGTCAAAAAGGCCCTCAAGCTTCCAATGTTGTCGTAACCGAAAAAGCTCCACCTCAATTTAACTCGTATAATCGAGGCGGTGGCGGCGGCGGAAGACGAAATCGCTATTAATTTAAATGAGTTAGAATAAATCTACAAACGTAATTAAATATAATAAGTATTAAATAATAAAAGTAAAAAACTCTTTTTGCGATTGTTATCTAACCTTATCTCTTTTTTTTTAATAATTTTTAGTATAAAATTTTAATTCTTCAAACATCTTGTTAAAGCCTTTATGAATCGATGGCATTCTTACAAAATATTTAAAAATGTGAATTTTTAATGAAGGATACTATGTTTAAAAGGAAAAATTAATTACCCATGGATTCTTTTTGTAATTAATTCTTTAAGAAAAAATTAAAGAATTTTAAAAAAAAAACAAAATTGGTTGAAATTTTTTGACTACAGGAACAGTAAAATGGTTCAATTCACGAAAAGGATTTGGATTTATTAATTCTGAAGATGGTACTGATGTCTTTGTTCATTTCTCCGCATTAGCTGGTGGAGATGACGAATACAAGACATTAAACGAAAACGATAAGGTTGAGTTTGAAGTAACCGAAGGCCAAAAAGGTCCTCAAGCTTCAAATGTTGTAGTAACCGAAAAAGCCCCTCCTTCAATGGATTCGTATAATCGAGGCGGCAGAAGAAATCGCTATTAAGTTAAATGAGTTAGTATAAATCTACAAATGTAATTAAATATATAATAAGTATTAAATAATAATTAAGTAAAAAATTGTAAACTCTTTTTGCGATTGTTATCTAACCTTATCTTTTTTTTTTATTATTTTTAATTGTCAAAAAGAATTCTAGTTAGTTTTGAAAATAAGCGTTTTAATTGGTATTTGCACGCTTCATTTCTTTTGAAACTTTCATAAACCCTCTGATCATCTTTGCAAGTGGAAAACCCCTGAAAGATTTACCATTATCTTTACACGTTGGTAATGCGTAAGGAATGACTGTCATGCTACTCTTTTCAACATCCGTCATAACATATTTCTTCAATAATTCCATCTGAGATTCATACGTTTCCCTATCCTTCCAAGCTTCAATCAATGACACATTATATAAATTTGTCAGCACCATTCCAGGCTGAAATATGTTAATTTTGATATTAATTTCACTCGTTTCTAACTCCTTTGCTAAGCACTGGGAAAATGCAACGACTCCTCCTTTAGAAGCAGAGTAAATTGTCATATGTTCCATTGGTCTATCGGCTCCACCGCCTGATAATGTTATTATTCTTCCATATTCTTGTTTAATCATTTGGGGTAATACTGCAGATATTGAATTTATTGCTCCAATTAAATTAATTCCTATGATTGTTTTAGCGTCTGAGTAAACCTTATCAGGTGCCAAATATTGAAAGGGCCCATAGGTTAAGTTCACGCCGGCGTTCGCTACTAAGATACGGATGGATCCAAAAGCTTCAATGGTTTTGTCAACAAGATTTTTAACGGCATCAGGATCAGAAACGTCACAAGGTATACCGATGACAGAGTCGCCAAATCGTTTTTTAAACTCTGTGACAGTTCTATTTACGTTAGTTTCGTTTCGAGAACAGATTACTACTTTACACCCTTCTTTAAGAAATAGTTCGGCTATTTTTTTACCAATCCCACTTGTAGAACCGGTTACGATTGCAGTTTCATTAATCATTTTCATATAAAATCACTATAAGTTTTAATTACGTAGTAAGTTTAAGGAACTTTTCGGTTCTTTTTTAGCCACTCAACTCCAAAATCTACGATAGCCCGGAGTGGTATCAACCGAGTCTCTGCCAGTCCAATTTTTCCTGGTTTGTAATCAATGGTGGATTCAAAATCAGCTCCGAGTTGTTCAAAATCGTCAGGATTTAAGTCTAATTCTTCCCATTCGATCCATTTTCTCTGATTATTTATCAGCATTGCGCATCCAGTTTTATCATATTTTTTACCCGGAAAATCACTTCTATATTCGGCAAGATGGATCGATGAATTGTTCTCATGATTAACTCCTACTAATAATATTTGTCCATTGAGTTCATATAAACGCGAAATGGGGGATCCTTCTCCAAGATCTCCTATTAATTCGTGGTTTTCGGTGATAAATTTTGCGTGTTTACCCCACGCTGCGAAAGATGACATAGGGTGATTGCTCCGTAGGACATTAGGCCAATTTCTAAAAGTATCCACAATCGTCCCCATTGCTCGAGTGGGGGTTATTTTTGGATTGAAGGCCGGCATTTCTTCTCTAATCGTATCCCACCAACTCTCAGGTACGGGGGGGTTTTCCCATTTAGATGGTTCAGAGTTATCACTAGAAAATGTTGGCATCACTAAAGTGCCTTCGGGAGTTAGGGTTTGCATTAAGGCTCTAATAACTGATACTGGTCCTCCAACGGTCCAGCCTATTTTACTTAACGAACTATGCATTATTATATTAGCACCTGGTTTAACACCAAGAGCTTCAAAATCGCGTTTTAGCGAAGTTAATGTGCTAGGTTTTTGAGTAAAATTAACGACGCTTCCTTCAGTTTCCTTCTTCTTATCGCTTTCCATAATAATTAAAATGAGACTACTTATAATTACTTTATCCTACTTACTATAACTACACTAAAATGCAGTTTGTTAAAAGGATAATGCCTTTTGCTCTGGCTTTTAGTAGGGTTTTTTCTGCTATTCCCTCCATTTCTTTTGATGGAAGAATTTTTTCTTTTAATACCTTTTTAAAGAGTAAATATTCTTCTTTTCTACTAATGAACGGATCGACTCTTTCCGCATGGATACAATCATCAATTGGTTTTTTTTTTCCATTGTGATTACCTTCGGTAAGATCAAATCGGTAGTTCTCATATACTAGAAAGCAATGAGTCATAGGAATGTAGGGAATCTTAAATTTTTTCAAAATTTCGTTTACTCCAGTTGTTATTTCTTCAGTAAACTTATAAACGCATACGTGTTTATATAGTGGAATTTCAAGTTCTTGTGCTAGGCCTGCGATTACAGCATGTTTGGTAGTGCAAGTACCTTTTTTTTCTTTGAAGAATATCATTTTATCTTCATAATTTGTGTTATAACCATAGTCAATCTTATGCACATAGTCACAAGCTCCCTTAAAGGTTTTAATTCCTAAGTCTAAAAACTTTTTTGAAAGTTCTCCAACAGGTTTAATTTCAGCATCAGGTAATTTATCGTACGAATCCATACTATTGGTTTTAATTGGAAAAATTTAAAGGATATCTCTATAGACTATAGAATTTTTTTAAGTGTAGGATAAATATCATCAAAAAGAGACTTTACTTCTCTTTAAACATGAGTAAAATATAATTGACCTTCTCCATTATTACTCCTATACCAATTAAACATGGAATTTTATTATGCGATGACGATTTTAGAAGACGCTCTAGGAAATGTCATTTCAAAAGAAATGCGCTATATTGCTGAGAACGAAGGAATTGACGTTAAAAAGTTAATGAAAAAGATCTCAAAAGGAGAAGTGGTTGTGATGAAAAGAGATAATTATCACCCTGTAGGTATCGGTACTCCTTTGAGAACGAAGATAAACGTTAATCTTGGCACATCTTCTTCAGCTATAGATTTAAACGAAGAATTTAAAAAAGTAGAGGTAGCTCAGAAGTATGGTGCAGATACCATCTCAGATCTTTCAATGGGTGGAGAAATTGACGAAATTAGGAAGAAAATTATCGAAATTTCAAGCGTTCCTATAACGACCGTTCCGATCTATCAAGCTGTAATTGAAGCTGAACATTTATCGGGAATAACAGAAGATTTGATTTTTAAAGTAGTAGAAAAACAACTCAAAGATGGAGTAAGTTCGATAGTGTTGCATTCTGGGTTTTCTCTTGACACATTAAACGAAATGAAAGGAAAAAGAATAATGAAAATGGTTTCAAAAGGAGGAAGTTTGACTGCTTCTTATATGAAAGCTAAAGAAGTTGAAAATCCTTTTCTACAAAATTTCGAGAATCTTCTTGAATTAATCAAAGAATACGATGTTGTACTAAATCTGGGAAACGCCTTAAGAAGTGGTTGCATTCACGATGAAGTTGATGAATTTCAGCTTTCTGAAATAAAGATGAATAACAAATTAGCAAAAAAAGCAAACAGCTATGGAATTCAGGTAATTTTAGAAAGCTTGGGAGGTCATATAACCGCAAAAGACATAATAAAATGGGTAAAACTACATAAGAAGATAACCGACAATAGACCACTTTTCGTATCAGGACCACTTCCAATTGATATAGCTACAGGTCACGATCATATTGCTGCTGCTATCGGAGGCGCATTTGCTTCGGGGTTTGGCGCAGATTACATATGTGCAATAACACCTGCTGAGCATCTTTGCTTACCTACGCTTGAAGATATCAAAAATGGATTAATTGCTTGTAAAATTGCCGCACACGTAGGGGATTCTATGAAATTTGGTTTGAACCACCTTTTTAACGACGATTTGGAACTTTCTAAGAATCGCTATTTAAAAAAATGGAAAGAGCAGTTTGAATTCTGTATAGATCCCGATGAACCAAAAAAGAGACACCTAACTGATGGAGAACTTTGCACTATGTGCGGTAAACACTGTGCACTTTCTATTTCAAAAAAAATGTTGTTATAAACAGTTATTCCTGTTTCTGTTTGTATTTAATGTATTCACAGACTTTAGCTAGGGCGTTTACAGGCCTATCCCACAATTTAAAAAGTAGAGCTCCGTTCTTTCTTAACCGCTTAGACCATGGACTTGTAAAGCTCATAGGGTTAATGTAAAAAATCGGAACTGAATATTTTTGACTGTTTTTTATAGTTGGTTGGAGTAGTTTTTCAGCTAACTTATCCATGTCTTCTTCGGATTGGTTTTGAAATTCTGCCCATTTTGCGATCTCTTCATTTTGGAGATAATCATCGATAACATCCTGGAACCCAACAACGCCATATTGGAAGATAGCATCTATCTCACCAGATTTCATTATTAGTTCTGGGAGAGTTATGTAAAAATAAGGAAGGTTCATATCAAACGTGCAATCGACAGGATTATTAAAGCCTGCAGTTGTTGGTAGGATCGCTTTCAGGTCCTTTTGAAGCGATTCAGAAAATTCAGGAACGATAAGTCCATGATTTTCTGCATTATTGGCAATCATAGCCCCTGGTCCTCCAGAATTTGTAATAATGGCTATTCTATTGCCTTTTGGTAAGATTTTATTTGAGAAAATTAAGGATATATCTAAGAATTCTTGAACATAGTCTGTTTTAATAACACATGTTTCTTTAAATGCGGCGTTGTATATTTTTGAATCGCCTGCGAGGGACCCCGTATGGCTTTGTAAGGCTCTATTGCCTCCTTCAGAACCCCCAACATAAATCGCGATAATCGGTTTTGTAGGAGTTATCTCTCTTGCCAATTCTAAAAATCGCTTTCCACGCTTTAACTCCTCAATATAAAGCCCTATAACTTCTGTTTCTTCGTCATCTTTATAGTATTCCAAACAATCTACGATATCAATATTAGCTTCGTTTCCAACTGATAAGGATTTACTTAATCCTAAATCTAAATTTTCGGGATCAAACCATATATGCGATGAAAGCGTTCCACTCTGAGACGCAATAGAAAAATTTCCTTTTCTTAAATGTTCCCATATAGCTATATTAAACGCACTATTGTCATTGGTAGGTTCGTACCAATTATTAAAAAGTCCTAAACAGTTTGGACCAATAAACCTTATTCCATATTTACGAGCAATCTCGTTAATTTCTTCAGTTAGAGTGTTTTTACGGTCGCCGGATAATTCACGAAAGCCCCCAGATATTAAAATTATCTTATCCACTCCTTTTTCCCCGCATTCTTTAAATACTTGAGGAACAATTTTGGCTGTTAACACAATAACAACAAGATCAGGAACTTCAGGAACATCTGCGATGGTTTTATAAGTTTTAAAACCCATAACTACGTCCAATTTAGGATGAATTGGATAGACATTTCCCGTATATCCGGATTTTATTAGGTTCATAATTTGAATTGCTGCTAAGGAACTTCCTTTGTTATTAGCCCCAAAAAAAGCCACGCTTTTAGGATTTAAAAATCCATGGAGGAAATGATCTCTACTCATAAACTTTCACTTATATCAAGAAATATTAGATGATTTTAAAATGTAAATATATAAATTTAATAGCTCAAGAATAATACTCTAATTAGTTTTAAATCTAAATCATGGTGAAATTATAGAAATGGTAAGAATTCTAACTAAGGCTAATGTCGCAGAGTTATTAAACATGGTAGATGCATTAGAATACGTAGAAGAAGCTTACAAACAACTAACACTTGGGAATGCTTTTGTTCCACAGCGAATAGCTATTACTGATCCCGCTCCAGGGTTAACTTTAGTAATGCCGGGTATAATTGGAGGTGAAATGAGCGCCCTCGCAACTAAAATTGTATCTGTTTATAAAAAAAATCCGGAAAAATACAACATGCCCACTGTTTTGGCGAAAGTGATGATTCAGGACATAAATACTGGGGACATCGTTGGAATTATGGATGGTAGTCTTATTACAGCAATGCGAACTGGAGCTGCTACTGGAGTTTCTGTCAAATATTTAGCACGAAAAGATAGTAAAGTGATGAGCATATATAGTGCCGGTGTTCAAGCAAAAAAGCAAGTATCTGGAGTATATTACGGTTTAAACCAAAAATTAGAAAAATGTAAAGTGTTTGATCTCAAAAAGGAAACTGCAGAAATCTTTAAAAGCGAAATTGAAAAAGAACTCGGAATAGAAGTCGAAATTTCTGAATCTAGTGACGACCTTTTATTAAATACTGACATAATCGTTGCTGCTACAACAAGTACTACTCCCATTTTCTCAGGTGACAAAGTTCCAGAAGGAGTTCATATCTCTTCCATAGGAGCCCACGCCCCAGATGCTCGAGAATTAGATACTACAACAATTAAAAAAGCATCTTTGTTAGTAGCTGGACTGAAAGAAGCGTGTATAGCTGAAGCGGGAGATTATATCATACCTATAAATGAAGGAGTTATATCTGAAAGCGATATAGTTTCGATTGGGAACATCATAACAGGAAAAATTTCAAGTCGCTCTTCCGATACCGAAATTACGGTATTCAAATCGGTTGGAATAAGTGCGCAGGATGTCGCAGTTGGAAAATTAGTATACGACAGAGCCTTGAAAGAAGGAATTGGTCAAGATATTGATTTTTAATCTTTTTTTTTAATATACACGAAAGCTTTATTAATATAAGGGCTAATTGATATGCATGAGAAAACTAAATGACTTCTTAACAAATTTACAAGTGGTTAAGTTTTCTGCTATTGCAGCTATAATTATCTGGATTAGTGGAGTAATAACCGCACTTTTGATAGGTCTATTAGATCCTGCTGGACCGTCTTATGATCCCGCGGGATATAATCCAGTCATTAATTACATAAGTGACCTAGGGAATCAAGATCTTACACCGATGCCAATTATCATTAATTGGGCAATGATGAATACTGGTCTATTATTAATTCCTGTATCTTTACAAATGAGAAAAAATCTTATTGGAGACGAATCAAAAGTATTGCGGAAAGTACTAGCAAATGCGTCAGTAGTTTGTATGATAATAGCAATGGTAGGATTATTTTTCACAGGTGTAATTTCTGAAGATGTCGGAGAAGTATGGGATAACATTTTTCCAATTGGGTATCCTTGGCATGACCTTGTAGCTGATTTCGCTTTTACTTCTTTATTGATTGCTGGAGTTCTTATATCTACACAATGTATACTTTACCGCGATATTCTTGAGGAAAAAATCGGTATATCAAATCCAAAAAGAGTACGTATTATATATGTAATTAATTCTTGGATCTTAACTCCGATATTTTTTTACATGTTTTATTCAGTGCCCTACTTATGGTATACAGATCATTTTTGGACATTTCTGCCTTGGTGGCAATGGGCACCATTATGGGAATGGTTATTGATGATCTCACTTAGTTTTTGGTTAATTTCAGCAGGTGTCCTAACGATAAAACAGATAAATCGAGAATTAGCAAAATAAATTTTTTCAATATATTCTATTTATACAATAGTTGGAAAAAATTATTTAAAGAGTGTTCATTAAAGAACAAAACAAATACTAAATTAAATAAAAAGAAGGTAATCTTTTATGAGTGATGAAGATAAGAAGGAAAACATTTTAGACAAATTGAATACCGCATTTGTAGATTTCGTCGGTGGGGCATTTGGCGAAAGCGGAAAAGATTTTATTGAGGACACTTCAGAGAAAATTAAAGAGTTCTCGAGTCAATCAATCAAACAATTTATGGGATTTTCCGATACGGTCATTGATAACCTTAAGCTTAGCGAAAACGAGCAAGTCATGAAAATGCGAGACAGTGTTGAAGATTTATTGAAACAAGCTGGACTCTTAGAAGAAGACGAAGAAGATTTTTAATTTAAATAATTTCTAATTATTGGATTTTCCTACTATTTTTATATTTATTTTTTACAAGACGCAAATTATAATTATTTCAAGACGAAAATAAAGACTAAAGAGCGTTTTTATTCTTCAAGAAGGATTTGATTTCATCTATTGTTGCGTTAAATAGTTCAGAGATGACCGTTAGCGAGATTTCTTCGTCCATCCCTAGTTTTCTATAATCTTGATAGAGCTTTATCCACGTTTCTTTTTGTGTGTATCGTTCGGGATGCTCTGATTGAATGTGCTCCCAATATGGGTGCTTGAGTTTAACACCACAATAAGGGCAAAATCGAGTCTCATCATCTGGAGCTGACATATATCTAACCTTTTTAGGTAAAAAAAAATCTTTTTGTTATAAGTTAATAAAATACTATATGTTTAAAAAATTATGAATTTGCATATTCCTTGAGTCACTATTAGAAAATAGCTTAATTCCTTTCATTTTAATACTTCTTAATGTGGCGGTTTAAATCCATTTCTTAAGATTATTTTTGTTGCGAGTTTGGCTACATCTCCTACGAGTGTAGAACAATGATCCATCATTCCCGACTTGAAAGCTTCTTTCATTTCGTCGACATCCCATAAATTAAATGTTCTACCCATCGATTTTTCTTGAACATCGTAACAACGGCAGGATCCATATTGTTTTACGTATTTATCGTGCAGCTTTTTTACAAGCGTATAAGATTTCATAGGCTTATACATATCTTTAAAATCTTCACGACTTCTTCCGTAGAGATATCCTATTACCATAGATGCACCTACTAACGCTCCACAAGAGCCATCACCCGTTAAGCCTAATCCATCTGCTAGGCCACTTCCCGCTTTAAATACATCGTCATTCCAAATTCCTAACGCCTCAAAAATCGCTGCGATCGCCGTTTGAGCACATCCAGTACATTCTTGTTCGTATTTTTTCCCCAATGCAAACGCTTTCTCTAAAACTTCTTTATCCGTATTACTCATACAATTCAACTATTCTATTAATTTTATCACAAAAATTATGATTATGATTAAAATAAATCATTAAAGAATAATAATTAAATTAATTACAAAATTCTCTCCCTTAATTTAAAAGTAGTTTCGATTCAATTTTATGGCAACTTTTCCTTACAGGCTTTTTCACGCAAAATTCGATATTCTCTTAGATAGAGTACCTATTTTAGGTAAGATTCTATCATTTGTATTCGGAGTATTTGAATATTTTATGCTCGAAACTTTTAGGTTTCTTGACAGTAAGCTAAACATTAACACATTTAAAATAGTGAACCGGTACATTTTTAAGAGTAGGTGGGGGGGAAAGGTTATTCCATTGAATGTAAACTTAGACATTGAGACCAAATTTCTTCCTTCCCAGGAGATTCTAGCGCTGTTAAGCAGATCAAAGGTTACTGGAATCTCTAATTGTTATTGTAGAGAAACGCAAAGAAAACATTCAGATACACCAAATTGTGATCACCCTATTAAAACATGTATCCATATAGGGTTTGGAAAATCGCTGCGCGAAATTCCCTATAAATCGGAAAATTTAATTAAAGTTTCAAAAAGAGAGGTAAAAAAGCTTTTAGAAGAAAGCGACAGACGGGGTTTAGTCCACCAGATTATTTATTTTCCTAATCCACTATTCTATTACGTAGTGTGTAATTGCTGTCCATGCTGCTGTGTCATCATGAATAAATTCTTAAAAAGCGGTTCTCCTCAGATGATTAAATCTGATTTTATTGCTTACACGGATTTAATAAAATGTAATAATTGTGGATTTTGCGAAGAATACTGTAATTTCGGTGCAAGAAAACTTATTGCAGAAAAATTACATTTTTTCCCAGAATATTGCTTTGGTTGCGGGTTATGTGTATCCAAATGTCCTGAAACGGCTATTAATTTAAGGAAAAAATAATTATACGATATTTAACCAGAATCTAATAGTTAATAATGGGTAAAGGTTTTTTATAAGTATGAAATCTGACTTTTCTTTTGAAATTAAAATTGTTTATGACGACATCTGCGCACAACCGGGTTTTTTAACGGGTTTTGGTTTTTCAGCCTTAATTTATAATAATCTCTCAAAAACCCACTTATTATTTGATACAGGAAGTAAAGACGATATTTTAATTCACAACATAAACAAATTTAACATTACGGTTCCAGAAATAAAGAAAGTTATAATTTCCCATAACCACTACGATCATACTGGAGGGTTAAAAGAAATTTATCAAATTAACCATGATATTGAAATTTACGTGCCACTCCACGCTGTAAAATCTTTTATTAGGGATTACCCCGAAGCTCAAGTTCAAACCATCTCTGATCTGTTCGAGATTGAAAAGAATATTTTTTCTTCGGGGCAATTTGGAGATGGATTCTTAAAGGAGCAATCTTTGTTTTTAAAAACCGAAAATAATGATTTAATAATAATCTCAGGCTGCGCACATCCTGGTTTAGAAACATTTATTTTAAAGAGTAAAATTATATCGAACGAAATTAAAGCCATTATTGGCGGGTTTCATGGATTTCGGAATTTAAATTTTCTAGAAGGAATTGAATTCATAGGAGCTTGTCACTGTACGCAAAAAATTAGGGAAATAAAGCAAAGATTTTCTGAACAATTTATTGATATATGTGTTGGTAATAGTTATTTATTTTAACTCTTTTCGAATCTCTCCATTAGGGAGTAAATTATCGGGATGAAATTCCCCATTCTCTTCTTTCTGATACCTAATACACTTCTTATTTCCTATTAAACAGTAATCCTCAACCCATTTTTTTTCGAGCATTCTGTGATCTACAAAATATTTAATCGGGCAACATTGATACCATTTACATACTTTTTTCAATTGTGAAACCTAAGAATGATTTTTTGTATTTTATTTTTGTGTAATAATAAATATGAAAATTTTTATAATGATAATAGGAATAATATAGAAGTCTTCCTATTAAATATTAGACTAATAAAAATGAAAGAGCTATACGAGATAGGTATTGTGTTCCGAGGATTTATCCTAGTAAGTTACGAGTTTAAGAAAATTGAAAAAAAGGAAAAAGTTAAAAATGTGAGCAAGGATTTGAGAGGAGGATTTATTTCAGCTATAAACACATTTGCTAAAACTGCTTTCAACAATCTTTCATTAGAATATTTAGAATCAGGGAACATCTTATTTATTTTTAAAGCCCTTGAAATGCAAGCCGCAAATTACAATGTTACGGAACCAGTTATTTTATACGGTTTAGTTGATAAAAAGAAGAAAGATACAGATAAGTTTGTTAAAAAATTCCTAGAGAAGATCGACCCTATCTTGAATCTTTTTATAACGAGATATAGTAACAAGGACTTAACAGAATTTACTCAATTTGAACCGTTTCAGAACGAGATTAAAGAGTTTATCTTGAATTGAAGGAATTAGTAAGTCCCCAGACTCCATCCCTTAGGTTCTGTGCGTGAATAGATGAGGATTCCCTCACGTCTCAGTTTATCGATTTGTTTTTCAACGACTTCCCTACCGTATCCCAAAATCGCAAGATCTTCAATTAATTTGTTTTTGCTGGGGATTAATTTGAATTTTTCTAAGTGAGTGATAATAATAGTTTTTAAATTAATTTCAGCTACAGTTTCTGTAGAGGGTGTATTATTTATGGGTTTTTCCTTTTTTCCCTCCAGCTTCAAAGCCTCAATTAACGCCCCTCCTTTTCGAGGAGAAATCTCTTGTTCTATTACAACGGGTTTTATCTTTTTTCCCTTTTTAACGGAAGTTCCAAGCGTGCCACCTATACCTATTTTATCTTCTGGTAAACTCCATACTGAATATGTTATTTTATCATAGGAATCAGGTTTTTCCGAAATCATTCGCTGAAATTCTTCTACAACACTATCAGTAAGATATCCTCTTTTCTCTAATTCTGCACCAATTCCTTCTATAATCCTATTATCTATTAAATATTTGAAAATATATTCTCTAATGTTAGTTGGGACGGTTTCAAATATAATGGGTTTCGCTTCATTAGCCTCTATATCTGTAGGTTGAGGCTCCGAGATTTTTATGTTATACGGAATCTCTAAAGGGGGTTTTTCGCCGCATTCACAATCGGTTATACACCTAATACTTCTATCGTACCCACCAAATAGGATGTTCGTTATACCATCGTCAGGATTTACAAATGATGAAACAATCTTAATAGAGTTTGATGCGGAGGTTTTCCATTTCAACTCAATATCTAATGAATCTAAGTTAGGGTTATGGTATATGAAAAGCGAGCCATCAGCACAGCCTACTATTATTTCTTTAGCGTTATCTGCATCGATATCAATTATTTTTAAAGAAATAGGTCGACTTTCTTCAATCTTTATAGCTTTTAACTCTTCGCCCTTACTATTAAATATTTTAATAAAGGAATCGTCCGTTCCGACTACAATCTCGTGATAGCCGTCGTTTGAAACATCCCCTATTTCGATTGTATTAATTTGTGACCCCAATTCTCTTTGCCAAACAATATCTGGCTTATTTCCTTTAAATTGAATTAATTGAAGCGTCCCATTTTTAGTACCTGCTAATAATCCATAAATAGGAATATCAATTTCAGGTAATTTTAGATAACCCAAAGTAATAGCAGTTACCCACGAATCATAATAAAGAATGTACTTTGGTTCTTTAGAATCTATATTTTCGAAAATTTTAAGAGTTTTGTCTTCGCTTCCATTAATCAGCTCTATATTTTTATCTCTAGTAAAATCTCCAGCAACAACGCATAAAACTTTACCCTTTGATTTAAAATTCATAATGCCTGCTAGCTTGTCGATACCTTTAACTAATTTTACGACCAAAAAATTGCCATCTCCAGCACCTACAAGAACCTCTTCGCAACCATCTTGTGTGATATCTACAGCATGAGTAGTTCTCACCCATCCATCAAAAGTAATGTTATCAAGGATGTTTAGATTTTCGTCCATTAAGTATAAGGTCTTATCGTGCCCCCCAAATATAATATATGATTTGTCTCCACATTTTAATGTTGAACAAGTGAGAACAGCATCAGGGCATTCAAACATCCAATTCATATTAAAGTGGTTTTTGAGTTTTGACATGGTTCATTACACGAGATACTTAATATTATGATTTTTTAATATTAATAGCAGTATTCATATTCTTTAATTATAGTTATAGAAGTTCTTTTATACTTATTAAATGGACATGAAAATTTAAAAATAATATAAAAAAAAAATTTAAAATAAATAATAATTATAGTCCAAGTTGTGCGTCGCTTGGAGAGTAAGCTCCAGTACCGCTAATTTTATAGGTGATCTCTATTTTTTCTTCAGCCATGAGTTTATCAATTGTCCACTTGAGTGTATCTTGTCCTACTTCATCTGTGATCTCGGGTTTCATGGAATAATCAGAGTACTCAAAACTATCTGGAACCTTGTCCATCAAAACAAGTTTTTGAAGAGGTGCCGTGCCAATATTCTCTAATGTTAAGATTATTTCATAGTTGCCTAAATCACCAATTGGAAGGACTTCCTTTCCAATTCTAAATCTCCTTCTCAGGTGTAAGGCTTCTAATACGGGCACTTCTGGCTTAAACTCTAATTCTTGAGAAACTGGGAATGTATTAGTAAAGTAAGTTATCTCTGATTCAAACTTTGAGTCTTGAGCGGGATTTATACAATGAACAGGGTATTGAAACTCTAAAGATGATTCCGGCATAAATAGACCATTACTCGAGTTTCTGAGATCCTTCAGCGAAATTTTAAAAACATTTCCGTCAAAATTAACAGATCTAGAATCAAGCTCAATTTCCTTTCGGTCCCATAATACTTTTATCTCATCAGCTTTAGGTGGTTGATATTCGTCGTTGAAATATTGTTGAACAACGGTGATTTCGTTTAATGGGGCTGATCCATTATTGATCATCTTCAATGTGGCAATAACATCTTTCTCTTTGTAGGTAGGAACTTGTTCTATGTCGTAAGACATGTCACCTGCTATACTTGCGATTTCTAATATAATATCAGCAATGGAAGCAGTTCCTATGACGATTGTTTGAAAATCAGGCATAACTCGAAATTCGAGCTTCTTTCTAAAAGCAGGATATTCTTCAGATTCAAATTTCCACTTTTTAGAGTGCCATTGAGCACCAGCCGGTAATAATGGAACATCACTGGGATCTATATCAACGTATTTCACAGATTCGTCCTCGGGAGAATACACATCTGCATTAAACAATTGAATTATAAATTCTGAAGGGTTTTCGAAAACGAGCTTGCAATCCCAAACGCCAGGTTCTTCATCGCGCTCTACCGTATCAACATAAAATTTGTTTCTAGTATAAGCGTCGTATTTATCGATATCCAAACCTTCTGCAAAGGAAGATGATGCTTCATATGTTACATCGATTGTACCTGTTTTCCTCTTTGTAATGTCTGTTACTAAGATACTGCAGGTAAATTTCATGAGAACGGTTGTTTCAGGCATCAACTTCTCAATGTTCCAGACAACTTTATTACCTTCAACCTCTGCTCGTCCTTCTGTTGTGTCTCTTATAACAGGATTGCTAAAATCCTCAGGAATATTTTTCACAACTTTAACGTTTTTAATTGCTTTTGCGAATAAATTTCTCATAGCAATAGCAAAGGTAACCGTATTTTCTTTATCGATTGAAATTCCAAAAGCTTGTAGAGAATATCCATCCGAGGCAGTTCCTCCATCTTCTAAAGTTTCATCCTCTTCTTCCTCTTCTTCCTCTTCTTCCTCCCTTCTTCCTCCTCTTCTTCTACAGGAGTCACTCGTTCTTTTACTTTCGCGCCTGCCTTACTAGTTTTATCTTTCGCTTTGAGTAAATTAGTTTCAATATCCCGTAAATTTAGAACGTTATCGGCTTCAGGAAGAGTGTTAACATACTCTTGAACAAGCAGCAAATTTTTGATTTCTTCCTTAATGACAAAATCTTCAGTATAAGCATTAGTATCATTATCAGTTCCGAGCTCTCTGATTTTAATATCTTTTGATTTTAAGTTGGTACTTTCAATATTTTTGAGAGAAAGATCAATATCCCATAACCTGTCCTTCTTTGATTGATTTTCCACACTTAAATTGCCTTTAAAGTTAATGGATTCTATGTTAGAGTCGTGATCTAACTCTACATCAACATTTTCAATAATTTTCACTAGTCCTGTTACTCCTTCTCTATTGCCATCTTTTAGTAAAATTGATCCTTCTAATTCACCCGTAGTTGCATCATATGTCTCGATTACAGGGGTAGAAATATCTTTATCGACTAGCATCACCTTGCCGCTATCTAGATCAGATCTCTTTAGACCTTCAGCTAATTTTTCATCAGCAGCTTCTTCTGCAGCCCAGCCATAACTTGACTTAGATTGTTCTCTTGGCCTACTAGGTACTTTTTCTTTTTTCTTACGTGCCATGTTAGTTTACCATTTTTTACATTTTCGTAAATGTCCATAACTATCTATGGATTAATAATTATGTAATCATGATAGTTAAAAAAGATTTATCAACTAAACCTTAGATCTAAAAAAATATTGCTTGGTCCAACTTTTTTTTTATGATAGTGTTAGATAGTGAAATCGTCAAACTTAGAAGGCATTTCGTTAGGATTTTTAAAAATATATCTACACATAGGGCAAGTTAATGTTTTTTTCTTTGCGGTTACATCAGGTTTTTGGAAAGAATAGCCGCACGCGGGACATATTATTATAAAGTTGGAGTCTATATTCATCACTATCTTCGTATTTATTATAATATAAAACTATTATTGTTCTACAATACACATTAAACATTAAAGTCGACTAAAATCAATATAAAGTCGTTTACATTTATACCGGTTGGACCTGTGATAATCTCTCCATTTAATAGGTTAAAGAAAGCATTAGAGTTATTGCTATTTAAATAACTATCGATGCTAACATTATTCTGAGTCGTTTCCATTAATATACTATTATCAACGATTGCACCCATAGCCTTACTATTTCCTTCTATCCCATCGAGATTACCTCCTAATACCAAGAACTTATAATCAATTTTTTCGCTTTTAATAGTATTGAGCAAATTTAAAAGCATTTCTTGGTTCCTCCCACCAATTCCTTTCCCTCGCAATGTTACAGTAAGTTCTCCAGTTCCGATCATCGCTATTCTTGATTTTTCAGGCTCTTTCGGGTATTCCTTAAGTTTTTCTGTTATCAAATAGAAAAGACCTTTTCCAAAGTCTGCTGCTTCTCCCGAAATCTTGTTTGAAAAATAATCGATTTCAAAGTCGTGTTTCCTTAGATAATTAGACACCTCTTCCACGCTTAATTCCACGCTTCCTATTAGGTATGTATGGACATTTTCGAAAACAGGATCATTTTCTGATGGATTTTCTAAGCGTGGATTTTTTACTCCTTCAATAATAACTTCTTTAACAGACATAGGAATCCTATCAAGTAACTTATATTTCAATAACACATTATACGCGTCGTTGAAGGATGTTAAGTCAGGAATAGTAGGACCTGACGCAATTGAATCTAATTTATTCCCTACAACATCAGAAATGATAATTGTCAGTGTGGTTGCCTTACTAGTCTCATAAATTCTTTTTGCGAGGTTACCTCCTTTAAAATCAGAAATATGTTTTCGGATCGTGTTAATTTCGTGAATTGACGCACCCGAAGCTAATAGCAACGAGTTGATTTTTTGAATATCTGTGAGATTTATTTTTCTTTTTGGCATTGGTAGTAAGGCAGAACCACCTCCAGAAAATAAACAAATTATTAAGTCCCTTTTACTAGTTTTTTCAACGAGTTCTAACATCTTATTAACACCGTTTAAGCCAGCTTCATTTGGTATAGGATGAGATGCTAAATTCATTATTATGTTCTTTGTGGGGGTAAGTAATTTTAATTCTTGATCCTCAGGGATGTTTAAAAATCCCTCGTATTCAATTTTGGAGGATGTTTTTAGTAATTCATCCAATGCAATAGCCATTTGAGCGGTTGCCTTTCCACCACCTATAATTAAAATTCTCTCAAATTTCTTAAGATCGTATTTATCCTGCTCGATCATGAGAATTTCATCGGATATTGTCATAGCATTTCTAATTAATTTTCTGGGCTCTACTGAACTGATTGCAATTTCTAATGACTTCAGCCCTATTTTTCTTAACTCTAAGGAATTTCTATTTAGGCTCTCTGAAATTAATTGCGAATAATTTTGTATATACATTTCCATCAACAATATTCAAGAAAAAAATTAATTATACTTTTTGAGATATTTAATTAAATTAAAATTAATATTGTATGTATAATCTATCTCAATAAGATAAGTATTTTATATTACAATTGAAGATATCGAAAGAAAATGCCAGGCTCAGAATTGTATGATATTGTAGTAATTGGCTCAGGACCAGGAGGATACCATTCCGCTATTAGAGCTGCTCAATTTGGTGCTAAAGTTGCCTTGATTGAAAAAAATAAATTAGGAGGTACGTGTTTAAATTTAGGTTGCATTCCAACAAAAGCGCTCTACGCATCGGCAGAGTTTATCCAAAAACTTAGGGAAAAGGGAGAGGATCACGGAATTCTCGGTGATTTTAAGTTAGATTTCAGTAAAGCTGTTGTTCGTAAAAATAAAGTTGTTAAAGAATTAACTGATGGAATTGCGACATTAGAAAGTGCATGGAAAAACGATGTATATATAGGACATGGTAAGATTTTAAATGGAAACGCAAACGAAGGATTTGAAATTTCGATTGAAGGGAACGATAATAAAAGAATTAAAGCTAAAAGGGTAATAATTGCTACAGGATCAACTCCAGTGTTAATTCCTGCTTTCAATATTGACCACGATAGAATATTAACTACTGACGATGTCTTACACCCTAACTTTAAAACTTTACCGAATAAATTGCTTATTATTGGAGCCGGAGTAGCTGGGGCTGAGTTTGCTAATATATTTGCTAGTTTTGGAAGTAAAGTTACAATGCTTGAATACCTTCCCTCTCCAATCGCAACCGAAGAACCTATGGTAGTGAAAGAGATACAAAAGAAGTTTACTAATCTTGGTATCGAAATCCTTGTTTCACAAAATGTTTTATCAATCCTAAACACAGGATCAGGCGTGAAAGCAACAACAATTTCAGCTGATGTTCCAAAAGACCAGATAGAAAAGGCTAAAAAATCTTATGTTGAAGCGGATTACTGCTTGGTTACAATTGGCCGAGCAAAAGAATCAAGAAATTTAGGATTAGAGGATTTAAAAATAGAAGCTCCGCGCGGAGCAATTCAAGTAGATTCTGAGTCATTAGAAACATCTGTAAAAGGAATATTTGCCATCGGTGATGTTACAGGCGGATTAATGCTTGCTCATGTTGCTAGGTATGAAGGTGATGTTGCTGTGGCAAATGCGTTAGCAAGCCTAGATGAATTCCAAGTTAAAGAAAAAATTACTAATTACCGAATAATTCCCGCGACTATTTTCACAAGCCCAAACATAGGATCAGTAGGACTAAGGAGAAAAAATGCAAAAAATTCGGGATATGATTTACTTATGGGAAGATTCCCATATGAGTCGTTAGGGAAGGCGAAGTGCATGGGAGAAGAAGATGGATTCTTACTAATTATCGCCGATAAAAAAACTAACAAAATACTAGGTGCATCTTGTATTGGTGCTGAAGCACCCGAATTAATATCTGAGATTTCTTTAGCCATGCAGCATGGATTAACCGTTCACGATGTTGCTACTACAATACATAGCCATCCAACAATTTCAGAGATGGTTTTAGAAGGAATGGAAGATGTATATGGCATGGCTATTCATAAAAAAGGAAGACCTATACGTTTAAACGATTAATTTATTCAAACTATAACCGGTTATCGTTTTACATACTTGACATGAAAAGAAGATAATTTTCCTTTTTCGATTATGATCTCTCGATAAGCCCCGGCTAAAACAGGTTTGTGATAACTCCCTAATCCTAAAGCGGGAGTTTGGACAACAAAAGGGGCGTTGATTTCAACTTCGTTTTGATTTTTAAGCCTTTCAGAATAGTAATCGTAGTATACAGCTGCGGGATTTTCTAATTTTTCTAGTTTAACTGGAATTGTTGTATTAGGATTTATAGATTTCTGTTGAGGATTACTCAACCTAAACTCTTTTAATTGATGAGTATGCCCTGAAAGAGTAAGGACAGAATAATCGAGGCAAAATTTTATGATTTTTGCCCAATTAGAAGAGATTGTTCCAAATTTTAAGTCAAATTTATCGTTGATTCGAATTGCGGAAGGAAGCCTCCCCAATTTTTCCATAACAGATTCTTTAAATTCTTCGAGAGAAGGCATTTTATCTTTTGTTTTTGAAAGAGAAAATCGTTTACTCATGGTTTTTTTAGGATTAATTGGAGGGCCATGAACCATGAGAAATGTATTGTATCCCGGTTTAATGGTTTTATTTATCAAGTCCTCTAAATACCTTATTTGTTTGTTGGAAACTCCAGTTACCGAGGGGTGTCCACTAACAAAATCTATAATGTTTTTAAAAGAATCGGAACCAGAGTTTAGAAAAATGAAAATATTCTCTCCAAGTTTGAGAGAAAAATCTAATGACGAATTGATTTCTATTAAATAGGCTTTTAAAGCCCTGAAATTTTTCGTAATAGAGCTAATGGGATTTGCCATCAACTCGTCGTTCAAAGCAATCGCTTCGTTACCATTTAATCCTATTTTTTTGTACAAATTACCCCAACGAAGATCGTAATGATACGGACGAAAATCATGGTTTCCTGGGATTGTAAAAATGGGACAGAGTATTTCGTTTCCAGTAACCATCCCTCGTCTCATCTTTTGAGGGTGGTTTAACAAAATTTCTTTAAAAATCCGCCAATTACTAAATTCGTAATCAAAGTCTAAGGTCCTCCTCTTCTCTTTTTTTATTTTTGAAAGAATAGAAAAATCGATGATATCTCCTGTTAGTACTACAAAATCTAAATCGTTCTGATTCACGCTCTTATTGACGTGTTTGATAAAGTTTCTAAAATTATTATTAGGATTAATATACCGTTTGTGCAATGGTTTAGTTGTTTCAACTTTTTCCTCTGGTTTCTTCATTAACAATCTCTGAAAATAAGAGACTGCTTTAACACTTTGAGCTACAATTTCGCCAACTTCTGATTTTCTAACTGATTTTTGCCATTTTTTAACAATCTCATAGAGTCTATCGTTTCTTTCGGCTAAATGTAAATCTGTAGCGTGTAAAAATTTGAAATTGGTCCAGTCATTTTTTGAAATTACAATCGAGTGATAGTTAATCCTATCACCTTTATTCGGGTTTTGCTGGAGAATATCAAACATTACGAAGTTAAAACTCTTTAAAAACTCGATTACCTCATCTGTCAGGCTAAAATTGATTGTTGCTGAGTAGAATTTATTTAAACCCCCAAAAATTTCATGTTTGACTAAATAATTTTGAGGACTAAGATAATCGTCATATCCTGGATTATCGATCTCACGCTCATATTCATTTTGAACGTCTAAAACTGTACAGTCTATTATATCCCCCCGAAAAGCCCGTGGTTTTAACTTTTCTAACTTTTCCCTTTGGACAATATCAAATGTATCTCCTTTTGAGTCGGTGATTTCCTTGATTTCTTGCGTCTTCTGTCTGCTTTTTTTACGTCTGGCAAAAAACCTTTTTAATTTGTCCCATATCCCCTTTTTTTTTGTTTTTTCAAGTAATTTCGTTAACTTCCACTTGTATTCGAGAATTGGAACGAGCTTTAGGTTCTTTCTTAAAAAACCCTCAAAATTAGTTAAATTCGGAATATTACTTGCAAATAAAAGTTTAATTTCAAATTTTCTCTGCTTTAATCTGCTATCTATACCAATATATAGGGGGTGACCTAAATTGGGGCTGACTACCAATGAATTTCGTCGCTTGAGATATTCTGGTTCAATCACTTATTAAAATCTCTTTTTAAATAACTAAATCAATCAAATTTAATATTAGGTTTCTCACTTATTGAAAAAGACTTTAACTTTAATATGTTTTTTACTTAATCTAAATGAAAGTAAAGATCCTATATGATTTTTAATTACGATTCAAAAACCCAATGGAACAAGGACTAGAATCTTTTTACCCTAATTTGCTAAATTCAAAAAGATAACATTGTCCCCACGTAACACAATATTGCCAAGTGATTCGTGTTCTTCTTTAACATTTCCATCTTCATCCATATATTCGAAAAGTTGTGATGCATCTTCAATGTAAAGATTCAGATGTTCATCAAACGAGCGTAAAGTTGCTCTGAAGAGGCGGTTCCTCTTAACTTTTATCAATATAACCTTGTCAATAGAATTCTTTAAATAATCAATGGGTCTATTTGGTTTGCCTTGTTGATAGCTTCTCTTTTCCATATTAATTAGCTCTAAGAAAAAAATATTTCAAAATAATCTATTATAATATGTTAAATTAACCTTGAAAATTAAAACCTTTTGATTTATGTTTCCTTTTATGGTTAAAAAGATCACTCAATTTTCTCTACTTTTTTATTTTATAGTTATTTTTAGATCATAACACTCGTTATTTAAAAAAAAGGCTCGTAGCGAAGCACGGATATCGCAGCTGCCTCCTACATAATTTGTATGGAGAAAGCAGAAGGTCGGGGGTTCAATGAGATACGTACTTCGCGTTTCTTGAACAAATCCCCTCGAGCCTGCTTTTTATATCTTATCATTTTTTAACCAATTAAATGATCGTATTGTTCAGTTTATCTTTCGTCTGGTTTATCTTTACATAACGTAGATTTATATAACCATCTATCACATATATTAAATGCCTAAAAATAGAGGTGAAATATCATGGCAAAAAGAATTTTAAGAGTAGATATGACAAAACTTGAAGCCAATTTTGAGGATTTTCCAGCAGATTTTGTAGCTTTAGGTGGAAGAGCTCTTACCTCCACAATTGTTGCAAAAGAAGTTGATCCACTTTGCCATCCATTAGGGGCATATAATAAGCTAGTATTTGCTCCGGGACTGGTTACGGGATCAAAAGCGCCAACATCTGGGCGAATATCTGTTGGAGGTAAATCTCCATTAACAGGGGGGATTAAAGAGGCAAATGCAGGCACAAATTTTGCTCAAAAATTAGGAAGAATGAGAATCGCCGCGATTGTAGTCGAAGGTAAGCATAAAGGGGATGATTATTATCTCCTGAAAGTTACAAATGATGGCACTGAAATTATAAAAGCAAATAAGTGGTCGAATAAAGGACTCTATGATGTTTATAAAGAATTATATAAGGAATTTGGCGATAAAGTAAGTATTAGTGGTGTTGGTATTGCAGCTGAAATAATGGGAGCCGCTTCTGGAATCTGTTTTAACGATCCTGAAGGACTACCAAGTAGATACGCAGGACGAGGCGGACTTGGTGCTGTTATGGCATCAAAAGGGCTAAAATTTATTGTAGTAGATGATACTGGAGCGCCAGGAGTAGAGATTTTAAACAAAGAAGCTTTTAATATGGGTGTCAAAAAATTAACGAACGCTTTAACCAGCCACGACGTAACAAAACCTGGTGGAGCGCTTAATTCGTTTGGCACGGGAGTATTAGTCAACATTATAAACGAAGCAGGGGGGTTACCACAGCGTAATTTTTCATCTGGTCAAGACGATAGATCTGAAAAAGTATCTGGAGAGGTAAAGGCAGAGGAAATAAAGAAGCGAGGTGGCGTTCGTCCTCATTTCTGTAGTCCAGGATGTGTTATCCAATGTTCTGAAGTGTGGACAAAACCCGGTGGGAAAGATCCCGTTGGTGTTTTAGAGTACGAAAGCGTATGGGCTTTAGGTCCAAATTGCAGTATTTACGATTTAGATGTCATTGGAGAATTAAATAGAGCTTGTAACGATTTAGGTTTAGACACGATTGAAGCGGGTGGTTTAATTGGAGTTGCTATGGAAGGGGGTTTAACCGAATTTGGAGATGAAAAAGGTGCTTTAAAGTTATTCGACGAAATTAAGAAAAAAACTCCAACTGGGAGAATTTTAGCCAACGGTACAGCTTTTACGGCACAAGCATTTGGTGTGACCAGAGTTCCCGTAGTAAAAGGTCAAAGCTTACCTGCATACGATCCACGAGCAATTAAAGGAATTGGCGTAACTTATGCAACGACTCCTCAGGGGGCAGATCACACAGCAGGATATGCTATCGCCACTGAAATCATGGGAGTCGGTGGAACAGCAGATCCTAAAGATACAAATAAGTCTGATTTATCGCGCAATTTGCAACTCGCTACTGCAGCCATAGATGCATCAGGATATTGTCTTTTCATCGCTTTTGCTGTATTAGATATTCCTGAAGGATTAGTAGGCGTTGTTGATACGCTTAATGGTGTATTAGGGACTAGTCTTACTGTTAATGATGTAGCCGGTTATGGACAACAAATTATAGATACTGAAAGAGCATTTAACAAGGCAGCGGGTTTTACAGAAAAAGACGATAGATTACCAGAGTTTTTCTTAAAGGAGCCGTTACCACCACACAATGAAGTATTTAACGTATCAGATGAGGAATTAGACAAAGTTTGGGGCGCATAGTTTTTTAAAATGACTATCTTAGTGAAAATTTTTGGAGATTTACGGAAAAAAATTGAAGGCTACACTATTTCAGACGCTTTACCATTAAATTTGCAAATTGAAAGCAATGGAATCGAAACTATCTCCGATATATTAAATAAATATGCAATTGAAAAAGAGGATACATATCACTTATTTGTGAATGGCACATATTCGGGATTCAATAAAAAAGTAAAAGACGGCGATAGAGTTGGTCTGTTTCCTAGGAATATGTCTCTATTATACAAATGGTATTTTGAACGAAATGAAGATGAATGATAAAAAGAATATCACAGCAACTATCAAATTTTTCGCTAATTTACGAAATATTGCTCCACCAAAAAAAATAGTCACATTGCCGATTGGAAGTACGGTAAGTACAGTATTAGATTTATTTGCGATCTCAAAAGAAACTA